>NZ_BMYS01000014.1 GCF_014652395.1 Advenella faeciporci
CTGGAACGGCGCTACCGTCATCCGCCCCGTAAAAAGTCATCATCAAGGAGACAGTTGAACTTTCATAAACGACAGAAAAAACATTGTTTTTAAATGGATTTTCCTTAACTTAATGGCAGTGATGCTCTTGCATGGGAACGCCTATTAAGTTTCCCGGGGATACTACGCTTTGCCGGGGCTACGCACCCAATGCTGGTACAGTTTTTGGGCCAGGCCATCCAGAATGAAGCCAAGCGCGCCAATAAGCACAATCACGGCCATCAGTTCTGAATAGGCAAGCCGGTCGCGGGTGTCCAGGATAAAGTAGCCCAAACCGGAGCTCACGCCCAGCATTTCACACGGAACCAGGACAATCCAGATAACACCAATGGCCAGCCGCACACCGGTCAGTATATGGCCTAAAACACCTGGAAGGATGATTTTCAGCAGGACTTCCTTACGGGTTGCGCTTAGGCTTTTGGCCAGCATCAGCCAGCGCGGGTCCAGTTGCTTGACACCCGACGCGGTATTCATGATGATGGGCCAGACAGCGGCAAAACTGAGCAGGAAGTAAATGGGCGCATCGCCAATACCAAACACCATGACGGCAATGGGCATCCATGACAAGGGCGAAATCATGCGCAGGAACTGGAAGGCGGTGCTGGTCGAGTTCTCAAGGGCGCGTGAGGCACCAATCGCAAGCCCAGCCGGAACGCCGATCAGCAAGGCCAGGCCCAGGCCCACCAGTACCCGTTTGAGGCTGGTCAGGGTATGCAGGGTGAGCTGGTTCTGAACCAGCAGCTCGTACAGGCTGCTGAATGTTTGAGCCGGACTTAGCAGGCTGGCCAGTGAGACATTCGCTTCCAGCAAATGGGTTCCCAGACTCCAAAGGGCAACCAGCATGAGCAAGCCACCTATGCCAAGGGAAAAACGGGCATTGAAGCCGGGTTGTTTGAAATTGGTATGCATAATTTTCGCGCTGGTATAAACGCCTGCAGCCCGATTTGGACAGCTTGCAGGCTGAAGTAAATGTTTAACCGGTAATGATTTCCTGCCGGGTGAATGACTCCAGGCCGAAAGCAGCCGGGCCACCATTATCGAGAATGGCTTTTTTCACAAAGCGGTCGTCCACAAGGTCGCTGGCCACAAAGGCAGGATCAAGTGCCTGCAGGAAATCGTTTCTGCCTGACACCAGGGTGTTCTTGAGTTTTCTGACCAACTCTTCGGTGTAGCTGGGAAAAGGATAAGGCTGAAAATCGATCCGTTTCTCATTCCATTGTGTATTGACGATTGCGCCATTGCTTTCGTACAGCTCCCGGTTCAGCAATTCGGGCACCAGAACCTGTGACAGTGCCTCCAATGAATGCGGGGTATAACGCTTGGCGTTATCCTTGGACAGGATTTGGGCGGTTTCGCTTCTATTATCCTGTATCCAGGCCTGGGCCTGGACAATGGCATTGACCACTTTCTGGGTCCATTCGGGGCGTTCCTGCAAGTCTTGCTCATGCATCAGCACCACACAGCAGGCGTGATCTTTCCAGACGTCACCGGTAAAACGCAGGATCTTGCCCACTTTAAGCACTTCGGCCGAGGCATTGAAGGGTTCGGCAACGGTATAACCGGCAATTTGTTTATTGGCCAGTGCGGGCACCATGTCAGAGGGTGGCATGACAACCAGCTTAACCTGTTGGCTGGTGGGGTTGCCTTCACTAATGGGTTCAAGCCCCTGGTTCTTGAGCAGATGTTGCAACACGACGTTATGCAGGGAATACCAGAATGGAATGGCAACGGTTTTTCCACCCAGGTCTTTAATCTGGTTGATTTCGTGCAAAACGGTCAGGCCCGATCCGGACATATGGTTCCAGGCAACCACTTTAGCCTTGGATTGGCTGCCATAGCGTGCCCAGACAGTCATGGGGGCCAGCAGATGCACCACGTTTACCTGGCCAGCCAGAAATGCCTCCACCAGTTGTGCCCAGCTGCGGAACATGCGGGGTTGTTCCACCTCGAGCCCCTGGGCCTGATAGTATTGCTGATGATCGGCGACCAATAATGGCGTGGCATCGGTAATGGGCAAATAGCCGATTCTTACCGGTGCATTGGGGTCTGCGGCACGGGCCTGGTTGTGCATTTGCAATAAAGGCAGTGCACCCATGGCGGTAAACAAGCCCGATAGTTTTAAAAACAGGCGACGGGCATCTGAAGTGGTGTTGTTAGCGTCTTTCATGTGTCTTCTCTTGGCCGGTAGGTGGCGAGGAACTGTTTTTTATAAGGGGTTCAGGCTGCCATGCTGGCGTTGTTGGCAGCGGTTTTGTTACGTGCCTGCCTGAGCAATTGGATAATTTCCACCCTGGTCTGGGTCAGTGTCGGGGAAATGGTGTCTCTGGGGTGAGGCTGGGTGATCGACCACTGGCCAATCTGGCGGCCCGGCATATCTCCGATCAGAATGATGCGGTCGGCGACAAGCAGGGCCTCATCAATGTCATGGGTCACCAGAATGGCGGCTGATTTGTGTTTTTGTGTGATTTGCAGCAGGAGTTCCTGCATTTCACTGCGGGTGATTTCATCCAGTGCGCTGAAAGGTTCATCCAGTAAAAGGATTTCAGGGTGGCGTGCCAGGCTGCGAGCCAGTGCCGCACGCTGGGCCATGCCGCCAGACAGCTCGGATGGATAACGCAAGCGGGCGGCAGTCAGGTTGACCTCTTCAATCGCCGCTTGCACGCGGGCATTGATTTGTTCCCGGGAGATGTGGGGCTGATGCTTGAAATCCAGGCCAAACCGGACGTTTTCTTCCAGATTCAGCCAGGGCAGCAGGCTTGGATCCTGAAAAACAAAACCCAGGCGCGGATGTGGACCCTGCAAGGGTTCATTGTTGACCTTTACGGTGCCCTGGTCGGCATTCTGCAGGCCGGCCAGTACACGGAGCAGTGAAGACTTGCCCACGCCGCTGGGACCCAGGATGGCCACAATTTCACCTTCAGACAGCTGCAGGGAGAAGTCGCGCAATACAACGGTGGGCGACTGTTTGGGCCTGCTGTAACTGAGTTGGAGTTGTTGGGCATCCAGAACGGTTTTCCTTGCCAACGGTGTCGGGTTCACCATGATGGGTCCTTGTTTAATCGGGAATGAGGTAGAAATCGGCCTTGGTCACGCCGCAATCGGGGCACTCCCAGTCATCGGGAATATCCTCGAATTTGGTGCCGGGAGGCAGGCCGTGTTCGGGAAGGCCAAGCGCTTCATCGTAAATCAGGCCGCAGGGGCCGCACATCCACTGTTTCATTATGCTGCCTCCATGTTGGAATGTTGTTCAAGATCATGAATTTCTTTGCGTAAATGCTTCAGGGCGGGCGTTACGATGGCCACAAAAACAGCCTCTCGCAGGCGTCGCTGGGCAGGGTGACGCATCAGGTAACCTTTGGCGCCCGCATGCAGAAGGGCTGACTGTGCTGCTGCCAGGGTGGCTTCAGACCCATTGGCACGGGCGCGTAAAATGTCCAGAATGCGGGCGGTGCCGTTTTCTGCCTGTGGTGCCAGGCTGCTGACTTCTTTTCTTAAGGTATCAAGACGGGTGGCCAGATCCGTTTCCTGTTCATCCAGGTAAATATTGACATGGGCCGTGGTGATATTGCTTTCCCGAATGGTTTTCAGGCTGCCTTCAATAATGCCAAAGCCAATACCCGATTGACCCAGTACAAAACCGGGCTTGATACGGCTGATAAAGGCTTTGAACTGATCGGGCCGGGCCAGGACGTCATCAGCGCTGACGCGAACATTCCTGAACCGCATGTTCAGGGTTTGGGTGCCCTCAAGACCGGAAAATTCGGGGCAGGGATTCAGGGCCAGCCCTTCGCTGTCGCCCCGTACGGCAAACATGATATAGCCTTCTTCGCCTACCGATGCGGCAACAATGGCAAGATGATCGTTGCCGATATTGGAAACCCATGGCAGGGAACCACTTACCATATAGTCTTTTCCTTCACGCGTGGCGGTCAGATGGATCTTTTCGATGCCGGCAAGGTGTTTGACGGTATTGGACATGCCGGTGCCAGAGAGCAGTTTGCCCTGGGCCACCAGGGGCAGGTAGCGCTGCTTGACCGTCTCATTGGGTGAATGCAGCAAATACCAGGCACAGGTGGACTGGCACCAGGTAAGGAATGCCGTGGAACCGCATTCACGGCCCACTGCCGTGATGATGTCGATTTGGGTGTCCAGGCCCAGTTCAACACCCCCGTATTCTTTTGGAATGGCTGCGGAAAACCCGCCCAGCGCGCCCAGTTGATGCAGGAAGTCAGCAGGGTAAACCCCTTCCTGGTCAATGGCACTGGCCAACGGGGCCAATTCGGTTTTTACCAGGTTGACAATGGAGGCTAAAAGAGCGGTCGTATCGGTTTGACTCACAGCAATATTCCTTACGGGCAGGGAAGAATCTATAAAGAATCAGGCAAAAGGTTGCAACTCGGGGTTAATGGGTGTTTTGGCCAGATTATTGGCGTAATTGCACAGGGTGGCCAGGCTGACGCCCAGAACGGCATCCAGTGCATTGGCTTGTGTATAGCCGGCTGCCAGGAAGTCATTCAGTTGCGCATCGGATACCTGACCCTTGTTTTCCATGACGGCAATGGTAAATTGGGCCAGTGCATTCAGTTTTGGATCGCTAAGCGCCTGGGTGTTGCGCAGGGCCTGAATGAGTTCTTCGGGCATCAGGTTTTTCTTGCGGGTAATGGCGGTATGGCCGGCAACACAAAAACCGCATCCGTTCAGGGTGGCGGCAGTAATTTGCACGACTTCACGTTCGGCATCGCTAAAGCCGTTGCGCGCATTGATGCCACCAACGACCTGGTAGGTTTCCAGGGCGGTGGGGGCATTGGCCAGAACGCCAATCAGGTTGGGGATGAATCCGTTGTTTTTCTTGACGTTTTGCAGGCGTTCGCTGGCTTCGGCGGGGACGGTGTCGAGGGTATGAATGGTTAAGCGGCTCATTATTTTAAACTTTAAATAAATGGGTTTATATTACCTACAAGTATAATGATCGCTGTTATACATGAAAAACAATAAGTGGTAATTTGCTTATGCTTTATTGTTATGTGAGCCGGGAAGAGATGATATGGGGGTACATGGACGATGGCAGTGATGTGTTTTTGTTCGGCAGCTTGAGCTGAGCGTGCTACTGAGACAGCGAAGAACCACCGCCAGAAATGAAAAAGCCCTTAACTTAAATAAAGATAAGGGCTTTTGAATTTTGTGGCGGAGCGGACGGGACTCGAACCCGCGACCCCCGGCGTGACAGGCCGGTATTCTAACCAACTGAACTACCGCTCCGCAGCGGTATGCTTAAAGTCAACATCAAACTGGAAAGTTTGGCGTCCCCTAGGGGATTCGAACCCCTGTACCCACCGTGAAAGGGTGGTGTCCTAGGCCTCTAGACGAAGGGGACAGGACTTTGTCTAACTGATATTAATGCTTCGTATGTGTAGCATTAAAAAGGCCCTGAAAAAGTGTCAGGGCTTTTGAATCTTGTGGCGGAGCGGACGGGACTCGAACCCGCGACCCCCGGCGTGACAGGCCGGTATTCTAACCAACTGAACTACCGCTCCGCAGCGGTATGCTAAAGTCAACATCAAACTTTAAAGTTTGGCGTCCCCTAGGGGATTCGAACCCCTGTACCCACCGTGAAAGGGTGGTGTCCTAGGCCTCTAGACGAAGGGGACAGGACTTTAACTTAAAACTTACTGCATTTTGATTGTGAGCCATAAAACTGTTTCACAACCTGCTTCGCTAAACCTTTCCAAAGAAAGTTGGTGGAGATAAGCGGGATCGAACCGCTGACCTCTTGCATGCCATGCAAGCGCTCTCCCAGCTGAGCTATACCCCCAATTGAGTGACTAGCGAAGAATTAGAATTATGCACGTGTTTATATTTTTGTGCAATGCCTTTTTGCTTCTTGTGTACAAAAAAGCCACATTTCAATTATGTTGCCTTAAAAATGATGTTTTTTTACCAATAAAATGATGTTTACACTTGCCTGGGATTTTTTTGAAAAAAATCAGGTTTTTTTTCTGGCAAGTACACCCAGGCCGATACAAAACAGTGACAATATAATTATCAGGCTATTGCCAGTACGTGCATATAGGGTATGGCCTTGTGTTCCCTGTACCTGTACATCCAATACGCCCGGAATGGCGGTGGGCAGGGCGGCAATCAGGTTTCCACTGGCGTCTATGGCTGCGGTTGTACCGGTGTTGGTGGCACGCACCATGGGGCGGGCGGTTTCCATGCTGCGCATGCGGGCAATTTGCAAATGTTGTCCCAGGGCAAAGGTATTGCCAAACCAGGCCAGGTTACTGACGTTAAACATGATGCTGGCGCCCGGAGAGCCATCGGGCCGGGCAAAAAGGGCGGGCAGCAGCTCCTCGCCAAAAACGTCTTCATAGCAGATATTGGGTGCAAAAACCTGGTCTTGTACCACGAAGTTGTGCTGTAAAGCGGTGCCCCGGTCAAAATCGCCAAGTGGTATGCCAATAGCGTGAACAAACCAGCGAAAACCGTAGGGAATGAATTCGCCAAAAGGAACCAGGTGCTGTTTGTCATAAACAGGCAGCCCCAGGCCGGACATCAATGCCTCGGTGCTGGTGTTCCCATCAAGGGCGATCACGCTGTTGGTGTAGCGCTCACCACGATGATCCAGAGTGCGCAAAGGGACACCCATGAAAAAAACGCTTTGCGTGTGTTCGGCAAGCCGGGTGACCGAGTGCCAGAATTCCGGGCTCATCCTGTCCTGGAAGCCCGGAATAATGGTTTCCGGGAAAATGATGACTTTAGCGGGCGCTTCAGGGTCGGCAGGCTCCAGCAAGGCCAGGTCAAAATTCTCATACATGCTTTCCATCATGGTGTCGGGATGGAACTTGCGGTCTTGGGAAATGTTGCCCTGAACCAGCCTGATTGAAATGGGGTTGCCATGCGGTTGGTGCCAGGAAATTTGTTTCAGGCCGAAACTGATCATGAACAGGCAGACAATGGAGATGAGGCAGAGGATTGATTTTTTTTGCTGTTGTTTTTGCAGGAAGACAAGGCCGGCAGCCAACAGTGCGGATACCAGTGCCGCCATAAAACCCACTCCGTAAGCGCCCAGGACGGGGGCCCAGCCGGACAGGACGCTGTCGGTGTGGGCATAACCCGTGCTGTTCCAGGGAAAACCGGTAAATATGAAGCTGCGCAACCAGTCTGATAATGCCTGGCAACCGGCCCAGACAAGTATGAAGCTGGCCACGCTGCTGCGTGACAGGTAGCGGCTTACACTGGCGGCAAGGACGGGATACAGGCTTAAGTAGGCGGATAGCAGGAAGACGGCAGCGGCGGCCAGCGGGGCGGCCAGCGCCCCGTAGGTATTCATGCTAATGAACAGCCAGTAAATGCCTACGCAGAAATTGCTGATGCTGAACCAGGCAGCGTGCCAGGCAGCCTGGCGTACGCTTCCAGCCCTCAGGACATACCAGGCCAGTATGCCCAGGGTGATGATTTGCGTTGATGACAGGCTCCATGCGGGAAGCGGGAAAGCGGAAAAGCTCAGGGCATGCAAAGCGCCCGCGGCAAGCAATAAAAGCCGGTGCATCATGGTTTAGTTGTCTTTGTTGGTAACAGCGGAAGAGGTGGAGCGCTTGACATGCAGCCATAAGGCACGCCTTGCATCGGCACGCAAGACCCGGAACCTCAGGTTTTCGTGGTCATGCGTGTCTCCACGTTGGGGGATATGATCCAGTTCTGCCGCCAGCCAGCCGCCAATGGTGTCATATTCATCTTCGGGAATATGGCTGTTGATGGTTTGGTTGAAGTCGCTGATATCGGTGATGGCCATGACCCGCCAGGCATTTTCCGACTCGGGGAAAATGGTCTGTTCGGCGTCTTCATCGTATTCGTCTTCAATATCGCCCACAATTTGCTCAAGGACATCTTCCATGGTGATAAGGCCGGTAATGCTGCCGTATTCATCGATGGCGATGGCAAGATGATTGCGGTTTTCCTTGAAGTCGCGCAACAGCTGGTTGAGTTTTTTTGTTTCGGGCACAAAGTAGGCAGGCCGGATCAGGTTGCGGATATTAAGGTTGGGTTCGTTGAAAAAACGCAGCAAGTCTTTGGCCAGCAAAATGCCGATAATGTTGTCACGCTCATTTTCATAAACAGGAAAACGCGAGTGCGCCGTATCAATAATGATGGGCAGGAGTTCCTGCAGGGATTGTGAGGCATCAAGCATGTCCATGCGTGAGCGGGGCACCATGATGTCGCTGACATTTTTTTCGGTAACCGAAATGGAGCCCAGGATCATCGTGTAGGAGTCGTCATCAAGTATTTCCCTGTCATGTGCGGTGCACAGGATTTCCTGGATGTCCTTACGGTCTTCGGGTTCGCTTTGGCCGATAAGGGTTTTAAAACGCTGCAACAAAGTACGTGCGGCTGATTTTTTGGCTGACTTTGTTTCCGAGTCAGCCTCGCTGGAAGGATATGGGTCTGTTGACATCTCTGGACGTCTAGTTAATGGGAATTCAAGCATAACTCAAAATTATTCAGTTTTGATGAAATTTCGGCTTGTTCATTGAAAATGCCTGAATTTCCCCCTTAAGCGTGCTTATTTTTGTGGATTATTAACGCTCCAGATAAGGGTTTTCGATATGTAAACGCGTCAGGATGGCAATTTCCATGGCTTCCATGTGTTCGGCCTCATCATTGCTGATATGGTCGTAGCCCAGGGCGTGAAGGGTGCCGTGCACGACCAGGTGGGCGGCGTGGTTTTTAAGCGGTTTGCCCTGTTCGGCGGCTTCTTTTTCCAGTACCTCAAGGCACAGGATAATGTCGCCGCGGGCCGTTCCTTCCGGGTCGACACCGTATTCGAAGGTCAGGACGTTGGTGGCGTAATCTTTGTTGCGATAGCTGGCATTGAGGGAGCGGCCTTCATCGGCGTCTACCAGGCGCAGGGTCAGTTCGGCACGCTGGAACGCATCGGGACAGTCCCGGCTTGCAGCCTGAACCGCTTTCAGGGCCCAGGCACGCAGCTGCTGACGGGACAGTTCCGGCGCATCAACGGCATATTGAACGGTAAAGCTGAGAACGGGTTCTGGCATGATGGTTTAACGGTAAGAAGATTAACGGGAAGTGTGGCTGGAGACCGCCTCTGACTCATCGTAGGCATCGATGATGCGAGCCACCAGTGGATGACGGACCACATCTTTACTGGAGAAACGTGAAAAAGCAATGCCTTCGACCGACTGCAAAACCTGCAGGGCATGAGACAGACCGCTTTTTTGCCCTTTGGGCAGGTCAACCTGTGACGGGTCACCGGTAATAATGGCCTTGCTGCCAAAACCAATGCGGGTCAGGAACATTTTCATCTGTTCCGGAGTGGTGTTCTGGGCTTCATCAAGGATGACAAAGGCATGGTTCAGGGTGCGGCCACGCATATAGGCCAGCGGTGCGATTTCAATCGTTTGCTTTTCGAACAGGCGCTGTACTTTTTCAAAGCCCATCAGGTCGTAAAGCGCGTCATATAAAGGGCGAAGGTATGGATCCACCTTCTGGGCCAGGTCGCCGGGCAGAAAACCCAGGCGTTCGCCAGCCTCTACCGCTGGACGCGTCAGAATGATGCGTTGTACGTTTTCACGCTCCAGGGCATCAATGGCGCAGGCCACGGCCAGCCAGGTCTTGCCCGTGCCGGCCGGGCCTGTGCCAAAGGTAATGTCATTGCGCAGGACATTATTCAGGTACTGGCGCTGGCTGGGCGTTCTGGGGCGCAGGTCGCTGCGTCGCGTGCGCAGGATGATGGTGTCGCTTTCATCGTCCAGTGGTGGCAGATCGTCCTGCTCTGTTGGCTGGCTTGATGAGGCGGGTGTCGCTTTGTTGTGCGGAGAGGCCTTCTGCTCTACCAGGCCCAGCTGGATATCATCGATGGAGAGGTCTTTGTGGCGGGCCCGCCGATGAAAAATCTCAATGCTGTTGCCCGCCTTCAGGGCCTGCTCGCCTTCCAGGGTAATGCGGTTGCCATTACGGCCAAGCTTGACCCCCCAGGCCTGGGCGATTTGCCGCAGGTTTTCATCGAGGGGGCCACATAGATTGGCCAACTGCATATTGTCGCCATCAAGGGTGATGATAACCGGCTGGTTGCGTTTGACGGCCATTAGCTAACCTGCTCGCTGGTTACCACCTCGCCACGCAGTGAATTGGTGTAGACATCGGTAATGCGTACATTGACGATTTGGCCAATGAGGCGTTTGGGTGCGGAAAAATTGACGATCCGGTTGTTTTCGGTACGTCCGGTCAGCTCGTCTTTGTCGCGGCGTGATTCGCCTTCGACCAGCACGGGCTGAATCGTGTTGAGCATGGCATGGCTGATGGCCTTGGCCTGTTTGTTGATTTGGGCCTGCAAGCGTTGCAGGCGCTTGAGCTTGACCTCGTAAGGGGTGTCATCATGCAGGTCGGCGGCCGGCGTGCCGGGACGACGCGAATAGATGAAAGAAAATGAAGTGTCAAAATTGACGTCTTCGATCAGCTTCATGGTGGTTTCGAAGTCGGCATCGGTTTCACCGGGAAAGCCAACGATGAAGTCGGAGGACAGCGTCAAACCGGGACGTGCTGCATACAGTTTGCGGGCAATGGCCTTGAATTCAAGCCCGGTATAACCGCGCTTCATGGCGGCCAGGATGCGGTCGCTGCCGGTCTGGATGGGCAGGTGCAGGAAAGGCACCAGCTTGGGCAGGGCGCCGTGCGCTTCAATCAAGCGGTTGGTCATTTCCTTGGGATGGGACGTGGTATAGCGGATGCGTTCAATGCCCGGGATTTCATGGACATATTCAAGCAACATGGCGAAGTCGGCGATTTCACCGCTGTCTCCCATGGTGCCACGGTAGGCATTGACGTTCTGGCCCAGCAGATTGACTTCTTTAACCCCTTGGTCTGCCAGGTCGGCCACTTCCTGCAAGACGTCTTCAAACGGACGGGAAATTTCTTCGCCACGGGTATAGGGAACCACGCAAAAACTGCAGTATTTGCTACAGCCTTCCATAATGGAAACGAATGCCGACGGACCATCAACGCGGGCAGGTGGCAAGGCGTCGAATTTTTCAATTTCGGGGAAGCTGATATCGACTTGCGAGCGGCCGGTTTCCTGCCTTTTATTGATCAGGTCTGGCAGGCGGTGCAGGGTCTGGGGGCCGAAAACGACGTCAACGTAGGGGGCACGGCGAATGATGGTGGCCCCTTCCTGACTGGCCACGCAACCGCCGACACCAATGACCAGGTTTGGTTTTTTCTGTTTGAGCTGATTGGCGCGTCCGAGGTCTGAAAAGACCTTTTCCTGGGCTTTTTCACGGATTGAACAGGTGTTGAACAGGATGACATCGGCATCTTCCGGATCGTTGGTCAGCTCCAGGCCCTGGTTTTCACGCAGTACATCAGCCATTTTGTCAGAGTCATATTCATTCATCTGGCAGCCGAAAGTCTTGATGTAAAGCTTGCGGATGCTGCCATCGGGGGCGGCCAGGGAAGACAGGGGAGATTCAACCGCTTCAGGATTAAAGCCGGGACGTTTGAGGTTTGTTTCTTGCATAATCGAATACCGGTGCGGGTTTAAGCCCGGGGGCAAAAAAGGAAAAGCAGATTGTACTCTTATTGTCGCTCTTTTTTCTATCTGTTTGTTTTTACATTGAAAAATGTCCCAAATTAAATTACCCCCAAAAACCGGTGATATCCGGGCGTTGGGGGTAATTTCAATGGCAAGGGTTTATAAGTCGTTTACCTTGTGGCGTGCATCAGCCTTCCATGATTTCGGCGGCAGGGTCTTCTTTTTTGGGTGCTTTCACCATGTCTTCACGTTTGACACCCAGCCACATGGCAAGGGAGGCCGCCACGAAAACCGATGAATAAATGCCAAACCAGATACCGATGGTTAAGGCCAGCGAAAAATAATGCAGGGTGGGACCTCCAAAAAAGAACATGGACAACACCATCATCTGGGTAGAACCGTGAGTAATAATGGTACGGGAGATGGTTTGGGTAATGGAGCTGTCAATGACTTCGCGAACCGAAGTTTTGCGCTGTTTGCGGAAGTTTTCACGGATCCGGTCCATGATAACCACCGATTCGTTGACCGAGTAGCCAAGGACAGCGAGCACGCCGGCCAGTACGGGTAAAGAGAACTCCCATTGGAAAAAGGCAAAAAAGCCCAGAATAATCACCACGTCGTGCAGGTTGGCAATCATGCCGGCAATGGCGAATTTCCATTCAAAGCGGAAACCCAGATACACAATAATACCCAGGACCACAAAGAAAAACGCTTTCAGGCCATTGCTGAACAGTTCGCCACCTACCTGTGGGCCAACAAATTCAACCCGGCGCAGTTCGGCACTGGGGTCTGCCTGTTGCAAAATCTGCATGACCTTTTCGCTTTGCTCGGCCGACGAGACGCCCTCCTGAACGGGCAGGCGAATCATGACGTCTTGCGAGGTGCCAAAATTCTGTACCTGGAAGTCGGTATAACCCAGGGAGGTCACTGATTTACGGATGGAGTCCAGTTCGGCGGGCTGCTGGTAATTGACTTCCATGACGGTTCCACCTGTAAATTCAATCGAAAGGTGAAAACCGCGGGTAACGATGAAAAATACCGCCAGTATGAAAGTAATGGCACTGATCGCGTTAAGGATTGGTGCATACTTCATGAACGGTATGGTTTTACGGATTCTGAATAATTCCATTTTAATTCCTGGTACCCGAACCGCCAGGGTTCAGGTACATTGTTTTCGTGTTAAACCTTGCTTGTGGATGAAAGCGTTTTATTTCTCTGCATCCGGTTTCCAGACAGTACCGATAGCCAGGGTTTTGAGCTTTTTACGACCGCCATACCAAAGGTTGACCAGTGCACGGACACCCACTACGGACGAGAACATGGAGGTCAGGATGCCAAGGGTATGCACGACGGCAAACCCACGGATGGGGCCACTGCCAAACGCCAGCAATGCCAGTCCAACAATCAGGGAGGTCAGGTTTGAGTCAAGAATGGTTCCCCACGCCTTGTCAAAACCGGTATTGATGGCCTGTTGCGGCGAGGCACCGCCACGCAGTTCCTCCCGTATCCGTTCGTTGATCAGCACGTTCGCGTCAATCGCCATACCAAGGGTAAGGGCCAGCGCCGCAATACCTGGCAGGGTAAGCGTGGCCTGCAGCATGGAGAGCAGTGCCAGCAGCAGCAAGACGTTGAAGATCAGGCCCAGGGAGGAGAAAATACCAAAGAGGTGATAGTAAATAATCATGAACACGGCAATCATGATGAAGCCGTACAGGGTGGAATCAAACCCTTTCTTGATGTTTTCCGCACCCAGGCTTGGGCCAATCGTGCGTTCCTCGATAATGCTCATGGGCGCGGCCAATGAGCCGGCACGAAGCAACAGGGATACGTCGGCCGCCTGCTGGGCAGTCATGCTGCCTGAAATCTCAACTTGTCCGTTGGGGATTTCACTGCGGATAACCGGTGCGGTAACGACTTGTCCGCGGTTGTTTTCAAACAGGATAATGGCCAGTCGTTTGCCAATGTTGTCGCGGGTGGTGTCGCGAAAAATGCGGGCACCTTTGTTGTCCAGGGTCAGGTTAACGGTGGGTTCCTGGGTTTGCTGGTTACGGCCGGCCTGGGCGTTTTCCAGGTTTTCACCAGTTAGCAGGACCTGGCGGCGCACCAGAATGGGGCGGCCGTCGCTGTCCTTGAAAGACTCCAGTCCGAATGGCACCGTGCCACTGGCCAGGGCAGACATGGCTGCGGGTGAGTCGTCGACCATACGCAGTTGCAGGGTGGCGGTACGGCCAAGAATTTCCTTGGCCTTGGCGACATCCTGAATGCCGGGCAATTGAACAACGATACGGTCGTTGCCCTGCTGCTGGATAACCGGCTCGGCAACGCCCAATTCATTGATGCGGTTATGCAGGGTAAGAATGTTTTGTTTGAGGGCGGTTTGTTCTACCCGGGCGATTTCGCTTGGGCTGATTTGTCCTGTCAGGATGAATTTGCCGTTATCGGCAGATTCGGTAAAGGTCAGTTCATTGATACGGTTACGGAACGCGGCAATGGCTTTGTTGCGGTCGGTATCGGAGGCAAAGGTGGACACAACGGTGGAGCCTACCTTGTTGACGGACTCGACGTCAACTTTCTGGTCGCGAAGAATGCTGCGGATGTCGGTGGTCAGCGTGTCATAGCGCGATTCCAGTGCGCCTTTCATGTCGACCTGCAGCAGGAAGTGAACGCCACCGCGCAAGTCAAGACCCAGGTACATGGGGTTTGCGCCCAGGCTGGTCAGCCAGTCGGGAGATCCGGACAGCAAGTTCAGGGCAACCGTATAGTCGGGCTCTTGTGTATTGGTATTCAGGCTGCTCTCAAGGATGTCTTTGGCCTTAAGTTGGTTATCGGTGGAAGCGAAGCGGATGCGGATGGTGCCCACCGGACCATTTTGCTGAAAATAGGAGCCCGTATAAGGAATGTTGTTTTGTTTAAGGATGCTGTCAACGCGGCTTAACAGCTGTTGATCGACCTTGAGTGTAACGTTTGCGCTAGAAACCTGGACAGCAGGCGATTCCCCGAAAAAGTTCGGGATGGTGTAAACGATACCGATTACCAATGCAACCAGTACCATTAGGTATTTCCAGAGAGGATAGCGGTTCATGCCGTAGCCGTATAAATATGTGGATTAAAAAAAGAAAGCCCTTAAAAAATTAAGGGCAGGGCAGCCTTACAGTGATTTGATGGTGCCTTTGGGCAGGATATTGGTAACGGCTCCGCGCTGTAGCAGGACTTCAACGGGTTTTTCGGCCAGTTCGGATACTTCGATGGTAATGTAGTTGTCGGTTACTTTGCTGACTTTACCCAGCAGGCCACCTGATGTAATGACTTCATCGCCTTTGGCCAGTGCTTCGACCATGGCTTTATGTTCTTTCTGGCGTTTCATTTGTGGACGGATCATCATGAAATAAAGCACCACAAACATGAGGATGATTGGCAGAAAACTTGCCAATCCACCCGCTGCGCCCTCGGGGGCGGCTTGAGCAATAATGAGTTGTGATAAATCTGTTGCCAGCATGGGGGACTCCAAAAAAATAATTATATTAACGGGATATTGTAGCGGAACTTGATTATTCGATGCCTCTTGCGCGATCTTTTGCGAATTGTTCTTTCCATTGTGCAAAAGTACCGTTCTCCAGTGCCGTGCGCATTTCCTGCATTAAGTTAAGATAGTAATGCAGGTTGTGAAGAGTATTCAGGCGGGCACCGGTAATTTCATTGGCTTTTTGCAGGTGATGCAAATAAGCGCGGGAAAAGTGTTTGCAGGTATGGCAGTGGCAGGTCGGGTCCAGTGGGCGGGTATCATCCCTGTAACGGGCATTGCGGATCTTGATATCGCCAAAGCGGGTAAACAGCCAGCCATTACGGGCATTGCGTGAAGGCATGACGCAGTCGAACATGTCCACGCCGTTGGCGACGCCATCAACCAGGTCCTCGGGGGTACCCACGCCCATCAGGTAACGGGGCGCATTTTCAGGCAGCTTGTGGGTGATGTGCTGCAAAATGCGCAGCATGTCTTCCTTGGGTTCACCCACCGACAGGCCTCCAATGGCATAGCCATGGAAACCGATATCGGTGAGGCCGGCCAGGGATTCATCACGCAGGGATTCATACATGCCGCCCTGGACAATCCCAAACAGGGCATTGGGGTTTTCCAGTTGATTGAAGGTGTCTTTGGAGCGTTTGGCCCAGCGCAGTGACATGCGCATTGAGCGGGCCGCCTCTTCCTGGGTGGCCGGGCGGCCATCAATCATGTAAGGGGTACACTCATCAAACACCATGACGATATCAGAATTCAGGGAACGCTGGATGCGCATGGATTCTTCGGGCGTCAGCAGCAGCTTGGCGCCATCAATGGGCGAAGAAAATTTAACGCCTTCCTCTGTGATTTTGCTGCGCAGGTCACTAAGGCTGAATACCTGAAAACCACCCGAATCAGTCAGGATGGGCTTGTTCCATTGCATGAATTGATGCAAGCCGCCATGCTTTTCGATCACTTCGGTGCCCGGGCGCAGCCAAAGGTGGAAGGTGTTGCCCAGAATAACCTGGGAACCGATTTCCTCCAGCTCATGCGGCAACATGGCCTTGACGCTGCCATAGGTACCAACCGGCATGAACATGGGCGTTTGCACGGTGCCATGGTTTAAGGTAAGGCTGGCGCGTCGGGCCTTGCCTTCGGTTTTTAACAGTTCAAACTTGAGTCCTGACATATTTTTTCAATATAAATGATTTTTATCGGGGAGCTGGGCTGCCTTGCATTCAGGCGCGTGGCGCTATGAACATGGCGTCACCATAGCTGAAAAAACGGTATTGCTGTTTGATGGCGTGTTGATAGGCCTGGCGCATGGTATCAAGGCCACACAGTGCTGAAACCAGCATAAGCAGGGTGGACTGGGGCAGGTGGAAATTGGTAAGGAGCCCGTCTATGACCTGGAATTCGTAGCCAGGGGTAATAAACAGGCGGGTGTCGGCCGAATGGGCACGCGGACATTTTGGTCCGGCAAGACCGCCTTGATGAGCGGCCGATTCCAGTGCACGCACGCTGGTGGTGCCTACGGCAATCACGCGCCCGCCGTTGGCCCGGGTTTGTAAAATGGCCTCTACGGTTTCTTGTCCAACGGTATACCATTCGGCATGCATGGTGTGGTCTTTTAATTGTTCAACCCGCACGGGCTGAAAGGTGCCTGCACCCACATGCAGGGTTACAAAGGTACAGTCAATACCTGCGGCTTTTATTTTCTGCAACAGCGCATCGTCAAAATGCAGGCCGGCGGTTGGGGCGGCAACGGCACCGGGTTCCCGGGCATACACGGTTTGATACCGCTGCTCATCGGACGAGTCGGCCTCGTGCTGGATATAGGGTGGCAAGGGAGTCGCGCCGTATTGATCCAGCAGGTCCAGGACATTTTTTGGAAAACGAAGGTCAAACAATTCACCTTCGCGTCCAAGTACCTCTGCCTCAAAAGCGTTTTCAAAGACCAGTCGGGTACCTGCCTTCGGTGATTTACTGGATTTAAGATGTGCCAGGGCACGGGTGGGCTCGGTTATGCGTTCGATCAGGGCTTCGATTTTTCCACCGCTTTGCTTTTGTCCATGCAGGCGTGCCTTGATGACCTTGGTGTTGTTAAAAACAAGCAGGTCGTTGGGTTTTAGCAGATTCACGATATCGGGGAAGGCAAGGTCGTGGAACCGGTCTTGCGGATCGATGTGCAACAGGCGGCTTTGTCCGCGGGATGCAGGGGGTGTCTGGGCGATAAGCGCTTGTGGCAACTCATAATTGAAGTCGGCAACAGTTAGCGTATTGTTGATCTGATACATGAAAACAGCAAAGGTAATTGGAAAAATATCGAAGGGCGTATTATCATTTCGGCATGGTTAATGCTGGGCAAGGGGTTATTATAAAGCGAGTTTAACCCTGCGCCATTGAAATGAATGGCTCAGGAAAGTTATGCCCTTTTTCAGCACTGGCAGACTGAATATATTGTATTGTGAATCCATCGGAGAAATTATGGCCATCCACGAGATCCGGCACCCCCTTATCAGACATAAACTGGGCATTATGCGCAGTGCAGATCTGAGTACAAAAAGTTTTCGCGAATTGGCCCAGGAAATTTCAGCGCTGCTTACTTATGAGGCCACTAAAGACTTCCCACTTGAAAACACCACCATCAAGGGGTGGTGTGGTAATGTTGTCGTAGAGAAAATTGCGGGCAAGAAAGTAACCGTTGTGCCCATCCTGCGTGCCGGTATTGGCATGCTGGAAGGTGTTCTTTCGCTGGTTCCGGGCGCCAAGGTCAGCGCTGTTGGCATTGCCCGCAATGAGGAAACCCTCGAGGCCGCAACCTACCTGAAAAAACTGGTGGATGACCTGGACCAGCGGATTGCCCTGATTATCGACCCGATGCTGGCGACCGGCGGTTCCATGGTTGCCACCATTGACATGTTAAAAGCGGCCGGTTGCCGCGAGATTCGCGCGCTGGTTCTGGTGGCGGCACCGGTGGGCATTGAAAAAGTGCTCAGCATTCATCCTGATGTGGAAATTTACACCGCCTCGGTGGATGAAGGCCTGAATGAAAATGGTTATATCATTCCCGGACTGGGTGATGCCGGTGACCGGATTTTCGGCACCCGGCAAAAAGATTAAGGAAAACCCCGCCAGTTCCTGTTTTTGTTACGCGGCCGTTACAGTATTGTCTTGTATTTTCAAACAAGATAAAGAAGAAACAAGTCGTCATGTTTTTTTGTTTTTTCTATATTGTAGTTGCCAAAAATCATATATGATGTTCTGAAGCCCGTTAACTTTTTGGAGAAAGCAAATGGCCATACGAAAAAGTCTGGAGCAAACCGAAGAGCAATTGCTGGAAAGCCTGCGCAAAAGTGTTGAAGAGGCGGAAGCATTGCTGAAAGAAGCCGCAGGTGCCGGTGAAGAAAAAGCGCATGAATTAAGGGCAAGGGCAATGGGTGCCATTCACAGGGCAACCGACAGTTTCAAGGAAACCCAGGAAAAAGCGATTGCCCAAAGCAAGGAAGCCGTACGGGTGACCGATGAGTACGTTCATGAAAACCCATGGCGCTCAATTGGCATGGTGGGCCTGGCAGGCTTGTTGTTGGGCGTTATTATTGGTCGTCGTTAAGTATTAAAGGGTACCGCCTTTATGACCGTCAGGCATGATCTGAAGAACGCGGTTGGCAGCCTGTTTAAAATCGCTGCCACCCGCGTGGAGTTGTTTGGGCTTGAAGTGGCCGAAGAAAAAGAGCGTATGCTGGGCATGCTGTGGTTGAGCATGTTTGGTTTTGTTTTTTTTATCCTGGCCCTCATGAGTGCAACTGTATTGGTTGGCCTGTATTTTTGGGGTACCGAATACCGTTTTGTCGTTTTGCTGGGGCTGGTGCTATTTCATACCCTGGCTGCACTGGCCTGTTTTTGGTATGTCCGTTCCCATCTCATCAGGAAAAATCTGCCATTTTCCGCTACGGTCAAGGCCCTGCAAGATGATGCGCAGTGTATACGGGGCAAAACACCGGCAGCTACCGAGGATCGCCCATGAACCGAAAAGAACGGGAGTTGCACAAACAATTTCTGGTTGCCCGAATAGAGGTTGAGCGGGAAATTGCCAGTCTGAGTTTCAGAAAACTGGCTCTCTCGGCTTCCCCACGTGCACTGAAGCAGCAATTACTGCAAAGCGGTAACCTGGGCTTGTCCCGTATGACAGGTATTCCTTCTACCTTGTTTGCTTACCTGGAAAAGAACCCGCGTCTTAGCCTGTTGGTTAGCCGGGTTTTGCTGCGCTCCAGCAAAACCCGTTCAAAAGTGCTTAGGCCGGTGGTGCTGGCGGCGGTTTCCTGGTTTGTTTACAATAAATTCCAGAATCGGGAAAGCAAAGCGCCTTCCCGTCAACCGGTTACTACAAGCCCAGATCCTTCCATAGAGAATCCACCCGGGTTTTGACATCTGCATCCATCTTGATGGGCGTCCCCCATTCGCGTTGGGTTTCACCAGGCCATTTATTGGTGGCATCCAGTCCCATCTTGCCACCCAAACCAGATACCGGAGAGGCAAAATCCAGGTAATCAATGGGCGTGTTTTCAACCAGTAGCGTATCCCGTACCGGGTCCATTCGGGTAGTCATGGCCCATACGACTTCTTTCCAGTCGCGGGTATCAACATCGTCATCAACTACAATAATGAATTTGGTATACATGAACTGACGCAGGATGCTCCAGACGCCAAACATGACACGTTTGGCATGACCAGCGTATTGCTTACGGATGGAAACGACTGCGAGCCGGTAACTGCAGCCTTCCGGTGGCAGGTAAAAGTCAACGATTTCAGGTAGTTGCTTCTTTAGCAGGGGAACAAATACTTCATTCAGGGCCACTCCCAGCACCGCAGGTTCATCGGGAGGTTTGCCGGTATAGGTTGAGTGGTAAATGGGGTTTTTGCGCATGGTAATGCGCTCAACCGTAAAGACCGGGAACCAGTCCTGTTCGTTGTAATAGCCGGTATGGTCGCCGTAAGGGCCTTCCAGCGCCATTTCGTAAGCGGAGGGTTTCGGAGGCGTCATGCCTTCGGGCACTGAAGGAGCCAGCGCGCGCGGGTCTGAGGACGGAAGTATATGCCCCTCAAGCACGATTTCCGCCGAGGCGGGAATGGACAAATCGCTGCCAATGGCCTTGACCAGTTCTGTGCGTGAACCGCGCAGCAGACCGGCAAACTGGTATTCCGACAGGCTGTCGGGAACCGGTGTTACGGCACCCAGGATGGTGGCAGGGTCTGCGCCCAGGGCAACGGCAATCGGAAACGGTTTGCCGGGATTGGCCAGGGCGAAATCACGAAAATCAAGAGCGCCGCCGCGATGTGACAGCCAGCGCATGATGAGTTTGTTACGGCCTACAAGCTGCTGGCGATAAATCCCCAGGTTCTGGCGTTTGGCAAGTGGGCCTCTGGTAATGACCAGGCCCCAGGTAATCAGGGGGGCGACATCGCCAGGCCAGCAGGTCTGGATGGGCAGGCGGTTAAGGTCAACGTCATCGCCTTCAAGAATAATTTCCTGGCAGGCGGCGTGGCGATGCATTTTTGGGGCCATGTCCCACAGTGCGGCTTTAAGCATGGATACCTTGCCAAAAGCGTCTTTCAGGCTTTTGGGTGCCTCGGGTTCACGCAGGGTGGCCAGCAATTCACCTATTTCCCTTAGGGCGCCGGTACTGTCGGCACCCATGCCCCAGGCAACCCGCTGGGGCGTACCAAACAGATTGGCCAGCACCGGAATGTCAGATTTCTGGCCATTGTGCATGGGATTGTCAAAAAGCAGGGCAGGCCCTTCCTTGCGTAATACACGATCGCTGATTTCCGTCATTTCAAGATGGGTGGAAACCGGTGTTTGAATGGCTTTCAGGTTATTCAGTTTTTCGAGCTGACTGAGGAAGTCACGCAGGTCACGGTATTTCAATTTGTTCGGCCTATCAGAATTTGATAAAGAGGCTCCATTATAGGATATCTGGCGACAGTCGGTGCGGGTGTTTGTCGGGTTTGGCAAGCTGGCGTACCAGATATTTCATGACTAAATGAATTTTCGGGTTATATTTGGGGTTTTCCCACTTGCTGGAAATGAAGGATGGCTTTGTTTGATATCAGTCCTGAAACCCGACAGGTTCGTCAGGGAGTAGTTTCTTTTTTTTATGACTTTATTCGTTTAATGGTCATGTACTTGGGTATTGCCGCGATGGTCCTGGTTGCGGCCATCTTCATTTTGCCTGCAGCGCAAGACCGTTTCCAGCAGGTGCGGCTGGCTGTGCTGGCAGCACTGGAACCGGACAATTCCATGGTGTCCGAGCAGGATTTCCTTAGTTTGTTTGCGGTGAATGATCAATATGAGCGATCCAGGAAAGCCCTCTCTTCTGCGGTTGTGAGCCCGGAAGAAGCTGCCACTGAAAAGGGTTTCTTTGCCAATTTGACGATTGACCAGCCTCAGTTCAGCCTGCCGGGTGTGTCGGCCGATCAGGCGCAGTTGTTAAGGGACTACATCGCTCGCAAATTCAAGGTGGCCCGTAATGTGACCGGCTCGCTAATTCTGACCGTTTATGAAACGGCCCGGGAAAAAGATCTTGACCCCCTGCTGGTGCTGGGGGTCATTGCGGTTGAATCACGGTATAACCCTTTTGCCGAGAGTCATGTGGGTGCACAGGGGTTGATGCAGGTGCTGACCCGGGTACATGCCGAGAAATTTGACGAGTTTTACGGTGGGAAATTATCGGCCCTGAATCCGGTGGCCAATGTGCGGGTGGGGACCCGGATTCTGCGAGACTGTATCAAGCGCAGGGGGTCTGTTGATGGGGGACTGGCCTGTTACGTTGGGGCAACAGGCCCGAATGGGGGGAGCGGTTATGCCGCCAGGGTGCAGGCCGAGCGCAAACGGATTGCGCTTGAGTCAGGGATCCCTTTAGGAAAGAACCTGGGGCAGTTCTATTGAGTTTCTTTCTGCCAGTTTTTGCAGGAAAGGCGCCATGCGGGCAATGGCCTCTTTCAGTCTGTCCAGCCCTGTGGCATAAGAAATGCGAATCATGCGGCTGGCATGTTCGGGCCCGAAATCCAGGCCTGGAATAACGGCCACACCGGTTTCATGCAGCAGATCCCGGGCAAACGTCTCGCTATTATCAGAGTAATGGCTGATATCGGCATAAATGTAGAAGGCGCCATCGGGTATAACCGGCACTTTCAGATTCAGTCGCTCAAGTTCGGGTAGCAGATAATCCCTGCGCTCTTTAAAGGCAAGCCTGCGTTTTTCATATATCGCCATGGCTTCATCGGTAAAGCAGGTGATGGCGGCATGCTGGGCAAGGGTAGGGGGGCAAATGCACAGGCTGCTGGCCAGTTTTTCCACGGCAGGCACAATGTCTTCAGGGACGATCATCCAGCCCAGGCGCCAGCCTGTCATATGAAAATATTTTGAAAAACTGTTAATGACGATGATATCGGGATCAATGGACAGGGCGGAAACCGGGTTACGGTCATAGCTCAGGCCAAGGTAAATTTCATCCATGATCACCAGACCGTTGCGTTCTTTGACCGCGCGGATGATTTTTTTCAATTCCTGGCTATCCACGGACGTGCCGGTGGGGTTGCTGGGTGAGGCAATCAGGACGCCACGGGTGTTGTCATTCCAGTTGGCCATGATTTTTTCGGCAGATAGCTGAAACCGTTCTTCTGCGGTACAGGGAATCAGACGGGGGCTGGCACCGGCACAGATTATAAAATTGCTGTTGGCAGGATAGGCCGGGTCTGGCATGAGAATTTCATCGCCAGGATTAAGCGTGCTTAAACAGGCCAGGGACAGGGCACCCGAAGCCCCCGAAGTGATAATGACCTGTTCGGGATTAACGCTGACATCAAAGTGTTTTTTGTAATAGTTGGCGATTTCCGCCCGCAGTGGCGTAATGCCCAATGCCGGGCTGTAACCGCTTAAGCCGGCCTCTGCAGCATGGTTCAGGGTTTCAACAACGATGGTGGGGGCGGTGAAATCGGGTTCGCCTATTCCAAGACTGATAATATCCTGTCCCTGCTCTTTTAGTTTTTGGGCTATTTTGGTTACTTCCATAGCCTGAAAAGTCAGGGCTTTTTCAATTCGTTTGGCAATACGTGACATGGCAAGCTCGGCGGCAAAAAATAAAACAGCAGACACAAGCCGAAAAAGCGTGATTCGGCTGAATATAATAGTGGATTGTAGTTTGTGGACGGCATTCCGTCATTCAGATCGGTGGAATGGCACTTAAAATGTGCGGGTTTGTTTAATTGTTTTCAGGTGGCAATATCATTATGAGCATGAATCGTCGTGCGTTTTTGAGTTTTGGCAAAAAGGCGGTGAGCCAAAGTCCATGGCAAAATTTCTGTCAACGGATTGCCCGCTCCGTCAAGGGGCCAATCCGGGATGAGGGTGAACTTGAAGGTTATGGGGCCGCTTCGGTAACCATCAGCCGGCTGGCCGATGCGCTGCACTTACAGGCTTTGTGTGTCGAGTATGATGCGGCAATGGTGCTGGATGGCATCGCCGTGCGGGAAAACGTGATTGGCCGTTCATGCTTGAGTGTCTGCATTGATCCGTCCCTGTCGCGGGTGGAGCCATTGGGCGATAACGCGTGCCTGGCACAGCCGGCAGCCACCGCCGGCCAATTGCTGTCGCTGGGGTACCGGCAGTTCGAACAGGTGCCCGCCGACGTGACGCTTGCGCACTGGCTGGCAAGTCCCGAATATCATGATGTCAGGCCCGGTTATACCCATACTTCAGGGCTTGAGCGGATTCATGTCATGTTTGCCGATGGTAAAACCGCTGTTTTGGGTGGTTTTGGTGTCAATGATGAGTCTCCGCTTTCAATTCCAAGCCTGCAAAGAATTATTCCCAACCTGTTTGAGCTTTTGCGTGAAGACGATGTCGAATGGAGCCTTGGCCTGGCATGCTGGCCTTTTTCGTACAGGCTGGATGCGCTCAAGGCGCTTCATGCGGATATCAACCTTGCCCGCCTGTTTCTGGGGCATCGGGGAACGCTGGTCTGGGCCCAGGAAATGGTTGTTCGCAAAATGCCCGAACCACCGGCAGTCATGCCGGGCATGGCGATGTTAAGCGGGCAAGAGCGGGAGCGGCTGGTTCACTCGATTACCCATGTGGAAGGCAGAGTCAAGGGATTGTTTGATCCATCCGGTGTATTTCTGTATTTGGATGAATGTCTTTAACTGCGCCAAAAATGGGTGGACAGGTGTCTTTGGGGAATAGACGCACAAATTGAATGATTCATCGTGCAATTCGGACGTATTTTTCGTATGATAGAGAGCTCAATACTCATACACTAGTCTGTACAGGATTCAAAAATGGATGAAAGTTTACGCGCCGCCGCTTTGGAATATCATAAAAAAGGCCGTCCGGGCAAAATCTCCGTAACGCCGACCAAACAATTATCAAACCAGCGAGATCTGGCGCTGGCTTATTCACCTGGCGTGGCGGCTGCCTGTGATGAAATTGTCAGCAACCCTGCCAATGCGATTCAATATACCGCCCGTGGCAACCTGGTTGGCGTGATTACCAATGGTACTGCCGTGCTGGGGTTGGGTAATATTGGCCCCCTGGCCTCTAAGCCCGTCATGGAAGGCAAGGCGGTCCTGTTCAAGAAATTTGCCGGTATTGATGTTTTTGATATTGAAATCAACGAGAATGATCCCGAGAAACTGGTTGAGATCATTGCCGGACTTGAGCCCACTTTTGGTGGCATCAACCTGGAGGACATCAAGGCACCCGAATGTTTTCTGGTAGAGAAAAAACTGCGTGAACGCCTGAAAATCCCGGTTTTTCATGATGACCAGCACGGTACTGCCATCACTGTTGTCTCGGCCTTTCTGAATGGCCTGAAGGTGGTTGGCAAGGATATCAGGAACATTAAGCTGGTTACGTCCGGTGCCGGAGCCGCAGCACTTGCCTGCCTTGACTTGCTGGTTGATATGGGTTTGCCTATTGAAAATATCTGGGTTTCAGATATTGAAGGCGTGGTTTACAAGGGACGCAAGGAATTGATGGATCCTGCCAAGGAACGCTTTGCCCAGGAGACTCCATTGCGTACACTGGCTGAAATTATGGAAGACGCCGATGCTTTCCTGGGGCTGTCCGCCGGTGGTGTACTGAAGCCTGAAATGCTGTTGAAAATGAAGCCGAATCCACTGATTCTGGCCCTGGCCAATCCCAGCCCCGAGATCTTGCCCGAAGACGCACATGCCGTCCGTGATGATGTGGTGATGGCAACCGGCCGTTCCGATTATCCCAACCAGGTCAACAACGTGCTTTGCTTTCCGTATATTTTCAGGGGAGCCCTTGATGTGGGTGCCACCACGATTACCCGTGGCATGGAAAAGGCGGTGGTGCATGCCATTTGCAAGCTGGCCCAGGAAGAACCTAACGACATTGTTGCTGCCGCTTATGGCGGTAACCAGCTTGATTTTGGTCCTGGATACCTCATTCCCAAACCCTTTGATCCCCGCCTGATTGTCAGGATTGCCCCTGCCGTGGCCAAAGCAGCCATGGAAGATGGTGTTGCCACCCGTCCCATTGAAGATCTCGAGGCTTACGCTGAACAGTTGCAGCAGTTTGTCTATCATTCCGGTTCTTTCATGAAACCCATGTTCTCGCTGGCTCGCTCATATGTTCGCGACGGCGGTAAATCCCGTATCGTGTTTACCGAGGGTGAAGATGAACGGGTTCTGCGTGCGGTACAGGTCCTGATCGACGAAAAAATCTGCCGGCCCATACTGGTTGGCCGTCCTGCCATTCTTGAAAACCGCATCCGTCAATTTGGCCTGCGCATTTGTCTTGGCGAAGATGTCGATGTCACCAATTCTGAAAATGATCCCCGTTTCAAACAGTACTGGACAACCTACTGGGAAATGATGAATCGCAAAGGGGTAACCCAGGAATTTGCCCGGGTTGAAATGCGCCGCCGTTTGACGCTGATTGGCGCCATGATGGTTAAGCTGGGTGATGCCGATGGCATGATTTGCGGTACGGTCGGTACTTACGCCAATCACCTGCGCCTGGTTGACCAGGTCATTGGCAAGGCACCTGGCATCACGACTTACGGTGCCATGAATATCCTGCTGATGTCTGAGCGAACGGTCGCGGTGGCCGATACTCACGTAAATGCCGATCCCTCTGCGGCCGAAGTGGCTGAAATTACCCGGATGGCGGCCGAAGAAATGCGTCATTTGCAAATCGAGCCCAAAGTTGCCTTGTTGTCCAGCTCAAACTTCGGGACCGATAACCCGATGTCCGGCTCCAAGATGCGTGAAGCCCTGGGCATTATCCGTGAACAGGAACCCGGTCTGGAAATTGACGGTGAAATGCACGCGGATGCGGCGCTTGATGAAGATGTCCGCAAGCGTATCCTGCCTTCAAGTACCCTGTCGGGCAGCGCCAACCTGTTGATTTGTCCCAATGTGGATGCCGGCAATATTGCCTATAACCTGCTTAAGACATGTGCCGGGGGCAACGTGGCAGTGGGGCCGTTCCTGTTGGGGGTGAACGCGCCTGTCCATATCCTGACTGCCAGCTCGACAGTGCGTCGCATTGTCAATATGGCGGCACTGACGGTTGTTGATGCCAATACACCCGGAAATAAATTCACAGGCCTCTGATCATGCCGCCTCGCACCGGGAAGCACCTGTAGGATTGGTGTTTACCGGTGGCGGGGCCAAGGCCGCTTACCAAATAGGGGTGCTTTGGGCGCTGCTTGATATTCTTGACCCCCATCGCCGTCCCGGCTTTCGCAATCCGTTCCAGATTATATGCGGATCTTCCGCCGGGGCAATCAATGCAACAGGGTATGCCTGTCGGGCAGCCTTTCCGCATGCTTCGGTCAGACGCCTGCGTCATATCTGGAGTAATATCAAAACCAGCCAGGTATACCGTTCTGATCCGGTGGGGGTTTTTGGTAATGCAACCCGCTGGCTGTCCCTGTTGATGTTTGGTTGGGCCAGCCCGTTTATCAGGGCGCAAAGCCCCAAGTCTTTGCTTGATAACCGGCCTTTGGCGCATTTGCTGGGCCGGTTCATGCACTTTGACAATCTCAGGCATAACCTGCTCAATCACGATCTGTCTGCGCTGGCTATTACCGCAACCAGTTATACCACGGGTACCCACTTAACGTTTTACCAGTCCAAACATACCCTGCAGGAATGGCAGGGCTTCAGGCGAAAATCGGTTGCCTGTGACATCAAGCTAAGTCACTTAATGGCCTCCAGCGCTATACCGTTTGTGTTTCCTGCACAATGTCTTTCCGTTCAGGCCCATACCGAGTGGTGTGGCGATGGCTCCATGCGACAGTTGGCCCCCATCAGCCCCGCCATTCATCTTGGGGCGGAAAAGGTGGTGGTCATCAGCACGACGGATCACAATAGACAGGAAGAGGTTTCTTTTGAACATTGCTCGGAAAGTTATCCAACCCTGGCCCAATTGGGCGGGCATGCCCTTTCGGATATTTTTGTGGATGGGCTTTCTATTGATCTGGAACGCATTCACCGTATAAACTCCCTGTTAAAGGTGATTCCCGAACAGACCGATGTCAGGCCGGCCCTGAAAACCATTGATGTTCTTACGCTAAGTCCGAGCAAATCTATTGACGAAATCGCCATGATGCATTTAAATTGCATGCCACAGACCGTACGTGCGTTTTTGCGCGTTTTGGGCGTCTCTTCCAAAGGTGGCGTTCATACAGGTAGTATTGTTGCCTCTCATTTATTATTTGAGGCGGATTTCACAACAGAGTTGATAAATCTCGCTTATGTGGATACGATGCAGCGAATAGATGAAATTAAGGCGTTTTTTAATGAGGGCGCATCATGAGTAAAAAATCAGAAAATACGTTAACGAAGATTCTGTCTTCTGGCGGAGAAATCAAGGCTGACGCCCGGAAGCAGGAAGATGTTGCCGCTTTGGCTGAAGAAATGGGCCTGACGTTTTTTTCCGCTGATTGTGACAAGGCCAGGAACCGTTCCGCCATTTTAAGGGCATTGGCCAAAGCCGTGGATTATCCGGTTTTCTTTGGCAACAATATGGATGCCTTGCTGGACTGTTTGGGAGAAACCCTGCTGGACCAGAAAAAAGGGATGGTGCTCTGGATTAAAAACCTGCATTCGGGTGACCCAACCCTGGCTGATGATGCCCGGGATATTCAGGGTATCCTGAATGATACCCTTGAGTTTGCCGCTGACAAGGATCGGGTTTTTGTGTATTCAATAGAGCATGTGGGCAAACATTCCGACCCAGAGCCTGGTGTGGCACCTGCGCCTTATGCCGAGAGCCAGGGCAAATAAACGACAATAAAAAGTGCAGGAAGCGGCCTTTACCGGTTTGGTCTGTTCTTGCTGATTTCAAACCCAGTCCATTAATGCCGAGCAGGCTGCCGTGAGTGCCAGGCCTGCTGTTTCGGTACGCAAAATCCTTGACCCATAAGTAATTTGGCGGGCGCCATTTTTTTTGAGTAAATCCAGCTCCCGGTCAGACCATCCCCCTTCAGGGCCAACAATCAGGCAAATTTCCTTGATATCAGGCCGTGCTTTCAGGTAAGCGACCAGATCGGTGCCGCCTTCGGGATGACACAGCAGCTTGTTATCCGGTTGGGGATGGTCAGCCACAAACCGGGCCAGTGTTTGCAGGGGTTCTATTTGCAATATCCGGTTTCTGCCGCACTGCTCACCGGCTGATATGGCTACTTTTTCCCAGTGATCCTGACGCTTTTCAAGACGGCTGCCGGTTAAATTCAATACGCTTCGCTCTGCCTGAACGGGTATTAAATGCTGTACGCCCAGTTCGCTGGCCTTTTCGATAATCCAGTCCATTTTATCGCCCGAAGGCAAGCCCTGGACCAGGGTGATTTTGCCCTTGAGTTCATGCTCCTGTGCATTGTAGTGCTTGATGGCGGCCATGGCTTTGCCGTTTGTGAATAGCAATTCGGCATGGTATTGCCCGTGCTTTCCGTCAAACAGGACGATTTCATCCCCTTCACGCAGGCGCAGGGCTCGCGAGGCATGGTGGGCGACATTGTCGGGCAGGGCGATGGTTTCGTTAAGGGGTAGTGGGATGGGACAATAAAACCGGGGAGTAGCCATTGAAAATAAACCGTATGAATAAACAGGTTAATCCTGATTGACAGGGGCGGGCCATAAGCCTGCGCGTAAGTTTAGCCCTGCAGGCAAGGCAATTGCATGGATAAATTTTACTTTATACAGGCAGTCGGCAAAGTGCAAGGTTTAGAGTGCTAAAATTATAGGTTATTGAAAAAATTTGTTCGCAAGATAGTATATATATCGCAAGATAGGACACTCATGAAGAATACTGCCACAAGCAATAATCCGTCACTTCTTTCAAATGCAATCCGTGCGCTTGCCATGGATGCCGTTCAAAAGGCAAATTCCGGTCATCCCGGTGCCCCCATGGGTATGGCAGAAATTGCACAGGCTTTATGGACACGGCATTTGCGCCATAATCCGCAAAATCCAGCCTGGTTTGATCGTGACCGCTTCGTGCTGTCCAATGGTCATGGATCCATGCTTTTGTATGCCTTGCTGCACCTTACCGGTTACGATCTTTCCATCGAAGAACTGAAAAACTTCCGCCAGTTGCACTCCCAAACACCGGGACACCCCGAAGTGGGCATTACCGCCGGTGTCGAAACCACCACAGGCCCCCTCGGGCAAGGTATTGCCAATGCGGTCGGTTTTGCCCTGGCAGAACGCTTGCTGGCGTTGGAATTCAATAAACCCGGTCTGCCTGTCATTGATCACTTCACCTACACCTTTGTCGGTGACGGCTGCCTGATGGAAGGCATCTCCCACGAAGTGGCTTCATTGGCCGGCACGTTAAAACTTTCCCGTTTAATCGTTCTGTACGATGACAATGGCATTTCCATCGACGGTCAGGTGCAAAACTGGTTTGCCGATGACACCCCCAAACGTTTTGAAGCCTATGGCTGGAACGTGATTCGCGATGTGGACGGTCACGATGTGGACGCTGTTGATCGTGCCATTGCACAGGCCAAAGAAGCCGCGCTTGGCGAAAATGCCGGCCCCACCCTTATCTGCTGCAAGACGGTTATCGGTAAAGGGGCGCCCAATATGGCCGGCTCTGAAAAAGTGCATGGCTCACCACTGGGTGCCACCGAGATCGAGGCAACCCGTGCCGCGATTGGCTGGGATCTGCCTGCTTTTGAAATTTCCAGCGAAATTTACCAGGGCTGGAGCCAGGTAGAGCGTGGCATTCAGTTGCAAGACGAATGGCAAACACGTTTTGACCGGTATACACAAGAATTTCCCGAGCAAGCCAAAGAGCTGGCCCGTCGCATGAACGGCGAACTGCCTGCCGGTTTTGCCGATCAATTCAATGCTTACCTGCAAGCGACGGTTAATAAGGCTGAAACGGTTGCTTCACGTAAGGCTTCCCAGTTTGCCATTGGTGCCCTGGCTGAAATCCTGCCCGAATTCCTGGGTGGCTCCGCCGACCTGACCGGTTCCAACTTTACCGACTGGAAAGGGGTTGCGCCGGTTCGTGCCAACAGCAATGGTTTGCAGTTTGGCCGTCATATCAATTATGGCGTACGTGAATTCGGCATGGCCGGTATCATGAACGGTATTGCCCTGCATGGCGGTTACCTGCCATTTGGCGGCACCTTCCTGACCTTTTCCGATTATTCCCGCAATGCGATTCGCATGGCCGCACTCATGAAGCAGCGTGTGGTGCATGTTTTTACCCATGATTCCATCGGATTGGGTGAAGACGGCCCCACCCACCAGTCCGTCGAGCACGCCGCCAGCCTGCGCCTGATTCCCAACCTGGATGTATGGCGCCCTTGCGATACGGTGGAAACCGCCATTGCCTGGAAATCAGCAGTCAGCCGTCCGGCCAGCCTGGGTACAAACGTACAGCATGGCGGTCCCAGTGCCTTGCTGCTGTCGCGTCAAAATCTGCCTTTTGTCGAGCGTAGCCCCGAAGGGTTGGCCAATATTGAAAAGGGTGGCTACGTATTGCGCGATGCCGATCAGGCTAAAGCCATTATTATCGCCACGGGCTCCGAAATTGAAATTGCCCTGAAAGCTCAGGAAGCCCTGGCCAGTGAAAATATTCCGGTGCGCGTGGTTTCCATGCCAAGCACCAATGTATTTGACCGCCAGTCAAAAGAGTGGAAAGATTCAGTGTTGCCAAAAGAGTTGCCTTGTGTGGCCGTAGAGGCAGGGGTGTCTTCCATCTGGTATAAATATACCGGACGCGACGGTGTTGTGGTGGGTATTGATACCTATGGTGAATCGGCACCCGCTGGCGTTTTATTCAAGCATTTTGGCCTGACTTCCGAAAAAGTGGCCGACGCAGTCAAGCAAGTTTTATAAACCAGGAGAGAATGTAATGACCATTCGTGTTGCAATCAATGGATACGGTCGTATCGGCCGCAATGTATTACGTGCCCACTACGAAAGTGGCAAATCACATGATATTGAAATTGTCGCTATCAATGACTTGGGCGACCCTAAAACCAATGCCCATCTGACCCAGTACGACACTGCCCACGGCAAGTTCCCCGGTACGGTAACGGTTGATGGCGATTACATGGTGGTTAACGGTGACAAAATCCGCGTGCTGGCCAACCGTAATCCGGCAGAATTGCCATGGGGCGAGCTCAATGTTGACGTGGTGCTGGAATGTACCGGTTTTTTCACCAGCAAGGAAAAAGCCAGTGCCCACCTGAAAGGCGGTGCCAAAAAAGTCATTATTTCCGCGCCCGGCGGCAAAGATGTTGACGCTACCATCGTATACGGCGTTAATCACCAGGTCCTGAAAGCGACTGATACCGTTATTTCCAACGCATCCTGCACCACCAACTGCCTGGCCCCGCTGGTTCAGCCCCTGCACGAAGCCCTGGGCGTTGAAACCGGTTTGATGACTACCGTTCATGCGTATACCAATGACCAGGTATTGACCGACGTCTACCACGAAGACCTGCGTCGTGCACGTTCTGCCACCATGAGCATGATCCCCACCAAAACCGGTGCCGCGGCTGCCGTTGGCCTGGTATTGCCCGAACTGAACGGCAAACTGGATGGCTACGCGATCCGTGTTCCAACCATCAACGTTTCCATGGTGGACCTGTCTTTCATCGCCAGCCGTGAAACAAGCGTTGAAGAAGTTAACGCGATCCTGAAAACCGCATCTGAAGGCGCCCTGAAAGGCATCCTGGATTACAACGAAGCACCGCTGGTTTCCATCGACTTCAACCATAACCCGGCCTCCAGCTCTTTTGATGCCACCTTAACCAAGGTTTCCGGCAAACTGGTTAAAGTTGCATCCTGGTACGATAACGAGTGGGGCTTCTCCAACCGTATGCTCGACACCACTGTTGCCTTAATGAACGCCAAATAATCAGTTCATTCAGCAATTCACGAAAAACGGCATCCGGTTCCTTAGATGCCGTTTTTCCTTATCACAATCAATATTGTCAAATCACAATGAATGGATGCGCGGTCTGCATGAAATGGCCTGCTCCATGCAGTCGATAATCATAAATCAAGGACATGCAAAAATAATGCTAAACGTTCAAACGCTTTCCGCACTGGCCAAGGCGGATCAACTCAAGGGTAAACGTGTGTTTATCCGTTCCGATTTAAATGTACCCCTGAATGATCAGGGTATTATTACTGAAGATACCCGTGTGAGGGCTTCGGTACCGGCCATTAAAATGGCCCTGGAAGCCGGCGCTGCCGTCCTGGTCACGTCTCACCTGGGACGTCCCACCGAAGGCACCCTGACCGATAAAGACAGTCTGGCATCCGTGGCCGCCCGTTTGTCCGAATTGCTGGGCCAGCCGGTTGAGCTGGTTCAGAACTGGGTGGATGGCGGCGTTGACGTGGCGCCCGGCCAAGTTGTGTTGCTGGAAAATTGCCGCGTGAATGTGGGCGAGAAAAAAAATGACGAAGCACTGTCCCGCAAAATGGCCGCGCTTTGTGATGTTTACGTTAATGATGCATTTGGTACGGCGCACCGTGCCGAAGCCACCACGCACGGCATGGCCCGGTTTGCGCCGGTTGCGTGTGCCGGTCCGCTTCTTGAGGCCGAACTGGCCGCTTTGGGACGTGTGCTGCAAAACCCCAAACGCCCAATGGTTGCCATTGTGGGCGGCTCCAAGGTATCCAGCAAACTGTCCATCTTGCAAGCCTTGGCCGAACGTGTGGACCAGCTTGTGGTAGGCGGTGGTATTGCCAATACCTTCATGTTGGCCAGTGGTCTGAATATTGGCAAGTCCCTGGCCGAACCTGATCAAATAGACCAGGCCAAAACCGTGATTGATATCATGGCCAAGCGCGGTGCCAGTGTACCCATTCCGGTTGATGTGGTTTGTGGCAAGTCTTTTTCTGCCGATACTCCCGCCACTGAAAAAGCCGCTACAGAAGTGGCCGATGACGACATGATTTTTGATATTGGCGGGCAAACCGCCAATACCCTGGCTGATATCCTGAAAAATGCCGGAACCATCGTCTGGAACGGTCCGGTGGGCGTGTTTGAGTTCGACGCTTTTGCCAATGGTACGAAAAAAATTGCCGAAGCGATTGCCGAATCCGAAGGCTTTTCAATTGCCGGTGGTGGCGACACCCTGGCCGCGATTGCCAAATTTGGCATTGCCGACAAGGTTGGCTATATCTCTACCGGTGGTGGTGCTTTTCTGGAATTCCTGGAAGGCAAGACATTGCCTGCCGTCGATATCCTGCAGCAACGCTTTACCCAATAAATTTTTACCCGGCAAGTAAAACTTTATTACATTTCAAACTGATGCCATAATAACGGTTCAGAATAGAACGTAAAAATTATGGCATCAGCTGATGCCCTATTAAAAAATAGGGGTAGGGGAAATGTATAAAAGGCATTTTGTGTCCTTGGGTTTTGTCTTGCTGGCCAGTACGGCCTCTGTGGGTCAGGCGGCAGAAATAGCGTCACTGATACCCACCGGGCGCATTAATGAAGTCAGCAGCATCAAGGCTCGTTTCAGTGAGCCGGTAATTCGTCTTGGACGTGCCGACAGTCCCGATCCCCTGTTGGTTAAATGCGATCACCCTACGCTGACAGGCCATGGGAAATGGAGTGATGTTTCCAACTGGTCTTATGATTTTGAAGGCAGGGTGCCCTCTGGTGTGACCTGCACCGTTTCCCCCAATCCCGCGTTTCGTGACCTGCAGGGCAAGGTCGTACAGTCAGAACCTCAATACACCTTCAATACGGGCGGTCCCCGGGTGGATTATGTCGTGCCCTACGGTGACCAGGTCGATGAAGACCAGGCCTTTGTGATTAATTTCACGGCACCGGTCAATCCCCAATCCCTGGCCCGGAAAGCCGTTTGTACGGTGACCGGCTATGGTGAGCAAATCCCGGTGCGGGTATTGGGGCAGCAGGAAAAACTTGAGCTGTTAAGTCAGTCTTTGGACTATCTGTCAGACCGTGCCGGGCAGGTTGAAGTCGTGCAATGCAGCCGACGCCTTCCTGCCAGTGGCAAAATGCAGCTGTTTATTAACAAAGGTCTTGAAGGTGCCGGCGGTTTGTTGTCTGAACTGCCCTATGAACGAAATTATGAGGTCAGGGAGCCCTTCAAGGTCAGTTTCAGCTGTCTGCGTGAAAACCAGAATGCCGCCTGCATGCCCGTCAAGCCCGTTACCTTAAGCTTTAGCGCCCCGGTTTCGCTTGAACAGGCCAAGGCGATTACCCTGGAAGTGGATGGCAAAACGTATTCCCCTTCCTGGGCGGATGAGTCGCCTGATAATCTGGTTGAAAGTGTCAGGTTTGCGGCTCCATTTCCGGAAAATGCGGAAATGCGGGTGGTGTTGCCCGCTGATTTTCGGGATGACGCGGGCAGGCAGTTATCCAATGCCAGTCAGTTTCCGTTAAAGAGTGCTTTCGGGCGTACTCCACCGTTGGTGAAATTTGCCTCATCCACTTTCGGCATTATAGAAAAACACGCCGAAACCGAGCCGGGCAAAACATTGAAAGAGCAACCTGCCCTGGTCCCCCTGACGGTACGCAATGTGGAAAGCCATTTGCAGGCGGGTGATCACTTCATTTCTCCGGGACAGGTCAGTGATTTTGTACCGCAAACCGACCAGGATGTGCTTAACTGGTTTCACCGGGTGCGTCGTCTTGATGACGTTCGTTACAGTCCTGCCAATATCCGTGCCATCATGAATGACCTGGCCATTGACTGGGACCGGGAAGATCCGAAAACAGAGGTGGATAGCCGCTCGGTGTCCATCCTGGCCAATAATGAAAAAATCTCCAAAATCAATTTGCCTGCTTCAGGTGGCAATAACGAGCGTGATTTTGAAGTGATCGGCTTGCCATTGCAGCAAACCGGCTTTCATGTACTTGAAGTCAAGTCTGCCCATTTGGGACAGTCCTTGCTGAAAGACCGTAACCCCATGTATGTGCGAACGGCAGTATTGGTAACCAACCTGGGCGTGCACGTTAAAAAGGGCAAGGATGATTTTCTGGTTTGGGTTACTACCCTGGATGATGCCAAGCCGGTGCCAGATGCGCAGGTGAATGTCTTGGCTTGCGATGGTCAGGTGGTGGCGGGCGGCCAAACCGGTGAACACGGTATCTGGCATTTGAAAAAGCCCGTCAGTGGCAAGGATTATTGCGAAAACAATGGCATGAGCGGTTATTTTGTCTCTGTGCGTATTCCCGAAACCCATCCCATGGCCAACGGGATGTCGGATTATTCATTTGCCTTGACCAGCTGGGACCGGGGTATCGAACCCTGGCGCTTTAACGTGCCCATGGGGTACAGCAGTGATCAGCTTGACCTGAAAACCCACACGGTGTTTGATCGCAGCCTGTTCCGTGCCGGTGAAACCGTGTCCATGAAGCATTTTATCCGCACCGAAACCCGTGATGGTTTTGCGTTGCCTGATGCCGGGCGCCGGCCTGTGCAATTGACCATTTCGCATATCGGCTCTTCTGACACTTATGAAATTCCCATCGAATGGCAGCCAAGCCCCAGTGGTGGCCTAAGTGCCATCACGAACTGGACGATTCCGAAATCGGCCAAGCTGGGTGAGTATGAGGTACGGTTTGACAGTGTGGGCAGTGATTATTTTGGCAGCGCTTCTTTCAGGGTCGAGGCTTTCAAATTGCCACTGCTCACGGGTAGCCTGAAAATTGCCCAGCCCGGGCAGGAAGGGGGGGCCATTGTTGCACCGCATGCGCTTGATCTGGATTTGCAACTTAATTACATAGCCGGTGGTGCGGCGGGTCAGTTGCCTGTGACCATTTCGGCCATGGCACGGGACCGCTCAGTGTCTTTTGCCGATTACAGCGATTTTTCTTTTGAGCCGCCTCGCACGATAAAGGATGAAGATGACTATGAGCAGTCTGATTCTGCGACACGACTGTTTGTGGATAAAAAACGGTTGGAGCTGGATGACAAAGGAGGGGCACGGCTGGAAATTACCCCTGTTCCAGAGGTTAAACAAGCCAAAACCTTTACCTTTGAAGCCAGCTTCCTGGATCCGAACGGTGAAATCCAAACCCTGAGCCAGCAGGTTGCGGCCTGGCCGGCCAATATCGTGGCAGGCATTCGTACCGGTTACTATCTTGAAAAGGGTAAAAATGCCAAAATCACCGCGCTGGCCCTGACGCCGTCTGGCAAACCGCTTGGGCAAACCCCCATTCAGGTTCAGGCCGTCAAATACACCTCTCATACCGTACGCAAACGTTTGGTAGGCGGTTTTTACAGTTATGACACGCAGCGCGTGAGTCAGGATATGGGTACGGTTTGTGAGGGTCGTACCGATCATGACGGCCGGCTTGAATGCGATGTTTCCCTGACGGAAACCGGGCGTGTCAGCCTGGTAGCCCAAGTCCGGGATGAGCAGGGGAACCTGTCCCGGGCGGAATCTTCTGTCTGGGTTGTCGGGCAGGAAGAACTCTGGTTTGCCGGTGAGAATAATGACCGCATCGATATCATCCCTGAGCGTAAGGAATATGCGGCCGGTGAACAGGCCCGTTTCCAGGTGAGAATGCCGTTTCGGCAGGCAACCGCACTGCTGGCTGTCGAGCGTGAAGGGGTGCTGGAAGCCAGAGTGGTGGATATCGATGGCAAAGATCCAACCGTCAGTCTTGACATCAAACCCGAATGGGGGCCCAATGTGTATGTATCCGTATTGGCTGTGCGTGGACGGGTCCGTCAGTCACCTGGCCTGTCCCTGTTCAACTGGGGCAAAGATAGCGAAGAAGTGGCAGCGCCCACGGCCATGATCGACCTGGCCAAGCCCGCTTTCCGTTTTGGCCTGACCGATATCCGGGTACAAAGTCCGGCGCATAAAATCAATATACAGTTAACACCCGACAAGGAACAGTACAAAATCCGGGAAACCGCCAAGGCTACCATTAAGGCCGTCTTACCCGATGGCAGGCCGGCCGCCGGGGCTACCGTGGCGGTTGCCGTGGTGGATCAGGCACTGCTTGAACTGGCCGATAACCCCAGCTGGAAACTGCTTGAGGGCATGATGGGCGTGCGTCCTTACAGTGTTGAAACGGCCACGGCACAATTGGAAATAATCGGGCGTCGGCATTATGGCCGTAAAGCCTTGCCACCGGGCGGTGGGGGCGGCATTGGCGCGCCCACCCGCGAGTTGCTCGATACGCTCTTGTTGTGGAAGCCCAATGTGGAGCTGGACGGGCAGGGGCAGGCAACCATTGATATCCCGCTTAACGACGTGATTTCCCGCTTTAAAGTGCTGGTGGCGGCCGATCATGGTACGCAGCTGTTTGGTGACGGGGCTGTTTTCATTCATACCACGCAGGACCTGCAAATTATTCCGGGCTTGCCACAGGTGGTGCGCGAAGGCGACCGTTATCAGGCCATGGTCACCGTACGCAATGCCAGTGCCCGAGCCATGAAAACACGGGTACAGGCCAGCTTTACCGGTACAGCGGTGGCACCACAGTCATTGCCGGCGCAAGAGCTTGAACTGGCAGCGGGGTCTTCAGGGCAATTGAGCTGGGATGTCCAGGTACCCATTTCGGGTTCGATCCTTGACCGTCAAACATTAAACTGGACCTTGCGGGTCACTGAAACCGGCACCGGTCATGCGCAGGACCAATTGCGATTCACACAAGGTGTGTCACTTGCAACGCCTGTCACGGTGCGTCAGGCCGCCTTGTTATCGGTCAGCCCTGAAGTACCCGTAAGTAATTTTCAATTGCAAGTGCCACCCGAGTCGCTGCAGAAAGCGGGCCGGTTGATGGGGGGCGTGCAGGTCCAGTTGCAACCCACACTGGCTGGCGGGTTGCAGAATGTGCGTAAATGGTTCAACAACTATCCTTATACCTGCCTTGAACAGGTTTCCTCCATTGCGGTAGGCTTGAACAGTCCCGAAAAATGGAATGCCATCATGGAGCAATTGCCCTCTTATCTGGACCAGGACGGCTTGGCCATGTACTTCCCCAGTGCTGTCCTGAATGGTGATGTGGTTTTGACTGCATACCTGATTGCCATGGCCGATGAAGCCCAAAAGCAGGGGGTGGTTGATGGTATTCCCGACACCTACCGGGAGCGCATGCTTGACGGTTTGCACAACTATGTATTGGGCAAATTGCGGCGCAATACCTGGGCTCCCGTCAATGACAATGTGGAACGCCGCGTGATTGCCCTTGAAGCGCTTTCCCGCTATGGCCGGGTCACGCCTTCCCTGTTGACATCGGTAAAACTGGATACCCAGAGCTGGTCAACCGCTGCGCTCATCGACTGGATGAATATCGTTACCCGGGTCAAGGGTATTCCCAACCGCAGCCAGATGCTGGAGCGGATTCGCCATGCCTTGGTCGCGCGCATGGATCGTCAGGGTACGGCGATGGTTTTTGCCGATACCGATCGCAACTCGTCCTGGTGGCTCATGCTTAACAACGAGGCGAATATGGGCAAGCTGCTGCTGGCTGCCATGAGTAACAAGGCGTGGGAAAACGATATTCCCCATATGTTGCAGGGTCTGTTGCAGATGCAGCAGAAAGGGGCGTGGTCGACCACCACTGCCAACTTGTGGGGAACCCTGGCCGTGGGTCAGTTTGCCCGGCAGTTTGAAAAAACACCGACCAAGGGTAGCGTAAACATGACACTGGTGCCGCAAACCGGAGAAACCCAAACCTGGGAGAACATGAGCCTTAACCAGAAAGTGTTGTCTCCCTGGGCGGGTACGGATATTGAATCGCTGTCACTGGACAAGCAAGGGCAGGGCAGGGTTTGGGCAACCGTCAGTGCGCTGGCGGCCGTGCCGGTGACCCGGCCAGCTTATGCGGGTTATGTAATAGAGAAAACCATTGAGCCGGTCAGCCGGGCTTCAGAAGCCCAATGGACCCAGGGTGATGTTTATCGGGTAAGACTGCTGCTCAAGGCCAAGTCGGCCATGAACTGGGTGATTGTTTCCGACCCGGTGCCTGCCGGTGCCACCATCCTGGGTAGTGGTCTGGGGCGTGATTCGCTGATCAGTACCATAGGTGAAAAAAATGATGTCCGGGAAGGGCCCAGTTTTGTTGAGCGCCATGCTGATGTGTACCGTGCTTATTACCAATATCTGCCAGCCGGAGAGTCGGTGGTGGAGTATACCGTGCGTCTGAATACCCCTGGCCAGTACGTGTTGCCACCCACGCGTGTGGAAGCCATGTATGCACCCAATGTTTATGGGGAATTGCCGAATACGGCCGGCTTCGAGGTGAAAGGGCCATAAGGAATGGGTTTGCAATTGGCGCGGCGTGGCTGGCGTATCCTTGGCTGGTGCGCCATGACCGCAGTGGCGGTGATGGCGCTGGCCTTTTTCCTGATGCGCCTTATGGTGGTGCAGCAGGAAGTACCCTCTTTTGAGACGGTCAAGGCAGACTATCGCCCGTCGTATGTGGCGCTGCTGGATGCGCAGGGTCATCTGTTGCAGCAGCAGCGACATGATTTCCGGGAACGGCGGGGTGAATGGACCACCATTGAGGATATTTCCCCAGCCATGCTGGATGCCTTGCTGGTTTCTGAAGACAAGCGGTTTTATGCGCATCACGGTGTAGATCCCCAGGCCTTGCTGGGGGCTGTCTATAAACGTCTGTTTGAAGGTCATAGTGGTGGGGCTTCAACTTTAAGCATGCAACTGGTGGGTCTTTTGGATGAGCGTCTTTTCAGGCAAAAACGAACCCGCACCTATCGGCAAAAAGCCCGGCAGATCATGATGGCCCAGGCACTGGAGCAACGCTGGAGCAAAGCACAGATACTTGAAGCTTATCTGAATCTGGTTCCGTTTCGGGGAGAGCTGACAGGTATTGCCAGCGTGTCCCGCGCCTTGTTGCAAAAATTTCCTGCGGGTATCAACCACCGTGAAGGCGCCATGCTGGCAGCGCTTTTACGGGCTCCCAATGCACCGGCGCAAAAGGTTGCCCTGCGTGCCTGCGGAATTTTGCAGCGGCAGGCATTCACGCAGGACTGTGATCATTTAGATCGCTTTGTCGGGTATTACCTGGCCAATCAGCAACAGGCCAGACTGGATGATCCGGTGCTGGCACCGCATTATGCCAGCCATTTGCTAGGTCTGTATAAAGAAAGTGGACAAGCGGTTGCTGACACTATTACCAGTACGTTAAACCGCGATTTGCAGGTTTATGCATTGCAAAGCATCCGGCGCAATCTCAAGCCTTTGCAAAAGCATAATGCCAATGATGCCGCGCTTGTCGTGCTGGACAACCGTACGGGTAAGATCCTGAGCTACATTGGTTCTTCCGCGGACCTGGCCAGTGCGGCCCATGTGGATCATGTGCGAGCCCTGCGCCAGGCAGGTTCAACCCTCAAACCGTTTCTGTATGCGCAAGCCATAGACCAGGGCCGTCTGACCGCCGCTTCCCTGCTTGATGACCGCCCGGTTAATCTGGCTACCGGTTCAGGCCTGTATGTGCCGCAAAATTATGACCGGCAGTATTCCGGTTGGGTCAGTGTCAGGGTGGCGCTGGCTTCTTCCCTGAATATTCCGGCCGTGCGCACGCTGACCATGGTGACCCCAGACGCCTTTCAGCACTTGTTAAGCCGTCTTGGCCTGCCGCTGGCGCAGTCGGGTGATTACTACGGCTACAGCCTTGCGCTGGGCAGTGCAGAGGTCTCCTTGCTGAGCCTGACCAATGCGTTTCGGACCTTGGCCAATGGTGGGCGGTACAGTGACATAAACTGGGCCGTACCGGGGGAGGAATATTTGCCGCCTGCTTCCGGTGAGCCGCTTATTTCCGCCTCAACGGCCTGGATTGTGGGGCATATGCTGTCGGATCGCCAGGCGCGGGCCCGCACCTTTGGGTTGGACAGTTCCCTCAGTACTTCTTTCTGGAGCGCCGTTAAAACGGGCACCAGCAAAGACATGCGTGACAATTGGACGATTGGCTGGTCGCAGGACTATACCGTTGGGGTTTGGGTGGGCAATAGCAGTGGTGCCAGCATGTATGACATTACCGGTGTGTCAGGAGCCGGGCCGATTTGGCATGATGTGATGGGATATTTGCACCAGAACCGGCCTGGCAAAGCGCCCGCCATGCCGGCGGGAGTGGTGGCCCGGCAGGTTGTGTTTGAACAGGATCTGGAGCCTTCACGTACCGAATATTTTTTGCCAGGTACCGAACTTTCCCAGGTTGCCCTGGCGAGCTCATTGCCGGTGGTGCAGGATCAGTCCCTGTTTATCAGCCATCCGGCCCATGACACCATTATCGCCCTTGATCCTGACATTCCGGCTGATAACCAGCGACTGGTGCTGCGTGCCGGCAATACGGCCGGACGGGCAACACAAACGGTGAACTGGTATGTGAATGGCCAGTATCTGGGCAGTGCCAATCCGTATGCCTGGCTGCCCTTGCCGGGCCGCCACCGGCTGGAAATCAGGGACGGGCAAAACCGGGTGCTTGATGCGGTTCTCATACAGGTACGTGGTGCCCGCCTTGTCAAACAGGATGATCAGGCGGGTTGAATTATTTTAAAAAAAATACCGTTTTTAATTTTAAATTCATACTGATTGATCATTTAGCAAGGCCGTGTACCCCTGTTTGGTATCGGGCCAGCGCAAGCGAAATCCGCTTTCCAGCAGCAAGGTATTGATGAGCCTTTTGTTGCCAATGCCCGCCGGTGGAGCGCCTTCTGGCGGGCAGGGAACCTGCATGGCGTTTGCCAGCCAGTCGTACAGTTCGTCAATCGGCAGGGGGGTGTTGTCGCTCACCAGGTAACAGGGTGCGGGTTGATGTAAATGAAGGCAATGCACAATGGCCGCGGCGGCGTCTTCAATGTGAATCCGGTTTGCAAAATGCGTTTCATGGCGGGGTACCCGGGTCTGGCCGGCCCGAATCCTTGCAAGAAGCTGTAGCTTTTCAGGGCCATAAAGACCGGACAATCGCAAGATAATGCTTTTATAAGGCAGTGCATGCAATTGCTGTTCCGCTTCTTGCAAAACCCGGCCATTCATCCCCAGCGGCAACAGGGGTGTGTTCTCATCTACCCAATTGCCGTGATGCTCGCCATAAACCGCGCTGGAAGAAATGAAAACAATACGCCGCAGCCAGGTGGTGTTTAGTTTGTCCAGCAGATTGTCCAGACCCTGTATGAAAATGGCCCGATAGGCGTTTTCGGTTCTTTGCGAGGGGGTGGGGCAATAAACAATATCGCTGATTTTTTCAGGCAAGGCTTGCATGCTGTCTGGCTGGCACAGGTCTGCCGGGATCCATTTTATTTGCGGAACCGTTGTTTGTGCGGGGATGGGTGGCTTGGGAGGGTTTCTTCTTAAGCCGTAAACCACATGACCTTGTTGCAGCAACAGGTGTGCGGCACGCAGGCCAAGATCACCGCATCCGGCAATTAAAATGTGTTTGGTGGTGTTCAATGCTTGTATTCCGTCTGTTGGCAGGTTCTGGGGGAAGTTGGTTCCATTTTAGGTGTTCTGGTGCATAATTAGTGCATTGATATCTGACTGTTTGTGAGAAATATGAATTTAGCATCTGATTTTTCCCGCCTGAAAGTGGCGGTGGCCCAATTTCCTGCCGTGAATGATATTGCGGCGAATAAAAAATACATTCATGACTTGACCCTGCAGGCAGTTGCGGATGGTGTTGAGCTGCTGGTGTTTCCCGAGGCGGCCATGTGTTCGTTTGGTTCTGACTTGCCAACCTTAAGGGAAATTGCCCGGCAGCATTCCCCTGGGTTTATTGCGTTCATGCAGGGCCTGGCCCGCAGTCATCAAATGAATATTATTGTGGGCGTGCTAAGTTTAAGCGATGACCCGGCTGAAGAGCGTGTCACTAACCAGTTGCTGGTGATGAATGCCCGGGGTGAAGTGATTGTCCGTTATACAAAATTGCATGTTTATGATGCTTTTAACTTCAAGGAGTCTGACAAGGTAAAGCCGGGAGACATTAAATCGGATGGCTCAGAACTTGGTTTGTTCAAGATTAAAGATTTTACGATTGGCCTGGTCAATTGCTATGATCTTCGTTTTCCGGAGCTGGCCCGTGCCCTGGCGGTCAAGGGGGCGGATGTCATTTCAGTGAGTGCTGCCTGGATTGCCGGGCCTTACAAGGAAAATCACTGGGAAATCCTGCTTAGGGCACGGGCTATTGAAAATACCAGTTATGTGCTGGCTTCAGGGCAGACAGCGCCGCGTTGTGCCGGAAACAGCATGATTATTGACCCAATGGGAAGCGTTGTTGCTGGCTGTGCCGACCAGCCGGGACTGGCGGTAAATGTATTGGAAAAAGACAGGATACAACAGGTCAGAAGTATTCTGTCTTGCCTTGAAAACAGGCGGCTTTAACGTAAGCGTGTTGTTGGCGGGAAGTAAAAAGTCTCCACTGTATATTATTAAAAACAGTGTTAATTTTAATTCTGATTAAAAAGGGCCGGTGCAAGACCGGCCCTTTTGCTGGCAGTGACCTTATCGGCCTGGCCAGCCACGGTTTATTTAACCTTCCTGTTTGTGTTCCAGGCGATCGGGTTCGTATTCACCCCATAGCACATTCAGAATGGCCAGGGCGATGGCAAACCCAATACCTAAAGTCCAGGCAAAATACCACATAGCAAACTCCTGTAAAAATATCGATTAGTAAACGGAATGTTCGTTTTCACGAATATAAGCCGTGGTTACTTTTCCTCTCATGATGCTGTAGGCCCAACGGGTGTACAAAATAATGATGGGCATGAAGATGACAACCGCAATCAGCATGACGAACAGGGTGAAATGGCTGGATGAGCTGTCCCAGACGGTAAGGCTGGATGACAGATGGCTGGATGAGGGCATCATGAACGGGAACATGGATATACCAGCGGTACCGATAATGCCGGTAATGCCAAGTGCGGAAATAAAGAACGCGGCAAAGGTTTTTCCTTTTTTGGCCAGTAGCAGGGCACCCAGGATACCGACATAGCCCAATACGGGGATCAGAATGGTGAGTGGCCAGCGCTGGTAGTTGGCCAGCCATGCACCGGTTTCACGTACCACTTCCTTGGTTAAAGGGTCGGGGCTGGCCGCCAGGTTGATCGCCGATGTAATGCGGTAGCCGTCTATGCCGAAGGCCACCCACAGCCCTGCCAGGGTGAAGCAGATTACGGTAACCAGGCCACTGATGATCATCCATGACTGTGCCCGAGTGTAGATTGGGTCTTCGGTGCGGTGCATCAGGTAAACAGAACCGTGGAAAGTGATCATGCCGCTGGCAACGACCCCGCAAAGCAGGGCGAAGGGATTGAGCAAGGCCCAAAAACCACCTGTGTATGTGGGGTTAAGGATGCTGTCATATTGGAAAGGCACGCCTTGCAGCAGATTGCCAAAGGCCACGCCAAAAATGACCGGTGGAATGAAGCTGCCCACAAACAAGCCCCAGTCCCAGGTTTTGCGCCAGGTGGTATGGGTGAGCTTGCTGCGATAGTCAAAGCCGACCGGACGGAAGAACATCGACCACAGGACAGCCATCATGGCCCAGTAGAACCCTGAGAATGCGGTGGCGTAAATCATGGGCCAGGCGGCAAAAATAGCGCCGCCAGCCGTAATGAACCAAACCTGGTTGCCGTCCCAGTGAGGGGCTACTGTGTTGATGACGGCACGGCGCTCATCATCGGTTTTGCCGACAAATGGAAGCAGTGTGCCTACGCCCATATCATGGCCGTCCATGACGGCGAATCCGACAAGGAGGACGCCAATAAGCAGCCACCAGATGAGCTTTAATATTTCATAATCAATGAGGTTTTCCATAATGTGGTTCCTTAGTGTTTGGACTCGTGAGCATAGCGACCGGTACCCAGGGTGCCGGGACCCTGCCTGGAGAAACGGATCATGAGATATATTTCAACAATCAGCAGAACGGTGTAGAACGTGATGAATCCCGCCAGTGAGCCATAGAGGGAGCTGGTACTAAGCGTGGAAACGGACATGTGAGTGGGCAGAACGCCATATACGGTCCAGGGCTGGCGTCCGAATTCGGCCACGAACCAGCCTACCTCACCGGCGATCCAGGGTAATGGCAGGGAGTACAGGGCCAGTTTCAGCAACCATTTTTTTTCGGTAAAGTTGCCTTTGACTGACGCCCAGAAAGTGGCGACAAAGATGAATAGCATGAAGAAGCCAAGACCCACCATGGCACGGAATGACCAGAACAGGGGTTTGACAGCGGGAATGGTATCTCTTGCAGCCTGGGCAATCATTTCAGGTGTGGCCTGGGCGACATCGGCCGTGTAGCGTTTAAGCAGCAGGCCAAAACCAAGGTCTTGTTTGTGTTGCACGAAATTATCCATGGCTTCCTGGTCATCGCGGTTCGCCCGTAGTTTGTCCAGGGCGACCACGGCTTGCTGGCCAGACTCGATACGGCCATGGTTTTCCTTGATGATATCGTGAATGCCGGGCATGACTTCAGTGGTGGAGCGGGTGCCGATCAGGCCCATTACCCATGGGATTTGAATTGACCAGTCATTTTTCATTTCCGCATCATTGACCGATGCTATTAAGGTAAAGGGTGCGGGAGCCGGTTCGGTTTCCCACATGCCTTCAATCGCTGCCATTTTGGTTTTTTGAGCCTTGCCAATCGAGTAGCCTGACTCGTCACCCAGAACGATAACGGAAAGGATAGAGGCGAGACCAAAAGCTGCGGCAATGCGAAAACTGCGTTTGGCAAACTCGACATCCTGTTTTTTCAGCAGATACCAGCTGGAAATTGAAAGCACGAACATGGATGCCGTTACATAACCGGCAGAAACCGTATGCACGAATTTGTTTTGGGCTTCGGCGTTGAAAACAATTGTCCAGAAATTGTCCATTTCCATTCGCATGCTTTCAAAGTTGAATTCGGCCCCGATAGGGTTTTGCATCCAGCCATTGGCGACCAGGATCCAAAGGGCGGACAGGTTGGTGCCGACTGCCATTAAAATGGTGACCACCAGATGCTGCCTGCGTGACATGCGCTCCCAGCCAAAAAAGAACAGACCGACAAAGGTCGATTCTAAAAAGAAAGCCATGAGGCCTTCAATAGCCAGTGGGGCACCAAAAATATCTCCCATGTAGTGGGAGTAGTAAGCCCAGTTGGTGCCGAATTGAAATTCTAGCGTGAGGCCAGTGGTGACGCCAAGGGCGAAGTTGATGCCAAAGAGCTTGCCCCAGAAGCGGGTCATGTCCTTGTAAATAACCTTTCCCGTCATGACATAGGCGGATTCCATGATGACAAGAATCCATACCATGCCAAGTGTGAGAGGCACGAAAAGGAAGTGGTACAGGGCTGTCAATCCAAATTGCAGCCGGGATAGGTCAACTAATTCATCCATGCGGATTTACTCCTTGAAACTTTTCTGGAATGAGGAGGGGTGGCGTATGTCAGCAGATGTGACACTTACCTTGATGAAAGCAATGAGAAATTTACGGCTCAGGAGAAGAGAGGGGGGGCCTGGCTGCGGTTGGGCCGCCAGCGCATAGTGCGAATGATCAGACGCCATTCGTGGTAAACAATGGCAATGATTTGGCGAACAATAAACCCGAGGAGCAGGATACAGGCCAGAGTGACAATGGCGGTCTGTAGTTCGGATTGAATACAGAACAGGCAGTGGATGTCTGAGGTGTGGGCGGAAGAGTCCTGACCGGGCGAAGTGCCATCGATGATAAGGGTTTTACCGTTTCCGGATGAATCGCAGATGTCGATGGTGAAGGGTGCGATGGGGTCCGTACCCTGAAGGGATGAGACGGAGGGTGAAACCGCTGCCAGGGTCATCGCGATGAGGACGACCCATAAAGCATAGTGGAGAGAGCGGTTTTTGCAGCGGTTCACAATATTGAGTAATAGAACAAGTTAAACAAATTGTAAACACAATGAAAAAAAATTACTTTGCTAAATCTCAAAAAGTTTCTTGATTCAGATTAATTTTCTTCACTGCGCTTTTTTCTCAATTGAAGTGTCGGGATTGTCTCTCGGACATGACATCACAATAAAAAAACCGTACTGAATTGCAAAATTTGCAGGCTGGGGGGAAACTTGGGTAAAAAATTACAAACCCACGTAAAATATAGGCAATTCGGAAATTTGACATAGATCCACTAGGAGAATCTCACATGGCATTAGTTTCAATGCGTCAGTTGCTTGACCATGCGGCCGAAAACGGCTACGGCATTCCTGCTTTTAACGTTAACAATCTGGAGCAGGTCCAGGCCATCATGGAGGCGGCCAAAGAAACCAATAGTCCCGTTATCATGCAAGCCTCTGCCGGTGCCCGCAAATATGCCGGCGAAGGCTTCCTGAAGTATCTAATCCAGGCTGCGGTTGAAAGCTATCCTGAAATTCCTGTTGTCATGCACCAGGACCACGGCCAGTCTCCTGAAATTTGCCAGGGCGCCATTAATTTGGGTTTTTCCAGCGTCATGATGGACGGATCCCTGATGTCAGATGGCAAAACCATTGCTGATTACGAATACAACGTGGATGTTACCAAAAAAGTGGTGGACATGGCCCATAAACTGGGTGTGACTGTTGAAGGCGAACTGGGATGCCTGGGTTCACTGGAAACCATGGAAGGTGACAAGGAAGACGGTCACGGTGCCGACGGCAAACTCACGATTGACCAGTTACTGACCGACCCTGAACAGGCCGCCGATTTTGTGCGCCAAACCCAGCTTGACGCCCTGGCGATTGCCATTGGTACCAGTCATGGCGCGTATAAATTTACCCGCAAGCCAACGGGTGACATTCTGTCTATCCAGCGCATCAAGGAAATTCACGCTCGTCTGCCTAATACTCATCTGGTCATGCACGGCAGTTCAAGCGTACCGCAAGAGTTGCTGGCTGAAATCCGCGAGTTCGGTGGCGATATGAAAGAAACCTATGGGGTGCCTGTTGAGGAAATCCAGGAAGCCATCAAATATGGCGTTCGCAAAATCAATATCGATACTGACATCCGTCTTGCCATGACGGGCGCGATTCGTCGCTTTTTGGCTGAGAATCCGTCCAAGTTCGATCCGCGTGAATACAACAAGCCTGCCCGCGAAGCAGCGAAAAAAATATGTATTGCCCGTTATGAAGCATTTGGTACCGCTGGCAATGCCAGCAAAATCAAACCGGTCAGCCTGTCTGAAATGGCCTCCCTGTATGCAGCCGGCAAGCTCAATCAGCAGGTCAAATAAACCCCTGTCTGCATAAAAGGCAAATACCGGTATAAAAATCCCGCCTTGTATTCATTTGGGGCGGGATTTTTCATTTAAAGCGTTAAAATACCGGGTTTGATCCGTTATGGTTTCTGTCATAACGCAAATATCCAGTCCAACCAAACTTAAGGGTTACAAGTGGCTACTGCACTTCATCAATCAACCATCCAATCATTACCCTTGCTGGCACGCGGTAAAGTACGTGACATGTATGCCGTGGGTGATGATAAGCTGCTTATCATTGCCAGCGACCGCATTTCCGCGTTTGACGTCATTCTTGATGATCCGATTCCGGGCAAAGGCAAGGTACTTACCGAATTAACCGAGTTCTGGCTGAAAAAACTGGCGCACATCATTCCCAATCACTCTACCCATGTGAAGCCTGAAGAGGTGGTGGCCCCTGATGAGATTGAGCAGGTCAAAGGGCGTGCCGTCGTTGTCAAACGGCTGAAGCCCGTTATGGTTGAAGCAGTTGCCCGTGGTTATTTGATTGGTTCCGGCTGGAAGGATTACCAGCAAACCGGTACGGTTTGCGGTGTGAAGTTGCCGGCAGGCCTGAAACTGGCCAGTAAACTGCCCGAGCCTCTTTTTACGCCAGCCGCCAAGGCCGAGTTCGGTTCACACGATGAAAACGTGGATTTTGCCCATGTGGTGAAGGAAGTGGGCCAGGAAATGGCAGAGAAAATTCGTGACATCACCCTGAAACTGTATACGGAAGCAGCCGGTTTTGCCGCGGAAAAAGGGATTATTATTGCCGACACCAAGTTCGAGTTTGGCCTGGATGAAAATAACCAGCTGTATTTAATGGATGAAGTGCTTACCCCCGATTCTTCCCGCTTCTGGCCGGCTGACAGCTACCAGGAAGGTATCAGTCCTCCTTCATTTGACAAGCAGTTTGTGCGTGATTGGCTTGAAACCCAGCCTTGGGATAAAACCGCACCGGCTCCCCGTCTGCCACAAGAAGTACTTGAAAAAACAGCCGCCAAATATCGTGAGGCGGTAAACCGCCTGCTGGCATAATAAAAGGAATATCATGAGCGACAATATCAAGCCTGTTGTGGGCGTTATAATGGGCTCCTCCAGTGACTGGGAGGTCATGCAGAACGCAACCCGGATGCTGGAAGAGTTTGGTGTGCCTTACCAGGCGCAGGTTATTTCAGCCCATCGCATGCCGCACGATATGGTGGCTTACGGGGCCCGCGCCTACAATGATGGCATTCGCGCCATTATTGCCGGTGCCGGGGGCGCTGCCCATCTACCTGGCATGATGGCCGCCCTGACTGAAGTGCCGGTGTTTGGGGTTCCGGTCCCCTCCCGTTACCTGAAGGGTGAAGATTCCTTGCTTTCCATTGTGCAAATGCCCAAGGGCGTCCCGGTGGCCACGTTTGCCATTGGCGAGGCCGGTGCGGCCAATGCGGCCCTGCATGCCATTGCCACCCTGGCCATGACCAATCCCCAGTTGCGTGAAAAATTGCTGGCCTTTCGTGAAAAACAAACGGCTGCCGCGCGTGCCATGACCTTGCCACCTTCGGCTTAGTGTTTTTGCAAACCAAAATTTTTATCTCTTATGAATAATACTGTATTGACTTCTGCTGTTGTTTATCCCGGCCAGTGGCTTGGCATGTTGGGTGGGGGGCAACTGGGCCGCATGTTTTGTCATGCAGCACAAAGCATGGGGTATAAAGTCGTGGTGCTTGACCCGGCCCAGGACAGTCCTGCCGGCACTGTTGCCGAAAAACAGGTGTTTGCGGCCTATGATGATGTAAAAGGGCTGGATGAATTGGCCGCCCTTACGCGGGTGGTTACCACTGAATTTGAAAACGTGCCCGCTGCCAGTCTGAAACAGTTGTCAGGAAATTGCCGGGTCAGTCCTGGTGCGGCTGCAGTAGCCGTGGTGCAGGATCGCATTGCGGAAAAGGCCTTTATTGCCGCGCAGGGCATCCCGGTCGCGCCTTACTCCGAAGTCCGCTCTGCTGCCGATCTGGAAAACGCCGGGCAACACCTGTTTCCAGGCATTCTCAAGGCAGCCCGGCTGGGTTATGACGGCAAAGGGCAGGCCCGCGTTGCCAATGTCCAGGAAGCGCTTGCCGCTTTTGAGTCGTTTGGCAGGGTGCCTTGTGTGCTTGAAGCCATGCTGCCCCTGAAAGAAGAAATTTCGGTCGTTATGGCGCGTGGTTTCGATGGTGAGGTGGCGGTTTTCCCGATTGGACAAAATACCCATGTCAATGGCATTCTTGCCACTACCGTGGTGAATCCCGGGCTTATCGCTGAAAATATCCAGCACCAGGCCAAACAGGCGGCCATCAGGATTGCCGAAGGCCTGAATTATTTTGGCGTGCTGTGCATCGAGTTTTTCATTCTTGAGGATAACAGCCTGGTGGCCAATGAAGTGGCGCCACGCCCGCATAATAGTGGTCACTACACCATGAATGCCTGTGCCAGCAGCCAGTTCGAGCAGCAGGTACGCGTCATGGCCGGCATGCCATTGGGATCCACCCAATTACGGGCACCTGCCATCATGCTGAATATCCTTGGTGACAGCTGGTTCCACCCCGAAACGGGTGCTTTTGCCGAACCGGCCTGGGAAAAGGTGTTGGCCTTGCCGGGCGTGTCCCTGCATCTGTATGGCAAAAGCGAAGCCCGAAAGGGTCGTAAAATGGGTCATGTGAATGTAGTTAACGAAAATTTTGACACGGCGCTTGCCCATGCCCGCCAGGTCAGTGAGATCCTTAATTTAAGCCAGGTATTGTAAATGCGCCCAGATCAGCAGCAGGAAATTCTCAGGGCAGCCACCCGCCTGATGCATGGCGGGCTGGTGGCCTTCCCTACCGAGACGGTTTACGGCTTGGGGGCTGATGCCGAAAACCCTCAGGCCGTTGAAAAAATTTACCAGGCCAAGGGTCGGCCTTCCAATCATCCGGTTATCGTGCATGTGGCCCCCGAGGCCGATTTGTCTTATTGGGCTACGGATATTCCCGATGAGGCCCATCAATTGATCAAGGTATTCTGGCCGGGCCCGTTAACCCTTATTCTGCAAAGGGCCAGCCATATTCCCGATACAGTCAGTGGTGGCCAGGGTAGCGTGGGTATTCGTTGCCCGTCCCATCCCGTGGCCCAGGCCCTGCTGCGGCAGTTCGCCCGACTCAAGCCTTCCGGACAAGGGGGCGTTGCCGCGCCTTCGGCCAATAAGTTTGGCCAGGTATCACCCACTTTGGCAGAGCATGTCATAAGCGAATTTCCCGAAGAGGTGGCCAAGGGTATGCCGGTCCTTGAAGGGGGGGCAGCCGATATTGGCATCGAATCCACGATTGTTGATTTGTCCCGGATCCGTCAGGGAGTAGGGGCCGTTTTGCTGCGGCCAGGACATATCAGCGCCAGCCAGATTGCCCAGGTACTGGGTTATGCGCCGCAATTGCCAGACAGCCATGCGCCACGGGCATCGGGCACGCTCAAGGCGCATTATGCACCACGTACCCCTTTAATACTGGTTACTGCCCAAGAGTTGGCGCAAGGCAAGCTGCAGAACCGGGTGCCGGCAGGGCAGAAATGGGCGGTTTGTGTTTTTGACGCAGGCCGGCAGCCTGAAATTGAAGGGATAGACTGGTTCTCGGTTTCCAATGAACCGGTGCAATATGCCCATGATCTATATGCTTTTTTGCGTCGGGTAGACCAGTTGGGTTACCAGCGTATCTGCATTCAGTCTTTGCCTGAAGACCAGCGCTGGGAGGCGGTGAATGACCGACTGCAAAGGGCCGCTGCTGCTTTTCCCTAAGTGACATTTTTGCCAAACACGATTATGATTGTCCGGTTATGAATCACCGGAAGTTTTTATGATCAAGTTTACCGGCATTGATGAAATAGTCGCAATCCGGCGAGACATCCATGCACATCCCGAACTTTGTTATGAAGAGCATCGTACCGCTGCATTGATAGAACAAAAATTAAAAGAATGGGGTATTGCGTGCACAGGTGGTATCGGGAAAACCGGCGTGGTGGGCAGCATCAAGGCGGGGACCTCAAACAAAACCATTGGTTTGCGGGCGGATATGGACGCCCTGCCCATGCAGGAAGAAAACAATTTTGCCCATCGGTCCCGCCATGACGGAAAAATGCATGGCTGTGGTCATGACGGGCATACGGCCATATTGCTGGCAGCGGCCAGGCATTTAAGCGAGAACCGCAATTTTGATGGTACGGTACGGTTTATTTTCCAGCCCGCCGAAGAAGGTGGGGCCGGCGCCAAAGCCATGATCGAAGACGGCCTGTTCGAGCGTTTTCCCTGCGATGCCGTGTTTGGCCTGCATAACTGGCCCGGCATGCCTGAAGGCAGTTTTGGCTATCGTGCCGGGCCGCTAATGGCGTCCAGCAATATTTTTCGTATCAATATAAGGGGCAAGGGTGGGCATGCCGCAGCGCCGCAAGACAGTGCCGACCCGGTTCCGGTCATTGCGCAATTGGTACAGGCCTTGCAAACAGTGGTGTCACGAAATATTCGTCCCATTGATGCCGCGGTGCTGTCCATCACCCAAATCCATGCCGGTACGGCAAGCAATGTGATTCCCGATCATGGCTGGATTGGCGGGGCAGTGCGTGCCTTTTCCGATGAGGTGGTTGATTTGATCGAGGCCCGCATGAATCAGCTTGCCACACAAATTGCCAACGCGTTTGGCTGTACCAGCGAAGTCATGTTCGAGCGGCGTTATCCGGCATTGGTTAACAGTGAAGCGGAAACCGAACTGTGTGCCGAGGTCATGCGAGGGCTGTATGGAGCAGATAAAAGTGTGGAGTATGTTTTTGAGCATGAACCGGTCATGCCCTCCGAGGATTTTGCCTTCATGTTACAGGAAAGGCCCGGCAGTTACGTCTTCCTGGGCAATGGAGATGGTTCTCACCGGCAGCCGGACCACGGCCTGGGCCCCTGCCTTTTGCATAACCCCAGCTATGATTTCAATGACAACCTGCTTGGCATAGGCGCTTCTTTTTGGGTCAGGCTGACAGAAAAATATCTGGCTTGATGAATCACATGAATGTAAAGGGCATGAGTTGAACATTATTCTGGCTTCCGAGTCACACGAACACACCGATAGCTGGCTGAAAATCATCAAGGCGCATTATCCTCATTGGCATGCGTTTGTGTACCAGCCCGGTATGAGTCAGGCCGATGCGGCGGTTAGCAAGGCCATCGTCTGGAAGCCACCTGCTTCCTTGTTTACCGACTATCCGGGCCTTCAGTACCTGTTCAATATGGGGGCTGGCGTAGATGCCATTTTGCGGCAACCGGGTTTGCCGGCAAAGATCCGGATTGTCAGGCTTGAAGATGCGGGCCTGGCCGATAAAATGCTGGAATATGTCATTCATTACCTGTCAAAAATAACCCGTCCGTTTGACCGTTATGCCCTATTTCAGCAACAGCAGCAATGGAAACCTTTGCCAGAGCTGTCTGCCAGCCAGATTGCCGTAGGAGTGATGGGGCTGGGTGTGATTGGACAGAAAATCGCACAGGCCCTGGCCGGACTGGGATACACGGTCCATGGCTGGTCGCGTACCGAACGAAAACTGCAGGGCGTACACACTTATGCAGGAGAAAATGGCTTACCCGGCTTTTTGCAAAACACGCGGATTTTAATTAATGTATTGCCACTAACGCAGCAAACCAGAGGCATTCTTAACCGGCGAACCCTGGCTCAATTGCTGGCGCCGGCCAGTCTTATTAATATTGGTCGTGGCGAGCACCTTCAAGAAGAAGACCTGCTTGAATTGATGAGATCGGGGCATATTGGCAAGGCGGTGCTGGATGTTTTCAGTACCGAACCTTTGCCCCATGGACATCCTTTCTGGGTACATCCCGATATTATCGTGACACCTCATATTTCCGGACCTACCAATGACGAGCTTGCCCTGGCACAGATCAACCAGAAAATCACTGATCTTGAAAATGGCCGGGATATTGGTGGAATAGTTTCACGGGAAGTGGGTTATTAAGCTTGGCGCATTGGCCATTATTCCGGCAATACCCCATTGTGTTTGCCGGGGCTGAACTTAGGTAAGTGCAAAATAGGCGGCAAAAATAATCAGTAAAATAACAATGAAACGGAATACTGAAACATTGTTTTTGGGTACGCTGGTGTAGGGGATTTGTTCGGGAAGATCGGCAACCGGCTCATTGGCCGGTAGTTCTGTTGCTGCCTCATGAGGGATGGTCGATGCGGGTGCCTGAACAGGCGCTTCAGGGTTTTGTGACGCCTGTGTTTCCAGGAGTTGCTTTTGGCTGGCCTTAATGGCGGCTTCCAGATCTGGCAGGGGCCAGATGTTTTCGGCTCTGCCACTCAAGACCAGGAAAGGGTCAATATTGGGCGATTCAAGCTCTTCCAGAAGGCCGGTAATTTCGAATTTCAGGTCGCTGTCGGCGCCCAGTTTATTAAGCGGCATGCCGTCTTTGAGTTTTTGCCAGTCGCGGGCACGGCTGCGCAGCATGAAACGCCAGTCTTCCCCCGAGGCATTTTCAATGTCAGGTAAATGAGTGGTTCGCATAATCATAAAAGCCCCGGTCATCTTTTCTTTCAGGAAAATATCAAAGGCTTTCAGAATGGGTTGCCATGGTTCAGGCAGGATATTTTCAAGCGCGTCCAACCTGTGGGTCCAGTGCTTTAGTGCTTCGGCGGTTGGCGCACTTAAATAGGGGTAGACTTTTTCAGGGTTATTAGCGGTGCGGGCAGTGTTGATATGGGTGTCGTCAAACAGTGCCCACCAGAACAGCGCAGGCCAATGACGGGCCTGAAGTTCAAGGACGATATCTTGCTGAAAGACATGGTGCAATTCAACATTATTGTCATCAGGAATGCAGTCCTGGCTTAACAGGTTGGCAAGATAAACAACGTCCTGCATATTGGGTTCCTTTCGCTTTTAGAGTTCGGTGTATTTTTTTGCATTACCCCGCGCTTTATCCAGCGGGTATTTAATTTCATTAAGTGCCAGCTTCTCTGCTGCGGCTTCAAGGATATCAATATCCAGTACACGGCTAATTGTTAATAAATACAGGAAAACATCGGCTATTTCATGCTTTACCGCCTGTAATTTTTGTTTATTGAGCCGTAAGGACTCCTCTTCTGTCATCCATTGGAAAATTTCCTGTAATTCAGCGGCTTCCACGGTAAGGGCCATAGCGATATTTTTGGGAGAGTGATAGTTGTCCCATTCCCTGTCATGGGCAAACTGCTTCAGTTTTTGCTTGATATGGTCAAAATCGGCAGCCATTTTCTTCCTTAAATATAAGCAATTATATAGGCCTAAAAGCAGCCGGGGATTGCCCGGCTGCTTTTAGGCCTTGAAGAGACGGGGATTATGGCTTGATGGCGATTTTCAGAACGCCATCACGTTGGTTGGCAAAAAGGTCATAAGCCTCGACAATGTCGTCCAGTTTGTATTCGTGCGTAACCAGTGCTTCCAGATTGACGCGGCCTGTTTCAACGATTTTGAGCAGGCGACGCATCCTTTCCTTGCCACCGGGACACAGGGCGGTAACGATTTTATGATCGCCAAGACCTGCGGCAAACGCACTGACCGGAATGGTCAGGTCTTGAGAGTAAACGCCCAGACTGGATAGCGTGCCACCCGGTTTCAGGACGCGAAGTGCCTGTTCAAATGTGGTTTGGGTACCCAGGGCTTCAATACTGGCATCTACCCCGCGACCGGCGGTGAGCTTCATGATTTCGTCAACCACGTCCACTTTTTTGAAGTTCAGGGTCACATCGGCGCCCATTTGGCGGGAGATTTCCAGGCGTTCGTCTACGCCATCAACGGCGATAATGGTGGCGGCGCCGCGCAGTTTGGCGCCAGCGGTAGCACACAGACCAATGGGCCCCTGGGCAAAGATGACCACGGTGTCACCAATTTTGATATTGCCATTTTCGGCACCCACAAAGCCGGTGGACATGATGTCGGGACACATGAGCACCTGTTCGTCTGTCAGTGCATCGTGAACGGGTGCCAGGTTGGCCTGGGCATCGGGAACCAGCACGTATTCGGCCTGGGTGCCATCAATAATGTTGCCAAAGCGCCAGCCACCGGTTGCCTTGTAACCATGGCAGGCGCAGGTGCCATTGGCAGTAAGATAACCACCATCCTGGGAAGGAAAACCGTCTTGGCAGGCGTAAGAGGTAAAGCTGGGACAAATGGCACCTGCAATGACCCGCTGGCCTTCCTTGTAGCCCGTTACGTTACTGCCCAGCTTCTCAATAATGCCTACCGGTTCGTGTCCGACGGTCAGCCCGGGAGCTACCGGGTATTCTCCTTTCAGGATATGGACGTCGGTGCCGCAGATGGTGGTGGTGGTAATGCGCAAAAGTGCATCGTTGGGGCCCACATCGGGGATGCGTTTTTCCTGGATCTCTATGCGACCGGGGGCAACAAAAACTGCAGCTTTCATGGTTGACATGGCAGTCCTCCTGAGTAAGATGAGGTAAGGGGAAGGGCGGGATGCTTTATTCCACTGTGTACAACTATACAACTATACAATTTTAAAATGACAGGATTTTTATCAATTGTAATGTTTTGTTGTAGGAGGGTGCGCTGATTCAGCGCAACAGGAGGGCGCAAGCAAGTTAGAATACGGTATTATTAATTCAAGTAGATGTTGGCGTGGTTTATTCAGTCAAGGAAATATTCAAGACATTGCAGGGAGAGGGCGCGCAGGCGGGACGTACTGCTGTATTTTGCCGCTTCTCCGGCTGTAATTTGTGGTCGGGCCGTGAACAGGATCGTGCCGGTGCCCAATGCACTTTCTGTGATACCGATTTTGTCGGCACCGATGGGACAGAAGGCGGAAAGTACGCGTCAGCCCAGACATTGGCAGCCTTGCTGGCCAAGGTTTGGGGGGCAGGCACCGAAAACCGTTTCGTGGTTTTCACGGGGGGAGAACCCTTGCTGCAACTCGATGCTGCCCTGATTAGTGCGGTTCACGGGCAGGGGTTTGAAATTGCTGTTGAAACCAATGGCACTCTGCCCGTACCGGAAGGTATCGACTGGATTTGCGTCAGCCCCAAGGCTGGCAACACACTGGTACAGACCCGGGGTAACGAGCTAAAACTGGTGTATCCGCAACCGAGTATTAATCCCTCCGAATTCGAGCACCTTGATTTTCAGCAATTCTGGCTTCAGCCCATGGATAATCTCCTGCAGCGCACCAACACGGCGCAGGCCATTGCCTGGTGCCTTGAGCATCCTCGCTGGCGATTAAGTACACAAACCCATAAAATCATAGGGATACGATAGTGGCAAGCAATGCACTTGTGCTTTTTTCCGGTGGCCAGGACTCAACGGCCTGTCTGGCTTGGGCGTTAAACCGTTATAACCGTGTGGAAACGGTCGGTTTCGATTATGGCCAGCGTCACCATGTAGAACTGGCATGCCGACAAAATGTGATTGAGCAAATTCGCCGGCAGTTTCCTGAATGGGACAAAAAACTGGGCCAGGATCATCTGCTGGACTTGGGTTTGCTGGGGCAAATCTCAGATTGCGCTTTAACCGGTGAAACTGAAATTCTGTTTGCGGAAAGTGGTTTGCCCAATACCTTTGTGCCTGGGCGCAACCTTATTTTCCTGACCTTTGCCGCCACCCTGGCTTATCGTCGTCATCTTGACGTACTGGTGACCGGTGTGTGTGAAACCGATTACTCCGGTTATCCGGATTGCCGCAGCAATACCATGCAGGCACTTCAGTTGGCCCTTAACCTGGGTATGGAGCAGCAATTCAGGATAGAGACACCGTTAATGTGGCTGGACAAGGCCCAAACCTGGCAACTGGCCAGCGATTTGGGGGGGGCGGCTTTGCTGGAAATTACCCGCGAGCACAGCCATACCTGTTATTTGGGAGAGCGCAACCGGCGCTTTGACTGGGGCTATGGTTGTGGCACATGCCCCGCCTGTGAGCTTAGGGCCAAAGGATTCGAAGCATTTATGAAAACACAGCAGGGCGAGGCCGGTTGATGATACGCATTACACGAAAAATGGAATTTGACGCGGGTCACCGTATACCCGATCACCGTAGCCAGTGCCGCAATTTGCACGGTCACCGTTATGTGCTTGAAATTACCCTTGAGGGCGAAGTACAGGACGCTCCAGGGCAGTCGGATAATGGTATGGTGCTTGATTTTTCGGATATCAAGGCCATTGCCAGGGAAAAAATTGTGGATCCATGGGACCATGCTTTCCTGGTTTGTAAAAGTGATACGGCGGTTCTTGAGTTCCTAAAGTCAATGCCTGGCCATAAAACGGTTGTTACCGCTAAAGTACCCACGGCAGAAAACCTGGCCCAATTGGCTTTCGATGTGCTGGCTCCCGCTTTTGCCCGGCGCTATGGCAAAGACCTGGTATTGCATCGGGTGCGTCTGTATGAAACGCCTAACTGCTGGGCCGATGCGACCAGGGCGACAGAAGTCGGTTAATTCGGGTTCCTTGATGGGATGCGCAGGTAGGTGTATGTGTAGGGCGGGTCTCTCATCTGCCATGTTTTGAATATTGTCAGTTTGGAAGTGGTATCAAGCATGAAAATCAGGTCTTTTTTACAGCAAGATGAAGATGCCGTCATCCGTTTATGGAATGAGTGCGGTTTGGTCAGGCCATGGAATGATCCAAAAAAAGATATTGAACGTAAACTGACGACTCAGCCAGAACTGTTTTTGGTGGTTGAGAAAGAGGGTGTCGTGGTTGGCTCGGCCATGGTTGGTTACGAGGGGCATCGGGGCTGGGTGTATTACCTGGCGGTTGATCCAGCTTGCCAGGGGCAAGGCATTGGCCAGGCACTTATGCAGGAAGCCGAGCATTTGTTGATGGAAAGGGGGTGTCCCAAGATTCAGTTGCTGGTGCGCAGTAATAACAGCCAGGTGCTGGATTTTTACGAAAGACTGGGCTATGAGACAGGCGATGTGGTCATGCTGGGCAAACGTCTGATTCCCGATGCGTAGGCTTGCAAATTTGCCAGCCGGTTAAAAATGCAGGGAATAAGGATGTATATTAAACTGGTGGCGATATGATCAACATCAAGGAGATAACATGGCTTATGAACTGCAGTCCCCATCAGAAACCCAGAGCGTCATTGTGGGCGGCGGCACGATGGGAACCGATATTGCGACCGTTTTGCTGCGTGCCAGGTCCCGTTGCATTATTGTAGAGCCCAACCCGTCGCTGCATGAAGGCATATTCAACCGGATTGCACAAAACTTGCAGTCCATAGGACGGGAAGAGAATCATTCTTTGCTGACAGTAGTTGGTTCGCTTGAAGAAATCGATTGGTCTGGCGTCCATCTTGTCATAGAGGCTATTCCAGAAAATCTTGAACTGAAGCAAGCGTTATTCAAGGATCTTGAACGATTGGCAGGGGCAGAAACCATTTTATGCAGTAACAGCTCAAGTTTTCCAATCAGTGTTATTACCGAAGGCCTGCAAACCGCTGAAAGAATGGCCGGTTTGCATTTTTTCATGCCAGCGCATATCGTTCCACTGGTTGAAGTGGTGCTGGGTAAACAAACCGAACCCGCAGTGGGGACGAGTCTGGTTGCCCTGATGAAGCGCTGTGGCTCGGTGCCTGTGCTGATTCGCAAGGATGTGCCAGGTTTTCTGGCCAATCGTCTGCAGCATGCCATTGGCCGTGAGGCCTATTCGCTCATCCAGTCGGGTATTGTGACCCCGGAAGATGTGGATGCAGCCGTGCGTTTTGGATTTGGTTTCCGTTATTTGGCGGCTGGCCCTATCATGCAAAAGGAAATTGCCGGATGGGATGTGCATGCCGCGGCAGCGGCAACCATTTACCCCGACCTGTCAAACGCGGCAATGCCACCTGCCATCCTGACTGAGAAAATAAAAAATGGCAAATACGGCATGAAAACCGGCGAGGGCTTCTATAAATGGACCCCTGAGTCCATGCAAGAGGAAAAACAGCGTTATGACAAGGCATTAAGACAAGGGCTTGAAATTTTGTCGAACGATTTGCCTGATATCGAACCCTGATTGGATGTTTTTTAAGAAAATCCCATTGACCTTGTCTGGCCGGGGATAATGGGATGATTATTTTGTCTTTTATCCCCGAACAGGGGCTTGACAGTGCAGGCAAGTGCAGCTTTTTTTCCAATAAATATCTGTTTTTACAGATAATAATTTGGATTTTCAGATTGTTTTCCATTATCCGAATTAAATTGCCCCAAAATGAATGTGCGGTTTCTGTAAAAGGTGTAACATTCAGCCTGATATTATCTTTAGAGGAGTGTAAAATGAAGAAACCAAATTCTGGCAGTCGCCTTAAATTTGGGTTTATTGCGTTAATGGCACTTACGGTTGCTGGATGTTCGTCAATCAGCAACGTCAGTCCAGACGGGGTAACCGAAGATCCGATCTGGCCAAATGTGGAAAGCGTCACATTAAATAACAAGCAGGGTACTTACCCCAACTTTTATAATCTGACGCAGGTCCGTTCTGGCGTAACCAAAGACCAATTGTATTATTTACTGGGTCGTCCTCACTTCAGTGAGGGTATCAGCGCCAAGGAATGGGACTACCTGTTCCACTTCCATACCCCGGATATGGGTGTTGATAATGTAACCACCTGCCAGTTTAAAATTCTTTTCGATACTGACAGTATTGCCCGCAGTTTTTACTGGCGTAGTGTAGGCGAAGGCGCAGGTTGCCCGCCAGGAAGCGCTAAAGAGTCATATACGCTAAGCGCAGATGCTTTGTTTGAATTTGACAAATCAACATTAAGCGCCATTACCGCAGGTCGTCAGGAACTGGACAATCTTGCACAAAGCCTTAACAATGCCAAAAATATCACAGGTATTACCATTGTTGGTCATACTGATACCCTGGGTAATAGTGCTTATAACATGCGCCTGTCACAGGCGCGCGCAGAAACCGTGGGCAATTATCTGGTCAGCCAGGGTATTCCAGCCAATATGATTCAGGCATATGGTGTGGGTGAAACACAGCCTGTTGTGCAATGTACCGGCAGTGGCCAAGAGCTGATCAATTGCCTGGCACCCAACCGCCGTGTGGTCATTACCGTCGATAACAAACAATAAAACAGGCTGTTATTTACAACTATTACAGTCTGAACCATATTTACACCCGGGCCGTATAACTTCAAAAAAGTTATACGGTTTTTTTTGTCACAAATGTTGTATGAAATGTAAGTGAATTATGTTGTTTATCAAAAGTGTCGACTTAATAGTTTATTGCGATTAAGTTTGATTTATAACAAGATTGTCTATGAAATCTACCGTTACCATAGTTCCAAGCTTTAAATTGACTTATTAAAAACTCAATACGGGGAATGAATAAGTATTTTTTTTTAAAAATTTTTAAAAAGATACTTGTATTTTAAAGAGGTTGTTAACATGGTGAAAATGAAAAAATCCATTGCCAGCTACGCGCTTGCATCAATATTATGTCTGGCCGGCAGTGCCGGTGCCATGGCACAGGACAAAACCGCTGAAGCGGCCAAAACAGAACGCTACAAACCGAATAATGAATTGATTGTTGCCATCGAGCCTGCAAATGGCCAGAATCCTGCAGAAGTCGAACTGGGTAAAAAACTGTTTTTTGATCCCCGTCTGTCACGGTCAGGATTCATTTCCTGTAACTCCTGTCACAACCTGGGCATGGGCGGTAGCGATAACCTGCCAACCTCAATTGGCCACAACTGGCAGGAAGGCCCCATCAACTCTCCTACCGTGTTGAACTCCAGCCTGAACTTTGTCCAGTTCTGGGACGGCCGTGCGGCAAACTTGCGCGAACAGGCCGGTGGCCCCATTGCCAACCCGCTCGAAATGGCTTCCTCACATGACCTGGTGGTGAATATCCTTGAGTCCATTCCCCAATACAAAGAAGAGTTCAAACAGGTATATGGTACAGACAGCATCACTATTGATGAAGTGACCAAAGCCCTGGCTGTATTTGAAGAAACCCTGGTAACACCCAATGCACCCTTTGACCGTTGGTTGAAAGGTGATGAAAATGCCATTAATGACCAGGAGCTGCGCGGCTACCTGACCTTTAAAAACAGCGGTTGCGTTGCCTGTCATAATGGTGCCAATGCAGGCGGAACCTCGTTCCAGAAAATGGGTGTGATTGAACCGTACGTCACCGATAACGAATCTGCCGGCCGTGCCGGTGTTACCGGTAAAGACGTTGACCGTATGATGTTCAAGGTGCCTACCCTGCGTAACGTGGAACTGACCTATCCGTACTTCCACGATGGTGCGGCCAATACATTGGCTGAAGCGGTGAACATTATGGGAAGACTGCAGCTGGGCCGCAAGTTTGCAGACAATGAAATTGAAGACATCGTTGCTTTCCTGAAAACCCTTACCGGTGATCAGCCAAGGTTTGAAATGCCTATATTGCCACCTTCCAGTGATTTGACACCACGTGCCAAACCATTTGAATAAGCGGAGCAAGGGTGAAATGGCAATGAACTGATCAGCGGCCATTCAAAAAACCGGTTCAAAAACACCTGTCTCGCATCTGCGAACAGGTGTTTTTTGATTATGGGATTGCATGAGTCGGGATCTTATAATTGAGATTGGTAACAACTTGTGACTGTTTTGATACAGCTGCTTTTTGTTTTTAAGACAAGACAATCATTCTGTCAGCATATTCACTTACAATCACTGGTAATGAAACTGGAAATTATCAAGATCTATTCGGAGAATATGAATGAAGCTTTATTATTCAACATCGTCGCCTTTTGTCCGTAAAGTGATGATGGTGGCAGAAGAGCTGGGCTTGTTGGATCAAATTGAAAAAGAAACGGTTCAGGTTCACCCGGTTAACCGTTTGCAAACACTTATAGCCGTCAATCCTTTGGGGCAGGTTCCTACCCTGATTACTGATGACGGCCAGGTGCTTTTCGACAGCCGGGTTATTTGCGAGTACCTGAATGAAAAAGCCAATGGCAGCCTGTTTGGCAATCAGGACAGCCGTTGGGGTATTTTGTCCGAACTGACTGCCCTGGATGGTTCGCTAAGTGCCCTGGTGGCTGCCCGTTATGAAATAAGTGTGCGCCCTGTAGAGTTGCAGTGGCTGGCTTGGGTGGATGCGCAAATGGACAAGGCCCGCACCACCCTGGATTATTTTGAAGGCAAGGCCGAATCACTGGAAGGTCGCGCGGATATTGCCCTGTTGGGGCTGGCCTGCTTGTTGGGTTATCTTGATTTTCGTTTTGCCCACTTCGACTGGCGCAAGTCATATCCCAAGCTGGATGCCTGGCATGCGAAATTTTCTCAAAGGCCTTCCGTGTTAAATACGGTGCCAGTCTGATTTTGAATTTATCCAGGTTTGATCCTCATTCCCTGCGTGTTTTCCTGCTGGCTGCCCAACACTCCAGTCTTACCAAAGCGGCCCAGGGGGCACACCTTACTTTGTCGGCCGCCAGCAAGCGGGTTTCCGAGCTTGAAAAACAGCTTAATTGCACGCTTTTCATCCGGCAGCCCAGGGGGGTGACGCTAACGCCTGCCGGGCACGCACTGGTGGAGCATGCCCAACAGGTCATCAGCACGATTAACCGTATGGCTGCCGATATGGGTGATTATGCCGCAGGCCTGCGTGGTCAGGTCCGGATGTGGGCCAATACCTCTGCGGTGATTCAGTTTTTGCCCGGTGATCTGGCCCGGTTTTCCAGCCAGAATCCGGCGATTCGCTTGAGCCTTGAAGAAAAGTTGAGTCATGAGATTATTTCGGCATTGACCCAGGAAAAAATTGATATTGGCATTTTTGCCGATAATATTCCCAGTGGGCAAGTGCAGAAAAGTCTGTATCGCTTTGATCAGCTGGTGTTGCTGGTACCTTCTTCCCATGCGTTGCGGGGTTCGCCACCGGTATATTTCAGGGATGTGCTGCATTACGATTTTGTGGGCTTGTCCGATGGCAGCTCTTTGCTGGTTCGTATGCAGGAAGCCGCTTTGGCTGCTGAAAAATCATTGCGCCTGCGGGTACAGGTAAGCAGTTTTGATGCCATTTGTCGCATGATAGAGGCCGGGCTGGGTATTGGACTTTTGCCTCGCGCCTCGGTCCGCCCCGAAATTCTGGGTACCGGCCTGCATGCGGTTGATCTGCTGGACAGCTGGGCAGAGCGCACTTTATGGATTGGGGTACGTAATGAACATAGCCTGACCCCCGATGCCTTGCGTCTGTATGCTTTTCTGAAACGGGCCCGGCATGCCAGCCAAAATAACGAGGCTGTGCCGCTGCCTTGAATTTCAGGAAAGGGTGGTTTAGAAAAAATTGATTTTCAAAAAGCCGATTTGCTTTCATCATAGTGTCTTATTGAAAGCAATAAGAGGCAACAGGAATGACAAAACCAATGGACGGCGTCAAGGTACTAGAACTGGGACAACTCATTGCAGGACCTTTTGCCTGCAAAATGCTGGCAGAATTTGGTGCCGAGGTCATAAAGATAGAACCTCCGGAAACCGGAGACCCCTTACGAAAATGGCGTTTGTTGCATGAGGGCACATCGGTCTGGTGGGCCTCGCAGTCCAGGAACAAACAGTCGGTTACCCTGGATTTGCGCCAGAAAGAAGGGCAGGATGTCATTCGCCTTTTAATTAAAGAAGTGGATGTGCTGGTGGAAAACTTCCGTCCCGGAACCCTTGAGAAATGGGGGCTGGGTTGGGAAGAATTGAAGGCCATCAATCCGCGCCTGATTATGCTTCGGGTCTCGGGTTATGGACAAACCGGCCCCTATAAAGATCTTCCCGGCTTTGGTGTGGTGGGTGAGGCCATGGGGGGATTAAGGCACCTGAGCGGTGAGCCGGGCCGTCCACCGGTACGGGTGGGTGTTTCCATTGGTGATTCCTTGTCTGCCTTGCATGGCGTGATTGGTGTTTTGCTGGCTTTGCGTCATCGTGATCAGAATGGGGGCGATGGGCAGGTCATTGACGTGGCGCTTTATGAGTCGGTCTTCAACATGATGGAAAGTATGGTGGCCGAGTATTCCGTGTTTAATGAAATCCGGCAACCTGCGGGCAGCAGCTTGCCAGGGATTACTCCCAGTAATGCGTATCGCTGCGCGGATGGCAAGTATGCCCTGATTGCCGGTAACGGAGACAGTATTTTCAAGCGTTTGATGACATTGATCGGGCGTGACGATATTGGCAATGATCCCGAGTTTGCGCACAACGACGGGCGCTCCAGACAGGCTGAATATATTGATGGCGTCATTGGACAATGGGCGGCCCGGCATTCTTTGGAAAATGTGTTGCAGGCCCTGCACGAGTCACGTATCCCGGCCGGAAAAATTTATGACGTGGCCGATATCGTTAATGACCCGCATTACAAAGAGCGGCAAATGCTGTTGCAGGGCGAGCTAGAGGATGGCACACCGGTCATCTTGCCGGGGATTGTACCCAAACTCAGTGCAACACCGGGTGAGGTGCGTCGCAGGGCACCCACGCTGGGTCAGGATACGGCAAGCGTATTGACGGCATTGGGGATAGATGAACAAATGCAGCAGCAATGGCGCAAACAGGGAATCATTTAGGTGGGAACGAAGGCAATGACGAGCAATAAAATTTACATGCAGGAAGTGGCGTGTCGTGATGGGTTTCAGAATGAGGCCATGTTTATTCCGACCGAAGAAAAGATTGCCATAGTGGATCAACTGAGTGAATGTGGTTATGCCAAAATAGAAGTCACGTCATTTACGTCACCCAAAGCCATTCCCGCGTTGCGTGATGCTGAAGAGGTCATGCACCGTATTCGACGCAACCCCGATGTGTTGTATACCGTGCTGGTGCCCAATTTGCGTGGCGCGGAAAGAGCCATGTCGTGTGGGGTGGATGAAATCAACTTGGTGATGTCCGTCAGTGAGCAGCATAATCAGTCCAATTTGCGCATGACGCGTGAGCGTTCTTTTGAACAACTGGCCGGTATTATCGGTGAAGTCAAATCAACGCCGGTACAGATCAATGTTTCCCTTTCCTGCGCTTTTGGTTGTCCCATGGAAGGGGATGTGGCTCAAGATGAGGTTTTGTCCTGGACAGATCGTTTTGCCGGGTTGGGTGTGCATGGCATCACATTATGCGATACCACCGGCATGGCATATCCAACGCAGGTTGGTGCGCTGTTTGAACGCGTTAAGTCGAGATTTCCCGGGCTTGAGCTAACCGCACATTTTCACAATACACGCGGAATGGCCCTGGCCAATGCCAATGCGGCAATCGCGGTGGGCATAAACCGTTTTGATGCTTCTCTGGGAGGATTGGGCGGATGTCCTTATGCACCAGGTGCTTCGGGTAATGTATGTACGGAAGATATGGTACATATGTTTGAGTTGATGGGGCTGGATACGGGTATTGATTTGCCGGGGATTTTGGCGGTAGCGGCCAGGTTGCCCAAATTGATTGGCCATGATGTGCCCGGCCAGATCCTGAAAGCAGGCCCACGTTTAAAGCTGCATCCGGTACCGGATTGTGCAGTAAGTGCAGGTTAACGATTATGATACTGCCGGTATAAAAGGCATTCAATAAGACAAAAAGAGATACGTTTTCGCGTATCTCTTTTTTTTGTGTTTTTTATGGGTCTGCCAGTAATGGCAGACCTGTCGTGCCGGTTTTATTCCATTTTAATGGTGGTGTTGACGCCCTGGGCATGATGGGTCCAGCGCGCCGTGATGGATTTGGTTTGGGTCCAGAAGCTGACAGCCTGTTTGCCATTCGGTCCCAGATCGCCCAGTTTTGAGCCGCGTGAACCGGTGAAGCTGAACCAGGCCACGGGTACGGGGATGGGAATATTGATGCCAATCTGGCCGACATCGACATTGTTCTGGAAGTAACGGGCATCGCCACCGCTTTGCGTGAAGATGGCCACGCCATTGCCATTGGGGTTGGCATTAATGAATTCAATTGCTTCATCCAGGGTATCCACGCAAACCACACACAATACCGGCCCAAAAATTTCTTCCTGGTAAATACGCATCTCGGCTTTGACACCGGCAAAAATGGTAGGGCCGACAAAGTTGCCGTTTTCATAGCCTTCAACCGTAATATCGCGGCCATCCAGCAGCAATTCGGCGCCTTCATCAATACCGGACTGAATCAGGCCGCGCACCCGTTCACGGGCCGCAGGCGAAACCAGCGGGCCAAGGTCTGCCGCGCGGTCGGTACCGACATTGACCTTGAGTTTTTTGCTGCGCTCAACAAAATCATCCAGCCATTCTTTGGTCTTGCCCACCATGACCGCGACGGACGTGGCCATGCAGCGTTGGCCGGCAGCGCCAAAAGCGGCACCCACCAGTTGGTTCAGTGCCACTTCCTTGTCGGCATCCGGCAGAATGACGCAATGGTTTTTGGCACCCATCATGGCCTGGCAGCGTTTGCCGGCATTGGAAGAGCGCCGATAGATTTCCGTGCCCACGCGGGTGGATCCAATAAAAGACACTGCCTTGATGTCCGGGTGCTCGCACAAGCGGTTGGCCACTTCAGGGCCGCCATGCACCACGTTCAGGACACCCGGAGGCAAGCCTGCCTCAAGGGCCAGTTCGGCCAGAAACAAGGATGAACTGGGATCTTGCTCGGAGGGTTTAAGCACAAAGGTATTGCCGCACGCAACGGCAATCGGGAACATGAAGCAGGGCAGCATGATGGGGAAGTTGAAAGCGGTTATACCGGCACAAACGCCCAAAGGTTGGTTCAAAGTATAGACATCAATACCCGATGCCGCATTTTCGGCATATTCACCCAGCTGCAGGCTGACAATCGAGCAGGCGTGTTCAATGACCTCAAGACCCCTGCCCACCTCACCTTCGGCATCGGGTAGGGTCTTGCCATGTTCCAGGGTAATCAGTTCGGCCAGCTTGGTGGCGTTTTCACGCACCAGTTGCTGCAGTTTCAGCATGACCCGCATGCGGGTACCCTGACCGCTATTGCGCCAGGTCTTGAAGGCTTCCTTGGCACTGGCAACGGCCTGATCCACTTCGTCAAGGGTGGCAAAGGGAACCCGAGCAACCACTTCCTGGTTGGCCGGATTCACCACATCTTGCCAGACATCGGACTTGGAACGGATTTTTTCACCATTGATAATCAGGGGAACTTCTGGGATGGAACGCATTATGTAATCCTTTTACTTATTTAAGAAGAGAGCAGCTTGATTCGGAAAGGGGCTGGAAAGCTTCTGCGGCCGGAATGGTGGCCAGCAGTTTCGAGTAATCCCATTCGCTTTGTTTTTCAGACGGCTTTTTGACTTCATACAGATACATGTCGTGAATCACACGGCCATTGGGCTGAATGGAAGCGTTGTGCATGATGGGGTCTTCAATGGGTATCTCGCGCATTTTGGCGGCTACTTTATCCCCTTCGGTAGACTTGGCGGCAGCGACTGCTTTCAGGTAATGCAAGACACTTGAATACACGCCGGCCTGGGTCATGGTGGGCTTCAGATTGTTGAATTCCTTGGCAAAACGGTTGGACCAGTCACGGGTATTATCATCAAAATCCCAGTAAAAACCGTCAACATAACTGAGCCCCTGGGCGCTTTCATTGCCCAGTGCGCGCAGGTCAGAGAGGAAAATCAGCAGGGATACCAGTCGCTGGCCGCCCTCGCTAACCCCAAATTCCTTGGCCTGCTTGACCGCATTGACCGTATCCTGGCCACCATTGGCCAGCGCGACCACATCGGCTTTGGAGCTTTGTGCCTGCAGCATGAAAGAGGCATAATCGGAGTTGTTCAGAGGGTGACGAACCGCACCATTTACCTTGCCACCCAGCGATTCCACCATTTTTGATGTATCGGCTTCAAGTGAGTGTCCAAAAGCGTAGTCAACCGTGAGGAAGAACCATGATTTGCCACCGGTGGCAATGGTGGCCTTGGCGCCCCCCACTGATTGTGAATAGGTGTCAAACATCCAGTGAAAGCCCACCGGAGAGCATTCTTTATTGGTCAGGGCCGTTGTGGCCGGGCCGGAAAACAGCACCACCTTGTTCTTTTCGCGGGCAATATTCTGGACGGCCAGCGCAACGGCCGAATTGGTCAGGTCGGCAATGGCGGTTACCCCATCGCGGTCAAACCATTCCCGGGCCTTGGCGGCGCCCACATCAGCCTTGTTCTGGTTATCGGCAGAAACAAGGTCGATGTTCATGCCCTTGCACTCTGCGGCCAGGCAATCATTAATGGCCATTCTGGCGGCCGCCACCGATCCCGGGCCACCCATGGAAGCATAGGTGCCGGACATGTCGGTAAGGACGCCAATTTTGACGGGGGGAATGTCACTGGCGCCGGCCATTGAGCTGAACGCCAATGCGCAACTCAGGGCAAGCGTGTGCGCTGGTAATTTCATAATTTGTCTCCGGGGTTTTTCATTCGTTTTAATCAGTCTCTTTGGACCTGATACAGTTTGATGTGTACAAATTAAAATTGCAATATAAAATATGCACATCTATTGTTTAAAAATGCACATATGAAAACACTTGACTGGGATGGGTTGAGATACTTTCTTGAGGTGGCAAGAACCCAGCGTGTAAGCGCAGCCGCCCTGCGCCTGGGTGTTGAGCATACAACCGTGGCAAGAAGGATTCGTCAGCTGGAAACGCAAATGGATACCTTGCTGTTCGACAAGTCCCGCTCCTCAGGGTTTATCCTGACGGCAGCCGGTCATGAACTGCTGGCCCATGTCGAGCAAATGGAAAGCCACTTGTTTAATGCCAGGGAGAAGGTAACCGGGGTGGGGGAGTCTTTGTCGGGACATATCAGGGTGGCGGCCACAGAAGGTTTTGGCTGCTATATTATTACGCCCCTGTCCATGCGGTTCCAGCAACAATACCCCGATATCACCCTTGATGTCTTGCCTGTGCCGCGTTTTGTCAGTCTGACCCGGCGTGAGGCCGATATCGCCATTACGATTGAACGTCCTTTGCGCGGACCTTATGTGTGCAGCAAATTGTGTGATTATTCCCTGATGCTCTATGGAACGCGTGAGTATTTGCAAAACCATCCTCCCATTCGGCATCAGGATGACCTTAAGCTTCATTCCGGGATCAGTTATGTTGAAGAGCTGATTTACAGCGACCAGTTGCGCTACCTGGAAGATGTGCTGCCTTTGAGCAACGTTGTCTTCAAAAGCACCAGTATTATTGCGCAATATTTTGCCTGTTTGCAGGGACAGGCATTGGCCATCCTGCCTGGCTTCATGGCAGCCCGGAATCCGCAGCTGGTCGCTATTTTGCCAGAAGAAGTCCATATCCAGCGCAGTTTCTGGATGTATTTTCATGAAGACCTGAAGCGCATCAAACGCATTACCGCCTTTTGTGATTTTGTAAGAAGTGTGGTAGAAAGGAATGCAGGATTAATGAAAGGAACAAGCGAAGCCTTGTTCATATTTTAACGATAATGGAGAATGCTTATGTACATGACGTTGCGGGCACAAGATGGCCATGTTTTTGATGCTTACGTGGCCGGAGAGGAGACTGCCCGTTCAGGTATCGTGGTTATCCAGGAAATTTTTGGTGTTAATAGCCACATACGTGATGTTGCCGATTTTTTTGCCGCTCAGGGCTATCGTGTGATCGCACCCGCCCTGTTTGACAGGGTTCAGGCAAAGGTGGAACTGGGCTATACCCAGAAAGACATACAAAAGGGCCTTGAGCTGCGCAGTGAAATCAGTCAGGAGCAGGTCCTGCAGGATATTGCCGCTGCCGCTCAGGCACTGGACAAACAATCCAGCGTGGGTGTTGTAGGCTATTGCTGGGGGGGGACGCTGGCATGGCTGGCCGCGTGTAAAATACCTGCAGTCAAGGCTGCTTCATGCTGGTATGGTGGTGGTCTGGCACAGGTTGCCCATGAGCAAACCACGGTGCCGGTGCAAATGCATTTTGGCGAACTGGATAAATCCATTCCTGCCAGCGATATCGAGCTTATCCGCAAGGCTCAGCCGGATGTTGAGATGTTTGTGTATGCGGGCGTTGATCACGGTTTTGGCTGTGACCAGCGCGGTTCTTACGATAAAGCGGCAACCGAATTGGCACGCCTTAGAACAATTTCGTTTTTTGCGAAACACTTATAAAAAACAAATTCAGGAGGTGGCTATGAAAATCTATAAAATCTTGTTGGCAGCCTTATTGGCTGCAGGCGCAAGCACCCATGTCGCGGCCAGTGTGCCTGTTCTTGCCGTGCCCGAAGAGCCCGTGCTTTTTCTGGAACAGCCGCCGGTTTTTGGCAAGGTACCTGAAAGTGCCGTTGTCATTTCCCCGCAAATGCCACTTTCCTGGTTTTCTGGCAGTCAGCCCCTTAAACAAACACAGCAAGCCATTACGCTGCTCGAGCAAGCCGGGCTTCAGGGGCTTAATTCTGCCGATTACCCCATAGAAAGCCTGAAACAGTCACTGACACAGGCCAATAACGGGCAATTAAGTACCGAACAGGTGGCTCAACTGAATAATCGCATAAGCCAGGTCATGCGGACTTATGTCAAGGATCTTAAAAATGGACGGGTTGATCCGGCCAGTGTAAAACAGAAATTCAACCGGACACCCATTACCGATGCACAGGCGGATGCCTTGCTGCAAAATGCCCTGCAACAAGAAGACTTGGCCAGTCTGCCTCAAACCATTACCAGCCCCATACCCATGTATGGCAGTTTGCTTAAGGTCCTGGCTCACTATAAAACCCTGGTTGATAGCCCGGCATGGCAAACGCCGTTGCCAGCCATCAAGGGCAATGGCCTTAAATCCGGGCAGCCGTATGCGGGTCTGGCGGGTGTGCAGGCGCGACTCGAGGCCTTGGGAGACCTTCCTGCCGGTTCTGCGGTGCCTGCCGTTTATGATGCCAGGCTGGTGCAAGGCATAAAAAATTTCCAGGAGCGACATGGACTCGAGCCCGACGGGGTGTTTGGCAAGGGTACGCTGGCCCAGCTGTCGGTAACGCCAGCGCAACGCGTCAGGCAAATTGAAGTTAGTCTTGAACGTTTGCGCTGGACGCCCTTAACCACACATTCACGCATGATTGTGGTGAATGTGCCCGAATTCATTTTGCGGGGTTATACCGTTAATATGGGTAAGGTAGAGCCACAAATTGAAATGAAAGTCATTGTGGGCAAGGCCTTTAATACCAGTACCCCCCTGTTTGATGGTGAAATGAAGTTTATCGAATTCAGTCCCTACTGGAACATCCCCTATTCAATTGCCCGCAGTGAAACAATTCCGCGCTTGCGCAGGGACCCTGGCTATTTAAGTCGTCAGGGAATGGAGTTTGTGGTGGGCAACAGTGTGTCAACGGCAGTCAGCGAAGCAAACATGAGTGCGGTATTGGCTGGCAAGGCGCGTATTCGTCAGCGTCCCGGGCCACAAAATGCCCTGGGCGATATTAAATTCATCTTCCCCAATAACATGAGCATTTTCCTGCACCATACCCCTTCAGTCGGGCTGTTTGACCGAACCCGCCGCGATTTCAGTCACGGCTGTATTCGTGTCGAGGAACCTGTTGGACTGGCGCAGTTTGTCTTGGTCAACCAGCCCGAATGGACAGCGACACGCATCAAATCGGCAATGGAATCCCGAAAATCGAATACAATGAAGCTCAACGAGCCAATTCCGGTTGTTCTGGCATACAGTACCGTCGTCGTGAAAAATAATAAAACGTACTTCTTCCCCGATATCTACGGGCAGGACAAACTGCTGAACCAGGCTCTTCTGCGTCATGCGCAGCAACGTGCCTCACGGCCCTTGTTTGCGTCCAATCCTTAAAAATCATCAGGAGAATGTATAGCATGTTGTTGCGTACACCTCATACGCGGCGCCAGTTTTTGCGAACAACCCATAAACTGGCGCTAACAGGTGCAGTGTTTTCAATCGCCCCATCTGTCAATGCCAGTTTATCACTAGGCTCCACCAATCATCTTCTTGCCCTGGATCATACCCATACCAATGAAAGGCTGTCTTTGGTTTATCGCCTGGGCAATCAATATGTCAATTCGGCGCTTACCCGTTTAAACCGTTTTTTGCGCGATCATTATTCAGGTACGGTGGGTATCATGGATCCCGCGCTTTATGACATTCTTGATGGTATCAAGGTGGCCTTGCGTGTTGATATGCCTTATCAGATCATTTCCGGTTACCGTGATCCTCATACCAACGAACGTTTGCGTAAAACACGCGGTGGTGGCGTGGCCAAGAAAAGTCTGCATATGCAGGGAAGGGCACTGGATATTCGCATGCCCGGCGTACCACTTGACGAGTTGCGTGACGCCGCGCTGTCGTTAAAAGCCGGTGGTGTTGGCTATTATCCAGACAGCCGGTTTGTACATGTGGATACCGGTGGCATCCGCAGCTGGTAATGCATTGCTCAAAAAAGCAGACCTGTGTGCCCGTACCATTTTTGGTCCGGGCACGGGTTTATGCATGCAGCGTGATATCTGAGTGTTATGCTGCGAAAACAGAACATCAATCTGCCGCCATATAACCGCCAATTATTTATTTGATAAATTTTTGTGCAGTGCGGTAAAATGAGCTTATTGAAGACGAGACATTATTTCCATCAAAAAAATATTTTGTTGGCCTGGTTATCAAGTTGGCTGGTTATTAAATTTCACAATGATTGATGTGGATTCTCATCTGAAAAATCATTTAAAGTATTTGATTTTTAACATTTTTTCATAAACAATTATTGTGAGTGACATTTTTTATTAAATCGGATATAACTATCGGTTTATTGGAAATAATAATTGTTTCGAATAACATAATAAACAATTAGGGTTGATGAAATGAAATTCGCAGATTTCAAGCCGGGACAGGTATTTGAACAGGGTCCAAGGCGTGTTACTCAGGAAGAAATTCTTGCCTTTGCCAAAACGTATGACCCGCAATGGTTTCATGTTAATCCTGAAAAAGCGGCAGACAGTCATTGGGGCGGTTTAATTGCCAGTGGCTGGCATACCTGCGGCATGGCCATGAAAATGGCAGTGGATGCCGTGCTCGGAGAGTCCGAGTCATTTGCCTCTCCGGGCCTGGATTACGTGAAATGGCTCAAACCGGTACGCCCTGGAGATGATCTGTTCTGGAAGGGCATTATCAAGGCAAAACGTGAGTCAAACTCACGTCCCGGTATCGGTATTATTCTCTGGAGCTGGGAGGTGACCAATCAGAAAGGGGAGATCGTTCTTGAACTGGATGCCACCAATTTGTTTGACATTTCAGGGCAGGAAAATCACGATTCCTGAAGTCAGAACCGCCCGGCTGTCATGTAACCGGGTAAATTTGAGGTTGGCAGTAACGATGGCGATGGCAAGCCATAACCAAAAAGGACTGAAGCGGGTGTAATCCCCGCTTCAGTCCTTTTTTATTGGATCTTATTGCCACCAACTACATGCGAGCCTGTTTCCAGGCCCGCATGTTATACCTGGATCAATAAAAGGCTTGCAGGCCGGTTTGGGCACGGCCCAGAATCAGGGCGTGAATGTCGTGGGTGCCTTCGTAGGTATTAACCACTTCAAGGTTGACCAGGTGGCGGGCCACGCCGAATTCGTCGGAAATACCGTTACCGCCCAGCATGTCACGGGCCATGCGGGCAATGTCAAGTGCCTTGCCACATGAGTTGCGCTTCATGATAGAGGTGATTTCAACGGCAGCAGTGCCTTCATCTTTCATGCGGCCCAAACGCAGGCAGCCTTGCAGACCCATGGTGATTTCGGTTTGCATGTCAGCCAGTTTTTTCTGGATCAGCTGGTTTTGTGCCAGAGGGCGGCCAAATTGCTTGCGATCCAGCGTGTACTGGCGAGCCGTATGCCAGCAGGCTTCTGCCGCACCCAGTGCACCCCAGGCAATACCAAAACGGGCAGAGTTCAGGCAAGTGAAAGGACCACGCAGGCCGCTTACGCCAGGCAGCATCTGGTCGTCAGGAATTTCCACATCGTCCATGACGATTTCACCGGTAATGGATGAGCGCAGACCCACTTTTCCATGAATGGCCGGAGCGCTTAAGCCTTTCATGCCTTTTTCAAGAATGAAGCCACGGATCTTTCCATCAAATTCACCACCTGTGCAACGGGCCCAGACAACGAATACATCGGCAATGGGAGAGTTGGTGATCCACATTTTATTGCCAGTCAGACTGTAGCCGTTTGCGGTTTTTTTGGCGCGGGTTTCCATGCCATCAGGATCGGAACCATGATTGGGTTCGGTTAAACCAAAGCAGCCAATCCATTCACCGGTAGCCAGCTTGGGTAAGTATTTCTTTTTCTGGGCTTCGCTGCCAAATTCATTGATCGGCACCATAACAAGCGAAGACTGCACGCTCATCATGGAGCGGTAGCCGGAGTCAATACGTTCCACTTCACGGGCAACCAGGCCATAGGAGACATAGTTCAGGCCCGAGCCACCGTATTCAACCGGAATGGTCACGCCCAGCAGGCCCAGTTCACCCATTTCCCTGAAAATGGAAGGATCGGTTTTTTCATGACGGAAGGCTTCCAGCACGCGTGGAGCCAGTTTGTCCTGGCAGTAAGCGTGGGCAGCGTCGCGAATCATGCGCTCTTCATCAGTTAACTGTTCGTTAAGCAATAAAGGATCGTCCCAGTGGAAAGAAGGATTTGAAGACATGGTGTTGACTCCTGAAAATTGATGATTTTATGGTTTTACAATGTAATGAGACATATTCTATGTGCCATTTATTCACATGGCAATTGATAAAAACGCACAATATGGTGCAATATAGTCACTTCAATCCGTTGGAAAGGAAAAAATATGCGTAAAGGAGTGCCCAATCTGGGAGCATTGCAGGCATTTGAGGCATCGGCGCGACTGGGATCTTTTTCCCGGGCGGCCGAAGAACTGTCCCTGACGCATAGCGCCGTCTTCAGGCAGGTTGCGGGGCTGGAAGAACGTCTGGGCGTTGAGCTGTTTACCCGGGTGCGACGCCGGATTGTATTGACCGATCATGGGGCGGAATATGCCGCAAGGGTCCGGCATCACCTGGAGCAGTTGCAAAAAGACACGTTTGGCCTGATCAGCCGCGCCGGTATTGGCCGCAGCCTGCATATTGGCACCGTTCCCACCCTGGCCACCACCTGGCTGATTCCCCGCCTGGCCGGTTTTCAGCGGCAGTATCCCGATATTGCCATCAGTCTTTCCATCAAGACGGCCCCTTTTTTATTCAAGGATTTTCCGGTTGATGCCGCCATCTATCATGCCGAGCAGCCCTGGAGCAATACCCACAGTATTCGTCTTTTTTATGAACAGGAGCTGATTCCGGTGTGTTCATCGCAACTGCTGGCACGGGTTAAAAACAAAGGAGTGAGGGCATTGGCGGAAATGACCCACCTGCACATGATGACGCGGCCTGATGCCTGGATGCAATGGTACGAGCACAACCATTATGACTGTGAACCACACATACTGGCCGGGCCCAGATACGAGGTCTTTAGCATGTTGCTGGCCGCGGTGGATGCCGGTTTGGGGATGGGGCTGTTTCCGGCTTTTATTGCCAGGGAGCATATCAAGAGCGGGCGTTTTGTGATGCCGGTGCCGGCAGTATTGCCAGTAGATAAATCTTATTATTTTGGCTATCCCGATGACCGTAAAACGTCAGAAGCACTTGGCCTGTTTGAACAATGGCTGGTGACGCAGGCACTGCAGCCGGCCTGAGGACAGGCCGGCCGGGTACGTTTTTATTTGAAAATAACGGTTTTGTGGCCGTTTAGCAAAATACGGTGTTCTACATGGTGTTTCACCGCCCGTGACAGTACCAGCGACTCGGTGTCACTGCCCACCTGGGCCAGGTCATCGGCGGTCATGGTGTGATCGACGTATTGGATATCCTGTTCGATAATCGGGCCTTCATCAAGGTCGGCCGTCACATAATGGGCGGTGGCGCCAATGATTTTTACGCCGCGGGCATGTGCCTGGTGATAAGGTCGTGCGCCTTTGAAGCTGGGCAGGAAGCTGTGGTGAATATTGATGGCGCGTCCTTGCAGGGCCTGACACAAATTGTCGGACAAAATCTGCATGTAGCGGGCCAGTACCACCAGGTCTACGTTAAGATCTTCCACCAGCTGGATGATTTGCTGCTCTTGTGCAGGCTTGGTTTCGGGTGTAATGGGCAGGTAATGGAAGGGGATGCCATAAGAAGCCGCCAGGGATTCGTAATCACGGTGGTTTGAACCGATTCCAACGATATCCACTGGCAATGAACCGTGATGCGCGCGGAACAGCAGATCATTCAGGCAATGTCCCTGTTTGCTGACCATGATCAGGATTCGGGCTTTTTGCTGGGCACTATACAGATTCCAGTTCATGTTGAACTGCTCACCCAGAGGCGTGAATTTTTGCTTGAGGCTGTCAAGGTCCTGTGCGGTTTCAAGGGAAAAATGAACACGCAGGAAAAACTGGCGGGTTTCTTCATCGCCAAATTGCTGCGAGTCCAGAATATTGCCATTCAGTTCAAGCAGGAAACCGGAAATGGCATGCACAATGCCGGTACGGTCGGGACAGGAAACGGTAAGGATGTAATCTTTTTGCATGTTAATGGGATGTTGGGTTAAGTGCTTGCCAGACTTCATCTGCCAGCGCCAGGCAGGAAGTCAGGCCGGGTGATTCGATGCCAAACAGGTTAACCAGATTGGCAATCCCGTGTTGGGCGGGGGTCGAGATCATGAAATCGGCAGCTGCTTCATCGCGGGAAACAATTTTCGGGCGTATGCCGGCATAGCCGGGCTCAAGGCTGTCATCGGCCAGCTCGGGCCAGTAACTGCGTACGGCTGCATAGAATTGTTGGGCACGGGCGGGATCGACCGTATAGTCTTCTTCAGTGATCCACTCGGTATCGGGGCCAAATTTGGCCTGTCCGCCCAAGTCCAGCGTTAAATGGACACCCAGGCCAGACTCGTTGGGCATGGGGTAAATGAGATGGGAAAAAGGCGCCTTGCCGCTTAAGGTAAAGTAATTGCCTTTGCAATAGTACCCGGGGGGGATAAACGCCGGGTTGAGCCCTTTGAACTGGCGTGCCAGGCTGGGGGCGTGCAGGCCGGCAGCGTTAACCAGGATATTACAGCGCAGGTTCATGGCCTCGTCACCGCCAAAGGTACAGTTGAAGGCGCCGTCTTTTTCTATGATCACGCTTTCAAGTGGCGTATGGAAAACACACTGCCCGCCATGGTTTTCAAGGTCACCCTGCAAGGCCAGCATCAGGCCATGGCTGTCTATAATGCCGGTGGAGGGTGACAGCAGGGCCGCCTCGCAGTGCAGCATGGGTTCCAGGGCCAGGACGTCTTGGCGGTTCAGCCTTTGCAGGTCATGAACCTGGTTGGCGGTAGCCTGGGCTTGTATCTTGTCCAGTTGCGGCAGTTGCGCGCTTGAAGTGGCCACCAGCAGCTTGCCAATACGCTGGTGTGCAATGCCGCGTTCTTCGCAATAACGGTACAGCATTTCTTTGCCCTGTACGCATAAGCGGGCTTTCAGGCTGTTGGTGGGATAATAAATGCCGGCATGTATCACTTCCGAGTTGCGTGAGCTTATGCCCATGCCAATGGCTTCCACGGCTTCAACCAGCAACACTTCCTTGCCGGCCATGGCCAGTTTACGGGCCGTGGCAAGGCCCACCACGCCAGCACCAATCACAATGCAATCAATATCCACACCCATTTTCATGCCTTGCTGAGAATGGCTTGCGGGGTCAGGTCGAAACTGCCCGCATGGTAAACCAGGGGCAGGCTATGGGTGTGACCGCAGCGTTCCACTTCACCAATCAGGATCATGTGATCTCCTTCATGGTAACGGTTGCGGCTGTAGCATTCAAACCAGGCGGCGCAGCATTCATTGGCCAGTTTGGGCACGCCATATTCATTCAGGGTGTAATGCGCACCGGCAAAGCGTTCTTCAGCCGTACCTTTGGAAAAGCGGCGGGCCAGCTCAAGCTGTTCGGCGGCCAAAACGTGAATAATATAACGTTCGGTTTGCTCAAATGCCCTGATATTGGAAGAGTCCTGGGTGAGGCTCCATAGAACCAGCGGCGGATTGAGCGACACCGAATTGAAAGAACTGACGGTTAATCCAACCGGCTTGCCAGTATCGGGGTGAGTGGTGGTGACGATGGTAACGCCAGTGGCAAAGCGGCCCAATGCCGTTCTAAATGCGGGAGAATCAAAATCGGGAGCACGTAAGCTCATGGTAAACCTTGTGAATCAGAAAAAAACAGGCATATCAGGGCGACAGGCGCGTGAAGGTCCAGTTGCCATTATTGTCTTTGCTGTATTGGATGCGATCGTGCAGGCGTGAAGGCCGGCCTTGCCAGAATTCGATGGTTTCGGGAATAATCAAGTAGCCGCCCCAGTAAGGGGGCTTGGGTATATGACTGCCGAATTTTTCCTTGAAATGCTGTTCCCGGGATTCGAGTTCCGCACGGGTAATGGGCTGGCTTTGAATGGAAGCCCAGGCGCCAATGCGTGACTCTTCGGGACGGCTGTTGAAATAATCGGTGGAAGCTTCTTCGGTCAGTTTGACGACATGACCGTTGATATGTACCTGCCTTTGAAGGGGAAGCCAGCAGAAAAGTGCACTGATATTGGGGTTGGCGCTTAAGTCTTTACCCTTGTTGGATTCGTAGCTGGTGAAAAACACCAGACCCTCTTGGTCGAAACCTTTTAACAGGACTGTACGGGAAGAAGGTTTACCTTCAGCTGAAACCGTGGAAACGATCATGGCATTGGGCTCGAGGATTTCTCCCTGACGAGCCTCTTCAAACCAGTTTGAAAACTGGGTCATGGGGTCGGGGGCCAGCTGGGATTCAAGTAAAACGTTTCTTTCGTACTTTTGGCGCAAATCGGCAATAGACATGGCAGTGAAATGGATACGTAAAAGGGTTAGTTTACAGCACGGCAGTCACCGTGCTTACGGTTTGGCAATGCGTTGCTTAATAAGTTCTGCCAGTTCAAACAGGTTTTCGTCATTGATGCTTGCCTGGGCCAGGGCATTGGCGGTTTCCAGCACATATTCGGGGCAGGGACCACAGGAGCCGGTGGCATTAAGAACGATATCAACGGTTTCTTCCCGGGTCAGCCCTTGCACGTAGGCATGGCTGTTGATGTCCATGACAAAGGCAAGCGCGGTGATGGGGCCCATCATGGTTTCACACCGGATCCACTTGGGAATGTAGGCGCCAGAAGGCATTTCGCGCTTCCAGAGCAGGCGGAACTGTTCATGAATGTTGTCATCATGCAGTTTGTAAACCTTGCCCTGGCATGTGCCGCCAACATCAAGACCAAAAACCAGGCCCGGCTGCTCGGGGGTACCCCGGTTGACACTGGACCACAGGCATAGTGAGCGGTGATAGCCCTGCAGCGTGGCCAGGCGATCTTCCTGAAAATTGAATTCGGGGCGCCAGATTAAAGAACCGTAACCAAATACCCAGATTTCTTCCGGGGACGGATGCTCGGCAAGCGTTTGCAACATGGACAGTTCGCGTTCTTCATCGGTCCACAGGCGGAATTTCTGGATATGTTCAATAGCCTTGTGCAAGGCGGTAGGAAGAGGAGTCTTCACTTTGAATTCGATTTAAAAATGTACGTTAAAATAGCTTGACTTCAGTATAGGACAAAAGAGACATAAATGAGTATGCAGGAAAGTAATAATGAGCGTCGCTTTGGGGGCTTGCGCCGGCTATATGGTGAAAAAGCAACGCAAACCCTTGCCAATGCTCATGTGATGGTGGCTGGCATCGGTGGTGTCGGTTCCTGGGTGGCCGAGGCCCTGGCCCGTTCCGGTGTTGGCCATCTCACGCTGGCCGATTTGGATCATGTGGCCGAGTCCAATGTAAACCGGCAGATTCATGCCTTAAGCCAAACTATGGGTATGGCCAAGGTCCAGGCCATGGCAGAGCGTGTGGCAGGCATTAATCCTGAATGTCAGGTGTACCCGTTTGAGGATTTTGTTGATGCCAACAATATTGATGAGTTGCTGGATGGCAGGCGTCCCGATGTTTTTATTGACTGCACCGACCAGGTTTCGGCCAAGGTTGCCATGGTGCTGGCCTGCCGCCAGCGCAAGATTCCCCTGGTCATGTGTGGCGGAGCGGGGGGCAAAACCAATCCCTTAAGTTTGAGTGCCGGTGATTTGTCACAGGCCCGCAATGATGCCTTGCTGGCCCGCTTGCGAAATATCCTGCGCAAGCAGCATGGGTTTGCGAAGGGTTCGGATCATAACGGCAAGGCCCTGAAACGGGTTCCCAAAATGAATGTGGATTGTTTCTGGTTTGACCAGCCGGCCATTTTGCCCGATTTGTGGCAGGCAGGTAAAAACGAGGCCGGCCAAGCGGGCGATGCTCCGCTGCAGGGACTGTCCTGTGCCGGTTACGGGTCTTGCGTGACAGTGACCGCCACCATGGGCATGGCGGTGGCCAATGCGGGCATTGCGCTAGTGCTGAAAGCACCCCGTTGCTAAGTTTGGGTACCTTGTCGCTTTGTTTGGGCACATCGTCGTTGTATGCAACCGCGCTGTCGCTTCGCGTGGGTACCTCATCGTTATATGCAACCGCGCTGTCGCTTCGTGTGGGTACCTCATCGTTATATGCAACCACCCCGTCGCTTCGCGCCACCCCTCCACGGGAGGGGAATTTTCCGAACTCTTTTGAATAGGGAAAAGAATTCAACCGATTCCCCTCCTGCGGAGGGGTGGCAGGCAAAGCCTGACGGGGTGGTTCTAAACTAACCGAAGCATCCAACGAAGCCCCAACCCATTCCCCTCCTGCGGAGGGGTGGCAGGCAAAGCCTGACGGGGTGGTTCTAAACCAACCGAAGCATTCAACGAAGCCCCAACCCATTCCCCTCCCGTGGAGGGGTGGCAGGCAAAGCCTGACGGGGTGGTTGCACGCACCTCACATAAACTCAAACAATACCTGCCCGGTATGGGAGTTGTGCCGGGTAGCCATCAAGGTTTCGGGTGTTCCGGCAGCCACCACTTCACCCCCTTCGGTTCCTCCTTCAGGGCCCATGTCCACAATCCAGTCGGCTTCGGCCATGATATCCAGGTTGTGTTCAATCACCACCACGGTATTGCCGGCCTCTACCAGACGGTGCAAAACGTGAATCAGCTTTTCAACATCGGCCATGGACAGTCCTACCGTTGGCTCGTCCAGCACATACAGGGTATGCGGGCGGCTGGAGGCCCGGCCGGTTTTAATGATTCCTTCATCCATCCGCGCCTTGACCAGTTCGGTGACCAGCTTGATGCGCTGCGCCTCTCCTCCCGAAAGCGTGGGAGAGGGTTGCCCCAGGGTCAGGTAGCCCAAACCAACGTCTTGCAGCAATTGCAGGCTGCGGAACACTTTGGGATGGGCGGCAAAATAGGGCAGCGCATCGTCAATTTCCATGCGCAAGACTTCTCCCACGGTTTTGTCGCGCAGGCGAATTGCCAGGGTGTCGCTGTTGAAGCGGTTGCCGTTGCAGGCCTCGCAGTGAACTTTGACATCGGGCAGGAAGCTCATTTCAATCGTACGCATGCCCTGTCCTTCACAAATCGGGCAACGTCCTTCTCCGGTGTTGAAGGAGAAGCGCGAGGCGTTCCAGCCCCGGATCTTGGCGTCACGGGTTTCGGCAAATTGTTTGCGGACGTCGTCCCAGAAACCCACGTAGGTGGCGGGACAAGAGCGCGGTGTTTTGCCAATCGGGGTCTGGTCTACTTCCAGCACGCGGTCCAGGGGTTCCCAGCCTTCTATTTGCTCACATCCCTTCCATTGTGGTGCATTTTTGGTGCCAATGAATTGTTTAAGGTTATCCAGCAAAACATCACGGGCCAGGGTGGATTTGCCTGAACCGGACACGCCGGTAATCACGGTAAGCCGGTTAAGCGGCACTGCTGCCGTGACGTTTTTCAGGTTATGCAGGCTGGCATTTTTAACGGTAATGAAAGCAGTCTCGTTACCAACCGGGCGTCGTGCCTGCATGGGGTGGGCAATAGGATGGGCCAGGTATTTGCCGGTTAATGAATTCGGGTTGCTGGCAATGTCCTGATAACTGCCCTGGGCCACCACCGTACCGCCCCGTACCCCGGCACCGGGACCAATATCAATAATATGGCTGGCGCGACGAATGGTGTCTTCATCGTGTTCAACCACCACCAGGGTGTTGCCATTGCCTTCAAGGCGGGCCAGGGCATTAAGCAGGATGCGGTTGTCGCGTGGGTGCAGGCCAATGGTGGGTTCGTCCAGAATATAGCAAACCCCTTGCAGGTTGGAGCCCAGCTGGGCCGCCAGGCGAATGCGTTGTGCTTCGCCACCGGACAGCGTGGGGGCGGAGCGGTCCAGGCCCAGATAACCCAGCCCCACTTCTTCCATAAAAGCCAGGCGGCTCCTGATTTCAGACAGAATGTCACGTGAAATATCGGTTTCCCGTTTGTTCAGGTTTAAACTGTTAAAGAAGGCCAGTGCCTCTGAAACGGGCAGGGTGGTGAGTTCGGTAATGGCCTTGTTTTGCCATTGCACGGCACGGGCATTGCGGTTCAGGCGCAGGCCATGGCATGAAGGGCAAACCTGCAAGGCTTCTTCTTCCTCTTCACTGGTGTTGATCCAGCTGCTTTCCTCACCGGTTTGTTCGGCATCAAAACCGCTGATCTTCAGGCCGGTTCCAAAGCAATCCGGGCACCAGCCGTGTTTTGAGTTGAAAGAGAACAGCCGCGGGTCGGGTTCGGGAAAGCTCATGCCACAGCAAGGACAGGCGCGTTTTACAGAGAAGTGCTGCTGGTTCAGGTGGCTGGCCTGCAGGGGATTGTCCCGGTCCAGTTCCCAGATGATGCTCATGCTGCCCTGGCCATGCTCCAGCGCTTTGTGCAGGGCATCTTTCAGGCCGCTTTCATTGTTCACGTCGACGATGAAATCGGCAATCGGCAGTTCTATGGTGTGCTCCTTGTAACGATCCAGTCGTGGCCAGGGCTGTACCGGAATGAAATCGCCATCAACCCGTAAATGCGTATAGCCTTTGGACTGTGCCCATTTGGCCAGGTCAGTGTAATAGCCTTTACGTGCAGTGACCAAGGGCGCCATAACCCCGATGTGCTGCCCTTTGTGCGCCTGTAAAATACGGGAAAAAATCTGTTCGGCGGTTTGCGGCTCTACCGGCACCTGGCAGTCGGGACAGAACTGGGTGCCCAGTTTCACATATAGCAGGCGCAGGAAATGGTGGGTTTCCGTCATGGTGCCCACGGTGGATTTGCGCCCGCCCCGGCTGGTGCGCTGTTCAATTGCCACCGTGGGTGGAATGCCGTAAATGGCGTCCACATCGGGCTTGCCGGCCGGCTGCACCACGGCACGGGCATACGCATTAAGCGATTCCAGGTAGCGGCGCTGGCCTTCGTTGAACAGGATATCAAAAGCAAGCGTGGATTTACCCGAACCCGATACCCCCGTAATGACGGTAAAGGTATTGTGGGGGATGTGGACATTGATGCTTTTCAGGTTGTGTTCGCGGGCATTCATGATGTCGATTTGATCGGGCCTGGCCGGGCTGCCGCGACCTTGCTGGCGCAGGGCGGTTCCCAGATAGGCCGGAGAGGCCTCATTCAGGCTGGCTGGTGCAGGGGCGAGTATGCTTTGCTCATACTCGCGCAGGGCCTGCCCGGTACTGGAGCTGGCATGCTGCATGACTTCGGTCGGGGAGCCCTGGGCCACAATCCGGCCACCGGCTTCACCGCCATCGGGGCCAAGGTCAATGATCCAGTCGGCCGCCCTGATCACATCCAGGTTATGTTCAATAATCAGCAGGGAGTGACCGGCGGCCAGCAGTTTGCGGAAGGCGCGCATCAGGCGGGCCACGTCATCAAAGTGCAGGCCGGTGGTGGGTTCGTCAAACAGGAACAGGCTGCCTTTCTTGGCGACCTTGGCGCTTGAAATGCCGCTGCGGGCTGCCGTGGCCAGGTGACCGGCCAGTTTAAGGCGCTGGGCCTCGCCGCCCGAAAGGGTGGGAACCGGCTGGCCCAGCGCAAGGTATTCCAACCCCACATCCGAGAGCGGCATCAGGCTGGTTTGCACATCGCGCAGCCCCTTGAAAAACTCCAGCGCCTCGTGCACGGTCATGGCCAGCACCTGGTCAATAGAGGCTTTGCGTCCCAGATGTTCTATGGTGACCTCTAGTATTTCAGGCCTGAAACGTTTGCCATCACAATCGGGGCAGCGCAGATAGACATCGGACAGGAACTGCATTTCCACATGCTCGAAACCGGTGCCGCCGCAGGTAGGGCAGCGTCCATCTCCGCTATTGAAGCTGAAAGTACCTGCGGTATAGCCGCGCTCGCGCGAAACCATCGCCTGGGCAAACAGCTTGCGGATGGCATCAAAAGCTCCCACATAACTGGCCGGGTTGGAGCGGGCGGTTTTGCCAATGGGGGACTGGTCCACCATGACCACATCGGCCAGCTGTTCGGCGCCCAGCAGGCGGGTAAATGGTCCGGGGGCTTCGGTAGGCTTGCCAAAATGCTTCAGCAGTGCCGGATGCAAAACATCCTGGATAAGGGTGGACTTGCCTGAACCGGATACACCGGTAATGCAGACCAGCCGGCCCAGAGGGAAGGAGACGTCGACATTCTTCAGATTGTTGGCCTGCACGCCTTCAAGGATCAGTTTGGGCGTGTTGTCGCTAACCGGCATTGGGCGCGGCGATTCCACCTTCAGTCTGCCGCCCAGGTACTGCCCGGTAAGCGAAGAAGCCGAGCGCAATTGTCCGGGCGTACCGTCAAAAATGATTTCACCGCCGCGTTCGCCCGGGCCTGGGCCAATATCCAGAATCCGGTCGGCGGCCACCATCACTTGCGGGTCGTGTTCAACCACTACCAGGGTATTGCCGGCATCGCGCAGGCGCAGCATGACTTCAATAATACGGTGCATATCACGCGGATGAAGGCCAATAGAGGGTTCATCCAGCACAAAAAGCGTATTCACAAGAGAGGTGCCCAGCGCCGTTGTCAGGTTGATGCGCTGCACTTCGCCACCCGACAAGGTTCGGCTTTGGCGGTCCAGGCTCAGATAGCCCAGTCCCACATCGCAAAGAAATTTCAGGCGGGTGCGGATTTCGGTCAGCACCAGGGTCATCGCGGCATCGTTTTCGCCGCCCGGCTCCAATTGACTGAACAAGGCATGTACCCGTTCAATGGGCAGCTGCATCAGGTCATGAATGGCCAAGCCGCCCAGTTGGTTAAGTTGTTCCTGGCTCCAGGTTGCCCCCACTGGCTTGAAGCGTTGGTAGTTACCAGTCAGTGGATTATCCTGGCGGGTATTGCCCAGGCGCCACAGGTTGGCATCAGGCTTCAGGCGCGAGCCATGACAGGCCGGGCAGGGTGTGTAGCTGCGGTACTTGGACAGTAAAACGCGCACGTGCATTTTGTAGGATTTGGTTTCCAGCCAGTCGAAAAAGCGTTGTACCCCGTACCATTGGTGTTTCCAGGCCGAGGTGCCGCCTTTCCATTCAGGGTCGCCATAAAGGACCCAGTTTTTTTCCGCCTGGTTAAGACTGTTCCAGGGAGTGGTGGTACGAATGCCTGTTTTTTTGGCATATTGCATCATTTCGGTTTGGCATTCGCTGTAGCTGGGGGTTTGCCAGGGCTTTACGGCCCCTTCTTCCAGTGACTTGTTTTCATCGGGAATCACCAGGCCAAAATCAATGCCCATGGCCCGGCCAAAACCCCGGCAGGTTTCGCAGGCACCCAAGGGGGAATTGAAGGAAAACGTGCTGGGCAAGGGGGCGGAATAGGTAATGTCACAGTGGGCGCAATGCAACTGGTCACTGAATTTCCAGGTATGCAGGGGGGTGTTTTCGTTATCCAAGGCGTAAATGGAGCAATGCCCGTTGCCGTATTTCAGGCAGGCTTCAAGCGCTTCCATGACACGCGACACTTCAGCATTGGAAAAACGTAGCCTGTCTTGCACTACATGCAGCACGCGCTGGGATTCGGAAACCGGTTTTTCTTTCTTTTTCTTGTCTTTGACAAGGCGGCTTACCGTACGGGTTTCTTCAGCATGAATCCGGGTATAGCCCTGTTGCTCCAGATAGTCCCTGATTTCTGTTTCAGAATAGTTAAGCGGCACAATCACCGGGAAGGTAAGCACCAGTCGTGGGTCGTTGGCAGTGGCGGACAGGCTTGCCAGTGAATGGTAGATGCTTTCCGGGTTGTCTTTTTTTACCTCACGGGCACAACAGCGGCAATACAGGCGGGCTGCCCGGGCATAAAGCAGTTTCAGGTGATCGTTCAGTTCGGTCATGGTGCCCACCGAGCTGCGTGAGTTGCGTACAGGGTTGGTCTGGTCGATCGCGATGGCAGGCAAAATGCCTTCGATGCGTTCAACCTGGGGCTTGTCCATGCGGTCCAGGAACTGGCGGGCATAAGGAGAAAAGGTTTCTACATACTTGCGCTGCCCTTCGGCATACAGGGTATCAAACGCCAACGAGCTTTTGCCCGATCCGGACACCCCGGTAATGACGGTGAACTCTCCAGTGTTGAAAGTGACATCGAGGTTTTTAAGGTTGTTCTGTCGGGCGCCGACGATCTTGATTTGAGAACTCATGTGAATGGATACCGTTATGCTTGAATGCTTTGGGGCGGATGGCCGAAAATTTTCAGGGTAAAACAGGATACTGTTCAAATATCCAGATCCATTATATGACGGCTTTGCTGCCAACGTCATGAAACCCTGCTGCTGACACGAGTGAATTGTGCCTGAATGGGAGGCCTGAACTGTTAAACTTGGCATTTGGGCAACTAATTTATTGGATAGGCGGAGTATGTCAGGCGAATCATTACAACATGCGGCTTTGCCGCTAGGCATTACCATGGGGGATGCGGCCGGTATTGGCCCCGAACTGGTCGTGAAACTGTTCGCAAACGGCTTGCCGGCACCGGCGGTGGTGTATGGTGATGCGGGCAGCCTGATCAGGGCGGCCGGTTTCCTGGCGCTGCCCCAGGTGCATATACAGGAATTTGCCAGTATTAATACCTATCTTCAGGCAAACCCGGCCATACCGGGTACTGTTGTCATGCCCGTTATTAACTGCGCACCGCCCATTCCGGCCAGCCTGCCCTTGGGCCGGGTTAGCAAAGAAGCCGGACAGGGGGCATATGCGTATCTTTGCCAGGCTATTGATGATGCCATGGCCGGACAAATTGCCGCCATTGTGACTGCACCCTTGCATAAGGTTTCTTTAAAAATGGCGGGGGTGAATCATCCCGGGCACACCGAAATCCTGGCGCAACGCTCGGGGGCGGGGCATGTGGGCATGATGCTGCTTAACGACGAACTCAGGGTCCTGCTGGTCAGCATTCATATCCCGCTGTCTGCAGTGCCACAACAGGTTACCCATGAAAATGAATGTACTGCCATCCAGCTTGCGCACCAGGCCTGTCGCCAGTTGGGGATCGCCCAGCCACGTATTGCCGTGGCCGGCTTAAACCCGCATGCCGGAGAAGAAGGACGTTTTGGCCAGGAAGACGTCAATATTATTGCACCCGCCATTGCACATATGCGTGAACAGGGGATAAACGTAAGCGGCCCTTACCCCGGAGACACTATCTTTATGCGGGCCCGCAAGGGTGAGTTTGATATGGTGGTGGCCCAATACCATGACCAGGGTTTAATTCCCGTGAAATATCTGGGCGTGGATAACGGGATTAACGTAACCGTTGGCCTTCCTTTCATTCGAACCAGTGTTGATCACGGCACCGCTTTTGATATTGCCGGAAAAGGTATTGCCGATGAATCTTCGTTGCGGGCTGCCTTTGAACTGGCCATGAAAATGAAAGTGACTCCCGAATAAACAGGTGGACCCACGTCTGGTTTCCACGTGGAACATGGGAACCAGCAAACCCGGCCATTTTCGTTCCCATGCTCCCGCGTCACTGCCATTAAGTTAAGGAAAATCCATTTAAAAACAATGTTTTTTCTGTCGTTTATGAAAGTTCAACTGTCTCCTTGATGATGACTTTTTACGGGGCGGATGACGGTAGCGCCGTTCCAGAC
>NZ_BMYS01000015.1 GCF_014652395.1 Advenella faeciporci
ACGCTTGCCCACTCAGCCCGCCAGCCGTATTGCTGAACTGTTGCCGCATAATTGGCAACCGCAGACAGCGATGTAAAAAAACAGGTTAAAGAAAACCGCTGTCAAGATGAGATGGCCGAACGCTTACAGACCAGGCGTCCACACGCAGGTGCATGGGAACGAGGAGGCATAAAAAAACGGGCACAGGCCCGTTTTTTATACTTTTAAATCTTGATTTACTTCAGGTGAGTGCTAACCAGTTTGGTCATTTCAAACATACTGACCTGCTCTTTACCAAAGATTGGGCGCAGTTTGTCGTCGGCATTGATATTGCGACGGTTTTGTGGATCTTGCAGATCATGTTTTTTAATATATTCCCAGATTTTTTTGGTAACTTCTGTACGAGGCAGTGGTGTGCTCCCTACAACGGCGGCCAATTCGGTGCTTGGAGTAAGGGGTTTCATAAACGCTGCGTTTGGTTTGCGTGCAGGTTTTTCCGATTTAGTTGTGGCCATTTTGGGGCTCTCCTTAAAGGCAGGTAGTTATATATAGTGTGTGAAGTAGAGAATAGCGTGTAATAGGATGCTTGCCTAGCATTTTTTAAGTATATTTTGATTCAAATGGTTTTTGAGGCCTTTGTCTGGGCAAATTATGGATAATTAACCATTATTGTCTATTCATGCCTGTTTGAAATCGGATTCAATATCAGTTTCCCGGGTCTGTTAGTAAAATTTGGCAGCAGGGCATTAATACTGGGTAAAGAATACTTATTTTGGTTATAGTGCATGATTATTCCATAGAAATTCTGCTTTTAATATTCAATCATGCAAATTACCGATCATTCAATTACTTTAAAACGCCCCGACGACTGGCATCTGCATTTACGTGACGGGCTGGCCCTTGAGTCTGTTATTGCCGATAGTGCCCGACAATTTGCCCGTGCTATTGTCATGCCGAATTTACGCCCTCCCGTTACGACAGTGGCGCTGGCGGCTGCCTACAAAACAAGAATTGAAAATGCATTGGTAAAAACGGGCTATGAAGGCAAATTCGAGCCACTGATGACTTTATATTTAACCGATAATACATCAGCAGAAGAAATTCAAAAAGCGGCTGAATCAGGCTTTATTCATGCGGTTAAATTGTATCCTGCCGGTGCCACGACCAATTCGGATGCCGGTGTGACCGATTTGCTTGGCAAATGTCGTCCGGCACTTGAGGCATTGCAAAAACATGGGATGCCCCTGTTGGTTCATGGTGAAGTCACTGACCCAACCATAGATCTGTTTGATCGGGAAGCGGTTTTCATTGAGCGTGTCATGATGCCGCTGCGTCGTGATTTTCCTGAGCTGAAAGTGGTTTTTGAGCACATTACCACACAGGAAGGTGCGCATTATGTGCGTGATGCGCAAGGTCCCGTGGCGGCAACCATTACCGCCCATCACCTGCTATATAACCGTAATGCCATCTTTACCGGGGGTATTCGCCCTCACTACTACTGCCTTCCCGTGTTAAAGCGCGAAAAGCATCGTTTGGCCTTGCTCGAGGCGGCCACTAGCGACAGCACGCGCTTTTTCCTGGGTACAGACAGCGCTCCGCATGCCAAAGGCCTTAAAGAGCACGCCTGTGGCTGTGCGGGTTGCTACACAGCCGTACATGCCATGGAGCTTTATGCCACCGCTTTTGAACTGGCTGGCAAGCTGGATAAGCTTGAAGCTTTTGCAAGTCTGAACGGACCTGATTTTTATGGCTTGCCACGCAACCAGACCTCCATCACCCTGGAGCGCACCGAATACAGTATTCCTGCAGAGTTGCCTTATGCCGGCAATACCACCCTGGTTCCTTTGGCAGCTGGTGAAAACCTGAACTGGAAAATGAAATAATCAGGTGACAAGTGCATGGCAATCCCGACGTCTTCATTCCGTCAGGGATTGACAATGCAATAGGACTTGAATGAATGCCTGTTTTGGGTGGGTTAAATGCCCAACCTGAGAAGGCAATAAGCGTTAATGGGCATTGCCTTGACTAAACATAAGACTCAAATTACCGAAGAATGCTACAAGCAGGTAGATGACTATTTCAATCAGCTGTTCCTGAAAGAAGATGTAATTCCTGAAAAAGTGCTTGAGCATTGCAAGAAAAACAATATTCCCGCGATTAATGTGGCGCCCAATCAGGGAAAGCTGCTTCATATGCTAGTCAGTATGAATGGGGCCCGTCGTGTTCTGGAAATTGGCACCTTGGGCGCATACAGTACCGTTTGGATGGGGCTGGCCTTGCCCGACGATGGCCGCCTGGTGACACTGGATTTTGATGAAAATTATATAAAGATTGCCCGTGAAAGCCTGAGTATTGCGGGTTTGCAGGACAAGGTTGAAATCCGGCAAGGAGTTGCTGCCTATACGCTTGCGCAAATGGTGCAAGAGCAGCAAGCTCCCTTTGATTTTATCTTCATCGATGCTGACAAGGAAAACAATCCGGTCTATCTGGAGTATGCCCTGAAGCTGTCGCGGCCGGGTACCGTTATTGTGGCCGATAATGTCGTGCGTCAGGCAAAGATACTGGATGATAGTGGCAAGGCGGATAATATCCGGGGGCTGCGTAGGTTTTTTGATGATATGGTGGGCAACCCCCGTCTAACCGTGACCGCTTTTCAGACCTTGGGCTCTAAAGGCTGGGATGGCCTGGCAATTGCCATTGTCAAGCAATAGCAGCGTCAGGCCAGCCAATATGCCTAGCTGGTTTCTTTCTTGGCTTCCAGCTGTTCCCAGCGGTCAAAAAGCTTAAGCAGTTCATCTTCCAGTTCTTGCAGGCGAAGGTTAATGCCGTTGGCGGTGTCCGAGCCGTCTTTGTACAATTCCGGATCGGAGAGTTTGGCGGTTAGTTCTATCTGTTCCGCTTCCAGTTTGGAAATTTCCTCGGGCAGGGTCTCCAGTTCCTTGAGCTCCCAGCTGGTAATGCGAGAGCGGTTAGGGCGTGGCTTTGGCTGGACAGGGGTGTCAACGGTAGGCGCTTCGGTTTTTTTATCTGTGCTGCCGGGCTTGCCGGCCAGTCTGGCCGCCACGTCTGCGGGCCGCTGTTCAAGCCAGTCATCATAACCCCCCACGTAATCCCGCCACTGTCCATCTCCTTCATAGGCAATCGTTTGGGTGATCACATTATTCAGGAAAGCACGGTCGTGGCTGACCAGTAAAACCGTGCCATTAAAATCTTGTAACAATTCTTCAAGCAGTTCCAGGGTTTCAATATCAAGGTCATTGGTTGGCTCGTCCATAACCAGGACATTGGCAGGCCTGGCAAACAGCCGTGCCAGCAGCAGGCGTGCCCTTTCACCGCCCGACAGGCTGGAAACCGGGGATTGTGCGCGGGCCGGTGAGAACAGGAAATCACCCAGATAGCTCATGACATGTTTGCGCTGCTGACCGATTTCAATCCATTCACTGCCTGGATTGATCACTTCGGTAAGAATGGCATTTTCATCCAGTTGTTCGCGCATCTGGTCAAAATAGGCAATTGACAGGTTGGTACCCAGCTTGACCTTTCCTTCAGTGGGAGAAAGTTTGCCCAGAATGATTTTGAGCAAAGTGGTTTTACCGGCACCGTTGGGGCCAATCAAGCCAATCCGGTCACCGCGCATGATGGTGGTAGAGTAGTTTTTGATAACGGTTTTGTCACCGAAAGTGTGGCTGACGTTTTCCAGTTCAGCCACCAATTTGCCGGATTTCTCACCCATGGAAACGGCCAGGTTGACGTTTCCAACGCGTTCACGGCGTTCACTGCGTTCGCGACGTAATGCTTCAAGGCGTCTGACGCGACCTTCATTGCGGGTACGTCGGGCTTCAACCCCTTTGCGAATCCAGACCTCTTCCTGGGCCAGGAATTTGTCAAAACGTTCATTCTGCAGTTTTTCGGCTTCAAGCCATTCTGCCTTGCGTGCCTGCCATTGACTGAAATTGCCTGGGAAACTGTGTAGCTGGCCGCGATCCAGCTCAATAATGCGAGTGGTTACGGCATCAAGGAAGCGTCGGTCGTGGGTAATGATGACGCAGGCCGAACGACAGCTTTGTATCATTTGTTCAAGCCAGAGAATACCCTCAAAGTCCAGATGGTTGGTGGGTTCGTCAAGGAGTAGTAAATCAGGGTCTTCTATAAAAGCGCGGGCCAGGGCTATGCGTTTTCGGGTGCCGCCAGACAGTCCCTTGACCAGGGCGTCAGGATTCAGGCCCAGTTTTTCAATAATCGCATTGGCACGGGCCGGACGGGCCCAGTCTTCGGAATCAAGGATATTGCCGCAGATGTTTTCATAAACGGTTTGTAAATCGTTAAGGACGGGTTCCTGCTCAACGGTAATGACACGCAGCGAACCCATTCTTGAGATTTCTCCATCATCGGCTTCGGTGCGGCCATCAAGAATGCGCAGCAACGAGGATTTGCCAGCGCCATTGCGGCCGATCAGACCGATTCTTTCGGACTCCTGGATGGTAAGGTTGGCGTTATCGAGCAGGGCGTGGTGGCCATATGCAAGATGAGCATTGATTAACGTGATAAGAGTTTGTGCTGCCATAAAGTAGATCTGAAAAATTGGATAAACGGTTTTTTTATTCTTTTGGGATAAAAGGACTTTAACACCTTTGGCGGGAATAAGTCGGTTAAAATGCTTTTCTGGCAAAGTGGGCTGGGCAATCGCGGGGGTTTTTATCCTCGAGGAACGTCCGGACTCCATAGGGCAGGATAGCGGCTAACAGCCGTCCGGTTGCGCAAGCGGCCGAGGAACAGGGCCACAGAGACGAGACTGCGGCGTGGGCATGCATGTGCACTGATACGGCAACTTCCGTATGGCATTGCCGCAAGGCAATAACGCAGCAGGGTGAAACGCGGTAACCTCTATCCGGAGCAACATCAAATAGGCATGTGTCTGGTTCTGCCAGGAAGGGCGGCTCGTCCAAACATGCGGGTAGATGGCTAGAATGCATCAGCAATGATGCGTCCAGAGGAATGATTGCCAACCAGTTTACTGGTTTACAGAATCCGGCTTATAGGCTCACTTTGTCAGTTCTTTTCTTATAATTCGCAAACCCTCGCCCTTACCGGGTGCTTGGGAAGTGTTTCATGGCAATTTTTCAAAAACTGTTAAGAAATGATAAAAATTAATATACAGTTTTTACGATATTTCTCACCTTACTTTCACTTTGTATTTTAAGAGCTTGATTTCTAAAGGTCTTTCTATTTTCCGTTTTCATCATTTAACGCTAAGTCGTTGTTGTTATTGGAAAAAGTCAATAAATAAAGCTTGACCAAATATCAGCCTTGTCTTAAAGTGGGAAAAAGTAGGGAAATGTGGAAAAAAGTGGGGAAAAAGTGGTTTTCCAGGGAAATAGTGCGCTCACCTTAGATGCCAAGGGACGGATGACCATTCCGGCCCGGTATCGTGACGCCCTGATGGAGTCCGCTCAGGGTGCCCTGACCATTACCCGTAATTTTGATGGCGGCTTGCTTATTTACCCCCGCCCCGTGTGGGAGGAAAAGCGTGAAACCATTATGCAATTGCCCATGTCCGCCCGTCATGTCCAGCGTATGTTATTGGGTAATGCCCAGGATGTGGAAATAGACGGATCAGGGCGGGTACTCATTGCTCCCGAATTGCGCTCTGCCACGGAAATGGTTAAAGACGTTGTTCTGGTTGGCATGGGCAGGCATTTTGATCTTTGGGATGCCCAGGTGTTTGCACATATGCAGGCGGCTGATATGGCCAAGGGTTTACCGGAAAGTTTGGATGATTTTTCATTGTGATGTCAGAAAGTTTCGTACACAAGACCGTGTTGCTTGGAGCAACTGTCAATGCGCTGGTTCACGATGAGTTCAATGTAAAGGCCAAATGGATTCATGATTTGTTGCCGCCGGGCAATAAAGAAGGTGTTTTCGTTGATGGCACGTTTGGGCGGGGTGGGCACAGCCGTTATTTGCTGTCCCAGCTTTCAGCCAATGCAAAACTGTTTGTTTTTGACAAAGATCCCCTGGCCATGGCCTCGGCGCGTCAATTGCAGCAGGAAGATTCCCGGGTGGAAATTATTCATGGTGGCTTTTCTTCAATGGAAGAAGAATTGCGCCAGCGTGGCATTGAGCAGGTTCAGGGTGTTTTATTGGATTTGGGGGTTTCTTCCCCACAGATAGATGATGCATCCAGAGGTTTTTCCTTCATGCGGGAAGGGCCGCTGGATATGCGAATGGATACCAGTCGTGGCTTAACCGCGGCTGAATGGCTGGCACAGGCCAGTATTGAAGAAATGAAGGAGGTTATAAAAAACTATGGCGAAGAACGGTTTGCTTTCCAGATTGCAAAGGCGATTGATCATCGCCGCCAATCCAGCCCTTTGTGCACCACGCTCGAACTTGCCGAGCTCGTCTCAACCGTCGTCCGGACGAGGGAAAAAGGTCAACATCCGGCCACACGCACCTTTCAGGCTATACGGATTCACATCAATCAAGAGCTCGAAGAGCTGGCGAACACCCTCGCGTCACTTTTAAGATTGCTTGCGCCAGGTGGCCGGATGTCAGTGATCAGTTTTCACTCGCTTGAAGACCGGATGGTTAAACAGTGTATTGCGGCAGCGGCCAAGCCGGGTGCCGATTTTGCCCGTTTACCATTGCGCGAAAGCGAAATGCCCCAGCCTGTGCTTAAAAATATGGGCAAGGTGCTGGCTACCCAGGCCGAAGTGGCTGCCAATCCCCGTTCCCGCTCTGCGGTCTTGCGGGTAGCGCAAAGAACCGCAACTGAATTGACGGATGCGGATGCTTTTGTCAGCAGGCCGCTCATGCTGGGTGGTCAGTCTGGCAAGCGGAGAGCATCATGGCGCGCTTAGGTTTATTGCTGCTGGTGGGCTGGTTTGCTTACAGCGCCATTTCCCTGGTGTCGGTCCGATATCAGCAGCGCCTGCTATATGTGGATCTGGGCCGTGCGCAGGCAGTAGAAAATGAACTTGGCATAGATTGGCGTTATTTGCAGCTTGAACGGGCAAAACTTACCACCAATGCACGTATTCAACAAGTCACAACCCAAAAACTGAACATGCAAATTCCGCATATCGGTCAAATTATTTACATCAAAGATTCTGAGCTGGTTAATAACCTGGCCTCACCTGCGGCACAACAGAGTAACCAATAAAAGGGAGGCCAAATGCTTAAGTTCGGCAAAAACAAAATCCCTGAGTTGTTCAAGCGATCCAGAGAAAACGCCTATTCGCGCCATTACAGCAGCCCTGTTTTGCACGTGCAAATCCCAAGATGGCGTGCGCGCGTGCTTTTTGTCCTGATTTCCCTGGGTTTTCTGGCAGTAATTGGCAAGGCCCTGTATATCCAGATCATGAGTACCGAGTTCTTGCAGGCAGAAGGCGAAAAGCGCTTTGAGCGTACTTTACAGTTGCCGGCGACCCGTGGACTTATTACCGACCGTAATGGCGAATTTCTGGCAACCAGCACACCCGCGGTGGCTGTCTGGAGCATTCCCGAGGAAACCAGCAAGGCAAGTGTCCAGCAGCTTGGCGCTTTGGCTAAACTGCTGGATATGCCTTTGAAAGACCTGCAAGAAAGATTGAAGAACCTGGATAAGACATTTGTTTATCTGAAACGGCAGATTCCGACGGACATTGGCAAACAGATCAAAGAGCTGGGGGTTCCCGGCATTCATTCTTTACCCGAGTCCAAGCGCTCTTATCCGCAGGGTCCTGTGACCGCACATGTGGTTGGATTTACCAATATCGAAGACAGGGGAATTGAAGGAATTGAGCTGCAAATGAACGACTCATTGCAGGGCAAGCCGGGTTTGCGCCGGGTATTGCGTGACCGTATCGGGCGTATTATTGAAGATGTCCAGGAAGTGGAACCGGCAACCGACGGTGCAGACGTCATGCTGACCATAGACGGGCATATTCAACTTCTTACTGCGCAGGCCCTGGAAAAAGCCATGAAAAAGCATGAGGCCGAGTCGGCCGGAGCAGTGGTCATTGACACGCAAAATGGCGAAATACTGGCTATGGTCAGTGTGCCATCTTACGATCCTAATGAACAGTCCGAACGTAAAGGTCCCGAACTCAGGAATCGGGTTATTACCGATACCTTTGAGCCAGGGTCCATTATCAAACCACTGGTTGCGGCCCTGGCGCTGGATGCCGGTATCATTACCAAAAATACGCTGTTTAATACGGGTACCGGTTCTTACCGCTATCAGGGGGCTACCATTACCGATGTCAGTTCCCGCAATGGCACGTTGAATGTGTCCGGCATTTTACGCCGCTCAAGCAATATTGGCATGACCATGATTGCCGAACGTTTGCGTTCGGAACAAATGTGGACGGTATTTAATGCCCTGGGTTTCGGACAGGTTCCCAACACCGGTTTTCCCGGTGCGGCTTCGGGGCGTGTCCGGCCATGGGAGCGCTGGAAGCTTATTGAAAAGGCAACCATGTCCTATGGATATGGTTTATCGGTATCCCTGCTGCAAATCGCCAAGGCATTCACAACACTGGCCCGTGACGGAGATATGATTTCCCTGTCATTGATTAAAAATGACAAGAAACCCACCAGTATCCAGATATATAAACCGCAAACGGCCCGTGATGTAAGGGCCATGCTCGAAGAGTCAGCGGGTCCGGAAGGGAATAAAATCCAGGCAATGGTCAATGGCTACCGTATTGGCGGAAAAAGCGGGACCGCAAGGCAAATTGTCAACGGACGGTATAGCCGTTCTGATTACAGGGGCTCATTTGTTGCCGTTGCACCTATTTCAAAACCCAGGGTTGTTGTGGCGGTAACCGTGAACAGACCGAAAAAAGGCGGTTATTACGGTACCCTCACTGCAGGGCCGGTTGCGGCAGAAATCATTGAAGGAACCTTGAAGTACCTGACGGTTCAGCCGGATTTGCCGGTAGAGCCTGCGCTGGAAGCAAAGAACCCGAACACAACAAGCAGGAGAAATCGGGGATGACCGTAGCATTCATATTACATTGGTTAAAACAGCACGTGGCATCCACGGCGCATCTTCAGCTGGATTCCAGGGACATCCGTAAAGGGGATGTCTTTGTTGCCTGCGTGGGTACCTCACAAAATGGTGCTGCATACATTGAGGATGCAATCGTAAAGGGCGCTGCTGTTGTTTTGCTTGAGCAATCCAGTGGTCAGCAGGCTAATGCCGGCTATCCGGTGCCGGTATTGGCCGTGCCGGGTTTACGGCAATTGCTGGGCGAGCTGGGCGATGCCTGGTATGGGCATCCATCAGAACAGGTTTTTGTGATTGCGGTTACCGGCACCAACGGAAAAACCTCTTGCGCCACTTGGTTGGCCAGAGCGCTTACTGCCAATGGCGTGCCGTGTGCCACTATTGGTACCCTGGGCATGGTTTTGCCCGATAACACCAATTTGGGCGGTTCGCTCACGACCCCTGATGTGTTGACCTTGCATCGCTTACTGGCAGAATTGCGAAACCGGGAGATCAATGCCGTGGCCATTGAGGCCTCCTCTATCGGTCTTGATCAGGGGCGCCTGGACGGCTTGCGTATACGTATTGCGGCCTTTTCCAATCTGACTCTTGATCATCTTGATTATCACAAGGACATGGCGCAATACGAACAGGCCAAAATGCGCCTGTTTCATTGGCCCGGTTTGCAGCATGCCGTGATCAACCTGGATGATCCGGCCGGTGAGCGCATGTTCCGTGACTCCCGTGCCGAAAACACGATTGGCTATTCCCTGAAGGGGCATGCAGATGCAAAAATTCTTGCCAAAGAGCACCGTTTTTATGATTACGGACTGGCTTTCGATTTATTCAGCCCGCAAGGTGAAGCACAGGTACTGACACGCCTGCTGGGCGAACACAATATCTCCAATTTACTGCTGGTTGCCGGTGTTTTGCAGGCTATGGGCTGGCAACTGGCCCATATTGTCAAAACCATCTCACTGCTTGAGCCGGTTCCCGGACGCTTGCAGATTGTAAAAGGCCTTGATATAGAAGGTGAAGCAGGGATGCAGCCGTTGGTGGTGGTGGATTACTCGCATACTCCCGACTCGCTGGAGCGCGCACTGGATGCCTTGAGGCCAACTGCCCAGGCCAGGAAAGGTCGGTTGATTTGCGTTTTTGGCTGCGGTGGTGACCGTGATAAAACCAAACGTCCTGTCATGGGGAAAATTGCCTCGCAAAAAGCTGATCTGGTTTATGTGACCAGCGATAATCCCCGTACCGAAAATCCTCAACAGATTCTGGCCGATATCCTTGCCGGCATGCCCGGCTCACCCACTGTCCAGCCTGATCGGGCCAGTGCCATTTTGCAGGCGGTGTTGCATGCCTCGGCCACCGATGTCATCTTGGTGGCTGGAAAAGGGCACGAAACCTATCAGGAAGTCAATCATGTGAAAACCAGTTTTGATGACCGTGAGTGGTCAGTGCTGGCACTTGCATTACGCCATGCCACCGGTGTCTCCACCGATTCGCGCAGTGTTGGTAAAGGGCAGATCTTCATTGCCCTGAAAGGTGAGAATTTTGACGCCCATGATTTTCTGGATAAGGTTCAGCAAACAGGCGCATTGCTGGCGGTTGTCAGCCGTAAAAATCCGGATCTGGATCTGCCCCAGGTATTGGTTGCCGATACGGGCAGGGCGCTTGAGTTGATGGGCAAGGCCTGGCGTTCGCTGTTTGATATTCCGGTTATTGGCGTGGCGGGCAGTAATGGCAAAACAACCACTAAGGAAATGATCGCTTCCATTCTGGCAGCACATGTCGGGCCGGCGCATTGTATTGCCACTAAAGGTAATCTGAACAATCAAATTGGTGTCCCGTTAAGTTTACTTGAGCTCAATAAAAAGCATCTGGCTGCGGTGTTTGAACTGGGGATGAATCACCCGGGTGAAATCCGCATCCTGACCGATCTGGCCAGGCCCACCGTTGGCTTGGTGAACAACGCGCAAAGGGAACACCAGGAGTTCATGCAAACGGTAGAGGCTGTAGCCATTGAAAACGCCGATGTGATCGCCGGACTTGACGCCAGTGGTGTTGCTGTTTTTCCTGCCGATGATCCTTATACTGCCTTGTGGCAGAAAATTGCCGGGAACCGTCGCCGGATTTTATTCGGTTTTGGCGAGCAGGCCGACGTCACCGCCCAAGAGCTGGTTGCCGATATCAATGGCAGCCGTTTTCTGCTGGTGACCCCAGGTGCTTCAGGCAAGGTTTCATTGAATATTCCAGGCCATCACAATGTGCGTAATGCATTGGCAGCCACAGCATGCGCACTGGCCATCGGGATACCTTTAGATACCATTATCATTGGGTTACAAAAATTTAGCCCTGTTAAGGGACGAATGCAGGGATTTGTGCTTTCTGACGGCACAAAACTGCTTGATGACTCGTATAATGCAAACCCTGATTCTGTTCGTGCTGCCATCGATGTCCTGTCACAATTGCCGGGATCCAGGGTTCTGGTTCTGGGTGATATGGCTGAAGTGGGTGAAGATGGTCCGCAAATGCATGCCGAAGTGGGTTTTTATGCCAAAGAAAAAGGTATTGATTACTTGCTGGTTTATGGCAATGCGTCCAGGCAAACCGCACAGGCTTTTGGTTCACAGGCAAAGCATTTTGAAGACATCCATCAGATGGCACCGTACATCAGAACTCTCAAACCGTTAAATATTTTAGTGAAAGGATCACGATCAATGCGTATGGAGCGTGTTATTGCAGACTTGCAAAAAGCTTCATCCATTGAAGGGGAAAAAGATGCTGTATGAGTTATTCGGGTGGCTGTCTACAAGTATAAGTGGCTTCGGTGTATTTGAATATATTACGTTGCGCGCCATGCTGGCATGTGCCACTGCGTTGTTTATTGGCTTGTGGGCCGGCCCGCGCGTCATCCGTAAATTGACGGCGCTTAAAATTGGCCAGGCGGTCAGGGCTTATGGGCCCGAGTCGCATCTGGTCAAGAATGGTACGCCAACCATGGGAGGAGTCCTCATACTCATCGCGATTGGTATCAGTACTTTATTATGGGCAGACTTAAGCAACCGGTTTGTATGGGTGGTGATGCTGGTGACCTTCGGGTTTGGTGCAATTGGCTGGGTTGATGATTATCGCAAAGTGGTTTATCGAAATCCCGAAGGCATGTCCTCGCGGGAAAAGTTTTTCTGGCAGTCATTGATTGGCCTGATTGCATCGGTCTATCTGACATTTGCGGTCTCTGCACCGGCCAATGCCGATTTATGGCCTTTGTTCAAGGAATGGGTCTTAAGTGGTTTCACCATGCCACTGCCTTCCCGTGCCGACCTGATTGTGCCTTTTTTCAAAAGTGTCAGTTATCCGTTGGGCGTATTTGGTTTTGCCGCCTTGACCTGGGCGGTTATCGTGGGTACCAGCAATGCCGTTAACCTGACCGATGGCCTTGATGGCCTGGCGATTATGCCTACCGTCATGGTGGGCGGTGCCTTGGGTATTTTTGCCTATATTGTAGGAAGGGTTGATTACTCCAAATACCTGCTGTTCCCCTATATCCCGGGGGCCTCTGAAATGTTGATTCTGTGTGCCGCCCTGGCTGGTGCCGGTTTGGCCTTCCTGTGGTTCAACGCGTATCCCGCCCAAGTGTTTATGGGCGATGTGGGTGCGCTGGCCCTGGGTGGAATGCTGGGCACGGTTGCTGTCATTGTCCGGCAGGAAATTGTCCTTTTTATCATGGGGGGCGTGTTTGTGGTGGAAACGCTGTCGGTCATGATCCAGGTCATCTGGTTTAAATACACCAAGAAAAAATATGGTACCGGACGCCGGATATTACGGATGGCACCTTTGCATCACCACTTTGAGGTGGGAGGCTGGAAAGAAACCCAAGTGGTGGTTCGCTTTTGGATTATCACGATGATGCTTGTGCTACTTGGTTTGGCAACCTTGAAATTACGATGAATACACAGTCAGAAAATAACGTTTTGTCTTTTCCTTCCTCGGTCCTGGTTCTGGGATTGGGAGAAACCGGTCTTGCTGCCGCTTTATGGTGCCTGCGTAATCGGGCGCGTTTGCGCATTGCCGATACCCGGGCCAACCCGCCCGGCCTTGACAAGCTGGATGCAACCGGGCAGCCCTTTGAAAAATTCCTGGGCGAACAATGTTTTAACGATCAGACACTGGAAGGGGTTGAGGCGATTGTCTTAAGTCCGGGCCTGGTGCCTTCCGAGCCACATCTGGCCCGTTTTCTTGCCCGCGCGGAACAACGGAATATTGAAATACTGGGTGAAATAGAACTGTTTTCCCGCGCACTTTTACAGTTAAGGCAAACACAGGCTTATGAGCCCAAGGTACTGGGGATTACCGGAACGAATGGCAAAACCACGGTAACCACCATGGTTCGGGACATGTTGCAGGAAGCCGGGCTGGTTGCCGTGGCAGCGGGGAATATTAGCCCCTCTGCATTAACCGCCCTGATGACTGCGCTTGATGCCAACGCCTTGCCCGATGTCTGGGTGCTAGAGTTATCCAGTTTTCAGTTGGTAACCGTTAAAACCTTGCAGCCTGACGCTGCGGTCGTGCTGAATATTACCCAGGACCACCTGGACTGGCATGCCAGCCTGCAGGAATACGCCGATTGCAAGGCAAAGCTGCTCAAAATGAGCCAAGTGGCCATTATCAATCGCGATGATGAAATGGTAAGTGCCATGGTTGAGTTTGCCGATGACCTGAATGTGCGCTCTTTTGGTGAAACCGAGCCTGTCCTTGATCAGGATATGGGTCTGGAAGACAGTAATGGCATGTTGTGGTTGGCTGCTTGCAGTGCCGATGAATTTGATTTGCCCGAAACCGGTGGCAGGAGAAAAAAGACCACGGAACGTCCGGTTAGAAAACACGGGGTGCTTAAACGTTTGATGCCGGCAGATGCCATGATGGTGCGAGGCCGGCATAATGCACTGAATGCCTTGGCAGCCATGGCGTTGTGCCGCGTGCTGGGTATTGGATGGACGCCATTGCTGAATGCTTTAAGAAACTATGTGGCCGAACCGCACCGGACCAATTTTGTTCGAAGTATCAAGGGTGTTGACTTCATCAATGACAGCAAGGGAACCAACGTGGGCTCTACGGTCGCTGCCCTGAAAGGCATGGGACGCAAGGTGGTGTTGATTGCAGGTGGTCTTGGCAAGGGTCAGGATTTTTCTCCACTGGTTGCCCCGGTTTCGCGTTTTGCACGGGCCGTCATTCTGATCGGACAGGATGCCCGCGTTATTGAACAGGCCCTGGCGCCCGCAGGTGTCCCTTGTATCCATGCCATATCGCTTGAGGAAGCGGTTAAGGCGGCATTGGATCATGCCCATGAAAATGATGTGGTGATCTTGTCACCCGCCTGCGCCAGCATGGACATGTTCAAAAATTACAATCATCGTGGCAATGCCTTTATAGATGCCGTCAACGAGCTGGCCCTTGAAAACGGAGAAGTTGCATGAGTTTGCTAGCAGAGCTTCGTTCCAGTGTCAGTGCTGTCAAGCCGGGTCGTACGACCATGCGCAATTATGACTTGCTGTTGGGAGTTGCTGTCTCTGCCTTGTTACTGTTTGGTCTGATCATGGTGTTTTCCGCCTCCATTGCGCTGGCCGATGGGCCTAAGTATGCCAACCTGGGCCGTTATTATTTTGCCCTTCGTCATGCAATTTATATCGCTGTTGGCGTGTTCCTGTTTTCCCTTACCCTGACTGTACCCATGAGCTTCTGGGAAAAGTACGCTTTCCGGATTTTCCTGTTGGCAATGCTATTGCTGGTTCTGGTGCTGGTGCCGTTTATTGGCAAAGAGGTCAATGGCGCCTCACGCTGGCTTCCCATTGGCCCAATCAACTTTCAGCCATCTGAATTCATGAAGGTGGCCATGTTGCTCTTTGCCGCCGATTACACGGTTCGTAAACAGAAATACATGCAGGACTTTATTCGTGGTTTTATGCCCATGGCCCTGGCATTGATCGTGGTTGCCACACTGTTGTTGCTTGAGCCCGATCTGGGGGCTTTAATGGTAACGGTATCAATTGCTGTTGGAATCCTGTTTCTTGGGGGCATTAATCTGGGACTTTTTGTTTTTGCGATTGGTGCCCTGGTTGTCTTGTTTGTGTCGATGATTATTTTTGCTCCCTGGCGGCTGGGGCGTATCATGGCTTATCTCGAGCCTTTCCATGAGTCGAATGTGCAATCCAGTGCCTATCAGCTGGTGCACTCCCTGATTGCGATTGGTCGCGGAGAATGGTTTGGGGTTGGTCTGGGATCCAGCATTGAAAAACTGCATTATTTGCCCGAGGCGCATACTGACTTCATTATGGCGGTAGTGGGCGAGGAGCTGGGCTTTGTCGGGATCTTTCTGGTGGTGGTGCTGTTTTTTATCATTGTCAAAAAAAGCTTTGATATTGGCCGTTCAGCCATTGCGATGGACCGAGAATTCAATGGTCTGGTGGCCCAGGGGGTGGGTGTCTGGCTTGGTGTGCAGGCTTTCATCAATCTGGGTGTTTGCCTTGGCTTGTTACCGACCAAAGGGCTTACCTTGCCGCTGGTCAGCTATGGAGGCTCTTCTATCGTCATGAATTTGATTGCGGTCGCCATGCTGATGCGCGTTGATTACGAAGTCCGTCAAATGATGCGTGGCCGGCATGTTAACAAAGAAAGTAAAAGGTCGTACTGATGAAACAGCCAACGTTATTGGTCATGGCTGGTGGAACTGGCGGGCATATTATGCCAGGTCTGGCCGTGGCGCATGAAATGCAGGCTCGTGGTTGGCATATCGTCTGGTTGGGTGATCCATCCAAAATGGAAGGCAAGCTGGTGCCCGCGCATGGCTTTACCCTGGTTCCCATGACTTTTTCAGGGGTTCGCGGCAAGGGCATTGCCGCTATTGCCAAATTACCGTTTACCCTGTTGCAGGCGAGCCTCCAGGCCTGGAAAATCCTGGCCAGGGAAAAACCTTCGGTTGTCCTGGGCATGGGCGGTTATGTGGCTTTCCCGGGTGGTATGATGGCTGCTTTGCGTGGCATTCCTCTGGTGGTTCATGAGCAGAATGCCGTGGCAGGTACTGCCAATAAATGGCTGGCCAAGGTAGCGTCCCGTGTGCTGTCAGGGTTTCCTGGTGTGTTGCCTAAAGGGCAAATGGTGGGCAATCCGGTACGCACCGATTTGCTTGCAACGCCAGGCCCGGCCCAGCGTTACGGGAGCCGTTCGGGTCGTTTGAATATCTTGGTGGTGGGGGGCAGTTTGGGGGCGCACGCCCTGAATACCATTGTGCCCCAGGCCCTGGCCGGTATTGCACCAGATGTACGCCCTCATATCGTGCATCAGTCAGGTACCCAACATCTTGACACACTGGAAAAAACCTATGCCGGATTGGGGGTAGAGGCTGAGTGTGTGGCCTTCATTGCCGATATGGCGGCGGCCATGTCAGCCGCCGATTTGCTTATTTGTCGCGCAGGTGCCATGACGGTCGCCGAGGTGGCTGCGATTGGGGTGGCGGCCCTGTTTATTCCATTGCCACATGCGATTGATGATCATCAAACGGCCAATGCTCAGTGGCTTGTCCGTGAAAAAGCGGCATGGACCAAAGCGCAAAAAGAATTATCAGCCGAATGGCTGTCATCCTGGTTACAGGATAAAACACGTGATGAATTGCAGGCCGTTGCCGAGAAGGCAAGGCAATGTGCACGAACTGACGCCACACAGCTTATTGCCGATGTGTGCGCCAGTGTAGTTAAGGATAAAACATGAAACACAGGATAAGAAATATCCATTTTGTTGGCATTGGTGGCTCTGGCATGAGCGGCATCGCCGAGGTATTGCTCAATCTGGGCTATCGTATCAGTGGCTCCGATTTGCAGGAGTCTGCGGTTACGCGACGTTTGGCCAGTCTGGGCGCAATCATCCATATCGGGCATCAGGCAGAAAACGTGCAAGCGGCCGACGCGATTGTGACCTCAACAGCGGTAGCCAACAGCAACCCTGAAGTGCTTGCCGCCCGGGCCCGGCAAATTCCAGTGGTGCCACGGGCCATCATGCTGGCTGAATTAATGCGTCTGAAACGAGGTATCGCGATTGCCGGCACGCATGGCAAAACCACCACCACCAGCCTGGTGGCAAGTGTGCTGGCTGCAGCAGGCCTGGACCCGACTTTTGTGATTGGCGGGCGTCTGAATTCGGCCGGTGCCAATGCGCGTCTGGGGCAGGGTGATTATATTGTTGTGGAAGCTGATGAGTCGGATGCTTCGTTTTTGAATTTGTTGCCGGTCATGGCCATCATTACCAATATTGATGCCGATCACATGGACACCTACAGTCATGATATTGCCCGGTTGCGCAGCGCCTTTGTGGAGTTCACCCAGCGCCTGCCGTTTTATGGCAGTGCGATCCTGTGCAACGATGATGATAATGTCCGTAAAATCATTCCCTTCATTTCCCGTCCGGTCACTACCTATGGGTTCAGCGATGATGCCCATTTTCAGGCAGTCAAGGTTAGGGCTGAGGGCACCATGATGTGCTTTGACGTCATTCGCCGTATCAGGGTTGATGAGTGGTTGCCAACCTTAAGCATTACCCTGAACTTGCCGGGACGGCATAATGTGTTGAATGCCCTGGCTGCGATTGCCGTGGCAACCGAGCTGGATCTACCCGATGAGGCCATTGTTTCAGCTTTAAAAGGATTTAACGGTGTTGGGCGCCGGTTTTCCTATACGGGTGACTTCAATATTCCCGAAGAAAAAGGGGGTGGCCATTTTACGGTGATTGATGATTATGGACATCATCCGGTGGAAATGGCCGCGACCATCGAGGCGGCGCGCGGTGCCTGGCCTGACCGTCGTCTGGTGCTGGCCTTTCAGCCGCATCGTTATACCCGCACACGCGATTGCTTTGAAGATTTCGTTAAAGTATTAAATAGTGCCGATGCAGTTGTACTGACTGATGTTTACGCTGCAGGCGAGACACCGATTGTGGCCGCCGATGGCCGTGCCCTGGCCCGTGGAATTCGTGTGGCGGGAAAACTGGAACCGGTTTTTATTGAAAATGTAAGTGAAATGCCACAGGCAATTATTGATTTTGTCAGGGATGGCGATGTTGTGGTGGTCATGGGGGCGGGCTCGATTAGCAAGGTTCCCGGGCAAATAGGAGAATTGGCATGATACATGAATTTGGCAAAGTCGGTATTTTGTATGGCGGCCATTCAGCCGAGAGAACCGTTTCCCTGCAATCGGGTGAAGGCGTTTTGTCAGCCTTGCAAAGCAAGGGGATAGATGCCCACCTGTTTGATACCAGTGTGCACAGTCTGGCAGCGTTGGCGGCACAGAATTTTGATCGTGTTTTTATTGCACTGCATGGGCGTTACGGAGAAGATGGCACGCTTCAGGGGGTGCTTGAGTTATTGGGCATTCCTTATACCGGTAGCGGTGTAATGGCCTCAAGCCTGGCAATGAATAAAATCATGACCAAGCGAATCTGGCTTGAGCAAGGATTGCCAACGCCTAAATACAAAGTGATCAAAAACCTGGCAGATACCGATGCCGCTTATGCTGAACTGGGTCTGCCCCTGATTATCAAGGCGCCACATGAGGGGTCAACCTTGGGGCTGTATAAGGTCAGCCAGCCGGATGAATTGCATGAAGCCTTCAATCAGGCAAGTAATTTTGATCATGAACTATTGGCCGAGCAGTTTGTAGTGGGCCGTGAACTTACTATTCCCGTGGTAGGCAAGGGGGACGATGCCCGGGCTTTGCCAGTGATTGAAATTTTTGCTCCTGACGGCAATTATGATTTTGAGCACAAATACATTTCAAACGATACGCGTTATGAGTGTCCGGCCAATTTGGCTCCCGAGCTGGCCAGCAGGATTCAGGAAATTTCCGTGCAGGCCTATCGGGCCATTGGATGTGAAGGATGGGCCCGCGTCGATATTATGCTTGATGCGCAAAACCAGCCCTGGTTGCTTGAAATCAACACATCTCCGGGCATGACCAGTCATTCCCTGGTACCCATGGGGGCGAAAGCGGAAGGGATGAGTTATGCCGACTTGTGTGTATTCATCCTGTCGCAGGCATCGTGCAAAATACACAGGCCCATGCCTGAAAACGGATAACAGGGATGTAAACAGTGCTGAATAATGCCCGTGCGACCAACCTCATTGCAAATGTCATTGCAATAATGGCCGTTATCATTTTGATCACGGGGGGCATCTATTGGCTTGCGCATCGCCCCATGTTCAATCTGTCTCGCATCACGATAGAACCGGTGAATGGACGGGTGCTGAATTATGTGTCGCCTGCCAGCATTCAGGCAACCATTGCAGGTAAACTCAAGGGTAATTTTTTTACGATTGATCTTGGGGAAACCAAGCAGATTTTTGAAACCTCACCATGGGTCAGGCAGGCGCATTTGCGGCGTGTCTGGCCAGATGGTTTATTGCTTAAAATAGAAGAGCATGAACCCTTTGCATTCTGGAATGAAAACCAGATGATCAATACATGGGGAGAACTGTTTTCGGCAAACCAGGCTGAATTGAATGCAGAGTCTGAATTGCCACAGTTTAACGGCCCTGATGGCTCTGAACGACTGGTGGTACAACGGTATGCCGAGCTGGTTCGTTGGCTGGCGCCATTAAAATTGGGCGTTAATGAAATAACGCTTAGCGATCGCTATGCATGGCGTGTAGAATTGAGTAATGATATGGAATTGGTAATGGGAAGGGATCCGGGGGCTGATGCGGTCAATCCGCATGGAGGTCAGGGAGCGGTATCTTTTGCCTCGACCATCGAACGCTTTGTGCGTACGTGGCCGGTATTACAAAATCGTATCGAAGGCAGGAAAATAAACAAGGTGGATCTTCGTTATACCAAGGGCTTTGCCTTAACGTATGCTCCAGTGGATAATACGCTACCAGTTGATAGTAAAGAGAAAAAATGAGTCGTGACCTTAAGGACCTAATTGTTGCGTTGGATATCGGTACTAGCAAAGTCGTTGCGGTAGTGGCCGAAGCGTTGCCTGAAGACGGGCGATTTGAAGTGATCGGGCTTGGGCAGCATGAGTCCAAGGGAATGCGTAAAGGGGTTGTTGTCAATATTGATTCAACCGTGAACTCAATCCAGCGTGCGCTGGAAGAGGCTGAACTGATGGCCGACTGCAAAATCAGGGAAGTTTACACGGGCATTGCCGGTAACCATATTACCAGCTTCAACTCCAGTGGCATGGTGGCCATTAAAGACAAGGAAGTTTCCGAGGCTGATGTTGCCCGGGTCATTGAAACCGCAAAGGCGGTTAATATTCCAACCGATCATCAGGTACTGCATGTCCTGACCCAGCAATTTATCGTTGATAACCAGGAAGATATCAGGCAACCGGTTGGCATGAGCGGCATACGGCTGGAAGTACGCGTGCATATTGTGACAGGGGCTGTCAGTGCCGCCCAGAATATTGTCAAGTGCGTACGGCGTTGCGGACTGGAAGTGCAGGATCTTATCTTGCAACCGCTGGCATCCAGCATGGTTACCCTTACCAATGATGAAAAAGAGTTGGGCGTGGTCATGGTGGATATTGGGGGCGGTACAACCGATGTGGCCATTTTTACCGGTGGCGCAATCCGCCATACCACTGTTTTGCCGGTTGCCGGAGACCAGGTGACCAGCGATATCGCTGCCATGCTCAGAACACCAACCCCCGATGCTGAAGACATCAAGTTGCGCTTTGGCATTGCCAAACAATCCCTTGCCAATCCTGAAGAGTTGATCGAAGTGCCAGGGCTGGGTGACCGGGATGTACGCAAAGTCAAACGGCAAACCCTCGGGGCGGTTATTGAGCCCCGCATCGAAGAGCTGTTCATGATGGTGCAACAGGTGGTCAGGGATTCGGGCTATGAAGATCTGGTGGCATCGGGTATTGTGCTGACGGGTGGAACCTCACTTATGCCTGGCATTGTTGAATTGGCCGAGGATGTCTTTCTCAAGCCGGTTCGGGTGGCGGTTCCCGAATATCGCGGTAGTCTTGCCGATGTCGTTCGCAACCCGCGGTTTTCTACCGTGATGGGCTTGTTGACCGAAGCTCGCGTGCAACGTCTCAGGGGCAGTAAAACAATGCAACAAAAAGGAGGATTTAAATCCATCTTTTTGCGCATGAAAGAGTGGTTTATGAATTAAAATACAAACATAATTAAAGGATTACGTAATTTTTTTATGTTTAAAGCGTATTTTTGCAGGGTTAACCCCTGCAAAAGGGTGATTAAAATCATCCAGGAGTTATTTAAAAGACAAATGCGGGAAAAATTTCGGCCTTGTCTTTGAAATAATTTCCGAAAATTGGGGAATTTTAGAAATTTATCTGGATTATAGGAGTTGGATAACATGGATTTGGGCTTTCAAATATTAGATGACAGTAATAGCAGTGGTACCGTAATCAAGGTGATTGGTGTGGGTGGTGCTGGTGGCAATGCGGTACGACACATGATGCGCTCAGGTATCAAAGGTGTGGATTTTATTTGTGCCAACACTGACATACAGGCGTTGACCGCTACCGAAGCACCTGTACAAATTCGTTTGGGTAACTCTGGTCTGGGCGCAGGCGCCAAACCAGAGCAGGGACGTGCTGCTGCCGAGCTGGCCCGTGAAGAAATCAGGGTGGCCCTGAATGGTGCAAATATGGTGTTTATCACTGCAGGTATGGGTGGTGGTACCGGAACCGGTGCGGGTCCTGTGGTGGCAGAAGTCGCCAAGGAGCTGGGTATTCTGACCGTTGGCGTAGTGACCAAACCTTTTTCTTTTGAAGGCACCCGTCGTATGAAATCGGCGGAAGAAGGTATTGCCGAGCTGTCCAAACATGTGCACTCCCTGATTGTGGTCCTGAACGAAAAGCTTTATGAGCTGATGGGTGAAGATGCGACCCAGGATGATTGCTTCAAGGAAGCGGATAATGTCTTGTACAATGCCTGCGCGGGTATTGCTGAAATTATTAACGTCCAGGGAGATATCAACGTCGACTTCGAAGACGTGAAAACGGTCATGGGTGAATATGGACAGGCCATGATGGGTACAGCGGTAGCCAGTGGCCAGGATCGTGCCCGTGTGGCTGCCGAGCAGGCAATTGCCTGCCCGTTATTGGAAGGTGTTGACCTGAATGGTGCACGCGGTATCCTGGTTAATGTAACCGCCAGCCGTTCCCTGAAAATGACAGAAACCAAGCTGATCAACGAAATCATCAGCAGCTATGCTTCCAAGGATGCCCATTTTATTTTTGGTAGTGCCTTTGATGAATCCATGGGTGAGAGCTTACGTGTTACCGTGGTTGCCACGGGACTTGGGCGCAAACAGCCTGAACTGGTACATAATGTAATCCAGAATGTGCGTACCGGTACCGATGACCTGGTGTTGAACCTGAATGCGGCTGAAGGCCAGCCTGAATCGTTCAATCTGGATACGCCTCCGGTATTCCGTAATCCTCGTGCCCGTAGTCAGGCGGCATCCGATCAGGTAAGGGCGCTTGAAACATCAGGTATGGAGCGTTACGATATTCCTGCCTTTTTGCGTAAACAGGCAGATTAATAAAAAGCAGTACCAACTCCTGCTGGAAATCAGTCTAACGGTTTCCATCAATTAAAAGAAACGGTTTCCCCAAGCCGTTTCTTTTTTGTCTTTAATTGAAACACTTTTTAGTCAAATCAATAACTTGGCAGCTCATTTCAAGGTAAAATGAACCTTTATAAAAAGGTAAATTTTGGCCTTGTTGCGATATTACACTTATGCTCAGACAAAGAACAATTCAGAATCTAGTTAAAACAACCGGTGTCGGCGTTCACTCCGGCGAACGTGTGGAAATTGTCCTGCGTCCTGCCGAGGCAAATACCGGTATTGTTTTTCATCGTATCGATACCCCCGAAGTTGTTGATTTTCCCGCCTTGGCAGACAAGGTGGGCGATACCCGCATGGCTTCAGTCCTGCAAAATGGCAATGTTCGTATCTCTACCGTAGAGCATTTAATGTCCGCCCTGGCTGGCTTGGGAATAGACAACATCCATATAGACCTGAATGCCGAAGAAGTGCCTATAATGGATGGCAGTGCAGGGACCTTCGTTTATTTGCTGCGTTCTGCAGGCATTGTTGAACAAAATGCGCCAAAACGTTTCCTTAAAGTATTGAAAACGGTAGAGGTGAGCGAAGGCGAAGGCGAAAATGCCAAATGGGCCCGCCTTGAGCCTTATGAAGGTTTTTCATTGGCTTTTTCTATCAATTTCCAGCATCCGGCCATTGACTCAACGGCCAGTTTTGCCGAAGTGGATTTCGCTCGCGACTCTTATACCAAAGAAATTGCCCGCGCCCGTACTTTTGGTTTTGCCAGCGACGTTGAGGCTATGCGCTCTATTGGCCTGGCGCGTGGTGGTAGCCTTGATAATGCCATTGTCATGGATGATTATCGTATTCTCAATAGTGATGGCTTGCGTTACGATGATGAGTTCGTCAAACATAAAATCCTGGATGCCATCGGTGACCTTTACCTTATTGGCAAGCCGTTGCTGGCCCGCTATGTGGCCTGTAAGTCGGGTCATGGTCTTAATAACAAGCTGTGCCGTGCCCTGCTGGCCCAGCAAGATGCCTGGGAAATCGTGACTTATGACTCTCAGGCAGCCGCGGCAGACGCTGTTGGCCGTGACTGGCGTCTGGCTTAGGCTTTTCTTCGATTCAAAATTCGGGCAATGGCATCAGAAAATTCGCCTTCAGGCAGGGTTTTATGCAATTTATCAAAGGCATCCAGTGCAGATTGGTTTAAAATAGCCCTGTTTTCAGTATGAGCCCGGGTCTCCGGTTCGGGTTTATACAGGTTTGCCTGTATCCTGATGCGAACTTCATTCACGTTCAAACCCTGATTCATCAGGAGCTGGCTGATTCTTGGCGTAAGTTGGCGTATCTTTGCCGCGTAGGCGGCGCTGGGTACCGCAATGACCAGGGTTCCGTTATCAAACTTCAGAATTTTACATGCCTGGGTGACCGGATCATGTAAACTAGCCAGAATTGTATTTTGTATGTCCAGGTAATAACTGGCCGTTTTAAGGATGTTTGCCTTTTGTTCATCATCCCTGAGCCAGCCCAGGGCAGTCTTTTCCCCATTGCTTTGTTGGTGATGGGTGGTATGGTTTTTGTTTTTATAATATTTACGAAACAGGGACATAGACAGTAGATAGGTAAAATGTTTAGAAAGCGTAAAAAAGATCTTTTTTTATCAGAAAGTTCATTTAAACACAGGCAGTCCAGCAAGAAAATCTGGACATTCAGTATGTCAGTCTTGGTCTTGGGTATCGCGGTGGCCAGTGGGGCAATGCTAGAGCGATACTGGGGCGTTCAATCCCTCAACCAGGAAAATAATAGCCATTTGGCCACCAATGTGCAACCCTCAACCCGCGATGAGGCGCTTATCCGTAACAGTGTAAACTTCATGGCGACCCAGGTGGGTGAATTGCGTGCGCGCGTTGAAAGTCTTGAAAAACTGGGCACCCGGGTAGCCGGCACGGCAGGTTTGCTCAAATCCCCCGAGGCGGCGGCGATTCTTCCAACGGCCAAAGAGTCGGATGAATCTTTTTCCTTCGAGGAAGATTTGATTTCCAATGACACCATCATGTCAGCCGAAGAAATCGGTCGTGAGCTGGATATGCTCAAGCAACAAATTTCCATGCAAAATGATGGTTTCAGAACCATGGAGCTGCTGCTTAATACGCGTAACGCCGACCGCAGCCGCATCCCTTCGGCTTTGCCGGTATCCATGACGGCAGCCCGAATTTCATCCGCCTATGGCTGGCGCCGTCATCCGGTCAGTAAAAAATATCATTTGCACTCAGGCACCGATTTTGCGGCTCCAACCGGCACTCCCATATATGCTGCCTCTGCCGGCATTGTCGTAGATGCCGGCTATAATGGTGCTTACGGTAATTCCATTGATGTGGATCACGGCAATGGCGTGGTAACCCGATATGCCCACGCTTCGAAACTGCTGGTAAAAAAAGGTGATCTGGTTTCCAAAAAACAAATTATTGGCCGGGTTGGCTCCACAGGGCGATCTACCGGTGCTCATTTGCACTTCGAGGTCCGTGTCAATGACAATCCGGTTGATCCGCTCATGTTCCTGAAGCAAACCTCAACGAAGCCGGCAACGGCGGTTGCCGAGAACTCGTTGCTGGAAACGGTCAGCAAGGCAAGTGCGGCTGTTATTGGGGCACAACTGGGTTCGGGCGGAAAAGCTGGGGCCAGTTTGCCTTCTGGCGTTACAAGTGGAACCGGTATGCGTTAAACTACTGGCTTAGAGTAAAATTTTGACTAACCACATTGGACCGGTTTGGCGGGCAGCGCCTGCGAAAATCCAAGCTTATATTGCAAAATAAGAATGATTTCTATACTTAAAAAACTAGTTGGCAGCCGTAACGACCGCATACTTAAACAGTATCGCAAAATAGTGTCAAAAATCAATGCGCTGGAAAAATCAATCTCGGCGCTTTCCGATGAGGAACTTTCAGCCAAAACGCCCGAGTTTCGTGCCCGTCTCGAAAAGGGGGAAAGCCTGAATGATTTGCTTCCCGAGGCCTTTGCCGTTACCCGCGAAGCATCTCGCCGGGTATTGGGCATGCGTCACTTTGATGTGCAGCTGCTGGGTGGTATTGCCCTTCATAATGGTAAAATCGCGGAAATGCGTACCGGTGAGGGTAAAACCCTCATGAGTACCTTGCCCGTTTACCTGAATGCATTAAGTGGCAAGGGTGTGCACGTGGTGACGGTTAACGATTACCTGGCCCGTCGAGACGCGCAGTTAAACGCCCGTCTTTACAATTTCCTTGGCCTGACCGTCGGGGTGGTGGTTCCCCAACAGGACAACCAGGAAAAAATCGACGCTTACCGTGCCGATATTACTTATGGTACCAATAACGAATTTGGCTTCGACTACCTGCGTGACAATATGGAGTACCGCATCGAGGATCGTCGTCAGCGTGGCCTTAATTATGCAATTGTCGATGAAGTCGATTCAATCCTGATTGATGAGGCCCGTACCCCGCTGATTATTTCAGGTCAGGCCGAAGACAATACCGAATTGTATGTGCGCATGAATGGTATTCCTGCCTTGCTCACGCGCATGAAAGAAGAGCCCAAGCCGCAGGAACCAGAACCCGAAGGTGATTTCTGGGTAGATGAAAAGTCACAGCAAATTTACCTTTCGGAAGCCGGCCATGAAAAATCAGAGCAGCTTTTGCGCCAGGCCGGCATCCTGCCCGAAGGCGAGTCTTTGTATGATCCACGTAATATCACTCTGATGCACCATTTGATGGTGGCTTTGCGTGCCCATAATCTGTTCTTCAAAGACCAGCATTATGTGGTGCAAAACAACGAGGTGGTCATTGTCGACGAATTCACCGGCCGATTCATGGCTGGCCGTCGCTGGTCCGATGGCCTGCATCAGGCAGTCGAGGCCAAGGAAGGTGTACAAATCCAGAATGAAAACCAGACACTGGCTTCCATTACCTTCCAGAACTATTTCCGCATGTATGAAAAACTGTCCGGCATGACCGGCACGGCAGATACCGAGGCTTATGAGTTTCAGGAAATTTACGGTCTTGAAACCGTTATTATTCCCACAAACCTGCCCATGGTCCGGATCGACCAGAACGACCAGATTTTCAAAAATGACCAGGAAAAATTCGCCGCTATCATCAAGGATATCCGCGATTGTTATGAGCGTGGTCAACCTGTTTTGGTGGGTACCACCAGCATCGAAAATTCTGAACTTTTGTCTGCACTGCTGAAAAAAGAAAAGCTGCCTCATGAAGTGCTTAATGCCAAACAGCATGCGCGCGAGGCGGAAATCGTGGCCGAAGCGGGTAAACCGGGCCATATTACGATTGCCACCAATATGGCCGGTCGTGGTACCGACATCGTATTGGGAGGAAGCATAGAAAAAGCCATAAACCTGGTTCGTGCCGATGACTCTCTCACGGCAGCCCAGAAAGAAGAAAAAATCGCAGGCATCCGGGAAGAGTGGAAGCCGCTTAATGAGCAGGTCAAGGCTGCGGGTGGATTGCGTATTATTGGTACCGAACGGCATGAGTCACGCCGGATCGACAACCAGCTGCGTGGTCGTGCCGGCCGTCAGGGAGATCCGGGCTCTTCCCGTTTTTATCTTTCTCTCGATGACTCGCTCATGCGTATTTTTGCAGGCGAGCGTGTGCGTGCCATCATGGAGCGCCTGGGTACCGACGGTGAGCCGATAGAGGCCAAAATGGTCTCCCGCTCTATTGAGTCGGCACAGCGCAAGGTGGAAAGCCGTAACTTTGATATCCGCAAGCAATTGCTTCAGTACGATGACGTTTCCAATGATCAGCGCAAGGTCTTGTATGGCCAGCGTAACGAGGTTCTTGAAGAGGCGTCCATTTCAGATATGGTTGCTGAATTGCGAAGTGCTGCGGTTAATGATCTGGTGCGAACCTATGTTCCCGAAGACTCCATGGAAGAGCAATGGGATATTCCTGCACTTGAAACCGCGCTTGCGGCCGAGCTGCAAATAGAGGTGCCATTGACGGCCATGATTCAGGCTGATGACAGTCTTGGTGAGGAAGAAATCCTTGCGGCCATCCAGGAAGCGGCAAAGGATGCCTATGATGCCAAGGTTGCGGTGGTTGGACAAGAGCAATGGTCTTCCTTTGAGCGTTCCATTTTGTTGCAAACCATCGACTCTCACTGGCGCGAGCATCTGGCATCACTTGACCACCTGCGTCAGGGCATCCATTTGCGTGGATATGCACAAAAAGACCCCAAACAGGAATACAAAAAAGAAGCCTTCCAGCTGTTCGCCGGCATGCTTGAGCGTGTCCGCAATGATACGATTAAAGTATTAATGACCGTCCAGATCCGATCCCCCGAACAGGTTCAGCAGGCCGGGGAAGAAGCGGCCAAGCCTCACGTGCAGAATGTAAGGCTTCATCATTCTGATTTCGACGAAGCATTGGGTGCCGAAGTCAATGAAAATGGGGATGTCTCTGCGGGTGGCATCACGGTACGGAACATGATGGCCAATGTCGGACGCAATGATCCATGTCCATGCGGTAGCGGCAAAAAATACAAACATTGCCATGGTCAACTGAAATAACACATTTGTGAAGGAAAAAAGGCTGAATACCGGATTCAACGGTATTCAGCCTTTTTTACAGCAGGAAGATGCTGGCAAGTCCCAGAAAAATGAAAAATCCTAAAGAGTCGGTTGCGAAAGTCAACATGACAGATGAGCCCACGGCCGGGTCTTTGCCAAATTTATCGCGAACAATAGGGATCAGGACACCCAGTACGGCACCTATGAGCATATTGCTTACCATGGCTGCTGCCATGACCAGGGCAATTTTGAGTGAGCCTGAAAAAGCCCAGGAAAAACCTGCGGCAACAATGCTACCAAGAAATCCAACTAAAAATGTAACGATACATTCCCTTTGAAGCAGGGAACGGAAATTTTTTGAGGTAATGCGCCCTACCGCAAGGGCACGGATGACCAGGATCATTGTCTGATTGCCCGAGTTGCCGCCAATGCCCGCCACAATTGACATCAGGAAAGCCAGAATAACAATGTGGCTTACGGTGCCTTCAAACTGTGAGGCAATGACCGAGGCCGTTGCGGCCGTACATAAATTGATCAATAGCCAGGGTGCGCGGTTTTTGATGGCCTTGACGGCCGGTGCGAATATATCTTCTTCATGCAGACCGGCACGGGACAAATCTTGCTCCTGGGAGTCTTCACGAATGACATCCACGACTTCGGCAATGGTTACCCGGCCAATCAGCCGGTTTTGCTTGTCAATAACCGGTGCGGAAACCAGATCATAACGCTCAAAAGCCAAAGCCGCTTCGGCGTCATCTTCATTTGGCTTGAGGGAAAGATAGTCTGTTTTCATGACATCTTTTACTACGGTTTCTGGGTCGTTGACCAAGAGCTGGGAAATGCTTAAAACCCCCTGGAAACGATCCTGACGGTCTACCACAAAGATCTGGTCGGTATGGTCTGGCAGATTTTCCAGGCGTCGGAGATAGCGAAGGACGACTTCCAGGCTGACATCTTCACGGACCCGTACCATTTCGAAGTCCATGATGGCGCCAACAGTGCCCTCAGGATAACCCATGGCTTCAAGCAGTTGTGCCCGTTCTTCATTGGTCAGGCCTTTTTGGACTTCGGCCACAATATCGGCAGGAAGGTCGGGAGCCAGATCGGCCAGCTCATCGGCGCCAAGGTCTTCGGTTGCGGCCAGAAGATCTTCGCGGTTCATGGATGAGATCAGGTCTTCACGAACCCAGTCATTGACTTCAAGAAGAATATCACCATCATACTTGGCATTCACCAGGCCCCAGATCAGGCGACGCTGTTCAGACGGTAACGATTCAAGAATAAAGGCAATGTCTGCCGGGTGCATCTGGTTGAGCAAGTGTTCAAGCTCGACCTCATGCTGGCGCTTCAGTAACCCTTCAATAATGGGTGCCTGTTCATCGCCTTCTTCCTGGCGGCGGACCAGGTTTTCCACCACTTCATGCTTTTTGAGCAACTCCTGTATTCTTTCGAGTGCAAGTTGCGCGTCCTCGGTATCCAGTCTTCGGGGTATCGTGACGACAATGGCTTCGGGGGTTTCTGTTCTTTTGTTGTTACTATTCATACTTATTCTTTTTTAATAACGGGTGCAGTCAGGTGTGGCTTGAGCATAGCCATGAGTTCGGGGAAAACCTGCTGGTTGGCGGCGGCAACATAACCTTTGATAGGCCAGGGATCCATGCCATACATGTCTTCAGCCTGTCCGCCGGCTTCTCGCACGAGCAGGGTGCCTGCAGCAACGTCCCAGGGAGCCAGGCCCATTTCCCAATAAGCATCGAAACGGCCGCAGGCAATCCAGGCAAGATCAAGGGCGGCAGCGCCAAGGCGACGGATCCCCCGCGTGGTGTGCAGGGCGGACTCAAAGGTGGGCATGTATTGATCCGCAAAAGAAAAATCACGAAATGGTACGCCCGTGCCAAGAAGAGAGTCGGACAATGATTGTGAGGTTGAACAGTAAATCCGTTCACCGTTAAGGCGTGAACCTTCCTGATAAATGGCGGTGAACAATTCTTCTCTGCAAGGATCGTATACAACCGAGACAACCGGTGTGTCACGTGTCAATACAGGAGTGTCTGGCAGGAGTTGTGTACCAGCATGGGCAATTAAGCCCAGTGAGACGGCATAATGGGGAATCCCGTGCAGGAAATTGGTGGTGCCATCAAGAGGATCAATATACCAGGTGGCGCTGCCCGTTGGTTGGCCGCCGGTTTCTTCGGCCACAATACCAAACTCAGGGGTAATGTGGGTAAGGTGCTCCAGAATTGCGGTTTCGGCTTCACGGTCTGCCTGGGAAACCAGGTCATTGCGTGATTTATGATCGATGATCAGCTCTGACCTGTCATGGGCGTAGGCCTGTAAAATTGCTGCTGCGGCATGTGCTGCGGTAATACCTGCTTCCAATGCTCTGCTAAAATCCAAATGGTTTTTTGTTAACATCGTAAATCGTCCATTCAAGTCCTTATAAACAGGAATTATACACAGGAGTGACCCCAGGGTCTCTGGCTCCTGAAACTTAAATTTTGATTTGCCCGAACGCTTTCTTTCATGTCTTCCACGTATCCTGTTTTATATCCTGCCAGCCTTGTCACACAAGCCAATGGCTTCATTTTGTCCGGCACGGAACATCCCGTTTCGGCCACGGCAGAAAGTTTTTTCGAGCTTGACGCATGGTATTCAACTTTCGTGTCATCTTGTTTGCAATGGAAGGGCAAGGTGCGTTATACCATTGCCCTGAATGGTACGCGTTTTGCCATGCATCTGTTCCTGTTGCGTAAATACTGGCAAAGAAGTCCATCACCCTGCCAGCGTTTGCACCTGGTGGTGTTCGAGGAGCAGCCGCTTTCCCGTGAGGATTTTGTAAAAATGGGTGCGCGTCTTTTTCCCGGGTGTTTGCAGGAGCAAGTCAATCAGCTGGCCAGTCACTGGCCTTGTGTGTTGCCGGGCATGCATCGCATTGACCTGGACGGGGGCCGCCTGACCATCACGCTGGCGTACGGTGAAAAACGGCGGATGCTGAAAAATATTCATGCGTCTATTGACGCCTATATCCTGGCAGACAGTTGCGGTCCAGCCGTACTTGTGCAAGAAAGCTACGGGGATTGGTTGCGGTATGCCTCGCCACAGGTTTGTGTTATAAGCCGTGCCCAGGATGAAAGTCTCTTGAGACAGGCCCTGAAAACAGAAGGTCTGGTTACAGGAGAAGCCAGCGTCAGTGAAGAAGGCAAATATCTGGCCCTGCAGGCGCGTTCTGGCAGGCCAATGCCGGTTTACAGGGCGGACCAGGACAGAACCGCCCTGGTGATAGGGGGTGGTCTGGCCGGCTCAGGGGTGGCGCATGCCCTGGCCCTTCGCGGCTGGCAGGTCAAGGTTTTTGATCCGGCTTTTGCGCATGGCAAGTCGGCAGGGCAGCAGGGTCATATTGCCGCTGCCCTTACACCGCTGGTTTCCATTGATGATAACTTTCGCTCCCGCTTAAGTCGAGCCGGTACTTTAAGGGCTCATGCCCGATGGCGGGATTTCCCGGCATCGGCCATTCCTGCCCGATGTGGCACACTGGAGTTAAGCCGTAATAAAGGCCATGCCAAGGATTTGACCGAGGCCGTCAAGGCCATGCAATTTCCCGGGCAATGGGTTCGCAATGTCGATCCAGTCGAGGCTTCGGCACTGGCGGGTATGCACATAGACAGAGAGGGCGCCTATTTTTCTGCCGGAATGCTGGTTAATCCGGAGGGTCTCATCAGGACCTTGCTGGACAGTGAGGCGATTGAGTGCCTGGCTGCCAGGGTTGCGTTTTTATTGCGTAATGAGCAAACCCGGCAATGGGAGCTTCTGGGGGCCGATGGCAATGTACTGGCTCGTGGACATACGGTTATTGTGGCTTGCGGTTTGCAAACCCTTCCTCTTATGCAGGAAAGCGGCCTGATGCTGCAAACCCGCCGCTCGGGTGAGGTGGTACCGGCCATTCCCAAGCTGCACTCCCTTCATCCCATGGGGGGAGAGGTCATGCATGTGCCAGCCGGGCTTGTGAATGGGGGCCCCCGTTGCATTATTGGTGGTGAGGGTTATTTTTTGCCGCCGGTCAACAATTTTTGTGTCATGGGCAGTACTTATATGCATAATCAATTGGTGCCCTGTACAAGTAAAAAAGGACAGGAATCCATTTTATCCAAAATGCCGGTGGCGCTTTCTGCCGATCTTGAAAAAGCGGTCCAGAACAACGAAATAAGCGGATGGGCAGGCATGCGGGCTGTTATGCAGGGGCGCTTGCCGGTTATCGGGCAACTTGAGCATGCCGAAGGCGTGTGGATTGCTGCTGCCTATGCCTCTCACGGTCTTACATGGTCCAGTTTGGCCGGGGATGTGATTGGTGCCCGGCTGGAAGGCGAGCCGGTTCCGCTGGAGCGCGATTTGCAGAAATCGATTTCCCCGCGCTAGTCTTGCAATATCTTTTGTATTTGCCGATTTAAACGTGAAATAAGCGATATATAAGGTGAATTTTCTGTTAAATCCGTGTTTTGATTTTAATTTTGGTGTAAATGAGTCAGAATAATACATTTTATAGTGTGACCGTTTTGGCGCCACACTAAGCGCAACACTTAAAAAGAACTTACGTGATCCAGCTTGATAATCTAGAACTTGTATCCGCACATTCAGCACATGCCGTTTTTGAAATGGATTCGGGCCTGAGCCTTCGCATAGAAGCACATGCACCGGGTGTATTTCGTTTGCGATGTGGTCCAGCCGCTAAACTGGACGATGAAAAACTGAATGCGCGCGCCAGGGCTCGTCAGGAGTTGTTGTTGGCCAGGCCCGAGGCAATTGGTGAAATGAGCACCGAGTCTCTCGTACGGGATAGTGGCTGGCGTTTTGTCCAGGGTGACATTACGCTGGAAATGCATGCCCGGCCATTCCGGCTGGCCCTGTACCGCAATGGACAGCTTTTATTAAGTACAGATAGTCAATTCGTCAGCCCTTTTGTGGCCGAAGTCCAGAATGACCAGCCAGAAAGCTGGGGGCTTATGCTGGGCCTGCCTGACAATACACCGGTTTACGGCCTGGGTGAAACCATTGGCGATTTCAATCGTCGCGGCCAGGAAGTCGTTTCCGATTTACCCGGCTTCAATTATTTGCCGTTGGCCTGGAGTCCTCAAGGCTGGGGTGTTTATGTCAACACCCTGAGCCGGGTCCTGCATGCACCCGGTATACCAGACGAGCCTGATACCTATCAACTGTTTGTTGAAGATGGTGTCTTTGACCTGTTTTTATTTGCCAGTGAGCCCGCTGAAATCTTCAATCAATATTCCGCCCTTACCGGTCGCGCGGGTCAGCCTCCACTTTGGGCCATGGGTGCCTGGCTGGTCCAGCAAAAGGGCCAGGACATTAATGAAATAAGTAATCTGGCTAAAGCGCTGCGTGAGCAGGGTCTGCCACTGGATGCCCTCAGACTTGGCAATCCATCCCTGATCCAGTTTCAACCGGACAGGCAGGCGCTGGAATTGGATGTATCACGGCTTGACGATGCAAGGCGTTATTTTGCCCAGCTGGCCGAAGAGCAATGGTATGCCTGTGTAACGACTTTTCCGGGCGTTTTGTCCAATACGCCTTTGTTTGCAGACCTTGAAGATCGTGGCTGGCTGCTTTGCAATGAAGAAGGGCTGGCACAGGTTTTTGACGGCGTTCCGGCAACAGGCGGACAGTCTTTTGGCCTGCTGGATTTAACCTATAAAGACGCTTTCCTTTTCTGGCAAGAACGACATGCGCAGCTCATTGAAGAGGGTGCCAGCGCCATTGAGTGCAAACTGCCCGTGGAACTGCCTGATTCGGTCAGCGCCCGAAACGGGGAGTCGGGTCCGCTTTTGCGTACGCTTTATCCCCTGTTGCTGAAAAATGCCCTGTTTGAGGCTGTGTCACGCAACAAGATACCTGCGGAAGGGGTGGTGTTAAGTGACAGTCTTGGCCTGGGTTCGCAGCGAACGCCCTGGAAGCAGTTGGAATGCACCGGCAATGACTGGGACGCCATGAGCCAGGTTTTACGCAGTGCCTTGTCGGTTCAGGCCAGCGGTATTGTGACTCAGGTGCATGACATTGGCAATCCGGACGGCTTGTCAGGTCCTGTTGATCCTGAATGGTACTTGCGTTATTTGGGGCTGTCGGTGTTTTCTGCCGGCTTCGCCTTGCATGCAAACCCGGCGCTATTGCCAACGGCTTTCGATGAAAAAACGCAGTCACAAATCAACACCCTGCTTGAGTTGCGTTACCGGCTTATTCCCTACGTGCTTGGCATTATAGAAGACTCGGTAAGAACAGGTCTGCCGGTCCAGCGCATGATGGCGCTGGCTTTTCCTAACGATGCAAGAGCGCAGGAATTTGATACCCAATTTCTGTTTGGTCCCGCCTTGCTGGTGGCACCGATACTGGAACCGGGTGGGCAGGTTGTTGTTTATTTGCCTGAGGGCGAAGCATGGTGGGATCTGAATACCGGCTGGCGTTATGAAGGCGGCCAATCCATCAGTCTAGCGTGTGCACTTGATTCCGTGCCCGTGTTTGGGCGTGAAGGACATATGCTATGCCTGGGTCCTGTGCTTAAACATTTGGGCGAATTCAATACGGCCAGAATCCTGGATGAGGTATGGATGTTTGGCATGCCGTTACATAATCCGGTTGTGATGCGTAATAAAATCCGTGTCATGCAAATGCAAGGATCCAGTTACATCAAAGGTCTCGAGGGGCTGCGTATTTTGCAATCAGAAGGACTTGAAGTAAAACGTCGCGGTGCTGAGGTGCGCATCTCACGGGAGCGATAGGATGGGATCGAAAAATGCCAGGTCTGTGCCGGTCCTGATGTATCACCACATTACCCCGTCTTCAGGGCAAATTACCACCAGCCCCGAAAACTTTGATTCGCAAATGGCGGCACTGGTGGCCAATGGTTATACAAGTCTTACCGCAGACCAGTTTGCCGGCTACCTTAAAGGTGAAGCGGTACCCGAAAAATCGGTTCTGATTACGTTTGATGATGGCTATCTGGACAACTATGTCTATGCGCATCCGATTTTGCAAAAACATGGCATGCATGCTGTCATGTTTCTTGTCACCCATTGGGCAGGGCAAGGCGAACCCCGTCCTGTTTACGGGTCGGGCAACCCTTTGCCAGCCTGTCCCTCACACCATGAATGCAGTGCAATAGTGGCCGCTGGCAAGGCCAATGATATTGCCGTTCGCTGGTCAGAAGTCCGGGCCATGGAAGCGGCCGGTACGTTTGAAATCCATTGCCATACCCATACCCACACCCGTTGGGACTTGAACTGTGACAGAACCGGCAAGCGTAAGGGTATTGCCAACGATTTACAGCAATCAAGAGCAGCCCTGTTGCAGGAGTTAAATAAAGATACCCCGCATTTGTGCTGGCCACAGGGATATTTTGATGATGACTATATCCAGGCGGCCCAGGCATTGGGTTTTAGCGTTTTTTATACCACCGATGCCTATGGCTTTAATGTTGTTGGTGGCGACCCAAAACATATTTACCGGATAGCCGTCAGAAATAAACCCGGTGCCTGGTTAATGCACAGAATCGGTATTGCCAAAAATCCTTACTGGGGCCCCTTGTATAATCGCTGGAAAAAATTTCGCAAGCAGCGACGCAGGGCCAGGGAACTAAGACGAGCCAGCAAGGCATAGGTTTTATTCCCCGCATTGCCCGGTTTAAAAATAATTTAAGAAAAGCAAGTCCCTTATTTCCAAAAGAAATATGGGCCTTACTATAATTTTGTTTGCTGAAACAGGCAAACAGATCACAATACCATATCATGATTCATATTAAAGATTTAAGAAAAACATACAAAACACCCAAAGGGGTGTTTGAAGCCATAAAAAAAATAGACCTTAAAATAGAACAAGGTGAGATTTTTGGCATTATTGGCCCCAGCGGAGCAGGTAAAAGCACACTGGTGCAATGCATCAACTTATTGGAAAAGCCTGATTCCGGTTCCATTACCCTTAATGGTCAGGTGTTAACCGGTTTGTCGGAAATCGAGTTGCGGGCGCAACGAAGACGGATCGGCATGGTTTTCCAAAGCTTCAATTTATTGTCACGCCGCACGGTTTTCAACAATGTGGCCTTGCCGCTTGAAATTGCCGGTGTCAATAAGGAAGAAATCAAAAGCAGGGTAGATGAGCTGTTGAATCTGGTGGGTTTGTCACATTTAAGTGATCGTTACCCTGCCCAGATTAGCGGGGGGCAAAAGCAACGGGTGGGTATTGCCCGTGCGCTGGCCTGCCATCCGGATGTCCTGTTAAGTGATGAGGCTACCTCGGCCCTGGACCCTGAAACAACAGCCAATATCCTGGACTTGTTGCGTGATATCAACCGCAAGACGGGCATTACCATCGTCATGATTACGCACCAGATGGAAGTGGTTAAGCAAATTTGTGACCGGGTGGCGGTGTTAAGTCATGGGGCTGTGGTGGAAGTAGGGGCGACCGCCGATGTATTTGCCAATCCCCGACATGACGTTACCCGGGCCATGGTGTCTGCGGCCACCGAGTCCAACTTGTCGGAAGATTCTTTGGAGATTCTTGTGGCGCGCCTGAAAACATGGGTTCAGGCGCATCCGGGCCAAGATGCCGCGATTTGGGAATTGCATTTGCATGACGCCCAGGTGTCTGGCGGCCTGTTTTCAGGAGCGGCCAAGCATGAGGGTGTCAGTTTTTCCTTGCTACAGGCCAAAGTGGAAGATATTAAAGGTGTCGCAGTGGGTAAATTATATGTACAGGTACAGGGTAGTGCGCAAGCCATCCTGAATGCACGACAGGCCTTAAGTAATGAGGCTGGTGTTCAAATACAAGAGGTGGTGTATGAATCCGCAAATGATTAATTTATTAATGGATGCGACTTTGGAAACCCTGCTCATGGTGGGGGTCTCTGGACTTGCCGCACTCTTTCTGGGCGTACCCCTTGGTGTTGCCCTGATCGTGACTGACAAAGGCGGCCTGTTGCAGAATATGGCGGTTAATCGTGTCTTAGGGGCCATCATCAATGCAACCCGGTCGGTGCCCTTTATTATTTTGATGGTGGCGATCATTCCGCTTACACGTTTTATTGCCGGCACATCGATTGGCACCACGGCAGCCATTGTGCCCCTGGCCATTGCGGCTATTCCATTCATGGCCCGGGTAGCCGAAACCGCCATGCGTGAGGTTGACCGTGGCCTGATCACTGCCGCCAAGGCGATGGGGGCGTCTCCCATGCAAATCATCGTCAAGGTTTTATTGCCCGAGGCTTTGCCCGGACTGATTTCCGCCATGGTTATTACCCTGGTCAGCCTGATCGGTTATTCGGCCATGGCCGGTGCCATTGGCGGGGGCGGCCTTGGAGACCTGGGTATCCGCTATGGTTATCAGCGATTCTTGCCTGAAGTCATGCTGATTGTGGTGGTGGTGTTAATTGTTATGGTTCAGTTGATTCAAAGTGTGGGTGACTGGATCTCCCGACGTTTGTCACATAAATAATCCTGAAGGATTCGAAATGAAGAAAACAGTTGTTAGTCATATCCTGGCCCTTGCATTGGGTGCCGGTCTTATCTCTGCCTCGTATGCCGCAGACAAAACGCTGAAAGTGGGTGTTACAGCCGGCCCGCACGCACAAATCATGGAAGTGGTAAAAGACGAAGCGGCCAAAAAAGGTTACAACATTGAAGTGATCGAGTTTTCCGATTACGTACAGCCCAATGTGGCCCTGGCGGCAGGTGATCTGGATGCCAACAGTTACCAGCACTTGCCGTACCTTGAAAATGCCAATGCCGATCGCAATTACGGCATCGTGAGCATGGCAAAAACAGTCGTTTTTCCCATTGGCATTTACAGTAAAAAAATCAAAGATTTAAGTGAGGTGAAGGAAGGTTCGCGTTTTGCCCTGCCCAATGACCCCACCAATGGTGGCCGTGCCCTGTTACTGCTGGAAAAACAGGGTCTGATCAAACTTGACCCGAAAGCAGGCATTAAGGCAACCCCTATTGATGTCATTGAAAATCCCAAAAAACTGCGTTTCATTGAACTGGATGCGGCCCAGTTGCCACGTTCACTGGATGATGTTGATTTTGCGGCCGTTAATACCAACTTTGCCATTGAGGCGGGTCTGACTCCCAAGAAAGATGCCATGGTATTGGAAGACGGTAATTCACCCTACGCCAATATTATTGCCGTACGTGAGAAAGATCTTGAGCGTGCGGACCTAAAAGAATTCGTGCAAATTTATCAGTCACAGCCAGTCAAGGATTTTGTTGTGAAAAAGTACCAAGACTCTATTTTGGTGGCTTGGTAATAAAAAATTATTGACAGCCTTGTATGAATCAGTCATAATTTCATTCTTTCAGGGGCTGGTAGCTCAGTCGGTAGAGCAGCGGACTTTTAATCCGTTGGTCCCGGGTTCGAATCCCGGCCAGCCCACCAACTGAAAATTAAAGCACGTAATTTGTAGTACATATAATTAGCCGCTTTTTTATCCAAGCGGCTTTTTTAATCGGGCTGGTAGCTCAGTCGGTAGAGCAGCGGACTTTTAATCCGTTGGTCCCGGGTTCGAATCCCGGCCAGCCCACCAGATTATTTTGCTTATTAAAATAAGTCGCTAACAAAAGTTAAGCGGCTTTTTTTGCGTAAAAATTTCGGATATTTTAACTGCTGAATTAAATATTAAACATAAATGCCTGCATAACATAATTTACAAGCAAGGCATTTATGTTTTTTTGGGTTTACGTCATTAATAAAGTGCCCGCCCGGTAGCAGGATTCAGCCTTTCAAGTGCAGGAACGCCGCGTGCACACTTAAAAAAATTTTGTTTTTCATGCGCCTGCCCAAAGAGGTGTTTTTCAGACGATCCATAATGGGGCCTTTGATTTCGGCAAAATACAGCTGGATGTCGCGGGCAGCCAGGCTTTTTTCAAGTTGGTCCAGCATTTCCAGTGCAGTGGCATCAATTTGATTAACCGCCGAGCAAACCAGCAGCATTTTTTTGACATCAGGGTTGGCATTAACCAGTGCCATGATTTTTTGTTCCACCACTGCTGCATTGGCAAAAAACAGGCTCTCATCAACGCGTAATGCCACCAGGCCGGGAATTGTCTGCACATCATGACGTTCTATATTGCGGTAGTGTTCGGTATTGGGAACACGGCCCAGAACGGCCATATGCGGACGACTGCTGCGCCAAACCAGAACGGCAAGGGAAAGGGCAATGCCCAACAGAATGCCCGCTTCCACGCCCATAAAAACAACCCCCAGCATCGTTGTCAATAAAGAAAACGCATCAGCGCGATCATATTGCCAGGCGGTCTTAAGACTGCGCCAGTCGATCAATGCCGTAACGGCCGAGATAATGGTGGCGGCCAGTACGGCCTGGGGCAGATAGTAAAAAAGATGGGTGAAATAAGCAATCACTACGGTCATGAGCAGGGCACTGATGACGCCGGCTAGCGGTGTATTGGCACCTGCAGAAAAATTGACCACCGAACGTGCAAACCCGCCCGTAACCGGGTACCCGCCCGAAATGGCACTGGCAATGTTGGCGGCGCCCAGGCCAATTAGTTCGCGGTTTGGCTTGATGCGTTCCTTGCGTTTTAAGGCCAGTGATTGTGCCACCGAGACGCTTTCTACAAAGCCGACCAGGGAAATAAGCAGCGCAGGCAGCCACAAGGCGCCAATGGCATCCAGGCCTGGCAGGTTCATGCTTAAGGTGGGCAGACCTTGCGGAACATGACCGGCAATGCTAACGCCAAATTGCGAGTCCAGTTTGAATACATAAACGATTAACGTAAAGCAGATAACACTGATCATGGGCGCCAGCTTGGAAAGCATGCCGGCCAGTCTGGATGAGATACCGGCTTTTTCAAGAAGAGTGCTTAAGGAACGGCGTGACCACCATAAAAAAAGAAGGCTGCTGGTTCCTATGAGCAGGGTAGCCAGATTGGTTTGGGGTAAATGACGGGCAAGATCAACCAGGGTGGCGATGATGTTATTGCCCGAAGCCTGTACGCCCAGCATGTGTTTGAGTTGCCCGATACTGATCAGGATTGCCGAACCGCTAATAAAGCCACTGATGACCGGGTGGCTTAACAAGTGGGCCAGAAACCCCAACCGCAATAGCCCAAAAACCAGTAGCATGACGCCGGATATCAAGGCCATTTGAATGGCCAGTTCGATGTACTGCACTGAGCCCGGTTGGGCCAGCGGCGCCAGGGCGCTGGCGGTCATGAGGGAAATAACCGCAACCGGGCCGGTAGCCAATGTCATGCTTGAACCCAGCAGGGCGTAGGCAATAATGGGCAGGATACTGGCATACAGTCCCATTTCAGGTGGCAGCCCTGCCAACATGGCATAGGCCAGACTTTGCGGGATAAGCATGACGGTCACAATCAGGCCTGCGGTCAGGTCACCCGAAAACAGGTTTTTCTGATAGGCGGAAATCCAGTCAGGCAGAAAGTGGGGCAATTTGCGTTTGGTCACGGTTATGAAGCTTTGCGGTTTGCGTGGATTTAAGGTGTTTTAGGGGTTTTACGGTTTTCATAGGCGGTGAAAACAGCCATACCTGCAACCATGGCAATCACAAACAGCAATGCCTTCCATTCGCCCGCGGCCATTGATACCAGGGCAGGCCCGGGGCAAATGCCGGCCAGTCCCCAGCCAATGCCAAATAACAAGCTGCCAATGAGCAGACGGGGTGTAATACTTGTGCTGGACGGTAAACTCATGGGGTCACCCAGGCAGGCCGTCTGGCGTTTTTTGGCGGCGGTAAAGGCAAACAGGCCCACCAATATGCCGCCTCCCATGACGAAGGCCAGGGAAGGGTCCCAGGTGCCGGTAATATCCAGGAAGCCTAGTACTTTTTCAGGGTTGGCCATGCCTGAAATGATAAGACCCATGCCAAAGAGGAGTCCGACCAGATATTCGGTGATGCGTTTCACGATGTTGATATCCTTAATGATGATGAAGACAGGGGGTTAGCCAATAAGGTGACGAACCACGTAAACGGTTGCAATACCACTTGCCATGAATGCAATGGTGGCGGCTAGAGACCGACCGGAAAGGCGTGACAGGCCACAAATGCCATGTCCACTGCTGCAACCTGAGCCCAGGCGAGTGCCAAAACCCACCAGCAAGCCAGCCAGAATAATAAGTGGCCAGCCGGTATTGATTTCAATCGGGATGGAACCCACGGCTAACAGGTAAATGAGTGGTGCTGAAAAAAGCCCCAGTAGGAACGCGATGCGCCAGTGGGTATCGCCTTTGGCGGGTTTGAGCAGGCCACCCAGAATGCCACTGATGCCCAAGATGCGGCCGCTGGCCAGAATGAAGATGGCGGCTGCGATGCCTAATAAAATACCACCGGCCAGTGAGGACCAGGGAGTGAAATTTTGCCAGTCGATAATCATGTGAAAATTTCCAGAGTTAATATTATATAAAAATATATTATATATAAAAATATAATAAAAATACAGATCAGGCTTGTCGAAAATATAAAGATCATGGATTACACTTGATCGTCAATTTTAAAAACGGAAAATGTCAGCTCAAAGGAGAAAAATAATGTCAGTCTTACTTACCTGCGATGTGATGGATGCATTTCCTGAAAGTGCTTCCTGCGATCTTCAGTTCCGGCAATGGGGCAGGCGCCAGGCCATCAGCGGATGGATCAGAACGCTTAAGGTTTATGAAGACAATACCCTGGTCAGGCAGGTCCTGTCTGAAAAGTCCTCGGGAGATATCCTGGTGGTGGATGGCGGGGCTTCGTTGCACAGGGCCCTGGTTGGAGACATGATTGCCACTTTGGCCATGGATAACGGCTGGGCCGGTATTATTGTGTATGGTGCCATTCGCGACAGTGCCCAAATTAATGAGATGGACTTTTCCGTCAAGGCCTTGGGCACCAATCCTCGCAAAAGTCACAAAGCCGGCCAGGGCGTGCTGGATATCCCTGTCATGATCGGTGGTGTTACCTTCAGGTCTGGCTGGTATGTTTATAGTGATGCCGATGGCATTGTGGTAACTGAAAACCCTGTCATTATTTAGTCTGTTTGATATTCATAAAATGTTGTGCAAACTGTCATCACGGGGTTCGTGAAAGGTTTTCACATTATTAGTTTGTTAACTTCATTAAGGAATTTGTTCAATGAAATTGTTTTATAAACCAGGGGCCTGTTCTTTGGCACCGCATATTGTGCTGGAAGAGTTGGGTATTGGCTATGAAGCTGAAAAAGTCGATCTTAAAACCAAGGTGACCGAATCAGGTGCGGATTTTTTAACCATCAATCCAAAAGGATACGTCCCTGCATTGCAAATGGATAATGGCGAGGTGTTAACAGAGTGCCAGGCCATTCTGGAATATTTGGGTGACCGTAATCCTTCCCAAAACCTGATTCCTGCAGCAGGATCTACGGCCCGCTATCAAACTCATGCCTGGCTGAATTTTGTGGCGACCGAACTTCACAAAGGGTTCAGTCCCTTTTTCAAGCCGTCCACCCCGCAAGAATGGAAAGATGCCTGTCTTGTCATTCTGGAACAACGCCTGTCTTATGTTAATGCCGAATTGGCAGGTAAAGACTATTTAATGGGTGATACCTTTACGGTTGCCGATGCCTACTTGTTTACTGTCCTGGGCTGGGCTCGGTATATTCAGCTTGATCTGGCCAACTGGGGCAATCTGGCTGCTTATCAGGCACGGTTGGCACAGCGTCCGGCAGTGGTCGCAGCCATGAAAGCGGAAGGGGTGATTTAACCGTTTTGTTTCATCAGGCACTGGACTGAAAATGAAAAATGCCTGCCCGGCAAATACACCGGGCAGGCATTTTTTACTTTGTTGCGGACAGCATTAATACATATGCTGTCCGCCGTTCATGGCAATGTTGGCACCGGTCATGAAGCCACCCAGGTCACTGCAGATGAACACGATAAGCGCAGCCAGTTCGGCCGGTTCGCCCAAACGGCCTAATGGAATCTGGGGCAGGATCTGGTTGTCCATGACTTCTTTGGGAACGGCGGCAACCATTTCAGTATTAAGGTAACCGGGAGAAACCGCATTCACCGTTACACCTTTGCGGGCAAATTCCAGCGCCAGGGTTTTGGTAAAGCCATAAATGCCGGATTTTGCCGAAGAATAGTTGGCCTGGCCGAATGAACCCTTGCTGCCGTTAACGGAAGAAATATTGACAATACGTCCCCAGCCGGTGGCCAGCATGTCTTCGCATAAGGGCTTGGTCATGTTGAACATGGAGTCCAGGTTGGTTTTCATTACCAGATCCCATTTTTCCTTGTCCATTTTGCGGAAACTGGCATCGCGGGTAATGCCGGCATTATTGATCAGAATGTCAATGTGATAACCATCGTCGTGCATTTGTTGGGCACCGGCAATACAGGAGTCGTAATCGGCGACATCAACAACATAAGCCTTGAAGTCATAGCCCTCATTGCTTTGTTTTTTCAGCCAGTCGGAATGGTCTTTTCCGGGGCGCATGGTAACAAGAACGGTATGGCCGGCATCATGCAGGGCACGGGCTATTGCCGTACCCAGGCCGCCGGTGCCGCCGGTAACCAATGCCGTACGTTTGACTGATTCATTCACAGTTGTCATTTCATTAACTCCAGGTAGAAATTATTTTTCAAAAACATAAATGCCGGGGGCGTCACAAAGCAATGGATAACCTTTATCGGGATTGCCCATCGGAGGCGGTGATACCGGTTCACTGGAACGCTCGTTCAGCCACTTAAACCAGCAGTTCCACCAGGAGCCTTCCTGAAATTGTGCGGTTTTGAACCATTCATCAGGACCCAGATAAGGGTCGTTATTGCTTCGCGCCAGGACACGGAAATGGCGGTTTTTATGACCGGGTTCGCTAACGACACCGGCATTGTGTCCTTTGTTGGTGAGTGCAAAGGTAATGTCGGAACTGCACAAATGGTGAATTTTATATACCGAGCGCCAGGGCGCAATATGGTCCGTTTCAGTGCCCAGGCAGAAAATGGGCACGTGTATGTCTGTCAGGGAAACGGGGCGGCCATTGACGGGGTAGCGGCTTTCTGACAGATCATCGTGCAGGAATAGCCTGCGCAAGTATTGGGAGTGCATTTTGGCGGGCATGCGGGTTGTGTCCGTATTCCAGGCCATCAAGTCATTCATGGTGGACTCTTCACCCAGCAGGAATTCTTTGATATAACGCGACCAGATCAGCAAATCGGAACGCAGAAGAAGGAAAGCGCCCGCCATTTGTTCACCGGTTAAATAACCAATATCGGCCATTTCCGCTTCAAGAATGGCCAGCTGGCTGTTATCGATGAACAGGGACAGTTCCCCGGGTTCGCTGAAATCGGTTTGGGCGGCGAGCAGGGTCATGGAAAGCAGGCGGTCATCTTTGTCCCTGCCCATTGCGGCCGCGGCAATAGAGAGCAGGGTGCCTCCCAGGCAATAACCGGTGGCATGGACTTTGTGTTGGCCTGTAATGTGGTTGATGGCATCCAGTGCTGCAAAAAAACCCATGGAAAGATAATCATCCATGCCCATATGGCGTTCTTCAACACCGGGATTCTTCCAGGAAATGCAAAAGACGGTATAGCCCTGATCAAGCAGGTGACGAATCATGGAATTGTGCGCGGAAAGATCAAGAATATAGTATTTCATGATCCAGGCAGGGATGATCAGAACCGGTTCGGGATGAACCTTTTTGGTTGTGGGCGTGTACTGAATCAGCTCCATGAGCTGGTTACGCAGTACCACCTTGCCGGGGGTGGTGGCCAGTTGCTGGCCCACCTTGAAATTTTCAAGCTTGGGATCGGGAGTGCCGGTATATTGTTGCAGGGCCTGTTGCCAGGCATTCATGGCACCACGTACCAGGTTGGCCCCTTGTTCTTCCAGTGTTTTTTGCAATACTTCGGGGTTGCTGGCCACAAAGTTTTTAGGTGACAGCGCATTCAGGATTTGCTGGACTGACATGCTGACAATGTCCATGTGGTGGGGGGTAACTCCGCGAATATCACTGGTTGCCTCTTTCCACCATTGCTCTGTCATGAGATAAGACAGTTGCATCATGTTGAAGGGCCAGGTTTTCCATTTCTGATCGCTAAAGCGTCTGTCGGTAATGGGTGGTTCGATGTTCAGGTTGGTGTGGTGGCTGGGGGTGCCGGGGATGCCAACGGTTTGTGTGCGCTGCGCATATTGGGCCAGGGCCAGTCCCTGGCCAATGGCAAGATTGATCAATTCAAGCTGCTTTCCCGGTGAAATGGCCAAATGCCTGGACCAGTCGATATAACTTAGAAAACCTTGCAACGGAGACATTGATAAGGTGCCCCTGGCAATAGACGCCTGGAAACGCTGATCCAGCTGATCCATGGCGGTTTGGGGGTCGTAGGTGTTTTTTACCATTCAGGAGTCCTTGGGAGTAATGGTGCTTTTGGGGAGTGTAATAGCTACTCAGGAAAGCATGACATCTTCAAGTATAGGGTATTGCATTTTTATTGCGATGACATGAATACCACTGATTTTATATTTTTAAATAGATTTAGATCAAGAGTATTGACATTAATAATAATACAAATGATAATGATTTTCATTTATTAAATTAGAATGATAAGGTAATCGTAAAAATGAAGTATTCAAATCGATTCCGGTATCAAGGGATACTGATGCTGTCCGGCTTGGTGGCCAACAATCCTGGGTTTGCACAAGTGGCACCCCAAAATGAAAGAATCGTTACTTTGCCCCAGGTAAAGGTAATAGCCGCAGAAACTGAAACACCCCGCGTGGAATGGATAGACAGGCAAGCCTTGCAGGACGCAGGCATTGAAAGCTGGGCTGATTTGGGGCAACGCCTTACGCCAGGAGTGAACTTCAACCGTCAGAACAATAGTGTGAATATACGGGGCCTGGATGCCAACCGTATCCGGCTTACCGAGGATGGTGTACCCTTGCCATGGTTAAGCGATGGCAGCCGTGGCGTAAAAGGGGGGCTTGATGCCATTAACTTTGATTCCCTGTCAGCGATTGATATTGTCAAAGGGCCGGGAGCCAATCAAACCAATTCCATGACGGCTGCGATAGCCTTAACCAGTCTGTCGCCTGGTGACTTGCTGCCAAAAGGGCAGGATATCGGTTTTTTGGGTAAAACCACTTATTCGGGCCTTGATGACAGTGTTGGCGGAGATGTCGCACTGGCTACTCGCCTGGGTGAAAAAACCCGGATGCTGTTCCAGTATGCTTATAAAAAAGGGCATGAAATTAAAAATCATGCGAGCATCGGTGGCTATGGCGACAGCAGAACCAAAGAAGATCCGGCTGATTATCACCGGAGCTCGGCTTTGTTCCGTATTGAGCATGACTTGGCACCGGGGCATCTGCTTGGCCTGGGAGCCAGCCTGTTTCGGCTTGAAAGGGATATTGACAAGCTCAGCGAGCAAAATACATCCACATATCAAATTGGCGATAACCGGTCTAAAGAAGAAATCAGGCGTGACCGGATCTGGCTGGATTATGCGTATCGGTCAGAACGGCAATGGGCTACGCTGGACCAGTTGTCTATACTGGCTTACTGGCACAGGACCGACCTGATTAATGAACAGAATGCTTATCGCCAGAAGGATGCCAGGGCCAATATCATTCCCCGCGACCCTTACAGATATGGTTTTCCGTCAGGAAAATATGCCCGTCATAATCGTGTAGGGCAAAATGGCTGGGGCGGGAATCTGGATGCTTCGGGTTATTGGGGGGGTGAGCAGTTGCGTTCGCACTGGATGGCAGGTGCAGGATTTAACAGCGACCGTTATCGCCAGCATTCAGGAGGGGTGGATAATTGCCCTGTGGTTTCCCCCATGTTGCCGGCCCCGTTTGGCCCCCGTTCTTGCGAATTCCTGCACACCAATCAGGCGGATGTGCCCCGGGTTAAAAGCAATGACTGGTTTGCTTATGCCAAAAATACGTTTTCATGGGGTAATGGGCAATACAACCTGACACCTGGCCTGCGTTACGATCATTACGAGCGCAGCCCATCCGTGGCCGGAGATTATCTGAATAATCCCAACGGTGGCCTGGCGAAAATGGGCCCACGTAGCGGAGGACATTTTTCGCCATCCCTGGAGTTTACCTGGAACCCCAATGACGCGATCGCTTTGTTTGCCCGTTATGCACATGGTTTCAGGGCGCCTGACGCCCCCGAGCTGTATATGCAGTTTGGTTCTTCAGCCAATTACCTGCGCAAGGGTGAAGTGTCCCTGAGACCGGAAACCAGCCGGGGTTGGGAACTGGGTGTTGCCGTGAATACGGATACGGCTGGAGGATTACTCACTTTCTTTGACCAGCGTTATAAAAACTTTATTGAATCGGGGGTACCAGTGGCGGCCGATTCCATTTATGCGCAAATGATGCAAAACGGTTTGTATCCATTTGGCGTGTTTACCCATGCCAATCTGGACCGTGTCCGTATTTACGGCCTAGAGGCCAGCGCTTACTGGCATATGAATAACCATTGGTATACCCGGGGTTCCGTGGCATGGACGGTGGGCAAAGACCGCAGTATGGGTGATTACCTGAATTCGGTCGCACCACTCAAGGGCATCCTGGCGCTTGGCTACCAAAGCCCGCAATGGGGCGCTGAAGCCATCTGGACAATGGCCGCCAAACGCGACAAGGTCAAGTATCCCGATGCGACTGGCCAAGTGCCTTATCCCGATTTCAAGGCGCCCGGTTATGGCACGCTTGATCTGGTGGCGCACTGGACTCCTGAGGCGTTGAAGGGGCTGCGTATTCAGGCCGGCCTGATGAATGTGTTTGACAAAAAATACTGGAATGCCCTGAATGTGCCGACGGCGGGCAGCAGCCGGATTTCCCGCGGCATTGACTATTACACCGAACCGGGCCGTCATGCCACACTTTCTGTCAGTTACCAATACTAATAACCATAGTAACGTAAATTATTTTAAGGTGAAAATATATGAATCAATCATTTGAATCCCTGCGCAGTCAATGTGACCGCCTGCTGGCGCAGGAACCCAAGTTGCGAATCCGCAATGTGGCAGAGCGCCTGAATGTCAGTGAAATGCAATTGCTGGCCGCGCAATGCTGCGATGCCCAAGCGGTTTATCTGGGTACCGATGTCAAGGAAGTTTTTAAACAGCTGGTCACTTTGGGCGAGGTGATGGTCTTGACCCGCAATGAATGGTGCGTGCATGAGCGGCATGGCCTGTTTGAGGGTATCCAGGTGGGCCAGGCCTCTACTGGCATCGTCCTGGGGCCGGATATTGATTTACGGATGTTTTTTGCCTGCTGGAAAACGGCCTGGGCAGTCCGGCAGAACGGGCGGTTCAGTATCCAGTTTTTTGATGAAACCGGTATGGCGATTCACAAGGTTTACGGCACTGAAAAGACAGACAGGCAGGCTTATGAGGCGTTGGTCGAACGCTTCAGGACCGATTTGGCACAGGTGCCGGCCGTCAAGGTGCCCGAGTCTGGGCAAACCGGTCTTTCTGAACAGGCGCCGGCCCAGTTGCGGGACAACTGGTTGGGCATGAAAGATACCCATGCGTTTTTTCCTTTATTAAAAAAATGGAATGTCTCCCGCATAACCGCCTTGCAGGCCGCTGGAAATGATTTGGCCCAGCAGGTTGATAACGATGTCGTTGAGCGTATGTTGAAACTCAGTGTGGAACGGGAAATCCCGATCATGTGTTTTACCGGTAATCGGGGAATGGTGCAGATTCATTCTGGCGTGATCCATAAACTGTTGCGCACAGGCCCTTGGTTTAATATTCTGGATGCAAAATTCAATTTGCATTTGAATACATCCGCCATTGATTCCGTTTGGGTGGTGAATAAGCCAACCACTGATGGTTGGGTGACGTCTCTTGAGGTTTATGAAAAATCCGGCGAGATGATTGTGCAGTTTTTTGGCGTACGCAAACCGGGCATACCCGAGTTGCCAGCCTGGCGTAATTTGCTGGAATCTTTATGCAAGGAACCGCTTGCGGCTTAATAAGACCATGAAAAAATCATTGTTGTTTTTATTGGGGCTGTTTTTTGTACCCATGGTTTTTGCCGCCAATAAAGAGCGGGTCATCAGCCTCGGGGGCTCGGTGACCGAGATTGTGTATGAGCTGGGTCTGGGGGACAGTTTGATTGCCGATGATTTTTCCAGCCTGTACCCGGAAGCAGCCACTCATCTGCCCCGGGTAGGTTACTATCGTGCCGTACCCGTTGAGGGATTGGTGGCCATGCATCCGGATCTGATTCTGGCTTCGGAAAACGCGGGGCCTGCGCATGCACTGGAAAGTGTCCGCAAACTGGGTGTTGAGATTGTCAAGGTATCCGACCGCGCCAGCCTGGAATCCCTGTACGAGCGGGTGCGGCAGATCGCCAGGGTTTTAACTGTCGAAGACAAAGGGGATGCACTCATTGAGCAAATTCATGCCTCGGTGGCCCGGGCACAAGCCCGGCCCGGCAAAAACCTGAAAGCGGCCCTGATTATCAACCGGACAGGCACCCTTCAGGCTGCTGGCAGCCATACCGCCGCTTCCACCCTGATGTCGCTGGCAGGCTTGACCAATGTCCTGGAGCCGGCACAACAAGGATATAAAGCGGTATCAGCAGAAAGCTTGGTAAATTTCGGGCCTGAGCTTATCATTGTTACTGAGGGCTCGGTGCAGGCCAGTGGCGGCCTGGAAAAGCTCCTCAGGCATCCTGCGATTGCAACAACGCCTGCAGCCATCAACAAACGGATTGTCGTCATGGATGATCTTCTCGCCCTGGGTCTGGGACCCCGTGTCGCCCAGGCTATTGAACAACTTAAACTGGCATCAAATGCAGCACAGTAGTCATTACCGGAAAAACCTGTTTTCAGTCCGCATTATTTTTGTTTTGGCCATACTGGTGGTGATCAGCCTGATCGGGTCTGCCAGCACTGGTGCGGTTGCCATTCCCTTTGCGGACATTCCCGCTTTGCTATGGGGGCAAGTTCCTGAAAGCCAGCGCCTGATGCAGGCGGTGTTGCTTGATATTCGCCTCCCACGCGTCCTGTTTGGCCTGGTGGCGGGAGCCGCGCTGGCCCTGTCGGGAGCGGTCATGCAGGCCCTGTTCAGGAATCCGCTGGCAGAGCCCGGGCTGATTGGCGTTTCGTCCGGGGCGGCCTTGGGGGCCGTACTGGTTATTGTGTTGGCCAACACTGGCTTCTGGGGTATTGCCCTGGCGGCATTTGCAGGCAGCCTGCTTTGTACCTGGCTGGCTTATTGGGTAGGGTGCCGTTTTCCCGGGGTGGCGGGCCTGTTGCTGGCGGGCATTGCCATCAATGCCATTACCGGCAGCCTGATCGGCCTGCTTAGTTATATAGCCACCGATAACGAACTGCGGGACTTGACCTTCTGGAGCATGGGCAGCCTGGCGGCTGCGTCCTGGTCTACACTGGGTTTTATGCTGCCCTGGACGGTCGTTCTTTCCGTTTATGCCGTCCGGCAATGGAAAGCCCTGAATGCCTTGCTGCTCGGAGAGCGGGAAGTGGAGCATCTGGGTTTTTCCATGCAGGCTTTGCGGCGCCGGCTGATTGTTTGTGTGGCCCTGTTGATTGGTCCGCTGGTGGCGGTTACGGGGGGCATTGGTTTTGTGGGTCTGGTCGTGCCGCATATTATGCGGATGGTTATTGGTGCCAATCATCGTTATCTGTTGCCGGCTTCCTTTTTGGGGGGCGGCCTGGCCCTGATTTGGGCTGACTGGGTGGCCCGTACCATTATCCTGCCTTCAGAACTGCCCATTGGGCTGGTGACCAGCCTGATTGGCGGCCCGTTTTTTCTCTGGCTATTGATTCGCCAGATCAAGAGGTAATAATGACAAGTGCCATGAAAGGTAAGTCGCTGCGTGTTTATCGGCAGCAACGACGTATTCTTGATAATGTTTCCCTTTCCATTGAAAGCGGGCAGGTACTGGCTTTGCTGGGTGCCAATGGTGCCGGCAAGTCAACGCTGCTGTCGGTGTTGGCCGGTGAAATGAAGCAGGGACTGACTGCGCATGAGCGCATGGCCGTTACCCTTAACGGGACGGATATTTCCAGCTTGAGCGCGACCGAATGCGCCCGGCGGCGAGCTGTATTGCCGCAAAATGCCTCGCTGACCTTTGATATGAGCGTGCTGGAAATTATTGAAATGGGCATGTACCCGTTTGCAGGGATAACGCAGGAACAGGCCACGACTTTGCTTGAGCAGGCCCTGCAATGGGCCGATGTGCAGAGTTTACAAATGCGTAACTACCAGACCCTTTCTGGCGGAGAGCGGCAGCGGGTCCAGTTTGCCCGAGTGCTGGTGCAGTTGCTGGCCCTACGTGAACAGGACACGGCGGCCCGTTATGTCTTGCTGGATGAACCCACGTCAAGCCTGGACCCCAAACACCAGCAGCAATTATTAAGGACCCTGGGCAAGCTGGCCCGCCAGGAAAACATCGGTGTGCTTATTATTTTGCATGACCTGAATCTTGCCGCCCGTTATTGTGACCGGCTTGCCCTGCTATGCGAGGGCAGGCTGATTGCCTGCGATACCCCCGAAAAAGTGCTGACCCGAGAGAATCTGCATGCGGTGTATGGCATTTACGGGCAGGCCATTGCCCATCCGCTGGTGCCAGGTAAACAGCTGGTAATCTGGGAGTAAAACGCTTTTTACGGCAGGCTGTCATGGCAATGGTGTAATATCTCACCTTTTTCCTGAAGCAAACTAACAAAAGCAATCATCAGAATGAGTCAGTTGAATTATTTTGGCCGGGGCCTGCGCGCGGGGCTGCCCATCATGCTGGGCTATATTCCCGTTGCCATGGCGTTTGGCATAGCGGGTGCCAGCCTGGGTTTAAGTGCCTGGGAGCTCATTGCCACGTCATTGATTGTCTATGCGGGGGCCGGGCAATTTTTTATCCTGGCATCCTTGCAATTGGGCACGCCGCTGGTGACCATGGTTTTATTGGTGACCTTGCTTAATGCCCGTCATCTTTTGTATGGTCCGATTATTGAAAAATACCTGCCCAAGGGGCTGAAGAATCGTCTGGTCAAGGCGTTTTACCTCACCGATGAGGTGTTTGCGACCTGTTATGTGGGCATGGGTAAGGTGGAAAATGCGGCCCGTGGCAGTTGGTATATGGGCCTGGGCATATTGGCCTGGCTGTCCTGGGCTACTGGTACGGCCATTGGTGTGTTTGCCGGTGATGAGTTATTAAAGGCTTTTCCGGTGGTTGAAAAAACCCTGGGGTTTGCCTTGCCGGCCATGTTTGTGGCGGTAACGGTGCAAAGTATTCAGCCCCCTATGTTAAAGGCCATGGCCGCCGGTGTCGTAATTACGATAGGGGTGGTATCACTGGGCTTCCCAACCCTGGCCATTCTGGTGGGGGCTTTTGGTGCCTGCCTGTTTTATACCCCCGGAGACGACAATGCAAAAGTATGAATATGTGATTGCCATGGTGGCCATGGGGGTGTTCACTTACTTGATGAGAGCCTTGCCGTTTGTTTTGATGCAACGCAGCCGCCTGCTGTCACGCCTGAATTCGGGCCGGTTTGCCATCATGGGCCCGGCCTTGCTGGTATCAACCACTACGGTGGTGCTGTATTCGGGATTGGCAGAAACCACGTCATGGCAGGAAGTGGGCGCTTATGTACTGGCGGTGCTGATTCTGTTTGGCGTGCTGAAGGCGGCCAAAAACACCGGCCTGGCCATGTTGGTGGGGATGCTGGCTTACGGTTTCCTGATGTGGCTGGTGTAAACACTGCCCGGTATTTTATTAAGGCAGAAATTCGGTTTTTATTTGAAGCCTAAAATGGATGCGGGGTTTATAAGTTGAAAAAAACGGGTTGGCAGGGTAAAGGAGACCCTGCGTTCATCGCATCGCTAACGGCATTACAGCAAAAAGGGCCTGCCGGTTACGGGGGTGGTGGGTGTGGCCATATCCTGTCTGGCCATAATGCCGGCTTCATAAGCCATCCGGCCCGATTGAATGGCCAGTTTGAACGCTTCGGCCATTTTGACCGGATCATGCGATTGTGCAACGGCGGAATTTAACAGGACTGCATCAAAGCCCAGTTCCATGGCTTTCACCGCATCAACCGGGGAGCCAATGCCGGCGTCTACCACCAGCGGCACATTGGGCAGGCGGGCACGCAAGGTTCTTAGGGCAAAGGGGTTAACCAGTCCCTGGCCCGAGCCAATGGGGGCGCCCCATGGCATTAAAATGCGGCAACCGGCATCCAGCAGGCGGTTGCAAGTCACCAGGTCATCGGTGCAATATGGGAAAACCTCAAAACCGTCCTTGACCAGTTGCGTGGCGGCGTTAATGAGTTCAATCGGATCGGGCTGCAAGGTGTAGTCATCACCAATTACTTCAAGTTTGATCCAATTGGTATCAAAAATTTCCCGTGCCATATGCGACAGGGTAATGGCCTCTCGGGCGGTTTTGCAGCCAGCCGTGTTGGGCAGAAGCCGGGCACCATTTTGTTTGAGTATTTGGAAAAAAGCATTGGACACCCCGTCGGTCGTGCTTTTGCTCAAGGGATTTTGTCCGGGGGCAAGCTGGCGTTTAAGGCCAACGGTAACCACCTGTGCGCCCGAGGCGGCGATGGCATCCTGTAAAACCTTGGGTGAGGGGTAGCCGGCTGTGCCAAGAAAAAAACGACTGGACAGCAGGGTATCTGCAATAGTGAATGACATATTATTCCTGCTTAGCCACCGGTAATGGGTGAAAAGGTGAAGACGGCATCGTTGGCTTGCAATGTATAGGTTTCACGTGCCGAACGGGAAACGAAAATTTCATTGACGGCGGTGGCGACGGCGGTTGGGTCAGTTTCCTGACGGGCTTCGGTTTGTAATTGTTCAACCAGGGCGGCCAGTGTAGTGCCCTGTTCAACTGTGCGCTCAAGACCATTAACTGAAATTGAAATTGTTGTCATACCTGCAATAAAGAAAAGTCAGCGGAAAAGACCGATTTTAAGGCGTTTTCAACCATAGCGGGTGCAATTAGCCAGCCATGGCGAAACAAGCCGTTAATGCGGGTCAGGCCAGGCTCGGTTTCAATGCGCGGAAAGTTGTCAGCCAGGGCGGGGCGCAGGTTGACTTCCGAGTGAATGATTCTGCCTTCGGCGATTTCCGGTAGAATACTGTGGGCGGCAGCCAGCAGTTCAACCGTGGTACGGACTGAAACGGGGGAGCGGTCTTCGCTTTCGATTTCACTGGCACCGACCACGATGGTATCGGGTGCGCGCGGAACAATATAAACCCGGTAGCGGGGGTGAAGCAGGCGAATGGGACGGTGCAAACTGACGCCTGGTGCCTGGACCCAGAAAATTTCTCCGCGCACGCCCCGTACATTCTGGCAGGAAAGTTCGGCATGGTTATGCATGGGTTTGTCACGGGCACCAACGCCACGGGTATCAAAAACCCAGTCGAAGGTATGTTTTTCGGTGCCGGTATGAATGGTATGCGGCGTCAGCAAGGTAACCGGCCGGTTCCAGTGCCATTGCACATTCAGGGCAGATGCCGCCAACGCCTGCATGGCCTGTACCGTATGAATCTGGCCTTCGTTGGCCAGCAGCCAGGTGTGGGAGGGGCCTTGTATGGATGGCTCCAGTCGGGCCAGTTCCTGGCGTGGCAGGGGTTGGGGCTGATCGTGTTCGGGGGCTTTTGCCCTAAGCAGGGAGACCAGCCGGTCTGCGGCACCTTCATCACCGCGGTGCGCCACCAGCAGACTTCCTTTAAAGTGCAACTCAACCGGCAGACTCAGGCGGGGAACCAGGTTTGCCCATAAATCCAGCGATCGCTTGCCCAGCTGAAAGACGTTTTCATCACCGCTTTCCAGTTCGGCAACTGGGCTAAGCATGCCCGCCGCCGTCCAGCCGGCGGCAACCGGACTGGACATGGATGGGGCCGGGTCAAACACACTTACCTGGTGACCCTGTGATGACAAAACAAAAGCGAGCAAACGGCCTGACAGGCCGGCTCCGGCGATAGCGATTTTCATGTTTTTTCTTTGCCTGTTGATTGGTTTTACTGAAGTAAGGCAACATTATAAACAGGCAGGCTTGCGCCAGTGACAACATTGGCGGCTGGTTCCGGGTTTAATGATAAAGATCAAATTTCAACGGCCCAGTTTTTGTTGCAACTGTGGCCCGTATTGCCTGGCCACTGCTTCAAGGTCGGTATAAATTTGTTGGGTACATGTTTCGCTGGACTCTGACAGACAGATGCGGATATGTTGCTGGATATTCAGCCAGGCTGCATGGGGGGCAGGCACATTGACGATATCCACGTTTTCGGCCAGTGCGGTAAAGCGGCCGTCACGGTTAGGATCTGCGCCAATCAGTCTTACCCGGGCCACTGCCTGGTCCGGGTGGTTAACCAGTTGCAGGACAGGGGACATCATGATCCGGTTTTGCAGTTGCGCAACGATATGGGTGCCAATGGCATCATTGGGGGTGTTGCCACTGACATAAACCGGAATTTTGGCCAGTGCGGCGGTAGCGCAGGTACTGGCCAAGACAGCCGCCAGCAATTTGTAAAAAACGGATTTTTTCATTTCTGTTGTTCAGCATTGACTATAATGTCAACATCATACGACTTTTCTGGTTCAGAATTGTTTTAATAACGGTTAAATCAACTACAGCATATTTCAGCAGTGTCACTATCTTCAGCCAGCCAGGTTTTACAAACGGTCTTTGGCTACGAATCTTTCCGGGGCGAACAGCAGGCCATTGTCGAACATCTTGTTTCTGGTGGGGATGCGCTTGTCCTGATGCCCACCGGTGCCGGCAAGTCCTTGTGTTACCAGGTGCCTGCCTTGGTCAGGCAAGGATGCGCTATTGTGGTGTCTCCGTTGATTGCCTTAATGAAAGACCAGGTGGATGCCCTCAAAGAGCTGGGTGTGCAGGCGGCTTACCTGAATTCCACCCTTGATTGGTCGGAAATCCGCGCGGTAGAGCGGGACTTTTTGCGTGGTGAGCTGGACTTGCTTTATATTGCGCCAGAGCGTTTGCTGGGCGAGCGTTGTCTGCAATTGTTAAGCCAGGGAAGAATTTCCCTGTTTGCCATTGACGAAGCGCACTGCGTATCCCAGTGGGGGCATGATTTCCGGCCTGAATACATGGGCCTGTCCATCCTCCATGAACGCTGGCCCCAGGTGCCGCGAATTGCTTTAACCGCTACCGCTACTACCCATACCCGCCAGGAAATCATTCAGCGTTTGGCGTTGGGTGAAGCCAAACAGTTTATTGCCAGTTTTGACCGGCCCAATATCACTTATCACATTGTTGAAAAGCATGATGTCCGTCGCCAGTTACTGCAGTTTATCCGTCAAGAGCATATGGGTGACTCGGGTATTGTGTATTGCCTGTCACGCAATAAAACCGAAGATATTGCCAAATTCCTGAATAAGGAAGGGATTAAGGCCCTGCCTTATCATGCCGGTCTGGATGTGGCCCGTCGGGCCGAACACCAGGCCCGTTTCCAGCAGGAAGATGATCTGGTCATGGTGGCCACCATTGCCTTTGGCATGGGTATTAACAAGCCCGATGTCCGTTTTGTGGCGCATATTGATCTGCCCAAGTCGGTCGAGGGCTATTACCAGGAAACCGGCCGTGCCGGACGTGATGGCCTGGCAGCAACCGCCTGGATGGCCTACGGCCTGCAAGATGTGGTGCAGCAAAGAAAAATGATTGAAGATTCAAATGGTGATGAAGTCTTCAAGCGTCGTTCGGCGGCCCAGCTGGATGCCATGTTGGGGCTTTGTGAGACCGCGCAGTGCCGGCGGGTTCGTTTGCTGGCTTATTTTGACCAGCATATCGAACCTTGCGGTAATTGTGATGTGTGCCTTAACCCGCCCAAAATGTGGGATGGTACGGTGGCTGCACAAAAAATCCTGTCAGCGGTTTACCGGCTGTTCAAGGAACGTGACCAGCGTTTTGGCGCCGGCCATATTATTGATATTTTGCGCGGCAAGAAAACCGACCGGGTGACGCAAAACCGGCACGATACCTTAAGTGTGTTCGGGGTGGGGCAGGATTTAAGCGATTCGGCCTGGCGTAGCGTATTGCGACAGTTGCTGGCCAATCATTATCTGGCACTGGATATCGAAGGTTATGGCACCCTGGCATTAACGGAAAAAAGCCGGGCGGTGCTCAAGGGTGAAGAGGTGCTGATGCTACGTCAGGAGTCCGAGCGCATGGCATCCAAGTCACGCAACATTATGCCCAAAGCCAGGAAGCCGGTTATCAGTCTTCCGCCCGAAGCCGAGGAGCGCTTCGTCCAGCTTAAAAAATGGCGGCTGGCCATTGCCCGGGAACATGAAGTGCCAGCCTATGTGATTTTCAATGATGCCACCTTGCGGCAGATTGCTCTGAATAACCCGGAAACGCTTGAAGATTTAAGTTTTGTCAGCGGGGTGGGGGCGCATAAGTTAGAGGCTTACGGCGAAGCGATTATTGAATTTCTTGATCAAATGTAGTGTTGAGCGGATCCCACCATGTGGTGATAGCGCCTCACGTTTTACGCATTCTGAACCAGAAGAAGCGATGCTCCAGTGTGGGAATGGGGATACAGGCTTAAAACAGCTTTCCGTCTTCACCTCGTGAAGGGGGTTGCAGCCCCAGGTGGCGCCAGGTGGTTAGCGTGGCAATGCGTCCACGGGGTGTTCTTTGCAGGTAACCGTGCTGGATTAAATAAGGTTCTATCACATCTTCAATCGTGTCGCGTTCTTCGCCAATGGCAGCGGCCAGGTTATCAACCCCAACCGGGCCTCCGTCAAATTTATGAATGATGGTGTCCAGCAGTTTTCGGTCCATTAAATCCAGGCCTTGCGGATCAACCTCCAGCATGCTTAAGGCGGCACTGGCCGACTCTACCGTTACCACACCATCCGATTTGACATCGGCATAATCGCGCACCCGGCGTAGCAGGCGGTTGGCAATGCGTGGCGTACCCCGGGCCCGCCGGGCAATTTCCCGTGCCCCGTCTTCGGTCATGGTGGTGTTTAGCAAAGCGGCACTGCGGCTGACAATTTGAGTCAGGTCTTCGGTGTTGTAGAATTCCAGCCGGGCAACAATCCCGAAGCGGTCACGCAAGGGGTTGGTCAGCATGCCTGCACGCGTAGTGGCGCCCACCAGGGTAAAGGGTTGCAAGTCGATTTTGACACTGCGTGCAGCCGGACCCTCGCCAATCAGAATATCAATCTGGAAGTCTTCCAGGGCAGGGTAAAGGATTTCCTCAACCACTGGCGACAGGCGATGGATTTCATCAATGAAAAGCACATCATTGGCTTCAAGATTGGTGAGCAGGGCGGCCAGGTCGCCCGGGCGCTCCAAAACCGGGCCCGAGGTTTGCCTTAACTGGGAGCCCATTTCATGGGCAATAATATGGGCGAGTGTGGTTTTGCCCAGCCCCGGAGGCCCAAATAACAGGACATGATCCAGGGCTTCCTGGCGTTTGCGGGCTGCTGTGATGAAAATTTCAAGCTGTTCGCGAACCCGGTGCTGGCCGGTATATTCGGCCAGGGATTTGGGGCGCAGGGCGCGTTCAACCGATTCCTCATTGGGTGAACTGGCTTGTGGGGAAACAATCCTGGCGGGCGGACTGCTGGATAAGGAATCGTTAAAAATGGCCATGGTCGTGCTGCGCAATAATGGAAAAAGACATCGCTGTATTGTAATCTCTTTTGGAGACTGTATGTCCATACAGCGATGTCTTTAATGCACAGTCGGCCCTATATTGCCATAAGGCCGGTTTTGAATGGCTGCCTTAGCGGTAAGCCAGATCACGCAGTACCAGGGCAATCTCAGGTACATAAGTGATGATCATCAGGCACAATACCGTGACGCCTACAAAGGGTAGCAGGGGTTTGATGAGCTTTTCGATGGGCAGTTTGGCCACCGTGCAGGCAGCAAACAGGTTTACGCCAAATGGCGGAGTAATCATGCCAAGGGCCAGGTTAACCACCATGATGATCCCGAAGTGGGTTGGGTCAACGCCAAACTTGATTGCAACAGGCAGCAGTAACGGGGCCAGCACCACGATAGAGGCTGAAGTTTCAATGAACATGCCAATAAAGAACAGGGCAATGTTCACGCCCAGCAGGAAGCTGACTTTGTCGCTGAACAGCATGCTCAGCCACTCTCCCAGGGCATTGGGTACCCCGGCACGGTTAAGCAGGAAGCCGAAAAGACCGGCATTGGCAATCACGAACATGATAACGGCCGTGGCAATCACGGTTTTACGGAAGGTTTCCGACAGCTGCCCAAAACCAATTGTGCGATAAATGAAGATACTCACGATCAGGGCATAAACGACAGCCACCACCGATGCTTCGGTAGGGGTAAAGATGCCGCCATAAATGCCGCCCAGAATAATTACGGGCATGAGCAGGGCCAGCCATGCCTGCTTGAAGGATTCCCAGATGCCCAGACGGCCTTCACCGTCGTTTTTGCCATAGCCATGGCGTTTGGCGTACAGCCATACATAAATAACCAGGGCAAAGGCAATCAGCATGCCTGGCAGGATACCGGCAATGAAGAGCTCACCCACATCGGTTTCGGTGGACACCGCAAACAAAATCATGGGAACCGATGGCGGAATAATCACGCCGAGTTCGGCAGCCGTTGTCTGCAAGGAGGCGGCAAACGGTTTGGGATAACCATGCTTGACCATGGCGGGAATTAAAATGGCCCCCACCGCAAAGGTGGTAGCCACGCTTGAACCGGCCACTGCGGCAAAGATCATGCAGGTAATCACGCAACTGCACGCCAGACCACCTTGCATGTTGCCTACCAGGCTTTTGGCGAAATTGACCATTCTGGTGGATATGCCGCCCGCTTCCATGAGGTTGCCGGCCAGAATGAAGAAGGGAATGGCCACCAGCGGGTAAGAATCCAGTGAGGCGTAAATTTTCTGGGCGATAACCAGCCAGTTAATGCCTGCAACCTGGACACCGATAAGACTGGCAAGACCGATGGAAATAGCTACTGGTACTGTCAGCGCAAAGAACAGTAGCATTGAAAGAATCATTAATTGAGACATAAAATTAACCTGAATATTAAGCGGTAACGAATGCAATGGCCCTACAGGGGGGCGATTTTATCGTTGGATTCAGCCGATCCCTGTGACCAGTGAACAATCACGGCAATCAGGGCCAGAAATGAGCCGATGGGAATGGCGGCATAAATCCAGGCAATACTGAATTCCAGACCGGCAATGGTCTGGAACCGGAAGCGATAGGCAGCCATGGCCCCCACCCAGGTCAGGATACCCAGGAAGGTGCTGGTAATAACCATGACCAGCGTCGCTAACCAACGTTTGTATTTTTCATTCAGGGCATTTTCAAGCATTTCCACTTTAAGCATGGCACCCTGGCGGCAGGCCAGCACCAAGCCCAGCAACACAACCCAAATGATGGCGCAGCGGGTCCAGACTTCGGTCCAGTCGGCGGGTGATTCAAAGACAAAGCGGCTGACAACTTGATGGAATGAGGCAATCACGGCAGAGAGCAGCAGCAATTGCGCCATTATGGACACCAGTCTGAAGACAGACTTGTCCAGTAATTGAGTGAGCGATTTCATGGCAATTTGAAGAGTTGGGGCTGAAAAACCATTCAGCCCCGCAGGAAAAGAAAAAACTTATTTTGTGTTCTGGATGGATTCAATCAGTTCTTTCGAGAATTTTTTGTGGAATTCAGGATAGACATTGTGAACAATTTTGGCAAATTCGGCACGATCAACATCCTGGGTGATTTCCATGCCTTCTTTGGTCAGTGTTTCAAGACCTGTTTTTTCTACATTGTCAACGAAATCGCGCATGCCTTGGGCGGCTGCCAATGCAGCTTCCTTGAGTTTTGCCTTGTCTTCGTCAGACATGCTGTCATAAACCATGGGGGAAACCACAATTACGGCAGGACCATACACGTGTCCGGTCAGGGACAGGTGTTTTTGCTGGGAAGACAGCTTGGCGGAAACAATCACTGAAAGCGGGTTTTCCTGGCCATCAATGGTGCCTTGCTGCAGGGCGGTCTGCACTTCAGGCCAGGCCATGGGGGTTGGCAACATGCCCAGTTCCTTGAAGGCGGTAATGTGAATCGGGTTTTCGGTAGTGCGGATTTTCAGGCCTTTCAGGTCTGCAGGTGTCTTTACGGCATGTTTGCTGTTGGTCAGGTGACGGAAACCTTGCTCACCCCATGCCAGGGCCACCAGGCCACGTTTGGGGAATTCGGCCAGCAGTTTGTTGCCGATATCGCCATCCAGCACTTTGCGGGCATGGTCCAGGTCACGGAACAGGAAAGGAATGTCGAAAACACCGGTTTGTGGCACAAAGTTCAGGGTTGCGCCAGTAGATAAAATGGCGGCATCCACCGTACCGATTTGCAGGCCTTCAATGACTTCACGTTCGCCGCCCAGGGCGCTGTTGGCAAACTGTTCAATTTTAATTTCACCATTAGTGCTTTTGCCAATAGACTCTTCAAAGGCCTTGGCACCGGCACCATAATGAGAGTCTTTAGACAGGGCATAAGCCATTTTCAGGGTTTTCTCGGCCATGGCTGCGCTTGAAAAACACAGGCTGCTGATGGCGGTGGCAACAAGAACTTTTTTAAACCATTGAGGACGCATTTTATTTCCTTGAAATTGAGTATATAAAATTTAATAAATTATTTTGCCAGTGATTTCAAAGCCATACGGATGCCTTCTGAAACGGTAATTTCAACAGGCAAGGTTTTAAGCGCAGCTTGTGACTCCCGCTCTGAATATCCCAATGCGATCAGGGCATTAAGAATATCGGTTTGACTGTGGTTGACTGAATTTATTTGTGTGGAGTGAGTATCTCCCAGTTTGCCGCGCAGTTCAAGCAAAAGGCGTTCGGCGGTTTTTTTGCCAATGCCGGGAACCTTAAGCAGCAAGGCGGCATCCTGGTTGGCGATGGCGTTGGCCAGGTCGCTTACGCTCATCCCTGAAAGCAGGGCCAGGGCGGTACGTGATCCGATGCCACTGACTTTGATCAGGGCCCGGAAGGTGCTTCTTTCTGCCGCATGCAGAAAACCAAACAGGGTGTGGGCATCTTCCCGGACCGCCAAATGCGTGAACAGGGTCACTTTGGCACCCAATTCGGGCAAGTCGTACAGGGTACTCATGGGAACATCAATGTCGTAACCGACCCCGTTGACATCCAGGCAGACAGTGGGAGGCAGTTTTTCGATAAGGGTTCCGGTAAGACGTCCGATCATAATAATGCAATATAAAAAAAGGTTAACCAATCAGCCTGCCAGCCCGCATGCGTGATTGATGGCTTAGCTGGCTTTGCTCGTGGGATTTGAGCTTTTGTAACAGGGGATTGGCGTGGGCATGGCAGATGGCACAGGCCAGGGCATCGGCCGAGTCAGATGAGGGCAATCCATTCAGGGACAGCAGGTGTTGAACCATTAATTGCACCTGTTCTTTTTTGGCGTGCCCGTTGCCCACAACGGCCTTCTTGATTTGCAGGGCCGTGTATTCGCTGACATTCAGATTGCTGTCTGCCAGTGCGCACATGGCTGCACCGCGGGCCTGTCCCAGCAAAAGCGTGGATACCGGGTTGGTATTGACAAACACTTTTTCCAGCGCCGAGTCATCGGGTTGATGAGTCTGGATCACTTCACGAATATTGTCCAGGATGGCTTTGAGTCGCTGGTAAAGGGGCAGTTCGGTGGGAACGACAATGGTGCCACTGGCCACATATTGAATACGCATACCACTGGCTTCGATCACACCGAAACCGGTGCGTCGAAGGCCAGGATCAATACCAAGTATGCGCATTACAGATTAGTGACGGAAGTGGCGGGTGCCGGTAAAGACCATGGCAATACCGTGTTCGTCGGCAGCGGCAATCACTTCATCGTCACGGATGCTGCCACCTGGTTGAATAATGCAGTTGGCGCCGGCGGCAACGATCACATCCAGGCCGTCACGGAACGGGAAGAACGCGTCGGACGCAGCGGCGGAATTCTGCAGGGACAGGCCGGCGTTTTCAGCCTTGATGGAAGCGATGCGGGCAGAGTCGATACGGCTCATCTGGCCGGCGCCAACACCCATGGTCATGCCGTTGGCACAAAACACGATGGCGTTTGATTTGACGAATTTAGCCACATTCCAGGCAAACAGCAGGTCTTGCATTTGCTGTTCGGCAGGTTGTTTTTTAGTGACCACTTTCAGGGCGCTGGTATCCAGGTCGAAGGCATCCGGGTCCTGGACCAGCCAGCCACCGCCCACGCGTTTGATGTCAAAGTCGTTTTTGCCATTGCCCATGGCCAGTTCAAGCACGCGCACATTTTTCTTGGCAGCCAGCAGCTCCAGGGCTTCGGCGGTGTAAGAAGGCGCCAGCAGCACTTCCATGAATTGCTCGCTGATTGCTTGTGCGGTGGCCAGGTCAACCGTACGGTTGAAGGCAATAATGCCGCCAAATGCGGAAGTGGGGTCGGTCTTGAAGGCTTTCTGGTAGGCGGCAAGTGCAGATTCGGCCACGGCGACGCCACAAGGATTGGCGTGTTTGACAATCACGCAGGCGGGTGCCTCGAAGGTGCGGACACATTCCCAGGCAGCATCAGAATCGGCAATATTGTTATACGACAGTTCTTTGCCCTGTAACTGGCGATAGCGTCCCAGCAGGCCTTCGGGGGCATTGGGGTCTACGTAGAAGGCAGCTGATTGGTGCGGGTTTTCACCGTAACGCAGTTCCTGGTGCTGTTGAACCTGCACGGTTAACACGGATGGCCATTGCTTGCGGGCCGGTTCGGCGTTTTGTGCCGGAGCGGCATCGGCCAGGCTGGTTAAGTAGTTGGTAATGGCGCCGTCGTAAGCCGCAGTGTGGGCATATACCTTGCTGGCCAGTTTCAGGCGCAGGGCATAAGAGGTTTGGCCATTTGCATCAATTTCCTGCAAGACCTGGTCGTAGTCGGCAGGGTCAATCACGACAGTCACACCACCGGTTTCAGTACCATGGTTTTTGGCCGCGGCACGCAGCATGGCGGGGCCGCCGATGTCGATGTTTTCAATCGCGTCAGCAAAGTTGCAACCAGGCTTGGCAATGGTTTCACGGAAAGGATACAGATTGACCACCAGCAGATCGATGGGGTCAATATTGTGTTCTTTCATGGTGCTCAGGTGGATGTCGTCATCGCGACGTCCCAGCAGGCCTCCGTGAATTTTGGGGTGCAGGGTTTTGACCCGGCCGTCGAGGATTTCAGGAGAACCCGTGTGTTCGGCAACTTCGGTAACGGCAAGACCGGCCTGTTTCAGCAGGGCTGCAGTGCCGCCGGTGGACAGTAATTTAATGCCACGTTGTGCAAGGGCTTGGGCAAATTCGACAATACCGGTTTTGTCTGAAACCGAAAGTAAGGCAGTTGAAAGTTTCATGTTGATTAGATTAAGTGATGTGTAATAAGTTTTTTACGCAGGGTATTGCGAGTAATGCCAAGCATTTCAGCCGCCTTGGATTGGTTGCTGTTGGCTTTTTGCATAACAACTTCAAGCAGCGGTTTTTCAACGCAGTTGTTAACCATTTCCCAAAGATTGCTCGGGTTGCTGTCGCCGAGTTCCTTGAAATATAGCTCTAGGTTGGTACGGACACACTCTTGAAGATTTTGAGTATTATTCATGGCGTAACGATATTAGTGGAATTATATTATTGGATATAAAAATACAAGGGGATTTTCAGTGGGCCGGGCTGGTTGCCGGTTGCTGCCCTTGGCGGATAATCAGCTGATCAAACCATTGCTCTACGGCCGTGTACTGATCATGACTGTTGTCGATTCGGTTCATCCTGTCACAAAAAGAGTCTGCTTCAGGCAGTTTGCTGATGTACCAGGCGATATGCTTGCGGGCCGATCGAACCCCGGTGTATTCACCATAGAAGGTGTAGTGATGATGCAGGTGTTCAAGCAGGACTGCTTTCATGTGCCCGTAACCGGGTTTTGGCAGCAACCGGCCGGTATCAAGGAAATGATTGATTTCCCTGAAGATCCAGGGGTTTCCCTGGGCTGCGCGGCCAATCATGATGGCATCTGCTTTGGTATAGTCTAGTACGTATTTTGCCTTATAGGGATCGGTGATATCCCCATTTGCAATAACTGGAATTGAGATGTTGGCCTTGACCTGGGCAATGGTGTCGTACTCGGCCTGACCGGTGTAAAGGTCGCAGCGGGTGCGGCCATGCAGCGTTAAGGCGGAAATACCCAGGTTTTCGGCAAGACGGGCCACGCGCAAGGCGTTTTTGTTTTCCCGGTCCCAGCCGGTTCTGGTTTTAAGGGTAACCGGTACGTTGTAGGGGGTACAGGCCTTGACCACACGTTCAATGATTTGGGCAACCAGCGGCTCATTGCGTAGCAGCGCGGAACCCGAAGCGACACTGCAGACTTTTTTGGCTGGACAGCCCATGTTGATGTCAATGATGCAAGCGCCTTTTTCTATGTTGAATACGGCGGCTTCAGCCATCATGTCAGGGTCAGCACCGGCAATTTGAACGGCGATGGGGTCTACCTCGCCTTCATGGTTAAGGCGTCGCGAGGTTTTGACACTGTTCCAGAGTTTTGGGTTGCTGGCTGCCATTTCAGAAACGGCATAACCTGCTCCCAGCCGCTTGCAAAGCTGGCGGAAAGGACGATCGGTCACTCCCGCCATGGGAGCGACAAAAACAGGGTTGGGAAGGTGCCAGGGACCAATATGCATGCGTAGATTTTAACCAATTGGGCTGTCGCTGAGTAAAAAATGAGCGATTTGCCTGAAAAATTCAGTTTCTGAAGCCCTGTAACAAATGCATGGCCAGTGGCTGACGCAGGGGTTTGAGCAAGTCCATGCCCAGCAGGCTTAGGCCACAACCATGCTCTACCAGCGGATTGCCGGTTGAAAAAATACGCGGCAGGAAATCGGTAAGCTCACAGGTTATCATGCGGTCAAGTTTTCGGCTGTTGGCAAACTTGTCCAGGAAAGGAGCGGCAGCCTGGCTGGTGTCAAGCATCCAGGGTTTGAGGCAATGAACCAGGGTGGCCACATCGCGAAGACCCAGGTTCAGGCCCTGTCCGGCAACCGGATGAAGGGTTTGGGCGGCATTGCCAAGGGTGGCAATATGCCCGTTAACCGTGTTTTTGCTGGCGCTTAAATGTAACGGGAAAACAGCACGTTTTTCAAGGGCGCTTAGCAAGCCCAGCCGCTCACCAAAATGCCCGGTGAGGGTTCGGGAGAAAGTGGCATCATCAAGTTGGGCCAGTTCCCGGGCACGTGCTGGCGAAGTGCACCACACAATAGACTGGGCATCCTTGTAGATGGGGTGTGGCAGGACGGCCAGGGGGCCTTCCCGGGTGAAGCGCTCCCAGGCCCACCCCTGTTTGGGGAATTGTGCCCGTGCAGAGGTAATCAGCGCATGCTGGTTATATTCGCGGTGAATGCCCTTGGGTTTGATGCCGTCACATTGGACCGCGATGCGGGTGCGCCAGGTTTTCTCGCCCTGCGTGACAATAACCGGGGCCTTGTCGTTTTCCTGGGCGGCGCTGGCCAGCTCACCACTGAGCACCGTGACCGGCAGCTGTTGAAGCCGCTCTTGCAGTTTGCGATACAATTCCGCATAGGCAACCACGCTGCCCAGCATGGGTACATTGAAGTCTTTGTTTGAAATGAGCGTGCGACCCAGGCGGTTTTTTTGTGAAACATGAACGGTTTCTATGGTGGCGCTGTGGTCTGGCCAAAGGCGGTGTTTTTCAAGAAAGACCTTGCTGCCGTAATTAAGGGCCAGGACACGTGTGTCTTTGGCAGGGTCATGCCGCTTGTTCAGACCCTGAAAAAGGGCAATGCGTAAAGAACCCTGGCTGACAGAAGCCAGTGTACAGGCCAGTGCACAGCCGGCAGGACCGGCACCCAGTATCGCAATATCAAAATCAAATTCTTCCATGATGGCCATATTTTAGCGCTTCTTTTGAGCAGTTCGGCGGTAATTTCATTTTTTTGCGCTTTTGGTGATTATCCCGAAAACGGGGCAACAGCTATTACAATACGCTATCTGCATGATTATAATAGTTTAATTAATTTTTTTCGATCGGTGGTTTATGAATCTGGACCTGATGCATTGGCTGCAGCCATGGGAGTTTTCTCCTACTCTGGTCATCGCTTTTCTTGGCTGCGGTATTTTGTTCATGCGCGGCACTGCCGTGCACAAGGTTACCCGTACCCGGCAATGGCTGTTCTGGATCGGGTTTTTCATGATTTACCTGTCTTTGCATACGCATATCGACTACTATGCCGAACGCATGTTTTTCATTCACCGCATACAGCATGTGGTACTGCATCATTTGGGGCCACTTATTGTCATGGCGGCCTATCCGGGCCAGGTTATGCGTGCTGGGCTGCCATTGCGGGCAAGGGTCTGGCTGAAAAATTTCCGTCAAACTTTTTCCGGCCGTTTCATTGAAGGCGTCCTGACCAATAAAATCTTTGTGCCGGTCCTGTTTGTCATGCTGGTGTTGGTCTGGCTGGATCCCACCATTCAGTTCTATTCCATGCTCGACTGGAAGTTGTACCGGCTCATGAACTGGTCGGTCGTCATTAGCGGGTTTATGTACTGGAACCTGGTGCTTGACCGTCGCCCCTCCAATCCGCCGCTGCTGACGGCTAAAACCTGGCTGGGCCGTATGGGGCAGTGGTGTGTCAAAGGAGGCTCTCCCGCCGTCATGTCACCCGGAGCCCGTGTGCTTTCCCCCATTTTGACCATGTTGCCGCAAATGGTGGCGGGCGCTTATATTGCCTTTACCTCGGTTGATTTATACCCCCTGTTTGATCTATGCGGCAGGGCATTGCCCATGAGCGCCCTGCAAGATCAAAGTATCGGCGGTCTTACCATGTGGATCCCGGCAGCGTTGGTAGAGTCTTTTGGCTTGCTGGTGGCCTTGGCTAACATGATGCGCCTGTCGGCCAAGGGACGTTTGCGTTCCACCTTCAGGGGAAAGGAAGTGGGGCGCCTGCCGGCAGGTGTGCTTTAGCCGCCCTGGCAGAAAAACTGCTCTAACCGGTGCGCTAACCAGTTAAAGTTTGAGGGAAAGGGGCCGGTTGAAAAACCGGCATGGCCACCTGTTTTGGGCAGGTGCAGGGTAACAGAGGCAGAAATATCCCTGATGCCGGGTAGCGAGTTTTCTGGAATGAAGGGATCGTTTCTGGCGTTCAGGACCAGGGCTGGAATGCAGATGTCTTTAAGAAATGCTTTGCTTGAACAACGGGTCCAGTAGTCAAGCGCGCCTTTGAAACCATGCACCGGAGCCGTATAGGCATCATCAAAATCAAACAGGGTTTTGGCCTGCTGTATTTTATCAATATCAATGTCATCGGGAAACTGCCGGCTTTTTTCCCTGATTTTCTTTTTCATGGTTTGTAAAAAATGGGGTGTATACACGAAACGCCCAAAAAATCCGGTTTCCAGCTGCTTTCCGGTTGCCAGCAGGTCCAGAGGCACTGAGATGCCTGCCACAGCCTGAAGCCAGCTCAGGCTTTCCTGTTGTTCTCCGGCGTATTTCAGCAGGGCATTGCCACCCATGGAAATGCCACAGGCATGCCAGCGTGCGTTTGGCAGACGCTGGCGTACATGATTGAAAATAGTGTGAATATCGGTAGAGTCGCCGGAAAAGTAGGACCGGGGCAGTTTGTTGGCCTCTCCTGAGCAGCCACGGAAATGGGCAACCGCGACCACCCAGTTTTTTTGCCGGAAATAATGGCAAATGGCGCGGGCATAATGGCTTTGGCTGCTGCCTTCCAGTCCATGAAACAAAACCAGGGCGGGGGGTGCGCCGGTTAGGCTGCCAGGGTTTGTGGTTTGCCCTTTCTGACAAACAGCGGGGGCGACTGGTCTATTGCTTTCGGGGGCCAGCGGGTGCAGGCCTGGAATATTCCAGTCTATGTCAATAAAGTCATTATCGGTGGTAATGACTCTTTCACGGGCATAGAAGATTGAAGGTCGTGGCACGAATCGGGACGCAAAGATGGTTTGCGATTGTCCGTCGGGCAACCATTTTGGAGAAGGACAGGCACTAAAATCCAGCTGGGTCTTCAAGGGCAACGGCTATTTAAAAGTTTAATGGAGCAGCATGCTGACTGCCGGATGCAATTCGTCAAGGACGGTATCAGGAGGCGCCAGAGAGGCATGGTGAAGGATAATATGCCAGCCACTGCGGTTTTTTTGGTAAATATTGGTGACGTTGCAAAGCATTTCTTTCTGGCCCATTGATGTGGCAAGGTAATGTCGTTCGAGAATGGTATGAACAACGATCATGCCGTGGTGAAAAATGACCGGTATTTTTGCTTCGATGCTAAGAGGCCCTTTGGAAAGAATTTCTTTCCAGGAAGCCTGGATGGCCTGATGGCCCACCAGGCGTTCACCATTAGGGTGGATGCAGACAATATCTTCATCATCAGCCCAGGTTTGCATGAGTCTGTTCAGGTCTGCTTCGCGAAGCGCTTCGTAAAAAGACTGCTCAACCTCGGCAGGGCTGGTGAAAACACTGCGTTTGATGGCTCCGGGTGTTTTAGTGCCCATGCACTTTTTCGCCTTCTTTCAGTTTGTACTGGGTGCCACAGTATGGGCAACTGACTTCACCGGTTTTGGTAACATCCAGAAAAACACGGGGATGCAGGCTCCAACGGGGAGCGTTGGGGCCTGGGCAATGTAAGGGCAGGTCTTGTGCGGTAACAATAATGGGGTCTTGTGTTGCTTGAGATGACATTTTTTTCCTTCTGGGCATGCAATAGCCGAAACATTAAATTTTCACAAAAACAGGGCTTGGGCGCAAGCGTTGCAAAATAAGCCTGTTTCTGGATGAAACCTGGCTTTATTTTAATGAAAACATCCTGGCTTTGCTAGAATTCGCTTTACGGTTAATAATTTCAATCATTGTACAAGGAAGTCGTTTTGTCTGTGCAGTTATCTACAGGCGTGAAATCGCTGCCTCCACGGCTTTCAATCAAAAAAATGGCCTGGTTCATGGGAAGCAGGCATATTGCGCCCAATCTGTTTGCCCTGTCTGTGTGGGGGTTTGTGACAGGGGTTGCCATGGTTAATTATGGGCTTGCCGCCTGGCAAGCTTTGCTGATGTCTTTTTTGGTCTATGCCGGTTCGTTGCAGTTGACGGTGGCTCCGTTAATGGCCCTGAATGCGCCCTTGTGGGTTGTTTTTTTTGCGGCTATGGTTGTTAATCTGCGCTTTATTATTTTTGGCGCCAGTTTATATCCTTATTTCAGGCATTTTTCTGTTTGGCGACGAATTGTGGCCGGATATTTTTTAACCGATGTCGGGTTTGTCCTGTTCATGAACCGCTTTCGCGCGCAGCGGATTGGCCGTATAGGCATGTATTACGGCTACTTTATGTCGGCGTCTTTCCTGTTATGGCTGGTCTGGCAGGTTTCAACCGTTTTGGGCATTTATGTCGGCAGTTATATTCCGGGCTCCTGGTCACTTGAATATGCGGGCGTTTTTACTTTGCTGGCTATTGTCATTCCCATGGTCCGGACCCAACCCATGCTGGTCACGGTCGTGGCGGCGGGAGCCGCATCCTGGTTGGGGCAACAGTTACCTTTCAGACTTGGCCTGTTTGTGGCAATTGTTGTAGGTGTAGTGGCAGGCGTACTGGCCGAGAAGTATGGCAAGAATGCCGGAAAAGCCCGAAAAGGGGTGTGAATATGAGTGTTGAATATGTGTTGAAGGCCACTGCATTGATGGTGTTGTGCGCTTTTATTACCCGCGTGGGTTACTTGCTGATTGGCGGTTATATACCGTTGTCTGATAATGTAAAAAGCGGCTTGCGTTATGCGCCCGTCGCCGCGTTGGTAGCCATTATCGTGCCCAGTCTGCTGCCCTGGGCGCAAGGCGAAACACCTCGCATAGGGCCTGAAATGTTTGCGGGTATTGTTGCCGGACTGGCGTTTTTTCGCTTCCGCAGTATCCTAGTGCTGATTGTTGCCGGCATGGGAACCTTATGGCTATTACGCTGGTTTTTTGGATAAATTCAGCCTGGACTTTCGTGAATCGGCTATTATGGGATGCCAGAGTAGTAAAATAAGCGGTTAATAGTTATTTTTTGCATTTTTTGCAAACACGGATATTTTATTTTATTGTTCAGGACCCAATGACGGATACCTCTAATGCCAATGCTGAAAGTGTGAAATCTTTTAGTGAATTTGGTCTTCACCCCGATCTTTTAACGGCCATTTCAGCCAGTGGTTATACAGTCGCCACTCCTATTCAGGCTCAAGCCATACCCGCCATTATCGATGGCCGTGATGTAATGGGGGCGGCCCAAACGGGAACCGGTAAAACCGCGGCCTTTACGCTTCCGCTGTTACATCGTTTAATGCCCTATGCCAGCCACAGCACTTCGCCTGCCAGACACCCGGTGCGCGCGCTTATTTTAGCTCCCACACGGGAATTGGCCGATCAGGTGGCTGACAGCGTAAAGCGTTACAGCGAAAGTTGTCCCTTGCGTGTGGCCGTGGTGTTTGGCGGTGTGGATATTTCCGCCCAAAAAGAAGAGTTGCGCAAAGGATGTGAGCTGGTCATTGCCACGCCTGGCCGTTTGCTAGACCACATAGAACAGAAAACCATCAATTTGTCGCAGGTGAATACCCTGGTTCTTGATGAGGCGGACAGAATGCTTGATATGGGCTTTTTGCCCGATCTTGAACGCATTGTCAAACTGTTGCCAAAATCCCGCCAAAGCCTGCTGTTTTCCGCCACGTTTAGTGGTGAAATCAGGAAACTGGCGCGCTCCTTCCTGAAGTCGCCCATTGAAATCAATGTGGCGCCGCAAAATGCCACGGCCGAAAACGTAACCCAGATTGCCTACCCGGTATCTGGCAATAACAAGCAGGCCGCAGTATTGTATTTGCTCAAGTCCCGCAGCCTCAGCCAGGTCATTATTTTTGTCAATACAAAAATTGGCGCCAGCCGTTTAACGCGTGAACTTGTCAAGGAAGGCATTAAGGCAGAATCCATTCATGGCGACAAATCCCAGATCGAGCGTATCAAGGCACTGGATTCCTTCAAGTCGGGTGAAACCGCCGTGCTGGTGGCTACCGATGTTGCGGCGCGCGGGCTTGACGTTGCCGGTTTACCCTGTGTGATTAACGTTGATCTTCCATTTAATCCCGAAGACTATGTGCACCGGATTGGCCGTACAGGCAGGGCGGGGGCTTCCGGTGAGGCAATTGCCTTGTTTACCGAGCATGAGGAAAAACTGCTTGAGGATATAGAAAAGCTCATCAAGGTTAAAGTGCCCCGCGGCACCCTCAATATTCCTGAGACTTTCCAGCACCGCAGTCCAGCCAGTGCTGATTCGCGCGGTCGTGGCAAAGGGGAGCGTTTTAAACGAACCTTTCCCGCTTCAAGGCCGGCACCTATTGACGATTTTTTCTTCAAGCCTTACGAGCCTTCAGTTAAGGATCCGCATAAAGAAGCCCAACGGCTGCAGCATGAACAAAAGTGGATGGAACACCAGGCCACAGCCAGGCAGCCACAGCTGGCGATCTTGTTAGGCGGACGCCCTAAAAATAATATCAAGCCTGCTGAATCAAACGACTGAACGACGCAGGGCCACCTGGCTGGACAGGGCTGTCGGGGCGGATATTTTGCAATATTCGCTCCAGGTGGCTGATGTAAGGCAGCATGGTGCCAAAAAAATGATTCTTTCCTTCTATTTGTATCAATAGCGTGGGAAAGTTCTCAATATCAATATCATCAAGCAGTTCGGGCTCTTCTTCTATGTCTACCCAAACAAACAGGTGCTGGGGAAAACGCTGACTTAATTCTGTAAATGACTCAAAGTATTCTTTGCATGTATCGCACCATTGCGCGCAATAGCATGCGATGAGCCAGGCATTGGGATTTTGCAGTGTATGTGCAATAGTGGAAGCATGTTGACTTGGATTTTGAATGAACATAATCAATAATAGCCGGAAAAAGGCGGACAAGCATGAAAAACAACGCAGGCAAGGTGTCAGACGCTGTTTTTCCGCGGCCGATTGGCTTATCATCATAAAGCAATAATTGTTTTCAAGTCAAAATTTATGTGCTTTGCATAATCAATCATTTATGCAGTAATCTGGTATTTGAGCCAAGCAGCTCAAAAGGTGAGAAATATGAGTAATAACTCGACAAGAAAAATAGGTCTGTTCATTATCGGTGATGAAATCCTGTCCGGGCGCCGCCAGGACAAGCATTTGTCAACAGTGATTTCGATGCTGTCTGGCAGGGGCATGCAGTTGTCATGGGCCCGGTTTTTGCCCGACGATCTGGATACGCTTGTACAGGAATATAAACGCAGTTTTGCTTCTGGCGATATTGTGTTTTCTTGTGGTGGCATTGGTGCCACCCCTGATGATAAAACCCGGGATGCCGTTGCGTTGGCACTGGGTGTTGAGCTGGAACTGCACCCCATTGCCGCCAAGCTGATTACCTCGCGTTTTCAGGAGCTGGCCAAAGAGGGCCGCGGCAGCATAGATATGGGAACACCCGAAAACCAGCGCCGGCTGGCTATGGGTGTATTTCCCAAAGGGGCTGAAATTGTACCCAATCCTTATAATAAAATTCCGGGTTTTTTTATTCAGGATCATACCTTTGTGCCGGGCTTTCCCGAAATGGCCTGGCCCATGATTGAATGGACGCTTGACCATCGGTATGAGCAATATCATAACCTTCAGCGTGTGGAAGAACATTCCATTCTGGCCTATTCATTGCCCGAATCCCGCATCACGCCGGCACTGGAGTTCATCGAAATCAACTGGCCGGGTGTCAAGACCTTCAGTTTGCCAACCGTGGCCAGGGATAATAATCCGCCCTTTGTGGATTTGGGCGTCAAAGGGCCGTCACCTGCCGTTCAAGAGGCTTTTTCCTATTTGAAAGGAGAAATTCTCAGGGCCGGAGGGCGGTTCAGTCATTAATGTACCAGGCGCCCTTGTAAAATCAAGGTATGGAGGAAGCGATGCTCGTCTGCATAAAGATAAGCATAGCTTCTTTTCACATGCTGGGATAAAATATATTGCATTGCAACATTCAAAGTTATTGCCATGACTGCCAAGAGTCCAATCGTACCTCCGGTCAAATCCTCTTCTTCTGACATCACCATCCAGGTCCTGGAGCGGGCCATGAAACTGCTTGATGTGCTGGCCGAGCAGGATGAGCCTGTCTCCCTGAAAGAAATTGCCGCCTTGTCCAATTTGCATTCCTCAACAGCGCATCGTATTTTGAATGATCTTGCCGCAGGCCGCTATGTAGACAGGGTTAATAACGGTATGTACCAGCTTGGCATGCGTTTGCTTGAGCTGGGTTCCCTGGTTAAAGACAGGTTGAACGTGAGGGAAATTGCCCATGAACACATGCATGTGTTGCATCGGCTTACCGGGCAAACCATCAATTTATCCATTCAGCAGGGCGATGATATTGTCTACATAGACCGGGCCTGGAGCGAACGTTCTGGCATGCAGGTGGTTCGGGCTATTGGTGGTCGTGCGCCTTTGCACCTGACTTCGGTTGGCAAGCTTTTTCTGGCAGCGGCCGAACCCAGGACGGTACGTGCTTATGCATTACGTACCGGACTTGGCGGTACGACCGGTAACAGCCTGACAGACCTTGACCGACTTGAAAAAGAGCTGGCTTTTGTGCGCCGTCACGGCTATGCCAGAGACAACGAAGAGCTTGAGCTGGGTGTACGCTGTATTTCTGCCGGTATTTTTGATGACAGTGGGAAATTGGTTGCAGGCCTGTCCATTTCTTCTCCTTCAGAGCGGATGCGTGATGAATGGGTTGAACTGTTAACGGATACCGCTGCCCGTATTTCGGCAGACCTGGGTTATGAGTGTCACAAAGAAGGCCATAAAGCAGGTAGGTAAAAAGTGCGTGATGTGCAAATTGCCTGTCATCAAGACTTAATAAAAAGCAATTACATTTCAATTAGTTAAGTTTTTTTGGTTTTTTTGTGATTATTTGTGCAACGCACAAAAAAATACTTGACCGGCGACAGAAGTTGCGTATAATTTGAATTGTGCGGTGCAATATAAATAGGTTGGCAGTAATTTCCTGAAAATGATATTGCAACCGGCTGTTCAATTTATCATGTAGCAGCTTTTTACTTCACAAACTTATTTATTTCTACCTAGGACATACCATGAGCGCAATCCCACAACAAATTCTAGATCGTCAAAAATCAGCCATCAACACTTTCGTTGCCGTACAAGGTTCAATTTTTGGTGGCTTCGAGAAACTGGTTGATCTGAACATGAAAGTGATCAAAGCTTCTTTAGGTGAGGCTGCCGAGCATTCTCAACAGGTTTCTGAGTTGAAAGATCCACAGGAAGCGGTTGCTTTCGTATCTTCTTTGGCCCAGCCCAACGCTGAAAAAGCGGTTGCTTACACAAAAAATGTTTATGACATTTTGTCAAGCGTTAGCAACGAGCTGATCAAACTGACAGAAACCCAAGTTGCCGAAGGCCAACAGCACATTGCTGAAACCATTGATCAGTTGGCTAAAAATGCCCCTACAGGTTCAGAAAGCGCGGTTGCTTTGTTGAAATCCTCACTGGCAACTGCGAACACTGCTTATGATTCTTTGAACAAAGCAGCCAAACAAGCCGTTGAAGTTGCCGAAGGTAACCTGACAGCGGCAGCCAATGCCACTATCAAGGCAACAGAATCTGCGACTGCTGCCACAACAGCCGCTGCCAACAACGTAGCCAATGCCGCCAAAACAGCCACTCGCGCTGCAGGTCGCAACTAATTTGCGTTAAGCAGACAGTAAAAAGAGCCCTTCAAATGGGCTCTTTTTTTTTGGAAAAATGCTTGCAAGATCCTGCTTTATGAAGGCGGACCCTGTGGCAATGGTTTATTTGCGCATGAAAATATCGCTCTTTCTAAGCGTATTTATGCAATCGGCAATGAGTTTTGGGCCCTGATAAATAAGGCCCGTGTATAGTTGCACGGCATTGGCACCGGCATTTATTTTTTCAAGAGCCTGCTTGCCTGAGTTAATACCGCCCACACCGATAATTGTAAAATCCGGTCCCATTTCTTTTCTGAGTGACTCAATCACTTTGAGTGACAGCTCATGAACCGGAGGGCCCGACAGGCCACCACTTTCTTCGCTATGTTTAAGCCCCTGAACCGCACTGCGGGAAAGCGTGGTGTTGGTCGCAATCACACCATCAATTTCGTAACGCGGCAAAATATGGGCAATAGCCTGAATTTGCCCGGCTTCAAGATCAGGGGCAATTTTCACAACAACAGGTACCCGGCGGCCATAACGGTCGGCCAGTTCCTTGCGTTTGTCAGCAATTTGCCGCAATAAATCACTTAACTCGTCGCCACCTTGCAAGGCACGCAGATTCTTGGTGTTGGGTGAAGAAATATTGATGGTGACATAATCGGCAAAAGGGTACACACCCTCAAGCCCAATCAAGTAATCACTGGCGGCATTTTCAATTGGAGTATCGGCATTTTTTCCGATATTCAGGCCAAGAACCCCTCTTTTTGCGCGCCATTCACTTTGTTGGACATTTTGCAGGAACGTATCCAGACCATGGTTGTTAAAACCCATCCGGTTAATCAGGGATTCTGCCTGCGGCAGGCGAAACATGCGGGGTTTGGGGTTGCCTGGTTGGGCGCGGGGAGTTACCGTACCCACTTCAATGAAACCAAAACCAAGCTGGCCAAGGGCGTCAATGCATTCCCCGTTTTTATCCAGTCCGGCGGCCAGCCCTATGGGGTTGCGCAGGGGCAAGCCCATTAAAGTGGTTGGAAGCAGGGTGTGGCTACCTTTAAGCAGCTCGCGTGTAGCTTTGCAGTGATGTGCTTTTTGCAATGATTTCAATGTCATTTCATGAGCCGTTTCGGCGTCCATTGAAAAGAGCAGTGGGCGAACAAAAGGATAAAGTTTGAAGGTATTGAACATGGCTGAGAAATAAAATGGAATCTGCCCATTTTAATGCTTATTTTCACTTAAAACTATTCCTGACCGGGAATATGGTCAATCCATTGTTGGTTTATATATTTCTGAAGAGGCTGGAATCTGGTTTTATAGGACATTTTTGGGCTTTCCTTTATCCAGTATCCCAGATATAACCAGGGTAGGCCAAGCTGCCTGCATTGTTCTATCTGCCATAAAATGCAATAGGTGCCCAGGCTGCCGGGGTAGTCAGGATCATAAAATGTATAAACCGAAGACAGCCCGTCATCACTGAGGTCAATAATTGACACAATACGCAGCACCCCATCGGGGGAACGGAATTCAACCAGTTCGGTGTTTACGTGGCTGGATAGCAGGAATTGCTCATATTGTTCGCGACCCTGCTCGTCCATGCCACCGCCAGGGTGCCGCTGATGCTGGTAGCGGCTGTACAAAATAAAATGATCATCTTGCCATTGTATGGGGACTTTGCGGGCAGACAGGTCACGGTGGCGCTTTTGTATGCGTTTTTGAGTTGAGCTTGGCTTGAAAGCGACCGTATTAATCCGAACCGATATGCACGCCTGGCAATTGTCGCACTGGGGTTTATATGTGAACAGGCCGCTGCGGCGGAAACCGGCCCTTAATAAGCTGGCATAGGCCTTGGCGGTAACCAGATGACCCGGCGCAACAACCCGGGAACGGGCTATCCTGCCTTCAAGATAACTGCAGGGATAGGAGGCCGTTAAGTAGTAATGCAATACATGCAGGTTGGGGTCATGAATCTCGCTCATGCGTTAAATATACTCAAATACCCAAGCCGGGTTCAAGAGATATTGCCATCTGAATGTAAAATTCCCGCTTGCCAGGGAGGTGGCGTTTGGGGAATGGTTTTTTTCAGGTGTTCCATAAATATCCTGCGTGAAACGGGGGCGGCACCAAGACTGCCCAAGTGCCTGGTTTGCTGCTGGCAGTCTATCCATTCAACACCATGGCGAGCCAAAAAAAAGACTGCATAGGCCAAGGCAATCTTGGAGCTGTCGCTTATATTGGAAAACATGGATTCACCATAAAACATCTTGCCCATTGACACACCGTAAAGCCCACCGGCCAGTTTTCCATCAATCCAGGTTTCAATACTATGGGCCAGTCCGGCCAGATGCAAGTTGGTGTAGGCGTTAATAATATCCTGACTGATCCAGGTGCCGGCCTGGTTTTGCCGGGGAGCGGCACAGGCCTGCATAACCTGTACAAAGGCGGTGTCCACCTTGATTTGAATGAAAGGATTTGGCCGGGTTTCCTGTTTGGCAATTTGCCTGAGCTTTTTCTTCAGGCTGTGCGAGATGACAAAATCCTTGCACATGAGTACCATGCGTTGGGAAGGGCTCCACCACAGAATGGGTTGTGGCTCGGAATACCATGGGAAAATGCCCTGTTGATAGGCGCTTGTCATGCGAGCCATGGATAAATCACCACCACAGGCCAGCAGGCCGTCCGGCTCTTTAAGGGCGAGCTCGGGCGGGGGGAACGGGGTTTGCAGGTCTAGCCAGAAAAGCGCCATTGCTTAGGATAAGGAAAGATAGTGGGTAGTGAAAACCCCACGCTCCTTGTCTTCAATGTAACGTTTAAGGGTCTGGGCAACGGTCCGGAAGGACAGTTCATCCCAGGGTATTTCATCAATGCCAAAATAACGGGCTTCCAGGCTTTCCGGGCCAGGATTCAGTTTTGGGCTATTGGCATTGGCCAGGAAATACAAATGCACCTGATTGACGTTCGGGACATCGATGACGGTAAAAAGCTGCTTTAGCGTAATGTCTGCCCCGGCTTCTTCCGTGGTTTCACGAATAGCGCCAAGGCTGCTGGTTTCGCTCAGCTCCATGAAGCCTGCGGGTAATGTCCATTTGTCATACCGGGGTTCGATGGCGCGGCGGCATAGCAGGATTTTATCTTCCCAGACCGGCACCGTGCCCACCACAACCAGCGGGTTTTTGTAATGGATAGCCCCACAGTTTTCACAAATGTCGCGTACGCGGTTGTCATCGGGCGGGATTTTGCGGGAAAGGGCAGAGCCGCATTGTGAGCAAAAACGTTGCTCAACCGGTGCCGGAAAATAAAAAGAGGTTTCGTGATAAGTCATAAATTGCGGGTAATTCGTGTATACGTACAATGATACATGGATTATTGCTTAAGTTTGCAATGACCAGATAAAAATTATTTCGCCCTGGGCCAGGCAATAAAATGCAATTTTTCCGGGATCAGCCTGCTGTCAATTTGTTGCAAGGGGGCACTGTATTCAGGATGTTGTTCGTAACTAACATCCAGTTGTTGGCCTTGGTCAAGTTCAAGCAGATGTTTTTCTGACAGGCTACCCAGGCTGGCGCCATTATCATTTGAATGATGGATGGAAAAGTGTTCAATTACCTGGGCGGTATCCCGTCCACAAATAATGCCGGCACCAAGATTGGTTTGTGCATATAGAAAGCCCTGTTCATCGAGGTACCACGCTTGAATGGCTTGTACCGTTTGGCGGGTATGCGTGTCAAGGGTGTGACCATCTTCGGCAAGATGCAACACATGGGGCGCATGCGCAAGACTGACATAAACACGTTGCGGTCCATTCTGGAAAAACCATTCGCCGTTATCGGTGGCTGCATAATTGCGGTTGATAAAATCGTTGATTTGGGGGCTGCCAATGGATTCGCCGGGTTTGCCTGGTTGATAAGAACCGGCAGGGTGAAGTTTCCATTTTCCGTTCAGGTCTAGTGATAACCAGCCATATACGGCAGGAACATCCGGCCACTTTTTGATGGCGTCCAACACGTTTTTGTCCATAGTTGTTCCTTCGCATTTTGTTTTTGCAGGTATACGGTGCGTATATTGTAGCTTTGTTGCGTGGATTGCGTCATGTGTACTGAAGCCGGGGAGGAAGTGATCAATGAAAAGGACTGGATCCCGGCTTAACAGGATTCAGTCCTTGAAAGGTGGTGTTCAAAAATGAATGCCTTTAGGCGCACAGGGGCACATCAACCACAGGTTAACAGGTGTTATTTAACCGCCTGGCGCTTCTATTTTGATTATTGTGCCGCTTTCTCGATTGCCTGGCCACCAGCGGAAATATCCTCACCAACTCCTTGTACGGTATGGCAACCGGTAAGGGCAAATAAAGCAATAAGAGTTGTGATTAAATAATTTTTGAGTTTCATGGTGAAATCCTTGTTAAATATTATTTATATGAATAAGGATAGCCTATTTGTTTGAAAAAAAACATTTATCGGGTCAGTGATTGATGTAATAGGACGATATAAATTCACTATTTGTGGTATTTACGTTGACTGAAATCCCAATTTTGTTAACGGCCAGAGCGGTATGGTCAAGCAAAATCAGAGCCGGTTTCGGTTTTTCAGCTTTTCCAGCGCGGGCAGGCATATTTCAACGGCACGACGTCCTTCTTCAATGGCTTCGGCGGCACGGTGAAAGTCCAATAAACCCAAATGGGCCAGTTGTGGGGCAATAATGATATGTGGGGGTTCTCCGGCCATCCGGCTGCGGGTGATTTGCGCCTGCATGATATTCAGGCTCGACGCAATGACATCCAGTAAAGAGGGGGGTTTCTGCAGCGTGTGGGTTATGTCGGGAAGGGGGCCTGGCTTACCAAAATTTTGCTGGATCTTGCGCAGCCATTCCGAGGCATTGCTGCCAAAAGAAAAGACGGATTCAGGCGGGTTGTAAAAATGCCTTCCTATCAGGTCCGAGTTCAGATCAACGGCAATCAGGAAATCGGCGCCCATGGCGCGGGCCAAAGAAACCGGCACCGGATTAACCAGGCCACCATCCACCAAAATATCCTGATTGTTAATGACGGGAGTGAATAAGCCGGGCAGGGCAAGAGAGGCCCGGACAGCATCAACGGTGGATCCTTCACGCATCCAGATTTCGTTGCCGGTAGTCAGGGACGTGGCGACCGAACCAAAGGGAATATTGAGCTCTTCTATGTTTCTGTCCGTGAAGTGGTGTTTGAAAAAATTCATGATTTTTTCCCCTTTCAGCACCCCGCCATTCAAATGGATATCCATGAAAGAAAGTACATTGCTGATATTCAGGCTCAAGACCCATTTCCTGAAAACCTCTATTTCACCCGCGGCATAGGCGGCGCCAACCAGGGCGCCAATAGAGGTGCCGCAAATGATGTCCGGCTTGATACCCGCTTCTTCCAGTGCCTGGATGACCCCGATATGAGACCATCCGCGCGCGGATCCGCTTCCCAGGATGAGGCCGATTTTATGTTTTCTGTGAAGGGGGTGGGATGACGGCATGTGCTTAATGATGGCAGTTTGGTGTAAAGATAGAATATTATCATTGAGTTATTATGTTTTATTTATATATATTTATGAAATTTAGTAATATGTGGTTTTGTGTTTTGATATGTATGCAAGATCTGCCGGGTGCCCAAGTACCTGTAACGCAATCCGCAGGGGTTTTTTCAGGTCATATCGTTACCGTCATATTTAACAGAACTGGAGTCCATTTTGTCGCATACCGATACTGTTTCAGTGGAAGATAATATATCTACCCTGTCCCTGAGCCAGCAACGTGGGAACATCGCCCGTCTTACAGTGGCCCAGGCTTTGGCGGGTGCCAATTCTGTTGTTGTTTATGCAACGGGTGCAATTGTCGGCAATGTCTTGGCTCCCGATAAATCATTGTCAACCTTGCCGATTAGTATTTTTGTGGTGGGTATGGCGGCATGTATCCTGCCCATGGGGAGCATTGCCCGGCGTTATGGTCGCCGGATGGCCTTCATGGCCGGTACAGGGTGCGGTGTGCTGGTGGGCTTGCTGTCAGCGCTGGCAGTCGTACTGGGTTCGTTTTGGCTGTTTTGTCTGGCGACTTTTTTTGGTGGTGCGTATGCTGCAGTGGTGCTGTCTTTTCGCTTTGCGGCAGCCGATGGGGTTGAGCCAACAATGCGGGCCCGGTCCCTTTCTTTTGTCATGGGAGGGGGTGTGGCGGCCGGTGTTATTGGGCCGCAGCTGGTTACGTATACCATGGATTTTTGGCAGCCCTATACGTTCGCAATTACTTATATAGTGCAGGCGGCCGTGGCGGCCTTGTCGGCAGTGGTATTGTTTGGGGTTCATTTGCCCCGTCCGTCAGCCAAAAAAGCAGCAGCTGGCAGGCCGCTTTCCTTCATTGTACGTCAGCCCCGTTTTATTACGGCCATGATTTGCGCTGCGGTTTCTTACATGCTGATGAATTTCATCATGACATCGGCACCCCTGGCGATGCAAATGTGTGGTCATCCCCTGGAAACGGCTAATCTGGGCATGCAGTGGCATGTTATTGCCATGTATTTGCCCAGCTTTTTTACGGGGCGCTTAATAAGCCGTTTTGGTGCAGGGCGTGTAGTAACATTTGGTTTGCTTATGATTGGGGGGTCGGCAATCATTGGTTTGGCGGGTATCGATGTCATGCATTTCTGGCTGACCCTGATTTTACTGGGGGTTGGCTGGAACTTCGGTTTTGTGGGGGCCTCTGCCATGGTGCTGGAATCTCACCGGCCAGAAGAGGCAACGCGCGTGCAATCTTTCAATGATTTTATCGTTTTTGGCACTATGGCGATTGGTTCATTTGCCTCGGGAAATTTACTGGCTACTTATGGTTGGGATATGGTGCTTTGGGTTTCATTTGCACCATTGATTCTAGCCGTGATTGTGTTGGCATTAACGGCAGTTTTACGGCCACCCCCTTCGGTTGACCGTATTTGATGGGTTATAGAAGGGGGCTGAGTATGGCCATGGTGTTGTTGCGAAGCTGGTGGGGTAAGCTCCAGGATGTTACGTCGGCCTGGGTAACCGGTTTGGATTGTGCAATATATTCATCTTGTCTGCAACGGATGGCCTGAGTCAGGTTCTTGTCGTGGAACAGAATATTGTTCTCGTAGTTCAGCTCAAAACTGCGCCGGTCCATGTTGGCCGAGCCAATCAAGGTGACTTCACCGTCTACCGTTAGTGTTTTTGCGTGTAGCAGGCCACCGGTGTATTCGTGAATGCTAACGCCTGCCTCCAGTAATTCTGAATAATGGCTTCGGCTGGCGGCACCCACAAACCAGCTGTCATTGCGGGCGGGAAGGATAATACTTGTTGCTACTCCTCTGCGGGCGCTGCCGCAAAGCGCAGCTTGCATGAAATCATCGGGAACGTAATAAGGTGTCGTAATGACCAGTTCCTTGCGGGCGCTGAACATCAATGTCGCGAATAGCTCGGGGGTGGCGGAATAATGATTCTCGGGACCTGTTCCAATGACCTGGGCAGCAAAGCCCGTTTCTGCAGGCGTCATGGGGTGTTGCGCCAGTTCACGGCAATCCTCACTGGTGCATGCCAGCCAATCAGTCAGGAAAAGTGCCTGGTTTTGCCGGGCAATCGGTCCTTCAAACCTAATGACTGCATCAATCCAGGGGGCGTATTTCGCTTTGATTGCAAACTCAGGATCGGCGCAGTTCTGGCTTCCACAATAAGTTATCCGGTTGTCAATCACAACAATTTTTCGGTGATTGCGAACGTCAACGCGTCCTTTCAATATGCGAACCATAACGTTTCCAATAGGCTGTGCGCGAGCCAGTTGCACGCCTGCACGGTGCATTGCCGTCCAGTGTTCACTGCGAATAAAATTGCGTGAACCCAGATCATCAACAATCACGCGGCAGGTAACGCCACGCCGGGCGGCCCTAATCAGGGCATCAACGACCTTGCGCCCATTGTTATCGGCTAGCCAGATGTAGAAAAGAAGATGTACATGTTCCTGGGCGGCATCAATATCCAAGACCATTGTATCAATCGTGGTATTGGAGTCATCCAGCAAATGGCCTGTATTGCCACCAACCGGTTTGAAGCCACTGATTGACTGGCCGATTGAAAACCCGGGTAAATTGAGGGCGGGTAGATGGGGGATTGGGGCAAGGTTGGTAATGGGAGGCAAGGCGTTTTCATGAGCCCGTTTACGGGCCTGCCCTTTGTTTGGGCGAACTTCCCCCAACATTAAATAGGTTAATGCGCCAACGTAGGGCAGGGCCATGATGAAAAGGATCCAGGCGACGCGTGAGGCCGGGTCGCGATGTGGTCTGAGCAAGACGCGGACCGATAATCCTGTGATGATAAGAAGGTGGACAATCAGCCACATGAGACTACCTCATTATTAATATGAGTGGATTAATCGCCAGACCATTGTCCGGAAGCATCAATTTTAAGCTACTGATGAAGGTTAATGTTAACGGTTATGGCAAAACAAAAAGCCCAGACCGAAGTCTGGGCTTTTATGGAATCTGGAGCGGGAAACGAGTCTCGAACTCGCGACCTCAACCTTGGCAAGGTTGCGCTCTACCAACTGAGCTATTCCCGCGTATTTAAAAAGCCTTTCACTGGAGGCGCAGAGCGGAGTCGAACCGCTCTGGACGGATTTGCAATCCGCTGCATAACCGCTTTGCTACTGCGCCCTTTAGTACATGCAACTGATTGGATCGGATAATGCAATCGCTGTGGTTCAGTGCTTAAGACTTAATAAGAAAATGAGTATAGCATCATTAAAACAAAATGGAAATTTTTATAATGAAATAAGCAACAAAATTGTCTCTTGAATGCATTTTTTGATTTTTTTGTTGTAATAAAGCCTCTTTTTTTGAGGGTTTCCATGTTTTGCATGCGAGCCGGGTGGAAATGGTCATGGGGATTATGGGGGGGGCGTCCTTGGTGCTGTAGTTGTGCTTTGGTTTGATGTAACGCATTGTTTTATAGGTTTTTTTTTACTACACTGAGAGTATAATTTATACGCTAGGATGTAATGGGAAGAGATAAGGTGTTGGGTCAGCTTGCAGGTAAATAAAAAAACTCACGCCTTTGGGTAATGTTAATTTTCTACAATCCAGGAGACAAGTATGGTATCCAATCACAAAGCAGCAACCCAGTCTGGTGGTCAGTTGTCGCAGAATTTGTTAAGTGCAAATATGGAATTGTCGCAGCAGATGGGAAAGCTGTTCCAGGAAAACAATCAGCGCTGGGGTGAGTTCATTGCCAAGGCTTTTGGCGAGGGTCAGGGGAATATGGAAAAGCTGCTTAAAGTAAACAATGGGCAGCTCCAGGGACAAACCCTTAACGATTTGATGGATGGTTTGTCGCAATGTGCCAATTGCAATCGTGTTTTGGCACAGCAGGCGCTTGAAAACCAGAAGTTGTTCATGTCCGGAATGACTGAAATACTGCAACAGTGGCAGCAGCGGTCCAGCGCGCTGGCAGGAGATGCAAATACCATACCCTGGAATAATATGTTTGCCGATATGGTCAAACAGATGAGTGCCGGTTTTTTGCCCTTTAATACAAATTGGCACGAAAAAGAAGAAAGGAAGGTTAAATAAATGAGATGCCTGACGGGTGGTGACTTATTATTTGGAGTCAGTCCGGTATAGTGCGATGGGGTATTAAAGCATTTGTGTGGTATAAAAAGGACAAAAAAAGGACCGAAAGGTCCTTTTGTGCATTTGCAGGTAACACCTGCAAACTAGAATTCTGGAGCGGGAAACGAGTCTCGAACTCGCGACCTCAACCTTGGCAAGGTTGCGCTCTACCAACTGAGCTATTCCCGCATTTTTCACAATTTCAGTGTTGTGCTGAATGAGTGAAGTTTTAAATTATAAGCAATCTTTTTTCGTTTTACAAGCTTTTTTATTTGCCTGTTTTTTTGAAATAAGCAAGAAGTGCTTAAGAAAGACGAAATAATAGCATTTATTTCTTTATAATGTCAAAAAAACGTTATTTGAATAGTTGAAAATATGGATTTTATACAACAGAAAGACCTAAGCTGTTTTAATACACTAGGCCTTAAATCATTGGCGAATAATTACATAAGCCTTTGTAATATAAAAGATTTAAGCGGCATTTCAGACTTGTTGAAGCCAGGCGTTCCCTACTTCATTCTTGGGGGCGGAAGTAATGTTGTATTAAGTGAACAAATTGATCAGATTGTTGTTCATAACCAACTTAAAGGGATCCATCTTGTGCAGGAAACCGACGGTGCCTGGTTTGTAGAGGCCGCTGCCGGTGAAAACTGGCATGATTTTGTGGTTAATTGCATACGGCAAGGTTGGTATGGCCTGGAAAACCTGGCCTTAATACCCGGTACGGTGGGTGCGGCACCCGTGCAGAATATTGGTGCCTATGGTGTGGAAGTTAAAGACCGGCTCGAAAGCGTGGTGGCTTATGATCCGCTGACGCAAACAGAACAGGTCTTTAATAATGAACAATGCCGTTTTGCCTACCGTGACAGTATCTTCAAGCACGAAGAGGGTAAAGGCCTCATTATTACGGCAGTGCGGTTTCGTTTGCCCAAGCAATGGGTGCCGGTGCTGTCTTATTCCGATCTTCAGCAATATGAAGGGGCAAGGCCCCAACTGACGCCACAAGCCATTCTTGAGGCTGTCTGTGATATACGTCGTCGCAAGTTGCCCGATCCAAAGGTAACGGGCAATGCGGGCAGTTTTTTTAAAAACCCAATTGTTCCTGCGCAGCAGTATTGGCAGTTAAAGGCGCAATTCCAGGACTTGGTTGCCTATGAACAGCCTGATAGCCGTTATAAGCTGGCCGCGGGCTGGATGATTGATCAATGTGGCTGGAAAGGGCGGCAATTGGGTAATGCCGGTGTGCATGCAAGGCAGGCCCTGGTGATTGTGAATACCGGCAAAGCCTGCGCAGCGGATATTATCGCCATTGCAAGGGCAATTGCCGATGATGTCATGAAGAAATTTGGTGTTTTGCTAGAACCCGAACCTGTCTTTGTAGCGGCCAGACATTAAGCTGCACCCCGAATGCCAGTGGCAGGCGGGGACGTGTAAAGCTTGTTCTTCTCGTCTTCTCGTTCCCACGCTCTGAAGTGACCCCCAAATGTTGGACGGTTAAAAACTAGGCAGCTAAAACCTGAGTCCGGTATTGTACTGGACTCAGGCCATTTAATTTGAGCTTGATACGCTTGTGATTATAGTAG
>NZ_BMYS01000016.1 GCF_014652395.1 Advenella faeciporci
TGATCCTATAACTCTGCAGGTTATACAGACTGCTGACAATAGCGTTTCAAGTGTCGTTCAAAAATCAAATCGTGTCCCATGACAACATCATGGCCACGTCAATCCCAACACCACAAACTCATCGCAATTACCCCACACAATTACCCACACTGTGCTTCTTCCAAATTGCTAACTGCATGCACAGCAGTAAGCCATACCAGCTTACGCTTGACGACCATAGCAAGGTGGACCCACTCCTTCCCTTCCCGAACAGGACAGTGAAACGCCTTCGCGCCGATGATAGTGGATGGACATCCGTGAAAGTAGGTCATCGTCAGGCTCTTTATTACAAAAAACCCCTTCAGAATTCCTGAAGGGGTTTTTTATTGCCCAATCAATGCGTGGATGACTTTGCGGCGCCAGACCAGGCGTCCCCACGCAGGTGCATGGGAACAAGACAATGGCCGCATAAGCGGCCATACTAAACATGGGTTTGTTTCAGGTATTATGGTTGCTTATTAATAGTGGCAGTAAGACGTTGCAGACTATCTTCGGCATGCTTTCGTAGTAACTCACTGGCACCATTTTCATCGCCAGTGCTTATGGCGTTAAAGATTGCAATATGTTCCTGTAAGGAAAGCTTGATGGTTTCCGGGCTATGCCGGAAAGTATGGCTTCTGAATAACCTGAGTTGAACAACCAATTTGCGGTATGTGTCATACAAGGGCAAGTTATTGGTATATTTGGCCAACAAGTCATGAAATTGCTGATTCAGTGTAGCGTAGGTACCAATATCTTTTTCATCAACAGCAATATGCATCATTTCTATTAACCGCTCAATCTGAATACGTCCTTCAGGTTTTAAATTCAGTGTTACCAATTGACCAATCAATCCTTCCAAAGGAATACGTACCTGGTAAATTTGTGCGGCTTGTTCGCTGTCCAGCTTGCGGACAGATACCCCGCAGTTTTTCTCAAAAAGCACTAAACCCCGTTCTTCCAGGGTCCTGAATGCTTCGCGCACAGGTCCGCGGGAAATGCCCATGTTAGTCGCGATGCTTGCTTCGCGCAAGGCATCTCCTGGCTGTATTTGACCTTGTAAAATTTGACGTTCCAGTTCTTCATGAACCAGAGTTGTCAAGGAGCGGGTACGGAGTAGTGTAATTGCGTCTGGTGAGCTCATAAATTATTGTTGCGTAGAATTATCGACTTGATTGAATAAGCTGAATTCTAGCACTATCTTCAACTTATTGCATATTGTCAACAATATGCAATATACAAAATATAGAATATATGCTTCTTCAACTAATCATAAAGGTAATGAACGATGTTCAGTAAATTTCTTAAAAACGGTCTGCTTGCTTTTTCTGCAATGGGCGCTTCTTTCTCTGTACAGGCAGAGTCAATTAAATTGGCAATCACTGATCTGGTCGGACTTGAAGAACTGCAGCGTGAATTTGGACCTTTTAAAAATGAATTGGAAAAGGTAACAGGCATGAGCATAGAATTCTTGCCGGTCACCAACCGTACGGCAGGACTTGAGGCCCTTCGATTTAAAAAGGTGGATTTTGTCCTGGCAGGGCCAGCGGAATATGTGGTAATGGAAAAACGGGCCAAAGCTTCAGTGGTAACCGGTTTATACCGTCCCAATTATTATTCACAAATAGTTGTAAAAGCCGACAGCCCGTACTTTACCTTGAATGATCTAAAAGGTAAGCAGGTTGGCATGGGTTCTGTGGGTTCAACTTCTCGTCACCTGGGGCCTGTCCAGTTGTTTGCGAATGCTGCTATTGATCCATTAAAAGATTTTAAAGTAACCCATACCAATTTGCGTTTGGCATGGGAAGGCCTGAAAAAAGGCGATCTGGATGCGATAGGAATGGGCCGTTCCGACCTGGAAAGTTTTTTGGAAAAAGAGCCTGACAATCAGAAAAATGCCTATCGTGTCCTGGCGCGCGGAGGGGATTTACCCAATGATTTATTGATGGCCGGTGAGCATGTACCTGCTGAAGTCGTTGAAAAGATGCGTACAGCCATTGGTGAGAATTCAGATGCATTAATTGCCAGTATCGCACAAGGGGCAGATCACGTAAAACGCTATAACGGCATGCGATTTTTGACCCAGATTACTGACAAGGATTATGATCCGGTTCGTGCCATGTATCGTACCGCCGGGTATCCCGAATATTCTGACTTTATTGGTGAGTAATGATGTCAGCGCAATTGAGCGATCCTTCTGCCAGTATGGCAGTACGGGTAAAGGGACTGTCCAAACGCTTTCAGGGTGGTGAAATTCCCGTATGGTCTGATGTTTCTTTTGATATTCCTTACGGTCAGCGCGTTGCCATTATCGGTGCTAACGGTGCGGGTAAAAGTACCTTGTTAAGAAGCTGTGTCCGGCTGGTTGAACCTGATTCGGGCGAGATTTTCCTGGACAATAAAAAAGTGACAGGGCTTCGACGTGCCGAATTGTCAAAAATCAGGGCAAGGGTGGGCTTTGTTTTCCAGAAGCATAACCTCGTCAATCGGCTTTCTGTCCTTACCAATGTATTGCATGGTGGTATGGCTCGCCTGTCTACGCCACGAATGTGGTTCCACGCGATTGCGGCAAAAGAAGAGCGTGATTACGCCATGTATTGCCTGGAACGGGTCAACCTGGGACACTTATGCAATCGTCGGGTTGATGAGTTGTCTGGCGGACAGTCACAGCGGGTTGCCATTGCGCGGGCACTCATGCAAAAGCCTGGCATGATTTTTGCCGATGAACCGGTTGCCAGCCTGGATCCCCAGGCCGGTGAAGAGGTTATGCAGGTTTTTTCCGATTTGTCTCAACATGAAAAACTGACATTGGTATTTGTGACGCATCACCTGGATCATGCGCTTAAATATTCCGATCGCGTCCTGGGTTTGCAAAACCTGCGTCTGACACTTGACGCCAGCAGCAAGAGTCAAAGTCTTGAACAGCTCAGAGGCATGTATGAATAATACCAGCAAGCATTTACTGCCGGCCCGCTTTGCGCCACCCGGTATTGGTTCGATCCTGTTGTTCATGCTGTTCATCGTGTTTTTTGCCTGGTCTGTCGCCGCTTCGGGTATTTCTGTCCCGGAGCTGGTAACGGGACTGCCAAATATGTTGCAAATCACCTCTGAAATGATTCCACCCTCTACGGACAGGGTGGAACCCATGATGAAATCGGTGCTGGTGACATTTCAAATGGCGCTGGTAGGAACCGTGATTGGTATTTTGATTAGTTTGCCACTGGCCGTGCTGGCTTCAAAAAATCATACGCCTCATCCGTTGGTACGTTCTGCTGTCCGCAGCATGGTCAGTTTTATCCGGACAGTTCCTGATTTGGCCTGGGCCTTGTTCTTTGTGGCCTCGGTTGGTTTGGGGCCTTTTGCCGGTACGCTGACGTTGATTATGGATACGATTGGTTTTTGTGCCCGTTTCTTTGCTGAAACCATCGAAGAGGTTGATGAAGGTTCACCCGAGGCATTGTCGGCTTTAGGGGCTTCGAATACTTCGGTCATTGTGTGTGCTGTCCTGCCAATGGCGATGCCAAGCTTAATCAATACCAGTTTATTTGCCTTGGAAAAGGCGGTTCGCTCGTCCGTGGTATTGGGTTTGGTGGGCGCAGGTGGGATTGGGGCGGAACTGGCGACTTCAATGGAAATGTTCCGGTATGACCAGGCAGCCACTATTGTTTTAATGATATTCGCGCTTGTGGTGGTAGTGGAAATGCTGTCGTCACGGGCCCGTATGTCTTTAATGCAAAAAAGAAAATAATCTTAACTTTGAATGTAAAACTAAAATGGAAAATGTAAAAAACAAAATGGTTAACGTCAATGGAATTGACTATCGCTGGCCTGAAAAACCGGTAGTGGTTGTGTGTATTGATGGGGGTGATCCTGAATATCTGCAGCAGTTTGTTGCTGAAAACGAACTTCCCAATATCCAGCGTTTCATCCAGGATGGCTTTGCAATGGTGGCAGATGGATCCATGCCTTCGTTTACCTGCCCGAACAATATGTCAATAATTACCGGTACGCCGACTTCAAAACACGGCATTTCCGGTAATTATTACCTGGACACCAAGACATGGGAGCCGGTTGTCATGACGGGGCCTGAACTGCTGCGCGGTGAGACGATTTTGGCACGCTTTGCAGATGCTGGCGCTAAAGTGGTTTCTATTACCGCCAAGGATAAATTGCGGCGTCAATTAGGAAAGGGGCTTGACGTCAGCCAGGGGCATGTGTCGTTTTCCACCGAGTTTGTTGATCGTTGCACGATTGAGGAAAATGGTATTGAAAACGTGCTTGATTACGTTGGCATGCCCAAGCCTGATATGTATTCGATGGAATTGTCTCTCTTCGTGCTGGAGGCGGGCATTAAACTGCTGAAAGAACGCCGCCCGAATTTAATGTATTTATCCTTGACTGATTTTGTTCAGCATAAATGGGCGCCAGATGAAGCCGAGGCTTTGCAGTTTTACCGTCAATTGGACAATGCCTTTGGACGCTTGGCCGAGCAGGATATTGTGCTGGCACTTACCGCAGATCATGGCATGAGTGACAAAAGCAATGATCTGGGAGAGCCTAATGTCATCTGGTTGCAGGATATTCTGGATGCCAAATTTGGAACAGGCGAGGTAACGGTCGTATGCCCAATTACCGATGCTTTTGTGGCCCACCATGGTGCTTTGGGTGGTTTTGTACGTGTCTGGAGTAAAGGCAATGTAAGTGCCCAGGATATTATCAGCCATATTAGTGTGATTGACGGGGTTGATTTGGCCTTGGACAAGAAAACGGCGTGCCGTATGTTTGATTTGCCTGAAGACCGTGAAGCAGATGTGGTGGTCGTGTCCAGAAAAGATGTATGTATAGGCAGTTCGTCCAGTCTGCATGATTTGACAGGTTTGCAGGGACATCGCTTGCGTACCCATGGTGGCCTTACCGAGGCAAGGGTGCCGATGATTTTGAACCGGCCCTTGAATGCTGCCTACAAGGCTCGTGTTGCAGGGGAAGATCTTAAAAGTTATCAGGTTTTTGACTTTGCCATTAATGGCACGCAATAAGTCATTAGCGATAAACCCGATATATTCTGGCGATTGATATCATCTTGTGTCGGCCTGCTTTACTTTAGCGTAAAGCAGGCCGGTATTTATTTGTCTTGCTGTTTCTTGCAGATTCTGGTGATGAACAATAAGAAAAAAGCGGTTTTACGAAAAATATGTTAATTTTCATTTATTTTTAATTAAATTATATAAAAACCCCCTAAATACCAGCTATCTTACATTTTTTTCAATAATAAGAATTATTTATGAAAATATGGGCTATAGTGACCGATGTGTCTATTGAATTGCAGGGGGCTATGCTTACATCCATACCATATAAAACCAAATTACGTACTATTCATATTCCAGGGCAAGAACCCTTGGAAATCTTTACTTTATTGGACAAACAGCAATATTATGATCCCAGCGGTGCTGCGCAACGTTTGGGAATTTGCTCAGCCGCCTGGCCCTTGTTTGGCATGTTGTGGCCTTCTGGGTTGCAGCTGGCCATTAAAGTGACTAAGGAACCCATTAATCCTGAGCAGCGTATTTTGGAAATAGGTTGCGGTTTGGGTTTGGCAAGTATGACAGCGCATCGTTTGGGTGGAAATGTGACCGCAAGTGACCGTCACCCACTGGCAAAGCATTTCTTATACAAAAATCTTAAAAACAATGATTTGCCGCCAATAAACTACCGTTATGGCCAGTGGGGTACTAATAGGGCAGTTTCTTTGGCAGACACCGGCGCACCCGTATTATCCGGTCGTTATGATCTGATCATGGGCAGTGACTTGCTTTATGAGCCTAGCAGTCCGGGGCAGGTGGCACAGTATATTCATGAACATGCGCAAGCCTGCTCGGAAGTTTGGGTAATGGACCCAAACCGGGGTTACAGAAACCGCTTTACAAAAGAAATGTCAGTATATGGCTTTGAGCTGGCGGAAGATAAAAAAATCCATCGGCCCTACGCCTTTGACATTAATGAAGCGCCTGAATCCTACTCTGGAAGATTTCTGCGCTATCAGCGGGATATTAGCCCTTCGTTACTGTAAATTGTTTTGCCAGGCTTTGCCTGGCAGGGATTGGATTTAAAGCACCCTCTGAATACGGTTATTCGTTACGGTTCTCGTCGCTGTCTTCATCTATCTTGATGTTGCCAATTTCCTCCCACAGCATGCCCATGTCTGAAAAATGATGTTCAACATCAAATATTTCCAGATTGGCGCTGTGGTATTCACCGCCCAGTACCGGTGGGGTTTTGAGGCCGTAAACGGTGTTCGGTGGCAATTGATGATGCAGTAATGGCGCAATCAGTTCGCAGGAAAAATAATCAATCACGAATGCTTCATCCTCAAGTAACTGCTGGAACGATTCAAGGGAGTCGGCCAGTACTTCAAGTTCGCCATCCAGGGTATCCAGGAAAAGGATGGAGCCGTTATCTTTTTCCATCAGGAATGCGTCACCGGTTTGGGTAATCATGATAATTTCCGTTTCAAAAGGAATGAGCCATTCCCAGGCTTTTAGCAGTTTTTTGCTGTCAATGGCGGAAGTGTCAATAACCAGGTCTTTGATATTTAATTGCATGGCATGAAAAACCGGGCTTGTGCCCGGCTGTAAATGGGTGATGAAGGATAGATAAGATTATGCCTTAATATTGGCCTTGAATTCTTCATCATTCATGAAAATATACCTGACCGCATCAATGAGGCCCAGAAACACGGATAGTGGCAACCAAATAAAGCTAAGAAGCAGATATAACAAACCCATACCTATATGACCTGCGTAGAAACGGTGTGCACCCAACCAGCCAAGGAAAATAGCCAGAAAAATGCCTATTTTGCGTGAATTGGCCTGGTTGTTCATTTCTTCACCTTTGTTTTTGTAAATCCAGATGCAAACAATGGCAGTAATGACAATGGCAACCACAATTTTCACTGGATGCCTTGAAACATAAAGCGATATTGTCCAGTAAAGATCCTGGAAATTATAAATAACGATGCCGGTAATTTGGCTTAACCATTGCGCCAGGGCAGTAAACACGCCTTCCCCAAAGGTCAGGCCAATTAGCACGATGATAAATACAATCACCGGTAGCAAAAGTTTTTGCAGCATTAATATTTTCTCCGTATGGGGTCGGGCGCAAAAGAGCTTGACCTTACCATAGTGTGAGGGTTGATAATAAATCAGTTAATATGGATTATCCTTTATTTTTGTGATTATCATGGCAAATTCAAAGTCCTTAGATGTTTCTCTTCATTACGAATTCGCGGTTCATGGCATGACTTGCGCCTCTTGCGTAAGGCGTGTTGAAAGATCTATTGCCAAAATCGAGGGTGTTGAGAAGGTTAACGTTAACCTGGCCTCAGAAACCGCACACGTTGAATTAAGCAATCGTGCCGTGAAAGCCGAACAGATTATTGCCGCTATTGGCAAGGCAGGTTACGAAGCAGCGCTTATTGAACGGGCAGACAAGCAGACCCAGGAACAAATAGAACATCGTAACCGTGAAATCGCAGACTTGAAACGGGATTTGATGATTGCTGCCATTTTTACGATTCCAGTCTTTATTCTGGAAATGGGCGGGCATCTTATTCCCGGTTTTCATCACTGGTTGCATGCATTCTTGCCCATTCAAACCAGCTGGATCATTCAATGGATCCTGACCACGATTGTGCTGGCCTTCCCGGGCAGACGTTTTTTTACGCTTGGGGTAAAAAGCTTCATGCAAAAATCTCCGGACATGAATGCCCTGGTGGCTATTGGTGCAGGCAGTGCTTACGTTTACTCGGCGATTGTAACGGCAATGCCCGCGCTTATCCCTGAAAACTCCCGTTTTGTGTACTTTGAGGCGGCTGCGGTGGTAAGCACACTGATATTGCTGGGACGTTACCTGGAAGCCCGTAGCAAGGGACAAACCGGACAGGCGATTGCCCGTCTGATTGGGCTGCAGGCCAAAACAGCGCACCTGATGGAAAACGGTCAGGTGCGCGATATTCCGCTGGATGAATTGAAAGTGAACGATACGGTACTGGTCAGACCGGGTGAAACTGTTCCGGCCGATGGGGTCGTGATTAGCGGCCAGGCGCATATTAATGAATCCATGATGACCGGCGAGCCTTTGCCGGTTAGCAAGACAACGGGCGATAAAGTGGTGGGCAGTACGGTCAGCACCAATGGCAGCCTGACGGTCAAGGTCGAGCAGGTGGGTGAGAATACCGTCTTGGCCAATATCATAAAAATGGTGCAGCAGGCCCAGGCCGACAAATTGCCGATTCAAAATATTCTGGATGTGGTGACCAGCCGCTTTGTGCCGGCGGTGCTGGTCGTTGCCGTGTTAACGTTTATGGCCTGGATGGTTTGGGGCCCCGAACCCTTGTTGCCGCATGCCTTAACCGCTACGGTTGCCGTATTGATTATAGCTTGCCCATGCGCCATGGGTCTGGCCGTGCCGGTTTCGATTATGGTGGCAACGGGCAGGGCTGCGCAGCTGAATATCCTGTTTCGCAGGGCCAGTGCCTTGCAGATATTAAAAGATACCAAAGTGGTGGTTTTTGATAAAACCGGCACGTTAACCCATGGTCGTCCTGAACTGACCGATTTACATGTGGCGGATGGCTTTGAGCAGTCGTCACTGCTGGCCAGTGTGGCAGCCATTGAACAGCGTTCAGAGCATCCCATTGCTTTGGCGATTGTTAAGGCAGCACAAGAACAGGGCCTTGGCTTGCCACAGGTGGACGATTTTCACAATATTATGGGGGCTGGTATTCAAGCCAGCATAGGTAATGACCGCTATCTGATTGGCTCGGAAAAATTCTTGCTCAGTCAGGGCGCGGATATAAGTGCTTTGACTCAAAAAGGTCTGGAGTTTGCCCATGCAGGCAAGACCCCCATCTATGTGGCGGTCAATTCCCGTCCCGCCGGCCTTTTTGTGATTGCAGATACCGTTAAGGAAGATGCGGAAAGCGCGATAGCGCAATTGCATGGGATGAATATTAAAACCGTAATGCTAACAGGTGATAATGAGCAGACAGCACAAGCCATTGCAAGTCAATTGAAGATTGACAAGGTGTATGCCCAGGCATTGCCTGATGACAAGGTGAAATATGTGAATCAGATCAGGCAGGAAATGGGTACATTGGTTTTTGTTGGCGATGGCATTAATGATGCGCCGGCTCTGGCCAATGCCGACGTGGGTGTGGCTATTGGCACGGGTACTGACATTGCCATTGAATCGGCCGATGTGGTGCTGATGGGTAAAAAAATCCAGAATGTGGCGCATGCCGTTTCCTTGTCCAAGGCGACGTTCAGGAATATTTACCAGAATTTGTTCTGGGCATTTGCCTATAATGTGGCGCTCATTCCCATTGCCGTAGGTGTGCTGTATCCGGCCTATGGTTTGGGGCTGTCGCCCGTTTTTGCCGCAGCCGCCATGGCTTTGTCCAGTGTATTTGTCGTGACCAATGCGTTAAGATTACGCCGGTTTTCAGTGAAATAACCATGCAGGAAAACTTCCATGAATATTGGTGAAGCAGCAAAACAAACAGGCATATCGGCAAAAATGATTCGTTATTACGAAGACATTGGTTTGATTCATCCGGTTCATCGCAGTGATTCGGGCTATCGGCAATACGCTGAAAAAGATTTGCATGCCTTGCATTTTATTCGCCGTTCACGGGATCTGGGGTTTTCTGTGCCACAAATCCAGGAGTTGCTGGCCTTGTGGAATGACAAGGGGCGTGCCAGTGCCGATGTTAAGCAAATAACCCAACAGCATATAGAAGCGCTGCAGAACAAGATCCAGCAGTTGCAGGCCATGGTGGATACCTTGCAACACCTGAACCGGCATTGCTCGGGTGACCAGCGTCCCGATTGTCCGATATTGGAAGACCTTGGCCAGACTACGCATTGTTCAGGTTGAACATCTCCCCTGGTATAGAGGGGTTTTTTCCGTTGATTTTGTCTGCCAGCAATTTGCCCGAGCCGGTGGCCAGGGTAAAACCCAGTGCGCCCTGGCCTATATTCAGCCACAGGTTTTTATATTGGGTACCGTCAATAATGGGCTTGCCCTTTGGCGTGGCCGGACGCAGTCCGGCCCATTGTTCTGCCTGGGCGTAATTGCCGGCCTCAGGAAAAACAGCTTTGGCTTCCTTGATAAGTGTTTTAATACGACTGGGGTCAATGCTTTTATTCATGCCTACCAGGTCGGCCATGCCGGCAATACGCAGGCGTTTGCCAATACGGGCATAAACCACTTTACGTTCAAAATCGGTAATGCTGATATGGGGGGCCTGGCTATCGTTCTGGATGGGCAGGGTAAGGCTGTATCCTTTAAGCGGGCGTACAGGCACATTAATTTGAAGGGGTTTGAGCAAGGCTGTGCTTTCGCAGCCTAAAGCCACCACGATATGATCGGCCGAAAGCGTTTCCCGGTTTTTCAGCATGACACTGACTCGTGATAACCCATTATTTTGTAAAAGTCCAACTTCCTGCTCGAAAAGAAATTCAACGCCCCGGTTTAATAAAACCGTTTTCAGGTTTTGGCAAAATTTAAAGCAATCGGCGGCTTCTTCACTGGGGGTATAAATACCACCAGTGATCTGGTTTTTCAGGGGGGCAAGCGAAGGTTCTTTGGCGATGCATTCATCGGTATCCAGGGCAAATTGCTCGCAGCCAAGCTGGCGCTGGAAATCAAGCAGCTGGACAGCGCTGTTGAAGGATTCCGTACTGCGATGCAGCACCATTTTGCCGGATGCCTGAAAATCAATGTCCAGTTTTTCAGTGTCCATCAAGGTGTGCAAGAGATCACGGCTAAGAAAGGAAAGTTGCAGTAGCTCACGGGTGGTTTTGTCGCTTTGAACAGCATTGCAGGCTTTCATGAAGCGCAGGTTCCAGCAGATATCGGCCGGGTCCAGGCTGGGCCGGAAACGCAAGGGAGAATCGGAGTCAAGCAGCCATCCGGGGACTTTTCCAATGACCCCCGGGCCTGCCAGCGGGGCAACATAGCTGTAAGAAAGCTGTGCCCCATTGGCATAGCTGGTTTCAAGGCCCACATCTGGATTTTTATCTAGAATACTTACTTTATGGCCTTGTTCAGTAAGGTAGTATGCTGTTGTCAGACCGATTACACCTGCACCTAAAATAAGTATTTCCATGGTTATTCCTGTGTGTGAAACGATTAATCCGAACCAAGCCAGGCCAGTTCTTCATCGGTAAAACCCGCCTGTTTTCTGGCCTTTATGTTAAGGGGCCCTTTGGGTTTAGCCACACGGTAAGTGTGTACCATGTTGGCATACGTGGCAATGGGGTCTTTACCGGTTTGCTGACATAAGTATAAATACCATTTGTTGCCCAATTCTACATGCCCCACTTCATCGTGCAAAATGATTTCCAGGATTTTGACACCTTCATGGTCATTGACACTGGCCAGCTTGTTTTGTATGACCGGAGAAACATCGAGGCCACGCGCTTCCAGGGTTCTGGGAACCAGTGCAAGCCGGGCCAGCAGATCGTTAGCGGTTTTTTCGCATATTTCCCATAAGCCGTTATGGGCCGTGAAACTACCGTATTCATAACCCAAATTGCGTAAATGCTCACGAACCAGCGAGAAATGATAGGCCTCTTCCTTGGCAACGCGAAGCCAGTCACGGTAAAATTCTTCAGGCAAGTGGGCAAAACGCCAGATAATATCCAGGGCAAGGTTAATGGCATTGAATTCTATGTGGGCAATAGAATGAATAAGTGCCGCTTTTCCCGCCTCACTATTGACCGAGCGGTAGGTGACTTTCTGTGGGGGTACCAGTTCCGGGCGCAAGGGTCGGCCCGGAATTGTCTGGCTGGACGGGCTTATTTCCTGTGTGTGGATGGGGGCGTCGAAAGCAATTTGCCGGACAGCGGCAATTTTTTCATCGGGATCCGAAACGATAAGTGCCTTAAAGGCACTTTCACGAAGGGAAAGGGGGATGGACATAAAAGCAATGATTCTTTGAAATAGTTGGTATTGACCCTATTTTAGCCAAATAAGGCTGATGATATAGTGAATGGTTTTAGTGTTGTGGATTATTCTCATGAGTCATGTTCCCCATATTGTATTTCTGGATCGAGCCACCATTCCGGCCTTCATTCAGTTAAAACCCTTTACCTTTGAGTGCACGGTTGATATGCATGACAATACACCGCCAAATCTGGTGGCCGAGCGTATTGAAAATGCTGACATTGTGATCACCAACAAAGTCCGGATTGACAATGACAGCCTGTCTCGTGCGTCGTTGCTGAAATTAGTTGCGATCTCTGCAACCGGCACAAATGTGGTTGATGTCAAAGCCTGTGAAATCAGGGGTTGTGTGGTCAGCAATATTCGAAATTATGCGGTCAATAGCGTGCCGGAACATGCATTGGCCCTTATTTTTGCCTTGCGCAGAAGCCTCATTCCCTACCATGCCTCTGTCAAGGCAGGGCGTTGGCAGCAAAGCGGTCAGTTTTGTTATTTTGATTATCCTATCAAGGACTTGGCCAATAGTACCCTGGGTATTTTTGGTTCGGGTGCGTTGGGTTCATCACTGGCCAACCTGGCCAGGGGCTTGGGCATGAAAACCGTTTTTGCTTCACGAAAAGGACAGGCGCCACGTGATGGAAACTATCGTCCCTTTGATGAAGTAGTTGAAACTTCAGATATTCTGAGCCTGCATCTGCCACTGACGCCAGAAACCCGGAATATGATTTCAGATCCTGAGTTCGACAGAATGAAACCATCTGCCTTGCTGATTAATACCGCACGAGGCGGGCTGGTTGATGAGGAAGCACTGGTGCGGGCCATTAAGGGCAAAAAGATTGGTGGTGCGGCATTTGATGTGGTTACCACTGAACCCATGCCCGATTCACATCCGTTTATGGCATTGATGGATTATCCCAATTTTATTTTGACACCACATGTGGCATGGGCCAGTGAGGAGGCCATCCAGACATTGGCTGACCAGTTGATTAATAACATTAATGCCTTTGTACGTGGGGAAATCCGCAATCAGGTGTTCTCGTAATCATTGAGCCTGAGACGATGGATAGGTGTTTGTCCTTCTTGTGTCAAGAATTGTAAACCTCTATGCTGGTTTTGCTTCCTTTGAAGTAAAAAAAACAGTATCTCAGAGGCGGATATGCAAAATCAGAAACCGGTTTTATTTGGAGAGTTTGATTACATTATTGTAGGAGCCGGTTCGGCGGGATGCCTGCTTGCCAACCGTTTGTCAGCAGATCCCAATAACAGGGTTTTATTGATAGAAGCGGGCGGGCCTGACTCCTGGCATTGGCTGCATATCCCGGTGGGGTATTTGTACTGTATAGGCAATCCGCGCGCTGACTGGTGTTTTAACACTAGGGCTGATGCCGGGCTTCATGATCGCAGTATTGCCTACCCAAGGGGTAAGGTTATAGGAGGCAGTTCTGCCATTAATGGCATGATTTACATGCGGGGACAAAAGCAGGATTATGACTGCTGGGCCAGCCTGGGTAATAAGGGCTGGGCATGGGAAGACGTGTTGCCTTTATTCAGGGATTTCGAGAATCACCATTTGGGCAATAGTGAATGGCATGGTGCCAATGGTGAATTGCGGGTGGAGAACCAGCGCCTTCGATGGGATATCCTGGATGCCTTCAGATCCGCAGCGGCACAGGCAGGTATTCCATCTATAGATGATTTCAATTGCGGGGACAATGAAGGAAGTGCTTATTTTGAGGTAACCCAAAAAAAGGGTTTGCGTTTCAGTTCGGCAAAGGCTTTTCTGCATCCGGTAAAGTCCCGCAAAAACCTGACCATTCTTATGCATGCCACCAGCGATCGTATCGTATTTGAAGGTAAACGGGCACGGGGTATTCAGTATTATATTAATGGCAAACTGTATCAGGCCAATGTTGCGGCAGAGCTGGTTTTGTCTGCCGGTGCGATTGGCTCGGTGCAAATATTGCAGCGCTCGGGTATTGGCCCTGCTTCTTACCTGAATAAACTGCAGATTCCGGTTGTGCATCATGCACCGGGGGTTGGCAAAAATCTTCAGGATCATTTGCAGTTGCGCATGATTTATAAAGTCTCCGGGGTAAAGACACTAAATAAAATGATGCAATCACCCTTGCAAAAAGCCTGGATGGGCCTGCAATATGCCTTGTTTCGCAAAGGCCCCTTAACTATGGCGCCTTCCCAGTTGGGGGTCTTTGCCCGCTCCTCTGGGGAACAGGGCAGCGCCAATCTTGAATACCACGTACAGCCCCTGTCGCTGGAGAAATTTGGCGAGCCTTTGCATGCGTTTTCTGCCTTTACCGCTTCAGTCTGCAATTTAAGGCCAACCAGCCGGGGCGAAGTCAATATTGTTTCGCCTGCCTGGCATGAAAAGCCCGAGATTATGTGTAACTATTTAAGTACCGATGAGGATATCCGGATTGCCGCACTTAGCCTGAAACTGACCCGAAAAATTGTGGGTCAGAACGCTTTGGCAAAATATAACCCCATTGAATATAAGCCAGGCACTATTTACCAAACCGAAGAAGACCTGGTTAGGGCTGCAGGTGAAATAGGCACCACTATTTTTCATCCGGTTGGTACGTGCCGGATGGGAACCGATGATAAAGCCGTGGTTGACCCGGAACTGAGAGTCAGGGGTGTTAGTGGACTGAGGGTGATAGACGCCTCGATCATGCCGCAAATCACCTCGGGCAATACCAATGCGCCTGTGATGATGATTGCTGAAAAAGGGGCCAGAATGATCCTGGCATCACGTTAAATTTATTCATTTATGCAGTTTTGGCATGATCACTTCAAGCGTAATGAGGGCAGCACGGATATAGCCTGGTTGAATATGCAAAGAAATATTAGTTAGTTTGCGTTGGCCCGGTAACTCTATATTATAAAAACCTGATTTGTTATACCGAACCAGAATATAAATTTCAATATGAAACAGGTTTGGTTTTTGAATTTAGGTTAATCATGTCTTTACTAACAGCCAGTGATTTTTCAGGTGGGTTTGAGCGGCCCTTGTTATGGTCACCTACCAAAGGTAGTGTCGGTGCCACTTTACTGCAGGATAAAAGGGCGGTGCTGGCAGAGCGGCTTCGTCTTATTGCAGTCAGCCATTCCCGTGTCAGGCTGGCTTCCAGCTTGTCTGCAGAAGACCAAGTGCTGGCAGATATTATTTTGACCGAGTTGAAAAACACCGGGAATCAGAACATTGATATTTTTACGCTGGAAACCGGACGCTTGCATCAGGAAACCCTGGCACTGCTTGAACAGGTAAAACAGCGTTATGGCTATGAGATCAAACTCTATCGGCCAGAGGCCGGTCAAGTTGCCAAATACGTTAATACCTATGGTCTTAACGGGTTTTACGATAGTCTTGAAGCCCGTAAAAAATGTTGCCAGATAAGAAAAATTGTTCCCCTTGACCAGGCGCTGTCACAGGCGGACGCCTGGATTACCGGCCAGCGTCGGGAACAATCGGTTACCCGCACAGAGCTTGCGTTGCAGGAACAGGATACGGCCAGAAATATTCTTAAATATAACCCCTTGTTTGACTGGTCCGAGGCGGAAATCTGGGCCTATGTCGACTTATACGATTTACCCGTTAATGTGTTGCACGACCAGGGTTACCCCAGTATTGGCTGTGAGCCATGTACCAAAGCCGTACGTGCCGGTGAAGACCCCCGTGCAGGGCGTTGGTGGTGGGAATCACAGGACAGCAAGGAATGTGGCCTGCATGTCAGCCCGGCCCCTACAGCGTAAGCAATAACAACAGAAATCTCTAGAAAACCAGGATTTGTAATGAATAGCATAACTGAAACCGTGCACCTTGAAAAAGCACAATTGCGTACCGAACACCTGAAGCGGCTGGAAACCGAATCTATTTATATTATTCGTGAAGTGGTGGCAGAGTGCCGTTCACCAGCACTGCTGTTTTCCGGCGGCAAGGATTCGGTTGTCTTGCTGCATTTGGCTATGAAGGCATTCCGTCTGGGCGATCGCAAACTGAATCTGCCATTTCCATTGGTCCATATTGATACTGGCCATAATTACCCGGAAGTGATCGCCTTCCGGGATGAACTGGTTAAAAAATATGATCTGAACCTGGTGGTGGGCCATGTGGAAGATTCTATTCGAAAGGGAACGGTACGCTTGTACCGTGAAAATGATTCGCGCAATGCCGCACAGGCCGTGACCTTGTTGGAAACCGCGGAGGAAAACGGCTTTGATGCTTTAATGGGTGGTGCCCGCCGTGATGAAGAAAAAGCCCGGGCCAAAGAACGTATTTTTTCTTTCCGTGATGAATTTGGTCAGTGGGACCCTAAAAACCAGCGTCCTGAACTGTGGGATTTGTATAACGCCCGTATTCACCCCGGTGAACAAATCCGTGTTTTCCCGATTTCAAACTGGACCGAGTTGGATATCTGGCAATACATTGAACAGGAAAACTTAAGCCTGCCTTCCATTTACTATGCACATGAACGTGAAGTGGTGCGCCGTAATAATTTGCTGGTTCCGGTAACGCCATTAACCCCTAAAAAAGAAGACGAGCAAAGCGAAGTGCTGACGGTACGCTTCCGTACCGTGGGTGATATCAGTTGCACCTGCCCGGTATTAAGTACAGCGGCTTCACCGCAAGCCATTATTGAAGAAACGGCAATTACGGAAATTACCGAACGCGGAGCAACCCGGATGGATGACCAGACCAGCGAAGCATCTATGGAAAAACGCAAAAAAGAAGGTTACTTCTGATAAGAATTGGATAGAGAGAAACATGACAGAAAAAATACATACCCGGGGTTTGCTGCGTTTCATTACCGCAGGCTCGGTGGATGATGGCAAAAGCACGCTGATTGGCCGTTTGTTATATGACAGCAAATCGGTGTTGACAGACCAGTTGCAGGCGATCCAGAAAGCGCGGCATAAAAGAACCAGTGGTGAACAGATTGACTTTTCCCTGCTGACTGACGGCCTTGAGGCCGAGCGCGAGCAGGGCATTACGATTGATGTGGCCTACCGTTATTTTTCAACGGCAAACCGCAAGTTCATTATTGCGGATACCCCTGGGCATGAGCAGTACACCCGCAATATGGTGACAGGGGCTTCTACCGCCGATGCCGCGATTGTGCTGGTTGATATTGTGCGTGCCATTAAAGAAAATGGCGAGTTTGAGTTGCTGGCGCAAACCAAACGCCATACCGCCCTGATTAAACTGCTGGGTATCCGTCATGTATTGGTGGCGGTCAATAAAATGGATCTGGTGGGGTTTGATGAAGCCCGCTTCAATCAGGTTAAAACCGCTTACCTGGCACTGGCCCGGCAGCTTGGTCTTGATACAAGCCAGATTCACTTCATTCCCGTATCGGCTCTGGGAGGTGACAATATCGTTTTCAAGAGTGAGCAAACCCCTTGGTATGATGGCAAGCCATTGTTATCTATTCTGGAGTCGCTGGATAACGGGGAAGATGACAAGCTGAATGCGCCTGAGGCATTACGCCTGCCGGTGCAGCTGGTGATTCGCCAGGATGGCTCACTGGCCGATGACTTCAGGGGCTATATGGGTAAAGTCGCCCAAGGCAGTGTGTACGTTGGCCAGCAGATCAGGGTCTTGCCCGCCAACCAGACTGCCACTGTGACAGAAATCATCACTCCTGATGGGAGTGTCCAGCAAGTGCTGAAAGAGGGTATGGTTACCATTCGTCTTGATGTGGATATTGATATTTCCCGTGGTGACATGCTGGTGGATGCACAGGCCAAGGTAGAGTCAAGCAAGACGCTGTTTGCTGATATTTGCTGGTTTGATGAGTTCCCCTTGAACTTGAAAAGAAAATATCTGTTGAAACATACTTCAGCGACTGTGCCGGTTCGTGTCAGCCAGATCCATCATGTACTGGATGTACAAACCCTGTTGGGGGCGGCAGATAAAGACCAGCTGGCCCTGAATGATATTGGCAAGGTTGGGTTGTCCCTGCAAAAACCGCTGTTGGTGGATGCCTACGCGCAAAACCAGATCACGGGTTCGTTTATTTTGATTGATGAGAGCAGTAATAATACGGTGGCAGCGGGTATTATTAATTAATTAATTGGCCGGGCGTCCCCACGCAGGAGCATGGGGACGAGTCGGTGTGATAGGCAACCCCACGCAGGAGCATGGGAACGAATTGGTGTCATAGATGTTTCCAGGCTGGTTCCCATCCTCGTTGACTGGTTCCCACGCTCTAGCGTCACTGCCATTAAGTTAAGCATTTTTACTCGTTCCCATGCTCCCGCGTGGGAACGCCCTGCTTCATGTGAATTCAAACACTGGCCGGGTCAAAAACAGCCACTTTCCTGGCTTTCACGTACACATTATCTCCTGGCATCAGGCCCAGTGTGCGGAAGCGTTCTTTGGTGAGCACTACTTCAATATTCTCGTCCTGGCTGTCGCGGGCAATCTCAACCCGGACAATTGGCCCAATGGAATGGATATGTTCTATTTGGCCATGGCCCAGGGCATTGGTGGCATCAAGGCTGATTTCAATATCATGCGGGCGGATGTAGGCAATGGCTTCAGCACCGCTAAAATGTGCGCTGTGCTGGCTGATCTCATGGCGGAAGTCACCGCTGGTGAAGTGTTTGTCCTGGATTCGGCCATGGAACAGGTTCACATCACCCAGGAACTGGGTCACGAATGGGCTGGCCGGTGTGTCATAAATCTCATCGGGGCTGCCGACTTGTTCGATATGACCGTGATTCATCACTACCACCCGGTCGGATACCTCAAGGGCCTCTTCCTGGTCGTGAGTGACGAAAATGCTGGTTAAATTGATCTCATCATGCAGGTCACGCAACCAGCGACGCAGGTCTTTGCGTACCTTGGCATCAAGGGCGCCGAAAGGTTCATCAAGCAATAATACCTGGGGCTCAACTGCCAAAGAACGCGCCAGGGCAATCCGCTGGCGCTGGCCACCAGATAATTGTGACGGGTAGGCATTGGCCAGCCAGTCCAGTTGCACCATTTTCAGTAAAGCCATGACTTTTTCCCGGATGACTTCTTGGGAAGGACGGTCTTTGCGTGGTTTTACATTCAGGCCAAAGGCGATGTTGTCAAACACGGTCATGTGCCGGAACAGGGCATAATGCTGGAAAACAAAGCCAATCTGGCGTTTTGAAACGTGGGTGTCTGTGCTGTCTTGTCCATCAAAAATAATTTTTCCGGAGTCGGCTTTTTCAAGACCGGCAATAATGCGCAGCAGGGTGGTTTTACCGCAGCCTGAAGGTCCCAGCAGGGCAAGCAACTCACCGCTGTGAATTTCCAGATTGATATTATCAAGGGCTGTAAACCCGGCAAATTTCTTTGAGATGTTCTGAACTTCAATACTCACGATAATTCCTGTTTATTTATCGACTTGCCAAGAAGGCATGGCGAATGCGAATTTGGTTCGCACGCCACCTTAGAGTGTAGAATTGCTTATGTAAAACCGGAACGAAGAAAAATTGATATTTATATAACTTATGGTTATAAATGATTTTCAAGCTATGGCATAAGTCACATAGCTTGTGGCGCAATGTCTGTAATTTTTTACCATTTAATACGGACATCAGGTAAAGTGGTGAACTTTATTGCCGATGGCAAACTCTATTTGCCCATGAGAAAAAATCATAAGGAGTATCAATGAATTGGGGCCAAGAATTACAAGACAGCGCGCTTTGGATCTTGCAGGCTTTGGTAATTTCATCAGTCATGCTGGGGCTGGTTGGTTTTATTCTGGTTAAAACAACCAAATGGGCGGGGCAGTTCTGGCTCTTGGCCGGTGATTACTTCAATCCCAGAAACAGTCTGCGTCCCCTGCTGACATTTAGTGTGATCCTGTTTCTAAGCTTGTTCGGGGTCCGGGTCAGTGTGCTGTTTTCAAACTGGTACAACACGATGTACACGGCTTTGCAAGAGCTTAATGAAGACGGGTTCTGGATCCAGATGGGGGTGTTTGCCATTCTGGCGGCGATTCATATTTCCCGTGTTCTGGTGTCTTATTATTTACAGCAGAGCTTTACCATCAAGTGGCGTGAATCCCTGAATGAATCCCTGCTCTCGCAATGGCTGGAAAAAAGCAGCTATTATCGCTCCCACTATCTTGAAACACCGGCCGATAACCCCGATCAGCGTATCCAGCAGGACGTGTCCAGCTTTGTGACAACGTCCCTGTCCCTGCTTCTGGGCCTGGTCAGTTCCCTGGTTTCGGCCGTTGCCTTTACCATTATTCTTTGGGGGCTGTCTGGCGATTTGACCGTTTTTGGATTCACCTTGTCAAAAGGGATGGTTTTTGCCCTGTTTATTTATATCCTGATTGCAACGGTCTTTGCATTCAAGATCGGGCGTCCGCTTATTCGCCTGAGCTTTCTTGATGAGCGTTTTAATGCGGATTACCGTTATTCACTGGTGCGTGTGCGTGAATATGCCGAAAGTATTGCCTTTTATAAGGGTGAAGCGATTGAAGGGCAGAAACTGCGCAACCGCTTTGCCCGGGTTATTGGTAATGTGTGGGCAATTGTTTTTCGTTCAGTCAAACTCCAGGGGTTCAACTTGCTGGTTTCGCAAACCGCGGTTATTTTCCCTTTCATTATTCAGGCAAAAAGGTTTTTTTCCCAGCAAATCACGCTGGGTGCCATGATCCAAACGGCGCAAGCCTTTGGTACTTTGCATGACAATCTCTCATTTTTCCGTGATGCCTATGATACGTTTGCCGGTTATCGGGCGGTTCTGGATCGCTTAAGCGGTTTTGTGCAAAATTCTCGTGCCGCTGATAAATTACCGGTCCCTGAAGTCAAGTCAGAGCAGGATATGGTTGCGTTGCGTAATGTCAGCATTACCACGCCGGCGGGGAAATGCCTGGTAAAGGATTTGTCTTTTGCGGTAGAACCCGGCCATTCCCTGCTGCTGCAAGGTCCTTCTGGGTCGGGTAAAACCACCATCCTGCGAACGATTGCCGGTTTATGGCCTTATTCGAAAGGGCAGGTGGTGCGGCCTGATAATAAGGTATTGTTTTTGTCGCAAAAACCTTATTTGCCCGAAGGTTCCCTGCTGGATGTGCTGTATTATCCCAATGAAGTACCAGAGGATGGCCATGAACATGCCCGTAAGGTATTGCAGGATGTGAATCTGGGGCACCTTGTCAGTCGTATGGATGAAGTGGTGAGCTGGACCAATATCCTTTCTTTGGGCGAGCAGCAAAGAATTGCGTTTGGCCGTTTGCTGCTGGCAAAACCGGTTGCCGCGTTCATAGACGAAGCCACTTCAGCGATGGACGAAGGTCTTGAAGATGCCATGTACAGGCTGATTGCCGAAAGACTGCCCGAATTGCGCCTGATTAGTGTGGGTCATCGCAGCACCCTGTATGCGCATCATACGCATTTGCTGTATTTGCGTGGAGAGGGTATTTGGGATTTCAAGCCTTTGCAGGCTGAGGCAACGGCTTAAGGCCCAAGGCGCTGTTTTCCGGGTTGGGCCGCCTGTTTTAGCGTTCTTTTGCCGGCTTTGGAAAACAGCTGAAAAATCAACCGTTTAAAAAAACCGTCTTCGCCGCAAACCGGATGATATCCAAATGCGATAAAGGCGGTTTTGTTGTTATTGTGCCAGATCTTTCGTTTAAACGAACCAGGACAGGGCGCTTTTGTTAATGGCGGCACCAATGATATACAGGAAAATCAGGCTGGCAATAACGGTGGCCATTAATTTTTGTACAGGCGTTTTTCCGCGCTTGATGGCAATCGTGCCTACACCAATATAGGCAATCAGGGCCACTATTTTGGCAAGAATAAAAGGTTGGTTGGGGCCGATCATGGCTGCCAGGATAAAACCGCAGATCAGCAGGATGGAATCAATCACATGCGGGGCGACCTTGACAAAACCTATTTGCAGCATGCGTGAACCCGTAATCGACCAAAATGCCCGAATCAGGAAAAAAGTGATGCTCAGGTAGGCACAGGTCATGTGCAGGTGCTTGATGGGTAGATAATAATCAGCCATAATCTCTTTTTGAAAAGTCAAATACTGGAAGCTTGGCATTTTAACTTATGATAATTGTTTTTGATTTTTCACCCTACGGTTTGTCGGTTTAATGTGTATTTATAGGCGTTTTTCTGATATTCGAGTCTTTTTTCCGGATGCTGCATGGATCTCGTTGTTGGCCCTGATATATTAGTTATTCTTTTCTTTGTTGCCATGCTTGCCGGTTTTGTCGATACTATCGCTGGTGGGGGTGGCCTGATTACTATTCCGGTGTTATTGCTGGCACAGGTGCCGCCCATCAATGCCTTGGCCACCAACAAGCTGCAGGGCAGTTTTGGTACCCTGACTTCTTCCCTGACCATGCTCAGAAAAAGAATCGTGCGCTTCGAGGATATTTGGAAACCGGCGCTATTGGCTTTTGCAGGGGCGGCATTGGGTACTTTTATCATTCAGCTGATTGATGTTTCGGTGCTGGATATTGTGATTCCGGTTGTGCTGGTAATGATTGGACTGTATTTTTTATTTACGCCTTCTGCCGGCAAGGTGGAGCGGGTGCCACGCATGAGTGCCAGGGCTTTCAATTGCACCGTTGTACCAACAATTGCGTTTTATGATGGCATTTTTGGTCCCGGAACCGGTTCTTTTTTTTCCCTGGCCAATGTGGCGTTGCGGGGGCAGCAAATTATCAAGGCAACCGCCAATGCCAAGGTGTTTAACTTTGCCAGCAATGTCGCTTCGGTGGCGCTTTTTGTACTGGGTGGCAAAGTCTTGTGGCTGATCGGTGGTATCATGATTGCTGGGCAAATAATTGGTGCTTATGCAGGTTCTTTAATGGTCATCAGTCATGGCAGCAAATTTATTCGTCCACTTATTGTGCTGGTCTGTTTTGTCATGGTTACCCGTTATCTGCTTGAAAAATTCTAGAAAACGGCAGCTTGTTACCGAACGGTTTTTTAAATAACAGACCTGTCATATAAGTATCATAAAGCCGTAATAGGATAGTATGGTCTTATAAGCATTTATTGCATCATAAATTGAAACAACCAGGAAGTACTGTATTGGCAAATCGAACCACCACTAAAAATCCGGCAAACAGGCCTGTTCAGGCAAACAGTTCCCTTACGGACAGCACGCCAGACTTTGATCCCGATGTTCCAAGCCGTGAAAATATTCTTCAGGTGTTCCGGGATTCAAAACCTCCCCTGACTGTAAATGCCCTGATTAGTGTATTCAGGCTGTCCCGGGACGCCAGCATAGTGGGTCTTGAAAGACGCTTGGGAGCCATGCAAAGAGATGGCCAGCTTGAGCAAATTCCGGGCGGTTGGCAACTGTCCCAACAGAAAAATTTTGTCATAGGCAAAGTCCAGGGACATCGTGATGGATTTGGTTTCCTGATTCCCGAAGACGGTTCGCAGGATTTGTTCCTGTCACCGCGTGAAATGCTTAAGGTATTGCATGGCGACCGGGTTCAGGTAAAACCCACAGGCGAATATAAAGGCAAGCTTGAAGGCACTATTGTAGAGGTTTTGGAGCGCGGTACAACACGATTGGTTGGACGTTTGCTGCATGAACAGGGCCTTTATGTCGTGGTGCCTGAAGACCAGCGTATCAAACATGACATTATTGTACAGAATGCCGACCTGGGTGGAGCCCGGCACGGGCAAGTGGTTACCGTTGAAATTATTCAACAGCCAACCCGTCATACCCAGCCTTTGGGAAAAATCATTGAGGTGCTGGGTGAAATAGATGACCCGGGCATGGAAATTGAAATTGCGGTGCGCAAATTTGATGTCCCGGTTGCGTTTTCCGATGCGACCCGGATACAGTCAGAAAGCCTTCCCGATGAAGTGCAGCCTTCGGACCTTAAGGGTCGTATAGATTTGCGTGATGTGGCATTTATCACCATTGATGGTGAAGATGCCCGTGACTTTGACGATGCCGTGTATGCCGAGATTGTAGATATAGGCACTGAAAAACGCCGTAAAATGGCATGGCGACTTTTAGTGGCCATTGCCGATGTTTCCCATTATGTTAAACCCGGCGATGCCATTGACCGGGATGCGATCGAGCGCGGAACCAGTGTTTATTTTCCGCGCCGCGTCATACCCATGCTGCCCGAAAAACTCTCCAATGGCCTGTGCTCCCTGAATCCTGAAGTCGATCGCCTGGTTCTGGTGTGCGATATGGTCATTCCCATGACGGGTGCCAAGGCGGGAACGGTGACGGCATACCAGTTTTACAATGCGGTTATCAACTCGCATGCACGTACCACTTATACGCAAATCTGGAATGCCTTGCAGCAGCCAACGGGGCCGGCCGCTACCGAATTGGGTGATTTGCTGCCACATGTTAAAGATTTATATGCTTTATATGAAGCGCTTGAAAAAAAACGGGAACAGCGCGGTGCGATGGATTTCGACACCATTGAAACCCGCATTCAATGCAATGAGATGGGCAAGATAGAGCAAATTGTTCCATTTATCAGGAATAATGCGCATAAGTTAATTGAAGAGTGCATGTTGGCAGCCAACACGTGTGCGGCCGATTTCGTGTTAAGAAACAAACGGCAGGGACTGTACCGCATTCATGAAGGTCCAACCCCTGAAAAACTGGAGGCCCTGCGTGAGTTTTTGCGTACCGTGGGGTTGTCGCTGGGCGGTGGAGATGATCCTTCCGGTAAGGACTATGCCGCGTTGCTTGATGCCGGGCGCTCACGTCCCGACTTCCAGATTCTTCAGACCATGTGCCTAAGATCCATGCAGCAGGCCATGTACAGTCCCGACAACGTGGGGCATTTTGGTCTGGCATATGAGCAATACACGCATTTTACCTCACCCATTCGCCGTTATCCTGACCTGCTTACGCATCGGGTCATCAAATCCATTCTTGCCCACAGGCACTATACGCCCGAGTTGGCGGCTGTGCCCAAAGTGCAGGGCGAAACCCATAAAGAGCATGAACATGCGGTATGGGATAGCCTGGGTATGGTGCTGTCCGGCTACGAACGCCGCGCCGATGATGCGTCACGCGATGTGGAGGCCTGGCTTAAGTGCTGGTATGTTCGTGAACATGTGGGTGAGGTTTTCAGTGGACGGGTAAGCGGCGTTGCACCTTTTGGGTTATTTGTGACACTTGACACTTTGTTTGTTGAGGGTCTGGTGCATGTTTCGGAATTGGGTACCGACTATTTCCAATACAATGAAGGTTTGCACGAATTGCGTGGAGAGCGCACGGGTATACGTTACCGCTTGACGGATCCGGTCCAGGTGCAGGTGACACGGGTAGACCTTGAGGCCCGGCGAATTGAGTTTTCGCTGGTCAAGGGCACTACCTTTGAATCATTGCGTAAAGATGCCCAGCGTGGCGAATCCGCACCGCGGCAGATAAAGCGCCCGGCCAAGCCCAAGCCTGAAGCCCTGAGGGGGCAAACCGCGCATCAAAGACGGGCAGAGTTGAAAAAGTCAACTCAACCCGCCGGCGTGCAAAAGAACAAAAAATCAACGCGTAAGCGAAGGTAAATACAAAGGTAATCAATTTATATGTCAAGCAGTCAAATTCTGGCCGGTTTTCATGCAGTAGTCGCTCGCATGCGCCACGCACCCGACTCAATCCGGGAAATTTATATCGAAGCATCACGCAAGGACAAGCGCATGCAAAGCCTGGTTGAGCAGGCGGAAAAAAATAAAATCCGTATTCATCCGGTTCCTATGAGCCGTCTTGATGGCCTCGCTAAAGGTGTTCGCCATCAAGGTGTGGTTGCCCTGGCCGACCCTAAACAGCTGGCAGTCAATATCGATGACGTTCTTGATGTGATCGAGGGGCCTGCCCATTTGTTGATTCTTGATAGCGTGACCGACCCCCATAACCTGGGGGCATGCCTGCGTACGGCAGATGCTGCCGGGGTTCATGCTGTCATTGCACCCAAAGACAAGGCGGTAGGCATCAATGCCACGGTTCAGCGCGTGGCATGCGGTGCCGCAGACACTGTTCCTTACATCATGGTTACCAATCTGGCCCGAACCATGCGCCAGCTCAAAGAGCGGGATGTCTGGCTGATTGGCACCGATGACCAGGCTAGCGCTACCTTTCATGACGTTGATGCCACCCGTTCCATTGCCTGGGTCATGGGCGCGGAAGGCGAGGGGATGCGACGCCTGACGAGGGAAACCTGTGATGAATTGGTGCGTATACCCATGCAAGGCTCGGTTGAAAGTCTTAATGTTAGTGTGGCGAGTGCAGTTTGCCTGTACGAAACTGTTCGCCAGCGCCAGGTAAAATAAATAAAAATCCATTCTTTAACAGTTATATCATGTCAAAAAACGAACATAGCGGGTTTACCACTTCCATTCTTCACGCAGACCGCCGTAAAGCCGTAGAGCACGGTGCCATTCACAAGCCATTGCATACGTCAACCGAGTACGCTTTTGCCGACTCAAGGGAACTGGCCGCCGTCTTTCAGGGTAAATCGGGGTATACCTATGCCCGTCAGGGAACCCCGACAACGGCTGCTCTTGAAGATAAAATCACTTTGATGGAAGGGGGAGCAGGCACCGTTACGTTTGCCACAGGCATGGCGGCCCTGTCCTCCATCTTCATGACGCTGTTAAAACAGGGTGACCACCTGGTTTCCAGCCAGTTTGTTTTTGGTAATACCAATAGTTTGCTGGGCACTCTTGATCGACTTGGCGTATCAGTGACTTTTGTTGATCCTGCCAATGCGCAACAGGTAAAAGACGCAATCCGCCCTGAAACAAAAATGATATTTACCGAAACCATTGCCAATCCGGGTACGCAAATTGCCGATTTGTCAGCAATTGGTGATATTTGCGAACTGCACAATCTGGTTTATGTGATAGACAACACCTTAACGTCACCATGGTTGTTTCAGGGTAAAAGCGTCAAGGCTTCATTGGTCATGAATTCATTGTCCAAATATATCTGTGGTCATGGCAATGCGCTGGGCGGTGCGGTTACCAATACCGGTTTGTATGACTGGTCCGGCTATGACAATATTTATGATAACTACAAAACCGGCCCTGCAAACGCCTGGGGTTTAACCCAAATCAAGAAAAAAGGCTTGCGTGACATGGGGGCTACGCTCTCATCTGATGCCGCTCATCGAATTGCCGTGGGAGCTGAAACACTTGCTTTAAGAATGAAGCAATCCTGTTCAAATGCATTGGCTCTTGCCCGTTTTCTTGAGAAGCATCCCGGGATCGCCAGTGTGCGCTATCCCGGCTTAAGCCAGCATCCGCAGCATGAACGTGCGGCTACCCTGTTTAACCACCGTTTTGGGGGGTTGCTGGGTGTAGAGCTGGTGGATGGCATTGATTGCTTTGAGTTTTTGAATAAGCTGAATGTGGTGGTGCTGGCGACGCATCTGGGTGATGCCAGGACCTTGGCTTTGCCAGTGGCACATACCATTTATTATGAAATGGGACCTGCCCGTAGGGCTGAAATGGGTATTGGTGATAATTTGCTGCGCGTCTCCGTAGGTATTGAAGATGAGGAAGACCTGATCAATGATTTCAGGCAGGCACTAGCACAATGCATGGATGCCGCGTAACAACAGGTGGAGCGTGGTTTTAACCGACCTTGCACGGGTGTATAAAAAATCATACAAATTAATTGCTTTCCATTGATAATGGCCGCAAGACTAGTAAATATGCGGGTTTTGCTGTATTTTTTCTTGACAGCCAATAAGATTAAAGGGAAGATACGCGTGATGATTTACATCAGAGTTAATTTAGAAAAGGGGTTTTCCTGAATGAATAAGACAGAATTAGTTGAATACATTGCATCTAAGGCCGATATTTCCAAAGCAGCTGCTGGCCGCTCTCTGGATGCAATGATCGCTGCAGTGAAAGCAACACTGAAAAAAGGCGAGACGGTAACCTTGGTTGGTTTTGGTACATTTGCCGTTTCTACGCGTGCAGCCCGCACTGGTCGTAACCCACGCACTGGCGAAGCCATCAAAATCAAAAAAGCCAAAGTACCTAAATTCCGTCCAGGTAAAGCACTGAAAGATGCGGTAAACTAAATTTGGTTTGTAATGCTTGGAAAACGGTTTTTAATTGAATAATCAACCGGTGCTGTTCCAGGCCTTGCAAAAAGTAAAGCACCCACTGCTTGATTAATGTCTGACAGTGTGGTGCTTTTTTTATGTTAGACTGCTTGGAATTGAGTAATACAATGGATAATTCCGGAATGCTGATTGACAGGTTTGGTCGAAAAATTGATTATTTACGCATATCACTGATAGATAAGTGTGATTTGCGGTGTTCCTACTGTATTCCGAAGGGATTCAAAGAGTTTGAGCGTCCTGCAAATTGGTTGTCTTTTGATGAAATAGTGCGTGTGGTTGCTGCTTTTGCCCGTATGGGAACCCGTCGTTTCAGGTTAACGGGTGGAGAGCCGCTGCTGCGCAAAGACCTGCCAGAGCTGGTTGCCCGTCTCTCGGCTTTGGAAGGGGTCCAGGACCTGTCCATGTCTACCAATGGCACACAATTGAAAAAATACGCACAACCCTTGCGTGATGCCGGTTTGCACCGTCTTAACGTCAGTCTGGATTCCTTGCGCCGTGAATGTGTCGAGGAAATTTCAGGCAGCGACAGTTTGTCAAAAGTAATGGCAGGACTGGATGCAGCCAGGCAGGCCGGTTTCACAAGAATTAAAATTAATATGGTCCCGTTGGCTGGTATTAACATTTCTGATATTGAGGATATGATTCAATACTGTATCCAGAATCAGTTTGTACTGCGCCTTATTGAAGTCATGCCCATGGGGGTAACCGGGCAGAAACAGGTGCCGGTTGATTTGCAGGATATTATTGAACAGGTTAAAGACAAGTTTGGCTTGCAAGAGTCCAACAAGGTATGGGGTGGGGGTCCGGCCCGTTACTGGGAAACACCCAACAGTGATTTTACGCTTGGTTTTATAACACCCAAATCCCAGCATTTCTGTGAAACCTGCAATCGGGTCCGGCTTGCCGTTGATGGGCATTTGTATTTGTGTTTAGGGCAAGAAGACAAGCTTAACCTGCTGCCTTATTTGCGTGATAACTGTACGGACGTCGAGCTTGAACAAGCCATTCGCGAAGCGATAGAGCTGAAACCTGAACGACATGAATTCAATACTCAGCCAGAGAAAATCATCCGTATCATGTCGATGACGGGTGGTTAAGTATTTTTTAAATAAAAAGCGGCCTGTGAGCCGCTTTGCTTATAGGGCAGACAAACTTACTTCGGACGCACCGATTTGCATACCTCGGGGTTGGTTTCAACCAGTGGCCCACCCACAGCATCAACACAAATAGGTACTGATGCAAAAATACCGTGGATGACTTGCTTGCCCTGTTCATCCTTAACGCCACCCAGGGTTTCGGCAATCGCATTAGGGCGGCCTGGCAGGTTCAGAATCAGGCTGTTGCCGCGGATGACACCCACTTGACGGGATAAAATGGCAGTAGGAATGAAGTGCAGGCTGATTTGTCGCATTTGCTCGCCAAACCCGGGGATGATACGATCGGCAACAGCAAGGGTGGCCTCAGGTGTCACGTCACGCAAATAAGGGCCGGTACCGCCGGTGGTTAAAATCAATGGGCATTTTTGAATGTCGGACAACTCAATTAGGGTTTGTTCAATCATGGGCTGTTCATCGGGAATTAAATGCGCTACAAATTCCAGCGGGTTTAATACTGCAGAGCTTAACCAGGATTTTAATGCAGGCAAGCCCTGATCTTGATAGGTTTTGTTGAAGGCCCGATCGCTGATAGAGACGATACCAATGCGTAGTGTTTCCATACTGATTCCTTTGACTGCATTTGCTTTTGATGAATAGCGGAGATTGTTTATAAAGATAAAGATGTGCTTTTGCCAGGCACTGGCCTAATTTATGCCAGAATACATGGCCTAAATTCTTACCATCAAAAGAATTGTATTCTATAACATTAAAATTATCTTATTCCCCCTGTTCTAGACAGTATTAAGGATATAAAACGTGACAGATCAACAATTAACGCATTTTGACAGTCAGGGCCAGGCCCATATGGTTGATATTTCAGAAAAAAAAGAAACAAGGCGGGTTGCCCGCGCCAGTGGGAAAATAAGCATGAACGAAGTGGCTTACCGTTTGCTGGTTTCCGGTGAAAGCAAAAAAGGGGATGTGCTGGGTATTGCACGCATTGCCGCCATCCAGGGTTCCAAGCATACCAGTTTGCTGATTCCCTTGTGCCATCCTTTAAGTCTTACGCACGTGAGCATTGAGTTCAATCTGGCCGAACAGACGCGATCCGTGGAAGTGGTGGCAACGACTGAAACCACCGGTAAAACGGGCGTTGAAATGGAAGCCCTGACAGCGGTCTCAACCGGTTTGCTGACTATTTACGATATGTTAAAAGCGGTTGATAAGGGAATGCAAATAAGCCATATTCATTTGCTTGAGAAAAAGGGGGGCAAGTCAGGTGATTGGCGTGCCCGGCAAGAGGCTTGACGTGGCTGTGACCTTGTGTTTTTTATGACGTTTTTTTATCATCTTCAGGTATTTCAAAGAGGTAGGTTGATGTTCAGACGAGTATGGCTGTTTTTGGCATGTGTGACAATGACGGGCAGTGTCTCGGCAGCAACCATAACGGTTTCCGCTGCGTCCAGCCTGAAAGACGTGTTTCAGGAAATTGGCCGGAAATTTGAACAGGTGCATCAAGGTCACACCATTGATTTCAATTTTGGCGGTTCAGGCAGTCTGCTTCAGCAAATCCGTCATGGTGCTCCTGTCGATGTTTTGGCCACTGCCGACCTTGCCAATATGCAGGCTGCCAATGAGGGCGGGATTTTGCAAAATAACCGGCATACCCATTTCGTCAAAAACGAACTGGTGTTGATTGTGCCGGCAGACAGCGATTTAAAACTGGAAACCCTGAATGATTTGCAAAACGATGCCGTCAATCGTATTGCCATTGGCAACCCGTCCAGTGTGCCGGCCGGACGCTATACGGCAGGGGCGCTTAAAAAGGCCGGTCTTGATGAAACACTGAAAGACAAAACAGTTTTTACGCAAAATGTCCGACAGGCCCTGGAGTACGTGGCCAGTGCGAACGTGGAGGCCGGTTTTGTTTATGGCACCGATGCCAAAATCCTGCCAGACAAGGTCAAGGTTGCGTTTAGTGTTGAGCTGGAACAACCGGTTGTATATCCGATTGCCGTGTTAAAAGACAGCCAAGAGCCAGATCTTGCCCGGCAATTTGTTGATTACGTATTATCGGAAGAAAGCCGGGCTATTTTTGATCAATACGGTTTTGTGCGTCCATAACAGCAAGGGAATCAGTTAATGCAGTCGATCATGATACCTTTATTTTTGTCTGTCAAAGTGGCTGTCTGGGCTACGATGATCAATCTTGTCCTGGGTATTGCTTTTGGCTGGTATCTGTCACGGAAGCGTAGTTTTTGCAGACAGGTGCTTGATGTGATGGCCACTTTGCCAATGGTATTGCCACCAACGGTATTGGGATATTATTTGCTGGTTTTGTTTGGTAACAAAACCGGTTTAAGCAAGTGGCTTGAAGCCAACTTTGGGTTTGGTCTTGTTTTTTCCCTTAATGGTGCCATTATTGCCGCGGCAATCGTCACTTTTCCGCTTGTTTTCAAACCGGCACGGGCCGCTTTTGAGTCGGTTGATGAGCAATTGCAGCAGGTTGGCTGGGTATTGGGTGTTTCCAAAAGCGCTGTTTTTTTTCGGGTTTTTCTGCCTTTGGCCTGGCGAGGAATTCTTGCAGGTTTGTTACTGGGCTTTGTTCGCGCATTGGGCGAGTTTGGGGCGACCTTAATGGTGGCTGGCAGCATTCCCGGCAAAACCCAAACACTTTCAATTGCCATTTATGATGCGGTTCAGGCCGGACAGGATGCTGAAGTCAATCAATTGGTTTTGCTGATATCGGTTGTGTGTATTGCAGTTTTGTCGTTGGCTTATTATCTATCTCCAAAGCGTGCCTGAAATGATTTTTGATATCGCTATCCGGAAAAAAATGCTTTCAGCTTCAAGAACATTCATGCTGGATATTCAAGTACGCAGTCACCGGGAACAGGTGATTTTATTTGGCCCTTCCGGGGTTGGTAAATCCCTGACGGTAAAATGCATAGCGGGCTTATTGACACCTGACAGTGGTACCATAAAAATTAAAAACAGCGTGCTGTTTGATAAACAGAATAATATAAATATTGCACCGCAGGCGCGTAATGTCGGTTATATCCTGCAAAACTATGCTTTGTTTCCACATCTGAATATTGCACAAAATGTGGGCTTCGGACTTAATCGTAAAGGCTGGCTCAACAGGATTACACCTGAAAATCATGAGAAAATCCACCACTGGCTGGAGCGGTTTCAGATTGCCGATCTGGCCCGTCAGTATCCAGACCAATTGTCCGGTGGCCAGCAGCAGCGGGTTGCCCTTGCCAGGGCGCTTATCATAGAGCCTGAATTGCTGCTTCTTGATGAGCCGTTTTCTGCGCTTGATAAAAAACTGCGCATGTATATGCGTGAAGAAGTACAAGAGCTGCAGGAAGAATTGAAAATTCCTCTTATGTTGATTACGCATGACGAGGAAGATATACAAGCATTCTCGGCAGAGTTGATAGAATTCAAATCATGATCCTTTGAAGCAATCAATATTTGCCTTTGGTTTCCTTCTTTTAAATGTGAAAAAATGACAGCAATACCCTTTAAAACCTTGCCTGTAAGATGTTTTAAACAAGGACAAATGTATGAAGCCGATGATTCTCTGAGCGATGAAGTGCCGGTGGCACTTGTTTATAATGGCATTTCACAGGTGGTTTTAATGGCAACCCCGCAGGATTTGCCCGAACTGGCTCTGGGATTCAGCCTTACTGAGGGGATTTTGTCATCGGTTTCCCAGCTTTATGATCTGGAAATAGAGCAAACATCGACAGGTATTCTGGTTAATATGGAAATTGCCTCGGAAGCCTTATTGCGATTGAAAGGGCGTCGACGTCACTTAAGTGGACGTACCGGCTGTGGTTTATGTGGCCTTGAGAGTCTGGAGGCTGTCAAACCGGTTATAACTCCTGTAATCGCAAGGCCTTCCGTATCGGTCGCGCATATTGTGGCTGCACTGAAAGCTTTTTCCTCTTTGCAGCCTTTGCGTGCCAAAACGGGATCCGTGCATGGGGCGGCCAAGGTAAGTGCCGGAGGTCAGATAGAGGCCTTGTTTGAAGATGTGGGGCGTCATAATGCTCTGGATAAACTGTTTGGGTGCGGCGCCAGGGCTGGATGGAATTGGTCCGAAGGTTTTGTGCTGGTTTCCAGCCGTGCCAGCTACGAAATGGTGGTCAAATCTGCTGTGATGGGGGTGGGGTGTCTGGTTGCTGTTTCAGCACCTACTGCGCTGGCGGTCCAATTGGCGCAAGAGGCCGGGATGACCTTAATAGGTTTTGCCAAACCGCAGCAGCAGGTGGTTTACTGTGGCCACGAGTCTCTTGTGTGGATGGAGTAAGCTGTTTTTTTGCCTATTCCATCCTGGCGGGCTTAAAACGAGTGTGACAAGGGATAAACATCAAGCCATTGGCCGTGCTCGACATTGGAGTGTGCAGGGATCTCGATTAAGACATCCGCGTTGACACAACCGGAAAGCATATGCGAGCCCTGGCCTTTGACGGGCGCTGCCCAGACACCGCTGTCTGTCATGGTAAGCACGCCACGCAAGAAATCCCGGCGACCCTGCTTATTGTTTGGAATGGAAAAATCTGCCTGGGCTTTCCATTTTTTGGGTCGGGCCTTTTCAAGTGAAAGGCCGGCCAGGTATTTAATGGCAGGAAGTGTCATGAGCAGGGAAGTGGCGTAACTGGCTACCGGATTGCCGGGCAACAGGAATACCTTGCAGCGGTCGTTGATATTGCCCCAGGCAAAGGGCTTGCCGGGTTTGATGGCCAGTTTCCAGTGTTCAAGCGTGCCCAGTTCGTCCAGTACCTGTTTGACATAGTCTTTGTCACCCACCGATGCACCGCCCGAGCAAACGATGATGTCTGAATGGCCGGCCGCCTGTTGCAGGGCCGTTTTGATACTGTCGTAGTTGTCAGGTAAAACACCACCATTAACCACATTCAGATAGGCATAATGCTTAAACCAGCCAAGCAGCATGGGGCGGTTCGAGTCATAAATCTTGCCGGGGGCCAGCGCTTCAGTCAGGGCCAGCAGTTCGTCACCGGTGGAGAACAGGGTCAGGGTAAGTGGCTTGAAGCAGTTGACACTGGCATAGCCCTGGCTGGCCAGCAACCCGATGGCCGCTGGGGACATAATGGAATGGGATGCAATCAGTACATCCCCTTTTTTCAATTCTTCACCCTGGCGGCGGATATTGGCATCTGGTTTCAGTGCTTGCTGAACCGACAGGCAGCGGCCTGTGACGGTCGTGTTTTCCTGTGGCACTACGCTGTCCGTATTGGCCGGAATGCTCGCACCGGTAAAAATGCGTATGGCCTGGCCGGGCTCAAGCTGTGTGGCGGTAATGTCATCGCCGGCGGCAACCACACCAATAATTTCCCATTCGGTCCGATCCAGGCCACATACCGCATAACCGTCCATGGCGCTGTTGTCAAACATGGGAGCGTCATAATTCACCGTTAATGTTTCGGCCAGTACATGGCCTTCAGCCTCTTCAAGGGTGAGGGTTTCTGTTTGGGTAGTTGCCTGGGTGTTGGCAAGAAGCTCTTCAAGTGCTTCGTAATAATCACGCATTATGTTGAACCTTGTAATGAATCCCAGAGCTTGAGTGATTCTGGATTATTGAAGTTGATAAAAAAATCTTCCTGCTCAAAATTGACCAATGTATGGGCGTTGTCCAAAACAAAGGAGCGCAGGCGTAATTTGTCCACGTGTTGATCAAGTCGTCGTTTCAGGTCGGGCAGTAGCGAGCGTCTGAATTGGATAATGCTGGGGTGCTGGTTGCTGCCACTGATTGCCATGGCAATATCGGTATTGGTTTGCAACAGGGCCGTATGCAGCTGTTCCACCAGGTGGTCAGGCAGGAAAGGCGTATCACAGGGAACGACCTGGATGAATGTAATGTTTTCAGGCAGCTGCATGCTGGCGCTGTAAATGCCGCCCAACGGACCCAATGCTGTGTACTGGGGCAGGTCCGGGATAACCGGATGCCCATAAGAGGCATATTTATCCAGGTTGCGGTTTGCGCTAATCACAATGCAATCCACGTTTTTCCGCAAAAGCGCCAGCGGATATTCAACCAGTGGTTTTTGTTTGAACAAAACCATGCCCTTGTCCTGGTGGTTCATTCTGCTGCCCAGTCCACCGGCAAGAATGAGTCCGGCTGTATTGGATATCATGCCTGGTTCCATCGCTGTGTGTGATCCAGATCGGACTTTTTCATATCCACCCAATGAGCGTCTCCGTTGGCAAAGCATTCTTTTTTCCAGAAAGGCGCTTCTGTTTTCAGGTAATCCATAATAAATTCGTTGGCCTGGTAGGCGTCTTTGCGATGTTCGCTGGCAGTCAGGACCAAAACAATTTTTTCACCGGTTTTGATTTCGCCAATACGATGAATGACTTTTACGTACTGTAAAGGCCATTTCTGCTGCGCCATCAGAATGATTTTTTCAATTTCCTGTTCGGTGACCCCGGGAAAGTGCTCCAGATATAAATGGCTTAGCAATTTCGCATGGTCTTTGCCTCGAACCTTCCCAACGAAGCTTACAAGCGCACCACAGTTGCTTGAGGACTGTTCGGCCAATTGTTCTTCGGTTTCAAGGTTGAAGTCTGTGGATTGGATACTGATGGCATACATGGTTTCAGCCTCCGGTAACCGGGGGAAGCAGGGCGACTTCAGCGTTTTCCGGTATGTGGGCATTTTGATGAACAATGCTATTGTTGATGGCTATTTTGTATACGTTTTCGGGGGCCAGGGTTTCGTGCCACAGTTGATTGCGGCTGCGTAATAACTGGATCAGTTCATCGCGGGTACCGCCATGCCACTCAATGGTTTCTTCGGCAATGGGTAATTGTTCTTTTAGTTTTGCCATATAGATGATTTTTAACATAGGATGTAATGCCATGGTTATGATGGTAGACAGGGCATTATAACCAAAGTTGGTGGAGTTGCCTTATTGTGAGCTTTGCGGGCATGTGGGTGAATTTTGTATGGGGAAACATTGTTTTTTTATGTTTGTTGTAAATTGGTCATGTTTTTTTGTGTAATTTGAATATATTTTCAATAAAAGCTTGTCATCCTATGAAAGGCTCTATATAATTTAATTCTTCAGTTAAGCAATGGGTGCTTAGCTCAGTTGGTAGAGCGGCGCCCTTACAAGGCGTAGGTCACAGGTTCGACCCCTGTAGCACCCACCATTGCAAAATTGGCAAATCAGGCACTTACATTGGTAAGTGCTTTTTTTATGCCTGTTTATTTTTTGCCTGTTTAAATAACACCTTGTCAGGTGCGCGGTTAAATGGGTCTCAAAAGTGGTGGGTTTCAAAAGCGGTGCTTGATAATCCTGGCGTTGTTTTCCGGTTAAACAATTTAACCGGAAAACAGAGGCCGGGTTATGAATGGTCGAACCAGCTTTTGAATAACTGGATTATTTCGGGGTTGCCCGATTGGGTTTGGCTGGGATCGAGTTCCAGAATGGCATCCTGATCAACCGGGAAGTATTCGTTGGCAATCCGGGTGGCCATCTCGTAAATGGGTTCCAGTTTAAAGCCTGGCTTGGCAATAGCATCCAGAAAAGTTTCAAGTGCGTATCTGCCCTTTTCATTTAACTTATACATATTCGTCTCCTGTAAAGCAGAATAGATGGGATGTCACGATGTCACGTGGATGTCGCAAAGGCATATCATAATTCTATTGTTTTCTACAGGGGGGAGCAATGAGAATATTTGTCAAGCGTGTTTATGGCTGCTTAGTCTTTTGTGTCAATGTGATTGGTGTGTGGGCGGTTGATGTGGTCAACGCCGATATGTCGGCACAAGATGAGTAAGGGATTGGGGAAAATATTCCTGGTGCTGACAGGATGTTAAAATGCTCTTGCGGTCATTGTTGACCGTCAATGCAAATAGAAAAAAATTACGACGCTTACATGAAATTCATTCATACCTCTGACTGGCACTTGGGCCGTCAGTTTGCCAGCCGTATTCTGATTGAAGACCAGGAGTATGTGCTGGACCAGATCATTGCTTACCTTGAGCAGCATCAGGTGCAGGCTTTGCTGATTAGCGGAGACATCTATGACCGTTCGGTACCACCGGTGTCGGCGGTTGCCTTGCTGGACAAGACTTTAAGCCGGATAGGGCAATTGAACATTCCGGTTATCATGATTCCGGGCAATCACGACAGTGCTCAGCGTTTGGGATTTGCCGCCCAACAGTTAAGTGCTTCGGGCGTGCATATCATTGCTGATTTTGAACAGATGCTCAGGCCGGTTGTTATTGATGCCAAGGGTGAACGGGTTGCGTTTTATGGCATGCCCTTTAATGATCCTGAGTTGGTGCGCAACCATTTTCAGGAGCCGGTCAATTCCTACGAGGCAGCGCATTGCCTGCTGACAGAAAAAATCAGGCAGGTAATGGATGTGCAAAGCGTCAATGTGCTGCTGGCGCACTGCTTTCTTGAAGGGGCAGTCAACTCCGAGTCTGAACGGCCTTTATCAATTGGTGGGTCTGACGTGGTTCCACATACGGTTTTTGAGGGCTTTGATTATGTCGCGCTAGGCCATTTGCATGCGCCGCAATACAAGGGTGCTGAACATATCCGTTATTCAGGCTCTATATTAAAATACAGTTTTTCAGAGCAGTTTCATAAAAAGGGCGTTACCTTGGTAGAGTTGGATGCTGGAGGCCGGGCAAGTGTTCAGAACTTGCCCCTGAAGCCCCTGCGGGATGTCAGGACTCTGGAAGGTACATTGACCGGGATTGTTGAAATGGGCAGGCACGATCCCAATGCACACGATTATGTCCTGGTAAAGCTTGCTGACACGCACGCCGTGCTGGATCCAATGGGCAAGATTCGCGAGGTCTACCCCAATGTATTGCAGCTGGAAAAGCCGGGATTGTATCGTGCCGAGGGTGAAGTAGTGGCACCGGGACAAGCCCTGAAGCGTGACGAATACGATCTGTTTTGTGATTTTTTTGAACAGGTGGCCGGACAGGCGCTTAGTGAGCCGCAGAAGCAGGCGGTTAAAGAAGTGATTCTTGAGGTTCGTAAAGAGGAGCAGGCATGAAACCCGTTTATTTGAGCATGCAGGCTTTTGGTCCTTTTGCGGCAAAAGAAGAAGTTGATTTTACCCGCCTGGGCGAAAACCCCCTGTTTCTGATTAATGGGCCAACCGGTGCGGGTAAAAGCACCTTGCTGGACGCCATCTGTTTTGCCCTGTATGGCCAGGCGGCCGATGATGACCGTGAGCCCGCTGCCTTGCGCTCGGATATGGCGGCCCCCCAATTGTTAACCGAAGTTGAGTTCTTGTTTGCATTGGGTGAAAAACAATACCGTATTGCCAGAATGCCGGCGCAGAACAAGCCCAAGCAGCGGGGTGAAGGTTTTACCACGCAGGCGACTGAGGCAAAACTGTGGGAAATAACGGCTGACGGGAATGAAATTCTGCTGGTGCAGAAAAAAGCCACCGAAGTAACTGAAAAGGTGGTTGAGCTGACAGGCCTGACAGCTGAGCAGTTCAGGCAGGTGATGGTATTGCCACAGGGCAAGTTCAGGGCTTTGTTATTGGCCAATTCCCAGCAAAGGGAAAGCATTTTCAGCCAGCTGTTTCAAACCGCCATTTATCGCAAAATAGAAGAGAAGCTGAAGCAGCGGGCAGCGGATATTGAAGAAAGCAAAAATAAGCATGACCAGAAAATTGCCGGTTTGCTGGAATCGGCCGATTGCGGTTCGGAAGCGGCCCTGAAAGAAAAAACCAGTCAACTTGCACCGCTTGTCGAGGAACTTAAAACGCAAAAAGAACTCGCCTTTGAGCAATTCTTGCTGTTTGAAAAAGAGCGCTCCGGCGCAACGGCTTTGCAGGAATTGTTCAGGCAGAAAGAAAGTTGCCAAAATTCATTGGCCACACTTGAGCAGGCGCGCGGACAATTGCGGCAATCCGAACATAAGCTTGCGCGTTCCAGCCAGGCCGCTTTGCTAATGCCGCTTATTCAGGCGCGCGAAGTGGCGGAAAAACACTGCGAAAATTTGCGGCAGGAATTGCAGGCGCTGGCGCTGAAAATGGCCAGTGCCGGGAAAAAGCTTGAAGAAACCCGCGGGCAATTTGAACTGGCCACAACCCAGTACCGGCAAAAAGATGACTTGAATGTTCAAATCCATGAACTTGAGCGTTACCGTGAAAAAATGGTCTTGCTTCAGCAAAAGCAAGTGGAGCATGAGCGCCTGCAGGCAGTATTGCGTCAAATAAACCAGTCACATGATGAGCAGTTGTTTGCCCGGCAGCATAAACAGCAACAACTGGAGCAAACCAGGGAAAAAATTGTCGGGTTGCAAATTTTTGTTGAGGGCCTGTCTGATGCCGTGCAGCAACTGGATCAGGCTGAACATGCCCTGCAATTAAAAAAACAGTATGATGCCTTGCTGGATAAAAGCCGGGCCTTGACAGAGCGTGTGCGGGTTGACACCGCATCTGTGGAGAAAACGCGGCAAATCTGGCAGGAGATGCACCAAGAAGATACCCGGCTGCAAATCCAGTGGCACCGGGAACAGGCGGCACAGTTGGCCAGCCGTTTGCGGTTGAATGAGCCTTGTCCGGTGTGTGGCAGCACCACGCATCCGCAACCGGCACAGGTACAACAGGCGTTACTTGACAAGGAAGATCTTGAGCGGTCTGCGCTAAGGCTTGAAAATGCGCGTCAGCAGCTGCAAAACATGGAAAATTCCCTGGTTCAGGTTCGTACCTTGCAAGAGGCGTTTGCGGTGCAAATCAATGAGCAGCTGGAGGCACTTGGTGACAGTGCCAGTGTACCCGCCAGTACTTTGCAGGACATGTGTGAGCAGGCCCGCAAACAGGTTAACCAGTGCAGGCAGGCCAGGCAGTCGCGGTCCTTGTTGCAAGAGCAGCTGGCTGTTCTTGCAAAGGAGCTGTCGCAGCTGGATGAAACCTTGCAGCATACCCGGGAAAAGCAGCAGGCCATCAGGCTTTCCCAGGCCTCCCTTGAAAATGAGCTCAAGCTTCGGCTGGCCGAATTGCCAGAGCCGTTTCGTGATGCCACCGTGCTGGAGCAAACGCTGACCGCTTTCAGGCAGCGTCTTGCTTTACTGCAAAATGAATATGAAATGTCCCGGCAGGCGTATGACCAAGCCAGCCAGGACAGTGTCCAGCTGCAGGAACGCAAGGCTGGGCTTGATAACCGGCAGGAACAGGCAATCGTTGTCTTGCAACAGGCGCGGCAGGCCTGTCAGGACCAGCTTGAGCGGCATGCTTTTGACAGTGAGCAGGCATGCAGGCAGGCGGTGCTGGACGAGCATGAAAGGCAGGCGCTTGAGCAGTATGTAAAGCGGTTTAACCGTCAACAGTATGAGCTTGAAGGACAGTATAAGAATATTTGTGAACAGCTTGAGGGTAAAACCCTGCCTGATTTGACGCAAATGGAAAGCCGGCATGAGCAGATGAAGCAGTTGCGTGACCAGGCCCAGCATGCCTGGCAGCAGCATGCCGAAAAATTGCATCAACTGGCATCGGTGGCTGTAAAAATTGACCGCATGCATGAACAAAATGCCGGTCTGGAACGGGAGTATGCCATTTATGGCACGCTCAGCCATATTGCCAATGGGCGCGGAGACAGCCGGATCAGCCTGCAGCGGTTTGTGCTAAGCGTATTGCTTGATGATGTCCTGGCCGATGCCACGATGCGCCTGCGTCTCATGAGCAAGGGTCGTTATCAATTGATCCGGAAAGAAGATCGGGCCAAGGGTAATAGCAGGTCGGGGCTGGACCTGGAGGTCATGGACGAATATACGGGTATTGCCCGGCCGGTTGCCACCTTGTCGGGGGGCGAGTCTTTCATGGCGGCGCTGTCGCTGGCGCTGGGCCTGTCGGATGTGGTTCAGGCCTATGCAGGCGGTATCAGGCTTGACACCCTGTTTATAGATGAAGGATTTGGCAGCCTTGATATGGACTCTCTGGATCTGGCTATTCGAACCTTGCTGGATTTGCAGGCAAGTGGCCGAACCATTGGTATTATTTCCCATGTAACTGAATTGAAAGAGCAAATGGCTTTGCGGATTGATGTCCTGCCTTCTGAAAGGGGTAGCAGCATTAAAGTGCAAGGCGTTCAATAGGTTTTTTTCGGCATAAACCGTGTTTATATCAAGGTATTAGGGGAGGCTGTCGGGACTCATGGCGTAATAGCCATGTTTTGCGTTCAAGACCGCCGCCATAGCCTGTCATACTGCCGTTTTTCCCAATAACCCTGTGACAGGGGATGACAATTGAAATGGGGTTGGCACCATTGGCCAGTCCTACGGCTCGTGAGGCTTTCGGGTTGCCGACTTTGGCAGCCAATTCACCATAGCTCATGGTTTGGCTATACGGAATGTCTTGCAGGGCCTGCCATACGGCACGCTGGAACCCGGTTCCACCAGTTGCGACCGGGATGTTATCCAGTGCGGCCAAATTGCCATTGAAATAGTCTTGCAGGTTTTTTGAGTAGGGACAGGGTGTGTGGGCAGAAATGATTTGCGTTTGCCCGTATTGCCGTTGCAATAAATTGTGCATGCGTTCGGCATAATCGGCAAAATCAAGAACTCTGAGGTTTTGCCTGTCATCGGTCATTAGAATGATTTCTCCCAGTGGGGAGGTCATTCTTGACATATAGAGTTTCAGCATATTTTGACCTAAGATTAAATTTTGCGCAAATTGAGATACCATTTGGTATTTTAAAGCGATTAATTCAATAAGAAAGCTCAAAATGAGAATATTGGTAATTGAAGATGACAGTATCCTTGGTTCTGCCCTGCAGGAGTTCCTCAGGGCGCAGGGGTATGCGGTAGACTGGGTGAATAATGGCAGTCAGGCGCTGGGGGCGGTATCGGCACAAGCTTATGATTTATTGGTGTTAGACTTGAATTTACCGGATATGAGCGGGCTGGATGTCCTGAGGCAGTTAAGGGCACAGGGGCAGCAAGCTCCTACCTTGATTTTAACTGCCCGCGATGGGGTTGAAGACCGTGTGGCTGGCCTGGACGCAGGTGCCGATGATTATGTGACCAAACCCTTCGAGTTGGCGGAACTTGCTGCCCGCGTTCGTGCGTTTGCCCGCAGGCAGGCGGGTCAGCCCAGTCCGATCCTTGAGGTTGGCCCTCTTGTATTTGATATGGTGGGTAGGGAAGTAAGGGCGAATGGTGAACGCTTGAATTTATCGGTTCGCGAGTTATCGGTGCTGGAAATGCTGATGGTTAGGGCGGGCAGGGTGGTAACCAAACGCCAGATCGTGAATTCGCTGTCAGCCTGGGATGCCGATTTCAGCGAGAATGCCGTTGAAGTGTATGTGTACCGTTTACGCAAGCGGATTGAAGGGTTGGGGATTTGCATTCAGACGGTACGCGGTTTTGGTTATCTGCTTGAAATTGATGTTGAAGCCTGATAGTTGCTGTTGGCGGGCCATGGGCGGTGGCTTGTGGTGCCTTGAGGTGCTTTGTTTTGCGAAAGGTTATCCATGCATAATCTCAATTCCCTGAAATTGTTGAAAAAAAACACCCGGCTTTTGTCAAAAGGTTCCCTTTCGCGATACCTGATTATTCGCTTGATGCCTGCCTTGCTGGTTTTGTTCCTGCTGGATTTTAGCGTGACCTGGTTTATTACCCACGAGTTTTCGGTTGTCTACTGGGATTTGCAGGATATTCTTCTGTTGATCCTGGCCGGTCAGGTCATTCTGGTTATATTGTTTGCCTGGCTGGTGGTGTACGGAATTCGCTCCGGACTGCGTTCGGTGAATCTTATTTCCACCCAGATTGCCCAGCGTAATGAAGAGGATCTGCAGGCCATTGACATGACCAATGTGCCTACCGAGCTTGCCCCGCTGGTGTCGCGAATAAATGAATTGTTTCGAAGGCTGGATGAATCCATGGCTGCGCAAAGGCGCTTCATTGGTCATGCCGCGCATCAGTTAAGGACGCCTTTGGCTGGTTTGCGACTTGAGTCCGAGCTCATGCTGGCGCAGCCTTTGCCCGAAGATGTCAGGAAAAGGGCTGAAAGGATAAAATCCATCAGTAACCGGATGATTCATTTGGGGCAGCAGTTGCTGGTGCTGGCTCGTGCCGACCCTGGCATACGGCCACAAAACAGCTTTTCCCGGATCGATTTGTGTGAGTGGGTGCAAACCAGCGGTTCCGAATGGGTGCCCAAAACCCGTCAGCAACATATTGATCTCTTGCTGGAGGCGCCTGCTTGCACCGTGTGGATTGATGGTGACCCGCTATTGCTGGAAGAGTTGCTGGGCAACCTGATTGATAATGCCCTGAAATATGCCAAAGGTGCAAAACATATTGTGCTCACAGTGGGCCAGAATCCGCCCTCCCTGTCGGTGGAAGATGATGGTTGTGGCATAGAGCCGGAAGACCGGCAGCATGTTTTTGAAGCGTTTTATCGTGCTTCAGGAGTGGGGGTCAGTGGTTCTGGCCTTGGGCTTCAGGTGGTGCAGGAAATTGCCAGGGCGCATGGGGCCGGGTGGAGCCTGGTCAGCAAGCCGGTTATAAAGGGTACGCGTATTACGGTTGTTTTTCCCGGCCCCAGAATTGGTACGCAATTAAGCCGTCAAGAGAAAAAAAATGCAAAAAAACAATAAAACCGCCAAACCGGCCAGTCCTGGAGCAGCCTTGCTGCTGGGTGCCCTGGGGGTCGTTTACGGGGACATTGGCACCAGTCCTTTATATACGCTGAAGGCCAGTCTTTCAGTTTATGGTGGACAGGTTGATCATCAGGATGTGATTGGGGTTTTGTCCATACTGTTCTGGCTGCTTATCCTGGTGGTCTCTATTAAATATGTTTTGTTCATGTTGCGGGCAGACAATAAAGGCGAGGGCGGTATTCTGGCGCTGATGGAGCTGGCGATTCGTGGTGCGGGCGGACGTCATCGGTTATGGCTGATTGTAATGGGCATTTTTGGGGCTTGCCTGTTTTATGGTGACAGCATTATTACACCTGCCATTTCAGTATTGTCGGCCCTGGAAGGTATTGGTGTGGTTTCGCATGCGCTGGATAAGTGGGTTGTGCCCCTATCGGTGATTGTTATTATTGGCCTGTTTTGGATCCAGTCACGGGGAACCGGAGCAATGGGAAAGCTGTTTGGCCCAGTCATGTTACTGTGGTTTTTTTCGCTTGCTTTGTTTGGTATCTGGAATATTATTCGTTATCCAGGTGTTCTACAGGCACTTAATCCTTTGTTTGCGCTGGCCTACGTCATTCAGGATCCGCTACACAGTTTTCTGCTATTGGGTTACGTGGTGCTGGCATTAACGGGCGCAGAGGCGCTTTATGCCGATATGGGTCATTTTGGTCGCCCTGCGATCAAGCGGGTCTGGTTCTGGCTTGTATTGCCGGCTTTGTTGCTTTGTTATTTTGGGCAGGGGGCAGCGGTGTTAATGGATCCTGCTGTGCTTGACAATCCCTTTTATTTATCCTTGCCTTCATTTGCTTTGTGGCCCATGTTGGTATTGGCGACATTGGCAACGGTTATTGCCTCACAAGCGGTTATTTCAGGTGCTTTTTCGGTTACGAGGCAGGCCGTTCAGCTTGGGTTCTGGCCACATATGGAAATTTCTCACACTTCAGACAAGGAAAAAGGGCAAATTTATTTGCATACGGTCAATAGACTGCTGCTGATGGCTGTCTTGTTTCTGGTGCTGGTTTTTCAATCCTCTGAGCACCTGGCTCATGCCTATGGATTTGCCGTGACCGGTACCATGCTCATGACTTCCATACTGGCTTTTAGGGTATTGCCCCGAAGATTCAGGGGAATCAGGCATATCCTGGTGTTTTTGATGGTACTTGTGTTTCTGCTTATCGATATCCTGTTGTTTTCCGCCAATGCCCTGAAAATTGCCGAAGGAGGATGGATACCCCTGGTTGTGGGGCTGCTGTTGTTTACCATGATGATGACCTGGTACAAGGGAAGGGCATATTTATCTGCAATGCAAATGAAAAATCAGCAAGCGCTTGAACCTTTCCTGGAACTCTTGATGCAAGATCAGATAACCCGGGTACCAGGCACTGCCGTGTTCATGTCTGCCCATGAAGGTCGGGTCCCATCCGCTTTATTGCATAATTTGAAACATAACAAGGTATTGCAGCGGCAGCTGGTCTTCCTGACGGTGAAAGGCAGGGATGAGCCCTATGTTACTGAAAATAAACGCTATGTTTTTGAAAATATTGCCAATAATGCATGGCAGCTAGTATTGTTTTATGGTTTCAAGGAAGATCCCAATGTGCCCGAGGTGCTTGGGCGGATTGCCATTGAACATCCGGAAATAGACCTGTCCGAAATGCAGACATCCTATTTTGTATCCCGCCAGTCAATTGTGCTTTCCCGCAAGGGAGCTTTGCATACGCAATGGTTAAAAAGCCTGTTTACACTGATGTCTAAAAATGCGATGCGCAGCACCCGATATTATAAAATCCCGCCCAACCGGGTTATTGAAATGGGAATGCAGATAGAGTTGTAGTGGAAAAAAATTACGCTTGCTTCGATAAACGGGCAAGCGTAATTGAGTATCAGTCTTCTTTGTTATGGCCAAGGAAGGGAGTGACTTCGCCTTCTTTATTGGTGCCAAGCAGGCCAATATTGCTGTAAATCTGAAGCTTGTCTCGGGTGTCACGGATATCCATGTTGCGCATGGTTAACTGGCCGATCCTGTCCAGTGGAGTGAACGAGTCTTCACCTTCTTTTTCCATGGTGAGCCGTTCTGGATGGTAAGTCAGGTTGGGGCTGGTCATGTCCAGCAGGGAGTAGTCGTTGCCACGACGCAGTTCAAGGGCGACTTCACCGGTAACGGCACTGGCAACCCAGCGCTGGGTAGTGTCACGCAACATCATGGATTGTGTGTCGAACCAGCGGCCTTCATAAAGCAGGCGGCCCAGGCGACGGCCATTGGTGCGGTATTGTTCAATCGTGCCTTCGTTGTGAATGCCGCTTACCAGTCGCTCGTAAGCAATATGCAGCAGGGCCATTCCCGGGGCTTCATAAATGCCGCGGCTTTTGGCTTCGATAATGCGGTTTTCAATTTGATCGGACATGCCCAGGCCATGGCGTCCACCGACTTCATTGGCGTAATAGAAAAGATCTACAATATTATCGAACTCTTTGCCATTGATGGCTACGGGACGGCCTGCCTCAAAGCGAATGGTGACTTCTTCTGCGGCAACCTTGACATCATCCTTCCAGAAAGCAACACCCATAATCGGCTCGACAATGCGAATGCCTTTGTTCAGGAATTCCAGGTCTTTGGCTTCATGGGTGGCCCCAAGAATATTGGAGTCGGTGGAATAGGCTTTTTCAACGTTCATTTTGTAGCTGAAGCCGTTGGCATTCAGGTACTCGGACATTTCCTTGCGTCCGCCCAGTTCGTCGATGAAGTTCTGGTCTAGCCAGGGTTTGTAAATTTGCAGGTTTGGATTTGCCAACAGGCCGTAGCGATAGAAGCGTTCGATATCGTTACCCTTGTAGGTGCTGCCATCACCCCAGATGTTGACGTTGTCTTCACGCATGGCGGTAACCAGCATGGTGCCAGTAACGGCACGACCCAGTGGAGTGGTGTTGAAGTAAGTGGCACCAGCGGTGGTAATGTGGAAAGCGCCACATTGGATGGCGGCAATGCCTTCTTCAACCAGCTGTTTACGGCAATCAATCAGGCGGGCTTTTTCAGCGCCATATTCCAGTGCTTTGCGGGGAATATCGTCGTAGTTGTCTTCATCGGGCTGACCCAGATTGGCGGTGTAGGCGCAGGGAAATGCGCCTTTTGCTTTCATCCAGTGAACGGCAACGCTGGTATCCAAACCGCCGGAAAACGCAATACCCACACGCTGCCCGACAGGCAGGTGTTGCAAAATTGTACTCATATTATTTAGTGCTCCAATAAAGATGCAAAATTTTAACCCATTTGTTTGTTGTTTACTTACTGTTTGGGATCTTTACCCAGTAACAGGAACTCCATCAAGGCTTTTTGGGCATGCAGGCGGTTTTCCGCTTCATCCCAAACCACGCTTTGAGGGCCGTCAATGACCTCGGCGGTCACTTCCTCGCCACGGTGGGCAGGCAGGCAGTGCATGAAAATGGCATCTTCAGCGGCGACTTTCATCATGTCATCGTCTACGCACCAATCGGCAAAGGCAATGCGGCGTTTTTCGTTTTCATCTTCAAAGCCCATGCTGGTCCAGACATCGGTGGTAATAAGATGCGCACCTTTGCAGGCTTCGATGGGATCATCAAATTCCTTCAGGGTGTTTTCACTGATGTTGCCAATGCGTTTGTGATCCAGCTGGTAGCCTTTGGGTGCGGATACGTGCAGGGTGAAGTTAAGCATTTTGGCAGCCTGGATCCAGGTATAGGCCATATTGTTGGCATCGCCTATCCAGGCAACGGTTTTGCCTTCGATGGGGCCACGGTGCTCGAAGAAGGTAAGCAAATCGGCCAGGATTTGGCAAGGATGGAATTCATTGGTAAGGCCATTGATGACAGGAACCCGGGAGTGGGCAGCAAAGCGTTCAAGCCGCGTTTGCTCAAAGGTTCGGATCATGACGATATCCACCATGCGGGAGATGACTCTGGCTGTGTCTTCAATGGGTTCGGAGCGTCCGAGTTGCGAATCACCCGAGGTAAGGTTGATGACAGAGCCGCCAAGTTGATACATGCCGGCTTCAAAAGATACGCGGGTACGGGTACTGGCTTTTTCAAATACCATGGCAAGCGTCCGGTCATGCAGGGGCATATGAGGTTCATAGCGCTTGAATTTTTCTTTAATAAGCAGTGCGCGCTTGAGAACGTACAGGATTTCTTCAGAAGTGAAATCCTGGAATTGCAAAAAGTGCCGCATGGGGCCGGTGATATGAGAGCTTGTCATGGGTACAAAGTGAGAAAGAAAATTGAATATGGTTTAAAATAGAACAAAAGGTGTATTTGTATAATTCTTTATCATATACAATTCTGCGTTTAGTATGTCCATCTTCCTGTATTTGTTTTTAAAAAAATACGGGGTTCTCGTAAAGTCTGATTAAGTGCAACAACTAATTATTCATGGTGTAACACAGCAAGGCCATCGATTTCGTCCCAGTGACTGGGCCGAACGTTTGGCCGGCGTAATGTCACAATTTCGTCCTGCCGGGTTTACGGGCAGCCACCTAACTTATTCACCTTATGTCGTGCCTAATATTCTTAATGGCGTCAAATGTGTGATTGTAGATACTCGCTTGCGCGAACTGGAACCCAAAGCCTGGAAATTTGTCGTTGACTTTGCAAGCGACAATAACCTGACCACTTCAATGAATAAAATTGAAGGGATTGACTCCGAACAAAATAAAAGGACGCAGTAGCGTCCTTTTATTTTTGCTGAAAAACTCGACAGCTTGTAAAAGCTGTCAGAGTGAAGCAAACTTAAGCGATTGCTTTAATGGCAGCTGCCAAACGGCTTTTTTGACGCGCTGCTTTGTTTTTGTGGATGATGTTTTTATCAGCCACGCGATCGATGACGCTGGTTGCCTTGACAAAAACTTCGTTTGCCAGCGCTTGGTCGCCAGATTCAATAGCTTTGCGAACGTGCTTGATGTTTGTGCGCAGCAAAGAACGCAGGCTAGAGTTGTGTTTGTTGCGTGCTACAGATTGACGTGCACGTTTACGGGCTTGGGCAGTATTGGCCATATCAGATTCTTCTATTAAGTTAATTCAGCAAAGTTCGTTATTTTATCATAAACTTCACTTTTTGCAAGATTTCTTTTTAAATACACTAATTTACGTGAGGTCTGCCATCATTGCGTTTGCCTGGAACAACATTTGATGTTATTTGCGGCGGGTGAAATCATGCTTTCTGAAGCCACAGGCCAGCAGTACACCAAAATAAACAAGACCGCATCCAATCAGAACCAGTAAAAGTGTAACAAGTCTTGAAACGGGAAATATAAAAGCAGACTCGCCAATAATACCAGAAATAAAGCCTCCAATAGTATGGATAAGCGTATTTGGACTGGCTTCCGTCCAATTGATATATTGCTGGATGAACAAGAGCCAGCCTGTCATGCATAACAAGGCAGGTGCCAGGCGAATGAAAAATGCAGGCCACTTGCCTTGGGGGATGTAGATTTTTTTTCTGCGCAGGCCAATGTAAAGGCAAAGGGCATTAAGGGTTGCGCCCAGGCCTATGGACAGGGCAAGCCCTGCATGGTCCAGTAACGGTACAAAAATAACGTTTAACAGTTGGGTGCTGATTAAGACAAATATGGCAATTTTGACCGGCGTGCGTATATCCTGTTTGGCATAAAAGCCCGGCGCCAGAATCTTGACGCTTAGTATGCCAATCAGCCCAACCGCATAGGCCATGACTGCGCTACGGGTAAAGAATACATCGTCACTGCCGAAGGCGCCATAATTGAACAGGGTGGCTACCAGGCCATCAGCCAGGAAGGCCATGCCCAATGCGGCAGGCATGCCAAGCATGAAAACCAGTTTTAAACCCCAATCCATAAGCTGGCTGTAAGCCTGGGCATCTTCTTTGGCATGGGCGGCAGACAGGCTGGGCAGTAACACTGTACCCAAGGCAACGCCCAGCAGGGCGGTGGGGAACTCCATTAAGCGGTCGGCAAATGAAAGCCATGTGACGCTGCCTGCTGCCAGCCAGGTGGCAATGTTGGTATTGATGAGGATGGATATTTGCGCCACCGAAACCCCCAGGGTTGCCGGGCCCATTTGTTTGACAATGCGCCGAACGACCGGGTCTTGCCAGGCCTGGCCAACTTTAAGGGACAGGCGTGGCACCAGCCCCAGTTTGGCCAGGGCCAGCCACTGTATGGTGAGCTGGGCAATGCCGCCCGCCATGACGCCCGCCGCAAGCGCATAAATAGGGGTGGAAAAATAGCCGGTTAAAAAAAGGCAGGCCAGTATCATCGCGATATTCAGCAGTACGGGCGTAAAAGCCGGGATGGCAAATTTGCGCCAGGTATTCAGTACGCCCGAAGCAAAGGCCACCAGTGACATGCACAAAATATAGGGGAACATGACACGGGTCATCCAGGTGGCCGCCTCAAAAGCCGTCTGGTTTTCCGGGCGTGTCATGCCCGAGGCCATTATTGTGACAATCCAAGGGGTGGCAATAATGCCCAATAAGGTAACCAGCATCAGGGCTACCGTCAGAAGTGAGGCAACATGATCAAGCAGGGTTTTTACTTTTTCTTCCGGGTGCTTGTTGCGGGCCTCACCAAGGATAGGGACAAAAGCCTGGGCAAAAGCACCTTCGGCAAACAGGCGACGCAGCAGGTTGGGAATGCGGAAAGCAACCCAGAACGCGTCGGTCAGGGGGCTTGCTCCAAATGTTCTTGCTATCAGGATATCTCTGGCCAGCCCGGTGATTCGGGATAAAAGAGTAAGGCCACTGATGGTTGCGGCAGAACGGAGTAAGCTCATGATGAAATAAAATGAAAAGTTAAAAAATTAGCGCCCGTAAAGCCTATGGTCAGACATTGTGCCGGGCGCTAATTGTGCTGGATTGAAAATGATTATTTTGGCTGCAGGCGAATAGCCCCGTCAAGGCGAATGGTTTCACCGTTAATCATTTCATTGGTAATAATGCTGTACACCAGTTTGGCGTAGTCTTCAGGGGTACCAAGGCGCGACGGAAACGGGATGTTCGCAGCCAGGGAATCCTGGACTTCCTGTGGCATGCCAAACATCATGGGTGTGCCGAAAATGCCAGGGGCAATGGTGTTGCAACGAATGCCAGAGCGGGCCAGATCGCGGGCGATAGGCAGGGTCATACCCACCACACCGCCTTTAGAGGCGGAGTACGCTGCCTGGCCAATTTGGCCTTCGTAGGCGGCGACCGATGCCGTGTTAATAATGACACCCCGTTCGCCAGTGGCTTCGGGGGTGTTTTGTTCCATGGCAGCGGCAGCCAGACGCAGCATATTGAATGAGCCAATCAGGTTGATGGAGATGACTTTCTGGAACAATTCAAGAGAATGGGCGCCTTGTTTGCCGACGGTGCGGGCAGCCGGTGCAATGCCAGCGCAATTGACCAGGCCAAACAACGGGCCCAGCTCGGTAGCCGCCGCAATAACTGCCTGGGCATCGGTTTCGCTGGTGACATCGCAATGAACATATTTTTGATTCAGTTCTGTTGCGATTTGCTGGCCTGCTTCGTCTTGCAGGTCAGCAATGACAACCCTGGCGCCATTTTTAACCAGCATTCTGGCAGTACCGGCACCCAGCCCAGAGGCTCCGCCAGTAACAACGAAAACTTTTCCTTGAATATCCATGTCTTCTCCTGATTGGTTATTTGGATAATGCTTCTTGTATGCGTTTTGTGATTTCTTCTACTTTACCCAAGCCGGATACTTTGACGTATTTAGGCGCTTTTGGGTCATTCTGGGCAGACCAGTCTGAATAGTAGTCAACCAGGGGACGCGTTTGGTTCCGGTAGACTTCGAGACGTTTTTTAACTGTTTCTTCCTGGTCGTCATCGCGCTGCACCAGAGGTTCGCCGGTGATGTCGTCTTTTCCTTCCACTTTGGGAGGATTGAATTTGGTGTGGTATGAACGGCCACTGGCAGGGTGAATGCGGCGGCCACTCATGCGCTCGATGATGTCTTCTTCGGGAACATCAATTTCAATCACGTAGTCCAGGCTGATATTGGCTGATTTCAGGGCATCGGCCTGGGGAATGGTGCGGGGAAATCCATCGAACAGATAGCCGTTCTCACAGTCTTGAGACTGAAGGCGGTCTTTAACAAGCCGGATGATGATGTCATCGGAAACCAGTCCGCCATTATCCATGATTTGTTTGGCTTCCAGGCCAACGGGAGTTTGGGCCTTGACCGCGGCACGCAACATGTCACCGGTGGAAATTTGGGGAATGGAATATTCCTGGGTGATAAAGCTGGCTTGAGTGCCTTTGCCGGCACCAGGTGGCCCTAACAGTATTAAACGCATGAATCCCTCCTGGGTAAAAATATATTAGTTTATAAATAAATGAGTGTATTTTATATGATGCATTGCAAAAAGTTACCGGTTTTCCAGGAAATTTCTAACTCTTTCCAGATCTTCCGGGGTGTCCACACCGGCTAAAGGGGCCTGACGGGTTTGCAGTACGTAAATTTTGTGTCCATGCTCAAGCGCTCTTAGCTGTTCGAGCGCTTCGGTTGTTTCAAGTGCGCCTTGCGCAAGCAATGGAAATTGCTTCAGAAAAAACGAACGGTAGGCATACATGCCAATATGGTGCAGCGCAGAAAAAGACGGGGGCAACCGGGAACGGTCCTGGTTGAAGGCATCACGTGCCCAGGGAATGGGCGCCCTTGAAAAGTAGATGGCAAAACCTTGGGTGTCCCGCACTACCTTGACTACATTCGGATTGAAGAATTGTTCGCTGCTGCTGATGGAATAAGCGCAGGTGGCAATGGATGCTTCAGGGTGGCTGGCCAGTGCATGGGCCGTCTGATTGATCAGTTCCGGATCAATCAGGGGTTCGTCGCCCTGCACATTGACAACAATCTGTGCGTTGTCAAAGCCCAGTTTGTTGGCCACTTCTGCCAGCCGGTCAGTGCCGGAAGGGTGATCTTCCCGGGTAAGCAGGGTTTCAAAACCATGTTGAAGGGCGCAATCTTCAATTTGCCGGTTATCGGTGGCGATAATGACCCTGCTGGCCTCGGAGGCCCGGGCACGTTCAGCGGTATGGATGACCAGTGGTTTTCCGGCAATATCGGCAAGCATCTTGCCCGGCAGGCGGGTAGAGGCTGCGCGTGCAGGTATAACAGCAATAAAATCTGTCATTTTGACGCAGGCTGGCCTGATTCTGAAAGGGAGCGGGCTTCGCCAGGCAGCATAATGGGGATGCCATCACGAATAGGGTAAGCTTTTTTATCGTTTTCGCAGATGAGTTCCTGCGCTCTGGAGTCGTGTTTCAAGGGCCCTTTACAAACGGGGCAAACGAGTTTATCTAATGGAGATGTTTTCATTTTATTGCTTGAATTATTGGTTAATTCGAAGAGTATAACGGCAACTGACGGATTTTTTCTTCAATTAGATCAAAAAAATGTGCATTCGAAAAGTGCGGTTCAACGTTCACGGACCATAACCGCTCTTCTGAAAGCGTATTGCATTTGCTGGCGTCCTTGCTGGTCATCAGGATGATGTCTGCGTTGATAGCCTTGAAATCACTGGCTGTATAGGCGTAATGATCGGGAAAAGGGATGGTTTGCGAAATCGTGAGCTGAAGCTGTGCCAGAGTGGCAAAAAAACGATCGGGCTGGCCGATGCCGGCAATGGCGGTCATGCGTTGGTTTTTATGTTCGTTAATGAATTGCCGGGGGGTAATGACTTTGCCGGTTGCAAGATGTGTAAAGGATACGGGTTCCAGTGTCATGGCAATTTCATGGTCGAATTCAGCCTGAAAACGGTTTAGTGGCGTGGATTTGAGGTTCGTAATAATAAAATCAACCTGCTTCAGTCGGGAGGCAGGTTCACGCAGGGGGCCTGCAGGCAACAACTTGCCATTACCGGTACGACGGTTGTCTTGAACAACGATTTCGATATCCCGTTGAAGTTTCAGGTGCTGGAGTCCGTCATCTGAAATAATGATGTCGGTTGCAGGCCAGGTGGCCAGTAGCTTCTCAACGGCCTGTTGCCTGCCTGGGTGGACGCTAATGGGGGCATGCCTTGCTATCAGGCTGGGCTCATCGCCAATCTGGCTGGCGCTGGCATTGGTCCCAAAAGCCGTGCGGGCTTCGGGACCAATATCCACCCCATAGCCACGGCTAATGACTCCGGGTGTAAAGCCTTTTTTTCTTAAAGCCTGTACCAAAGCAATCACAAGCGGGGTTTTTCCGGTGCCGCCAACATAAATATTGCCTACAATGATGACTGGACAGGGGGCACGGTAAGCGGTTTTCAGTTTTTTACGGTACAGGTACGATTTTATTGCAACCAACAAATAGACCAGCCAGGAAAAAGGGGTAAGCAGGCTGGATAGCAGTCCCCCTTGGTGCCATTGTTTTTGCAAGTATTGGGTAAATGCACGGGTGCGGGATTTTTTCATGGCTGGGCTGCCTGACTGGGGTTGGTTTGCATAAAGGTGTTAAACAGGGTACTGGAAAAAAAACGGTGGCAGACCAACGTTGTTTTCAGGAAAATGTGACAGTTTATAATTCATTTTTTATGAAGGCAATTGTAACTACCCACAAATTCTGTGGATAATTCTGTTGATAACATAAGGAAGGTCGTGTTTATACGTGTTGTACGTGGCTTTGCTTAATCATTGTGCAATTTAATTGAAATATTTAAAATCTTTTAATATCAATAACTTATCTTTTTTTCATGATGTTTTGCTTTACATATCGGTGCTAAAAGGCAGAGTAATGGGCTAAGTTATTGATTTTCAAATTTTGTGGAAAGATTTCATCTGAACCACGCGAGAAATATGAGTTTTTCTGAAAATTTAATAAAATCCGTCTCTGAAATACTGAGTGTTTCCCAATTGAATCGCATGGTTGGCATGCTTTTTGAACGGGAATTGTCTTTGATGTGGATCCGGGGTGAGATCTCCAATTTTGTACAGGCAGCCTCCGGGCATTGGTACTTTACGTTGAAAGATGAGCGGGCAGCTGTTAAAGGCGTCATGTTCCGGGGCAAGGCTGCCTCAACCGGTTTTGTGCCTCGCGGCGGAGACAAGGTCGAGGTGCGGGCAAGGGTTTCTTTATACGAACCACGCGGAGATTTTCAGCTTCAGGTGGATATGATGCGAAGGGCAGGTCAGGGTGATTTGCACGAAGCTTTTTTGCGCATCAAGCAAAAGCTGGAGTCAGAAGGCTTATTTGATCCGGCCCGCAAGAAAACCATTCCCCTGTTTCCCAAAGCGATCGGAGTAGTCACTTCACTGACTGCCGCGGCCTTGCAGGACGTGTTAACGGCATTGGCTCGCAGGGCCCCTTACGTGCCGGTTATTATTTACCCCAGCCTTGTTCAGGGGCAGGAAGCGGTGGCCTCTTTGATGGCCGCGCTTGAACAGGCAGGGCAGCGCCAGGAGGTAGACGTGCTTTTGCTGGTTCGCGGTGGGGGCAGTATAGAAGATTTATGGAGCTTCAATGATGAACAGTTGGCGCGCCTTATTGCCAGGTGCAGTATTCCCGTCATTAGCGGTGTAGGTCACGAAACCGATTTCACTATTGCTGATTTTGTGGCTGATTTGCGTGCGCCAACGCCCACAGCAGCGGCAGAGTTGGCCTGCGTTTCAGGGCAAGACCTGTCAAGGCGCATTAATCATGCTGTCAATGTACTTAACCGGATACAGCAGCGTCAGCTTGAAATGGCTGGCATGCGGCTTGACAGGGCGGCTTCCCGGCTGGTTTCTCCGGCACAGCTGTTGCTGCGATACGGGCAAAAAAACAGTTATCTGTTGCAGTCACTTGAAAAGTCCTTTCGCAGGAAAAAAGACGCCTTGCAAACCCGTGTCACATTACTGAACAATGCTTTGCAATACAATAAGCCTGATATTGCCAAAGAAAGAGTCAGGGTTAAGCAATATACAAGCCGACTCCACCAGCTTTGGTCGTTTCAGATGAGTAAACGGGTTGCCGCCCTGGAAAAGCTGGACAGCAATTTACGCAACATGAACCCGCGTGCTATTTTGGGGCGCGGTTTCTCGATTACCTATGATGAATTTGGTAATATAGTGAGAGATCCTGCCAAACTTGGCGCTAACCAGAAGTTGCGCCTGGAATTGGAAAAAGGTATTCAAAATGTTGTGGTCATTAAAGACAATCCTCAGGAATTGCTTTAAGATCATATGTTTTTTACAAAAAGGAAGGAAAAAAAATGGCACATACGTTACCCGCTTTGCCGTATGCACTAGATGCACTGGCTCCACACATTTCCCAGGAAACACTCGAGTTTCACTACGGCAAACACCATCAGACATACGTTACCAACCTGAATAATTTAATTGCTGGTACCGAGTTTGAAAACGCAAGCCTTGAAGAAATCATCAAGAAATCTTCAGGTGGTGTATTTAACAATGCGGCACAAGTCTGGAATCACACCTTCTACTGGAACAGCTTGTCTCCCAACGGTGGTGGTGAGCCAACAGGTGCATTGCTGGAAGCCATCAATGCAAAATGGGGCAGTGTTGCCGCATTTAAAGAAGCCTTCAACAAATCTGCCGCAGGCAACTTTGGTTCAGGCTGGACATGGCTGGTTAAAAAAGAAGACGGCACACTGGATATCGTTAATACCAGTAACGCAGCAACTCCATTGACTGGTAACGATAAGCCCCTGCTTACCTGTGACGTATGGGAGCATGCCTACTATATCGACTACCGCAACGCACGTCCTAAATATCTGGAAACATTCTGGAATATTGTGAACTGGGAATTCGCGGCAGCCAACCTGGCCTAAATCCCGCACAGCGATGAAAAACCGGCCATAAAGGCCGGTCAGGAGCCCCCGGCCATTGAAGTAACATAATGGCTGGGGGTTTTTATATATATTCAAAGACAGTCTTTGACCATTTGCGTGATTTGTGGGTCGGCGCCGGGTATGGCAAGGAGCCTGACCTTTGCCGTTAGCAGAACGCCGGTGTCTATAATTGCCTGGGCGATATCGGCATCGGGGCCAGGAATCGTGACAAGATAAAAATCAGTGGTTTGTCTTTGGATTTTTGTGGCCGGGTACTGGGCTTTCCATGCGTTGTTAATGCAATGTGCTGCCTGGGCCGGTAATTTTCCGGAACTGTTGTTGATTTCAGTCGGTTTAAGGGGGTAAGGGTTGCTGGAGGAGGAGCAGGCACTGATAAAAATGCCAGTCAATATAGCTGCATAAACCTTTTTCATGGGCGTCCTTAATGCTAGGCAAAAAACGGGGTATTAATGGGGCAAGAACCGTATGATATCCTGTTCCTTGACATTGTTGTCCCTGAACCAGTGCTGGTTCATTTCCAGCGCGTACTTTGCCGGGGCTGATGAGCAGTAAGTGTCATCGCGCAGTGGCAGCATCTCATGAAAGTTCAGGATTCTTCCCTGCTCATCCATAAAAGCAATGGCCAGCGGAATATAGGTGTTGCGCATCCAGAAGCACAGAGGCTGGCTTTCTTCGAAGACAAACAGCATGCCGTGATTGGTTGGCATTTGCCGGCGAAACATCAAGCCTTTCATGCGTGTTTCGTGTGTATCGGCGATTTCAGCGGTAATGTTGATGTTATTGATGGAAAGGCTGCGTGTTTTCAGGGGTGCTGTGTTTTCAGCACGACTGGATGACATGCACAGCAGAAAAACGCATAGAGCGAGAATGATGAAAAAAAAAGGCCCAATGGGACATTGCTGCCCCATTAACTTGATGCGTTGCATTATGCTTGTCCAGTCAGGCTTCAGTAATACTTAATGCCTGTTTGCCTTTTGGACCCTGGGCAATTTCAAAGGAAACTTTTTGGCCTTCTTTAAGGGTTTTAAATCCATTCATTTGAATGGATGAAAAATGGGCAAAGAGATCTTCTCCACCGCCGTCTGGGGTAATGAACCCGAAACCTTTGGCATCATTGAACCACTTGACGGTTCCTGTTTGTTTTTGTCCGTCGACGTGAACGTTTGATTCGGTTGTTTCTGACATATGCACTGCCTTTGAATAAAAATGAAACATAATCGGATAAAGGTGTGTCCTAATAATAAAGGAATAACCTTATCCTTTGTACACTAAAACCCAGGTTGGCGAACCATTTGCGCTAAAGTGTATCTAAATGATGCGTTTAAAGCACCGGCTCGTCAATAGTGGAAATTACCGATTAAGTCCGTTATTTGTATATAAGTGAAATAACAGGCAGAATCATGCTTACAATGTAAATTTATTTGTACATGTTTTTTCAAGAGTGGATAATGGGGCAACAATCTGGACTTGTGACCGAGAAGCAAAAGGCAAAACTCGCGCCACCACCTTTTTATCAGGTGTTATTGCTTAATGATGATTACACGCCAATGGATTTTGTCGTTGTGGTTTTACAAAAATTTTTTGCAAAATCTGAAGAAGATGCTACTTTGATCATGTTGAAAGTGCATCATGAAGGAAAAGCGGTTTGCGGTGTTTATCCCAAAGATGTTGCGGCAACCAAAGTGGCCATGGTGGCCCAGTATGCCCGTTCCAACCAGCACCCTTTGCAGTGCATAATGGAACCTCTCGAGACATAATGGGTCTACAGCAGGTAATGTTTGGCAGTTTAAGGAAGTATCGGAGGATGATGTGATTTCTCAAGAATTGGAAGTAAGCTTACATATGGCATTTGTTGATGCCAGATCATCACGTCACGAGTTCATTACGGTTGAGCATTTATTGCTTGCCCTGCTGGACAATGCCGCAGCACTTGACGTGCTCAAGGCCTGTGATGCCGATATTGAATCCTTGCGTGGCAAACTGCGTAAATTTGTTAATGAAAATACGCCTGTCGTACCCGGCGATGAAGAGGTTGACACCCAGCCTACCTTGGGTTTCCAACGGGTGATCCAGCGTGCGATCATGCACGTGTCATCAAACGGCAGTAACAAGAAGCCCACCACAGGTGCCAATGTGCTGGTGGCCATATTCAGTGAAAAAGACTCTCATGCGGTTTTCTTCTTGCAGGAAGAAAACATTACCCGCCTTGATGTGGTTAACTATATTTCGCATGGCATATCCAAATTGCCACCACCCAAGGAAGAGCGCCACGAAGAGTCAGTGGCAAGTTCGCGCGAACCCAGCGATTTTGATAAGTCTCCGTTGGCGTTGTATGCGCAAGACCTGAATGCCAATGCGCAGGAAGGCAAAATAGATCCGCTTATCGGGCGTGACCCGGAAATTGAACGGGTCATCCAGATTTTATGCCGTCGCCGCAAGAATAACCCCTTGCTGGTGGGTGAAGCCGGTGTTGGCAAAACCGCCATTGCCGAAGGCCTGGCATTAAGAATTGAAAACAGCGAAGTTCCGGAGATTCTTTCATCTGCACGGGTTTATGCGCTTGATATGGGGGCATTGCTGGCGGGCACCAAATACCGCGGAGACTTTGAGCAACGCCTGAAAGCGGTTCTCAAACAACTTGAAGAACACGAAAATGCCGTACTTTTCATCGATGAGATTCATACGCTCATCGGTGCCGGATCGGCCTCTGGTGGAACGATGGATGCATCCAACCTGCTAAAACCGGCTTTGTCTTCAGGTAAATTGCGTTGCATGGGTGCAACAACCTATAAAGAATATCGGGGTATTTTTGAAAAAGACCACGCCTTGTCACGCCGTTTTCAGAAAGTTGATGTCGCTGAGCCTAGCGTAGAGCAAACCATCCAGATTTTGCGTGGCCTGAAGTCCAAGTTTGAAGAGCACCATGGGGTGCGCTATTCATCTGCTGCGTTGGTTGCCGCTGCTGAATTGTCAGCCCGTCATATCAATGACCGGCATTTGCCGGACAAGGCTATTGATGTCATTGACGAAGCAGGGGCAGCACAAAGATTACTGCCCAAATCACGGCAGAAAAAAGTGATTGGCAAGGCAGAGGTTGAGGCTATTGTTGCAAAAATGGCGCGTATTCCACCGCAAAGTGTTTCTACCGATGACCGGAACAAGCTTGCCACGCTAGAGCGGGATTTGAAAACCGTGGTGTTTGGGCAAAACGATGCCATTACCGCCTTGGCCGCAGCCATTAAAATGTCGCGTTCCGGTTTGGGTAAACCCGACAAACCCATTGGTTCGTTCCTGTTTTCCGGCCCTACCGGGGTTGGTAAAACAGAAGTGGCAAGGCAGCTGGCCTTTACGCTGGGGGTCGAGCTGGTTCGTTTTGACATGTCCGAGTACATGGAACGTCATGCGGTTTCCCGCCTCATTGGTGCGCCACCCGGTTATGTCGGCTTTGACCAAGGGGGTCTTTTAACCGAAGCCATCACTAAACAGCCGCATTGTGTATTGCTGCTTGATGAAATAGAAAAAGCGCATCCGGATATTTTCAATATCCTGCTGCAGGTCATGGACCACGGTACCTTAACCGATAACAACGGTCGCAAGGCTGATTTCAGGAATGTCATTCTTATCATGACCACCAATGCGGGTGCTGAAATGCTTAACAAGCCCACAATCGGGTTTGCCGCTTCGCGCCAGGCAGGGGATGAAATGGCTGAAATAAAGCGGCTCTTCACCCCGGAATTCCGTAACCGTCTTGATGCTATTATTCCTTTTGCGGCGCTCAATAAAGAAGTTATTTTGCGTGTTGTGGATAAATTCCTGATTGAGCTTGAAGAACAGCTGCATGCGAAACGGGTGGAAGTGACTTTTACCGATGAGCTGCGTGCTTATCTGGCCGATAAAGGCTTTGATCCGCTCATGGGTGCAAGGCCCATGCAGCGGCTTATCCAGGATGTCATTCGTCGGGCGCTGGCCGACGAGTTGCTGTTTGGCAAGCTTGCCAACGGCGGGGCTGTACGCGTTGACATCAAGGATGAACAGGTTTCCCTGTTTTTTGAAGAGCCAGGCTCAAAAGCCGATGACCACGAACATAAGGAAGAGGTGCTTGTTTCCTGATGCAGGGTGCGGCAATCAGGCTGGCATGCCATCACTGTGGACAGCTTCATGTAAAACCGCAGCTCCATGAGCGCCAACGCGCCTCATGTGTACGCTGCGGTACTGTTTTGCTTCAAAAGGGAAGGCTCAATGTCAGTGCCTGGTTGGCCTTGTCGGTGGCGGCATTATGGGTTTTTCTTATTGCCAATCTTATGCCGGTTGCCACGCTTTCCTCAGCCGGTATGTCTCGCAGCGCTACATTTCTTCAATCTATCCAGGTGACCTGGGGGCAGGGTTTTCCTCTGGTTGCCACCATGTGTTTAATGGTGGGCTTTGCGGTTCCGCTTTTGCAATTAAGCCTGCTAACGTGGATTCTGTCTTTTCTGTATAAGAAGAAATATCCGCCAGGTTTGCGCACTTTTTCCCGTCTGAGCTGGTTGTGCAAACCTTGGTCCATGATCCCGGTTTTCATGCTGGGTGTGCTGGTGGCTGTGGTCAAGTTGGCAGATATGGCGTCACTTGATCCTGATGCCGGTTTGTGGGCATTTGCCGTACTGACCTTTTTGCTGACTTTTCTTAATAAACTCAATTCCCGTAAAATCTGGCAACTGGCACAAGAGCAAGGAGTCGCCAATGATTTGCCGGTTAAACCGCAAGCCGGGCAATACGTGCTTGCCTGTGAGGTTTGTTCACAGCTGACCTTAAGCCAACAGGAAACAGGGCGTTGTGTTCGCTGCAATGCCAGCGTGCATTACCGTAAACCCAAACATAAATCCCGAACCCTGGCCCTGCTTGCAGCGGCCATCGTGTTTTATGTCCCGGCCAACCTGTATCCGATTATGGTCATTGATACTTTGCTGGGCTCCAGCCGGCATACTATTTTGGGTGGCGTGTTGCAACTTTGGGAATTGGGTTCGTGGGATTTGGCTTTAATTGTTTTTGTGGCCAGCGTGGTAGTACCCATTAGCAAAATCGTTATTATGCTGGTTTTATATATTAATGATAAATCTGGCAACCATGCCATTCAGCAACAGCATACCCGCCTTTACCAGGTGGTTGAGTATATTGGGCAATGGTCCATGCTGGATGTTTTTGTGGTGATATTGCTGGCAGCTCTGGCCAGTTTTGGCAGCCTGATGAGTGTCATGCCCGGGCAGGGCGCTTCTGCCTTTGGCCTGGTGGTTGTTTTTACAATGCTGGCTGCACAAAGTTTTGACATCCGGGAAGGGTGGGACTGCGTTGATGATGGAATTGAAAAAGAAGATTTTGAGCCAGTAGAGACCGCACCCACATTTCAATGAGGCATTGCCTTTGAAGTACCTGCTCTATTCATGGCGTTAATTTATGTGGAAAACAAAAAATGTCTGAATCTGAAGACAAGCGATCACACCCCCGGGAAATGAAGGACTCATCGGTGACAGATAACTCATCAGAGGTAAAACCACCGATCGTCAAAGAGCCGGTAATCAGTCAAAAAAAAGGGAAAAACATCTCATGGATATGGCTGGTTCCCTTTATTGCGGCCATTGTGGGCATCTCATTACTGGTCCGCGATTACATGGATCAGGGACCGGAAGCCAGCATCATATTCAAAACAGCTGAAGGGCTTGAGGTTGGAAAAACACAGGTTCGCTACAAGGATGTGGTGATCGGGCATGTGAATAAAATTGGTCTCACTCCGGACAGAAACGAAGTAGAGGTCAATGTCAGTCTTTCCAATGAAAGTGAATTTCTGATGCAGAAAGGAACCCGTTTCTGGGTGGTCAAGCCTCGCCTTGGCGTGAGTGGGGTCTCGGGACTGGGAACCTTGGTGTCAGGTTCATATATTGGTGTTGATGTACCTGATGACAAGACGGAAGAGCCGGTTTATACCGATGAGTTTATTGGCCTGGAGCACCCACCTGAGATTTCCAGCAATCGTCCTGGTAAAAAATTTGTGTTGAATGCTGTTAACCTGGGGTCTTTGGATATCGGTTCACCGGTCTATTATCGACGTATTCCAGTGGGGCAGGTCATCAATTACCAACTTGCCAAAGATGGGCATGCCGTTAACATACTTATTTTTATTGACTCTCCCTATGACCAGTTTGTCACTGAAAACAGCCGTTTCTGGAATGCCAGTGGCCTGGATTTTTCCTTGGGTGCCAACGGCCTGAATTTTAAAACCCAATCCGTGGTTTCGTTGTTAAGTGGTGGGGTTGCCTTTGCCGATCCCCCACTCAGACATGGACAACAAAGCAATCTGGCCCAGGCAAACTCTGTGTTTTTGCTGGAAGCCACCGAGCAACGGGCCATGTCTGATCCGTATGGGCAAGCCTATCCGGTTCGTATGAAATTCAGCAATTCGGTACGTGGTCTGCAGGCAGGGGCACCGCTTGACTTCAAAGGCATCAATTTGGGAGAGGTGCGGGCTATTAGTCTTGAGTATGATGCCAGGAGCAAGGAAAGTTTTGCGGTGGTGGATGCGATTGTTTATGAAAACCGGCTGGGTGTTGTGCTAAACAGCAAGGCATCGTCTGGTGACCGGGTTAAAGAAGTGGGCGTTGATGAAATAAAAGATTTTTTTGCCAGTGGTTTAAGGGGGCAATTGCGTTTTGCCAATATTTTTACCGGCCAACTGTATGTCGCGTTGGATCATTTTCCTGATGAGCCACCTTTGCCAGCGCCTGATTTGTCGCAAGACCCGTTCATCATTCCAACGGTAGGCGGCAGTTTTGATCAAATTCAGGATAACCTGAATCAGATTATCCGCAAGCTCAAGGATCTTCCCCTGGATTCAATGGGCCAATCACTGGACAGTGCCTTGCAAGGGGTAGCCAAACTGGTTGGCAGCCTGGACAGCAAAACCCTGCCTGAAATGAATAAAACCCTGCGTCAGGCAACCCGCTCACTGAACGGGGCTGATAAACTGGTTAACAGCCTGGATGATACCGTGAGTCAGGATGGTGCGTTAATGTCCGAGGTGCGTACCATGCTCAGGGAGCTGACGCGTACCATGAGCTCGTTTCGTGCAATCAGTGACTTTTTGCAGACAGAGCCCTCTTCGGTCATCAGGGGTAGGCAGAAAGATCAAATACCATTTATGGAATAGTTCAACATCAAACTTATGCAACAACATCTCGTTATTTTGAAAAGATTGGCCGGTTTACTGGGGACAGGGGCAGTGCTAAGTTTAATGGCTGGTTGCGCTTCGGCACCGGCCGTCAAATATTATTCATTGCAGCCGCAGACGCAGTCGGCGACCGTCATGGGCAATGCGCCATTCGGTGTGCAAATTTCCTCACCGCAAATTCCCGAGTCAGTCGACAGGCCCCAGCTGATGGTGCGCAATCCGGCCGAACCGCAGGTTATGTATGCGCTGAATGCTGCCCGTTGGGCAGGTTCGCTGTCTGATGAAATTGGTCAATCCCTGTCATTTTATCTGGCAGCCCGGCTGGGCGCCCTTAATGTGCAGAACTTGCCTGTTGTATCTGGCGTTTTGCCGGTCTGGGCCGTTCAAGTTAATGTGCAGCAGTTTGACCTGATGCCGGGCAATAGCGCAACGCTTGATGTAGTATGGACCCTTAAGCCGCCATCAGGCACCCGTGCCTCATGGATTTGTCAAACGCGGGTCAGTGTACCGGTTATGCAAAAAGATGCCGCTTCCGTGGTCAATGGACAGCAGCAGGCGATTCGATTGCTGGCCAATGAAATGGCCCAAAAAATCAATCCTGGTGTTGTGGCGGCCGATAAGATGGTGCAGGCTTCGGTGCAAACCCGCGCTTGTCGCCAGTCGTAAACCAGGGGTGCAAAAACCCCGCATAAAAGCAATTTGTAACACTTAGGATAATATTTGCAATGAAAAAGAAAATTCTATTCTCTGGAATTATGGCTGCATTTGCCTTTCAATCGGTCAGTCAGGCTGATGTCGTGGTGGGTGTGAATGTCTCGGCTACCGGTCCTGCTGCTGCCATTGGCATACAGTCTCAAAATGCCATGAATTTGTGGCCAGAGACACTGGGTGGAGAAAAAGCCAAATATATTATTCTTGATGATGGTACCGATGTGAGCAAGGCCGTCAGGAATGTGCGCAAGCTGACTGCGGAAGATAAAGTCGATATGATTATTGGCCCCAATACAACTGCGGCTACCTTGGCTTTGCTGGATGTCCTGAAAGAAACCCAAACCCCTTTGATTGCATTGGCTGCCTCCAGCTCTATTGTAGAGCCTGCTGATGATCCGGGCCGTCGCTGGGTGTTCAAAATGCCCCAGAATGATAGCTTAATGGCCGATGTCCTGATTGATGAAATGGTTAAAAAAGGGCATAAAACCGTTGGCTTTATCGGTTTTGCCGATTCTTATGGTGAGAACTGGTGGAAAGAGTTTACCTCGCGCCTGGATGGCCGGCTTGAGGTGGTTGCCCGTGAATCCTTTCAACGCACTGATTCATCAGTTGTTGGCCAGGCCCTGAAGCTGATTTCCGCCAAACCCGATGCCATTTTGGTGGCTGGTGCCGGCACTCCTGCTGTATTGCCCGAAAAAACCCTGAAAGACCGTGGTTACAAGAACCCGATTTACCAAACGCATGGTATTGGTACGCTTGAGTTTCTTCAGGTAGGTGGCAAGTCTGTTGAGGGAACACTGTTCCCAACCGGTCCGGGGGTAGTTGCCCGTGGCCTGCCAGACAGTAATCCGGTTAAGCAGGTCGCCATGGACTTTACCGAACGCTATGAGGCCAAATACGGCCCGAATACGGCAACCCAGTTTGCCGGTGATGCCTGGGGTGCCTGGATTGTGGCCGACAAGGCCGTGTCACGCGTTATTAAAAAGGGAATCAAGCCCGGAACCATTGAGTTCAGGAATGCCCTGCGTGATGAAATTGAAAACACCAGGGACCTGATTGTTCCTAATGGCGTGCTGAATATTTCACCTAGTGATCATCAGGGCTTTGATGCCCGTGCTGCCGTCATGGGCACCATTAAGGATGGAAAATTTGTATACGCCGGTGAGCAATAAACCGGGCTGTATGACGCACTGATAAAAATAGCATCAGGCTAATTATCAGTGAGTCATCTTTGTTGCCGGTCAGTTAATGGTGGCACCCGAGATTTTTACGATTTCCTTGTATTTCTCGTGTTCGGATTTTACAAAGTCGGCAAATTCCTGCGCAGTGCCGGGTTTGGTATCGGAACCCATGGTTTTCAGCTGCTTTTGTACGGCCGGGTCATTCATGGCATTGGCATAGGCTTTGTTCAGTTTTTTAATAACCGGTTCGGGGGTGCCGCCGGTGGCAAATACACCAAACCAGGTGCCAATATCAAAGTCTTTAATGCCGGACGCTTCCATGGTGGGGGTGTCTGGCAGAAAGGGGGTGGCGTCTTTGGTCGTGACGGCTAGTGCTTTTACCTGTCCTTCATTGATAAGTGGCAAAGAAGATGCCAGGTTGTCAAACATGAACTGGGTCTGGTTAGACAATAAAGACAGTTTTGCCGGATTGGCACCCCCATAAGGGACGTGGACCGCATCAATGCCTGTGCGGGCTTTCATGAGCTCACCGGCCAGGTGGCCGGCACTGCCGCTGCCACCAGAAGCATAATTAAGCTTGCCGGCATTGTTTTTGGCATAGTCAATCAAGTCTTGCAGGTTGTTGATATTGTTGGTTTCAGCAAAATCTTTATTGACGATTAAAACATTAGGTACCGATGAAACCATAATGACCGGCGCGAAGTCTTTGATGGGATCAAAAGTAATGTTTTTATATAGCCAGGGATTAATGGCCTGGATCGCAACGGCACCCATTACCAGTGTGTAGCCATCGGGTTGGGCCTTGGCCACTGAAGCGGCACCAATATTGCCACCGGCACCGGCTTTGTTTTCGACGATAACGGTTTGTTTGAGTTCTTGCTGCACTTTTTCACCCAAGAGGCGGGCGATGGTATCAAGCGGGCCGCCAGCAGCATAAGGAACCACAAAATTAATCGGCTTTTCGGGCCAGGCTGCTGCGGCATCCTGCGCCATTGCCATCGTGGAACCCAGGAGGCCAGAGGCCAGCAGGGCGCCAGCGCTTTTCAAAATCATTCTGCGTGTCAGTGTCATTATTATGTCCTTATAAAAAAATTAACGGCGGCCGGTACTGCCAAAACCGTCGGTACCGCGATCACTGTCTTCAAACTCATCGACAAGATTGAATTCTACTTGCTGTACGGGAACCACCACCAATTGGGCAATTCGTTCCATGGGGGATATGACAAAATCAGTCTGGCCGCGATTCCAGGTTGAAACCATGAGTTGTCCCTGATAGTCGGAGTCGATGAGGCCAACCAGATTACCAAGTACGATACCGTGTTTATGACCAAGGCCGGAGCGTGGCAAGATAACGGCAGCATAGTTGGGGTTTTTTATGAATATGGATAAACCGGTGGGAATCAAGGTGGTCTGGCCCGGTTTCAGTGTGATGGCTTCATCAAGACAGGCTCGCAGATCAAGGCCGGCCGATCCGCCGGTAGCATAGGCCGGCAATTGTGAGCGCATGCGCTCATCGAGGATTTTTAGGTCTATTTTCATTTTTTCCTATTTGATTTCGTAGAATTGAAAATTGATGCCATGAACCGGAGCACGGCAATGGCAACAATGATAATCAGGACAATTGCCCCTTGCCCGTCTGATTTAGCAATGATGGAGCCCAGAAATGCAATCAGAAAAATCAGGAAGAAAAATCTTCTGATGTTTTTATTGAAAGCTGAGGCAGTATAGGCTTGAGGCTTGGTAGTATCTGTTGGTTTTTCTTGTTGTGGCAAGGCATAAGGCGCAGGTTTTGCAGGGACTGCGGGTGTTAAACCTTCGTTACTGGTGAAGCTCTCGGGAAAGTCCTGTGTAAAATCATTGTTTGGGTTTTGCGCGGGGGAAGATAAGGATGACTGCTTTACAAGCTCATCAATATATGAAGCATAATCCCCGTTTTTGGGGCTTTCGTGGCTCTTCAGCATGACACATCCTTTACCTTGTTAGGGGCGGCTACCGGCCTTGATCCTTTCCTTTATTGGTTTTGTTTTTTACAGGTGGTTTTTTCATGAGCGAATAGATTAGCCAGACACCGGCAACCACTGACAATATGGTACCAATTAACAGAGTGCTTCCACCGCCTGCACCATGGGAATCTGAAATGGCTTCGGCACCTTTGGCACCCAGATACCCTGGCATGATCATGACAGGCATCCAGATGATGGCAGAGGTTACGTTGGCGATTTGAAACCGCAGATGCGACATGTTCATGATGCCTGCAACGGCAGGTATCGTGGAGCGGATCGGACCCATAAAGCGACCCAGAAAAACCGATAAGACACCATATTTATAAAAGAACAGCCTTGTTCGCGCAACCATTTTCCGGTGCTGGTTCAGGGGCCATTTACGGGTGATATCCATGCCAAACCAGCGTCCGATCCAGTAGGAAAGGGCATCACCCAGGATAGCGCCAGTTATGCCCCAGATAATGATGGGCCAGGGAGACAGTACATCTGAGCCGATTAAGGTGCCGGTTGCCAGCAAAATGGCGGTTGCCGGGATAGCCAGGCCAATAATAAGCATGGACTCGCCAAAGGTAAGCAAGGCAATAATGGGGCCTGCCCAGACCTGGTTGTCCTGGATGAAGGTAATGATCTGTTGAAGCAGGTGATCCATGGAAATATACCGGTTGATCCTGAAAAAGGGCTTTTATGCCGACAGTTTCAAGGCAATATGTTTAATCAATTGGCGTGAAGCGGCCAGTTTGGGCAGGGTGGGCAGTTGTTGATGACCGTTTTCCTCGAAAAGAACCATGGTAGTGGAATCGGCATCCATCACGTCTTGCGCCAGGTTACCAACCAGCAAGGGAATGTTTTTACGTTGTCGTTTGCTTTCGGCGTATTCCAGCAGGTTTTCCGTTTCTGCCGCAAAACCTACACACCATGGCCCATTATCAAGTGCGGCAACCGAGGCTAGAATATCCGGGTTGGGCGCAAATTTCAGGTCCATGCCTGCATTCCCGGTTTTCTTGATTTTGTTCTCCTGGAAGTTGCTAACGTGCCAGTCGGCAACCGCAGCGACCGAGATGAAAATATCGGCCTCATGGGCGTGTTGCATGACTTGGTCGTACATTTGTTTGGCTGTCGTGACCGATATACGCTGCACATCATAAGGGGCTTCAAGCGCGGTAGGGCCAGAAACCAGGATAACCTGTGCACCGGCTTCTCGTGCTGCACGGGCCATGGCATAACCCATTTTGCCAGATGAGCGGTTGGTGATCATGCGTACCGGGTCGATGGGCTCTGCCGTGGGGCCAGCAGTAATTAGCACGCGTTTGCCATGTAACAGCTTTTCCTGAAAAAACGCAATGGTTTCATTTACGATTTCATGGGGTTCAAGCATGCGTCCGCTGCCGGTTTCGCCGCAGGCCTGTGAGCCACTGCCTGGACCCCAAACGGTGGCGTTGTCTTGAAGCAGCTGCTGCAGGTTGCGCTGGGTTGCCGGATGCGCCCACATTTCCCGGTTCATGGCCGGAACCACGATCAGGGGACAATTGCCTTTGGCCAAACACAGGGTTGAAAGCAGGTCATCGGCCAGGCCATGACTGAGTTTTGCAATGAAATCGGCACTGGCCGGTACGATAATGATGGCATCAGCCTGGCGGCTTAAATTGATGTGCGCCATGCTGTTGGCCATACGGGCGTCCAGTGTCTCGGTATAAACCGGGTTTCCTGACAGGGCCTGAAAGGTGGTGGGCGTTACGAACTGCGTGGCGGCATCAGTCATGACCACGGTAATTGTGGCACCGTGATCCATGAGCCTGCGGGTAAGTTCTGCCGCCTTATAGCAGGCAATACCACCTGTAATACCCAATACGATGCGTTTGCCGGAAAGGTCTGGATTCATGCTTGCTCTTGTTTGGTACGACGAATACGAAGGATCTCATCAAGAATGAGGAAGACAGCCCCTATGGTAATACAAATGTCCGCCACATTGAAGGCTGGAAAATAGACGTTTCCCCAATAAAAAAGAAGAAAATCAATAACATGGCCATAGGCCATGCGATCGATGACATTGCCCAGCGCGCCGGCCATGATAAGTGTAAGCGAAAAACAGAAAAACGTTTGTGCTTTGTGCTTTTTTAGCAGATGCAGAATAAATCCGGTTGCACCCAGGCCCAGGACCAGGAAGAACCAGCGTTGCCAGCCGCTGCCATCGGCCAGCAGGCTAAAGGCAGCCCCCTGATTGTAAACCAGAATGAAATCAAAGAAAGGAAGTATGTTCAGCCTTTCCAGATAGTCAAAATTTTGTTCAAAATACAGTTTGCTGGCCTGGTCCAGGGCGATCAGGAAAAGGGCGCAGGCAACCCATATGCCATAGGCAACGGGTTGTTTGCCGTTATGCTGGTCAGGCATATTCACGCGCCTCGCCGTCGCCGTACAGGTTGTCAACGCAGCGTGAGCAAATGCCTGGATGTTCCGGGTGACTGCTGACATCTTTACGATAGTGCCAGCAACGCTCACATTTTTCATGCCCCGACGGTGCGATTTCAAAACGGAGTTCTCCGTTTGACGCATGTACGGTTGCGCGCGACACAATGAAAATGAAGCGCAGATCATCGCCCAGGCTTTGCAGCCAGGCCAGATCCGGTTCGCTTGCATAAATATCCACCTCGGCCTGCAGGGCCGAACCGATCTGGCCAGCACTTCGCAAGTCTTCAAGCTGTTTATTCAGCTCAGCCCTGATTTCAAGCAGGCGTGACCATTTTACGCTTAATGAATCACTGTCTGCAGGTACTGGAATATCATGGTATACCTCGGTAAAGATGGTAATGCCATTGGCCAGTTCGGTGTTTTTCAGGGTGGATTCGCGCAGAACCGCCCAGGCTTCTTCAGCCGTAAACGACAGGATGGGAGCCATTAGTTTAAGCAGGCTGAACGTAATGTGCAGCAGGGCGGTTTGTGCGGAACGACGCGCCAGGCTGTCTTTGCCGCTGGTGTATAAACGGTCTTTCAGGGTGTCCAGGTAAAATGCGCCCAGGTCTTCGGAACAGAAAATTTGCAACCTTGCCACGGCAGGGTGAAAGTTGAGTTCCTGGTAATGTGCCAGCACCTCGTCTTGCATGGATTTGGTAAGTGCCAGCGCATAGCGGTCGACCTCAAACATGTGCTCAAGGCTGACTTCATCTTTGGACGCGTCAAAATCATTCAGGTTGCCCAGCAGGAAGCACAGGGTATTGCGAATACGTCGGTAGCTTTCAACCACGCGCTTCAGGATCTGGTCAGAAATGGACAGTTCGCCTGAGTAGTCGGTGGCAGCGGTCCAGAGACGGATGATTTCAGCACCCAAAGAGTCGGAAACTTTTTGCGGGGCAATCACGTTGCCCACGGATTTACTCATTTTCCGGCCTTGCCCATCTACCACAAAACCATGGGTCAGCAAGCCCTTGTAGGGCGGTTGGCCAAACATCATGGAAGACGTTAGCAGGGAAGAGTGGAACCAGCCACGGTGCTGGTCTGAGCCTTCAAGATACAAGTCTGCGGGCCAGCGCAGGGTGTCTGCGTGGGAGCCATTGCAAACGTGGTCTTTGCCGCCCATGACCGTAAAATGCGTGGTGCCCGAATCAAACCAGACATCCAGGGTGTCACGGTTTTTTTCGTATTGACCGGCTTCTTCACCCAGCAGTTCTTTGGGGTCCAGCGATTGCCAGGCTTCAATGCCTTCTTTTTCAACCCGTTGGGCAACCTGTTCCAGCAACTCAACACTGCGTGGATGGAGTTCGCCGGTTTCCTTATGTACGAAGAAAGCCATGGGAACGCCCCACTGGCGCTGACGTGACAAGGTCCAGTCGGGACGGTTGGCAATCATGGCGTGCAGGCGTGCACGGCCCCAGGCCGGATAAAAACTGGTGGCTTCAACGCCAGCCAGGGCTTTTTCACGCAGGGTGGCAGAGCCATCGTTGGGCTGGCGGTCCATGCCGGCAAACCATTGGCTGGTAGCGCGGTAAATAACCGGCGTTTTATGGCGCCAGCAATGCATGTAACTGTGTTTCAGGGGCTCGACTTTAATCAGTGTGCCAGCCTGTTTCATGGTTTCCACGATTTTGGGGTTGGCGTCCCAAATGGAGAGGCCGCCAAACAGGGGCAGGCTGCTGGCATATTTGCCGTCGGCCATGACAGGGCTGATGATGGCGTCGTCTTTAACGCCATTGGCTTTGCATGAGTTGAAGTCATCAATACCATAAGCAGGGGCCGAATGAACAATACCGGTACCGGCATCAACGGTAACGTAGTCGCCCAGATAGATGGGAGACAGGCGGTCATAACCGGCATCTGCCTGGTACAGCGGGTGGTGGAAAGCGATGTGGTCAAGCGCAGCACCCGCACAGCTGGCTTCAATGGTGCCTTCCAGTTCCCATGCCTGAAGGCAGGCTTCTACGCGGTCTGTGGCCAGCAACAGCAACGGGCCTGTGGGCAGGGATGGGGTAACACGCACGAGCGAGTATTCCAGCTCGGGATGAATGTTAAGCGCCATGTTGGACGGAATGGTCCAGGGAGTGGTGGTCCAGATGACCACGGCGCCATCATCGATACGGTCAAGATTGAAGGCTTTGGCCAATTTGTCTTTTTCAGCAAACGGGAAGGCGACATCAATCGCGGGGTCTTTGCGATCCTGGTATTCAACCTCGGCTTCTGCCAGGGCGGAACCGCAGTCAAAACACCAGTTAACCGGTTTGAGTCCACGGAAAATATATCCTTTGTCCAGAATATCGGCCAGGGCACGGATTTCATTGGCCTCGTTGGCAAAATTCATGGTTAGATAGGGGTTGTCCCACTCACCCAGTACCCCCAGTCGTTTGAAGTCTTTACGCTGGCGGTCTATTTGCTCGTACGCATAGGCACGGGCTTTTGACTGCACTTCAGCCACAGGCAAGTGTTTGCCGAATTTTTTCTCGATCTGGATCTCGATGGGCATGCCGTGACAGTCCCAGCCCGGTACATAAGGGGCATCAAAGCCAGCCATGTTGCGGCTTTTAAGGATGATGTCCTTGAGGATTTTATTAACTGCGTGACCAATGTGAATGTCACCGTTTGCATACGGAGGGCCATCATGCAAAATAAACGTTGGCCGCCCTTTGCTGGCTTTGCGGATGGCTTCGTAAACTTTATTTTCTTCCCATTGTTTAACCCATTCAGGTTCGCGTTTAGGCAGGTTTCCACGCATAGGGAAAGATGTTTCGGGCAAATTTAAAGTGTTTTTATAGTCCATGGACAGCAAAATAGTTACGAGCGATGCGCTCATCGTTGCGGATGGCATCGATCATTGTGGGTAAATTGGGAAATTTTTCTTCATCCCGCACATAGTGCAGGAATGCGACAGTAATAAGTTTACCGTATGCAGATACGGTTTTATCCAGAATATGTACTTCGAGCAATACTTTGCCATCGGATTCTACGGTGGGGCGCACACCCAGGCTGGCAATGCCCGGGAGCATTTGCCCGTCAAGGCCCTTGACCGCAACCACATAAATACCCGAGCGCAAGGCACATCTTGGCATGGCGCGGATATTCAAGGTTGGGTAGCCAATAGTCCGGCCCAGTTTTTTTCCGTGAATGACATGGCCACTGATTTCGTAGGGGCGCCCAAGATAGCTGCTGGCGCGGTCAAGATTGCCAAAGGCAAGCACATTACGCAGCTCGGTGCTTGAATAGCGCTGGTTTTGCTCATCCAGCACATCTTCAAGCGTTTCCACCTCGAAACCGAAGTGTGAAGAAGCATCGCGTAAAAGGGCAATATCGCCACTGCGTTTTTTGCCAAAACGAAAATCAACCCCAACATAAAGCCATTGGGTCCTTAGCCGGTGCACCAGAATGTCTTCAATGAATTGTTCGGCCCCAAGTGTGGCGAATTGTTGGTTGAAGCGATTCAGGAAAACCTGTTCTATGCCGGCATTGGCCAGGGCGCAGACTTTATCTCGCAGCGATGAAATACGGGTTGGCGCCAGTTCGGGGCGTTGCTCAAGAAAGGCAAAGTATTCCCTGGGGTGTGGTAAAAATGTCATGACCGATGGGACCAGGTTTTTTTCGCTGGCTACCTGGACGACGCGCTCAAGCAGACGCTGGTGCCCCAAATGGACACCATCGAAGTTGCCGATGGTTAATGCGCTTTCCCGTTGTTGGGAAGCGGGGAAAGCATTACGATAAAGATTAATAGTATTTTTCACGAATAACAGTTTACAATTTTACGCTTCATTAAGAAGGAAGTTATGCTGTGACTGTTGTAAATCAATCACCCAAACGTTTTGTTTTGCTGATTTCGGGCCGTGGTTCGAATATGCAGGCCATTGTCAAAATGGCCAAAAACCGGCCTGGCATCCATGTGGCGGCGGTTATTTCCCACTCAAGGAACAGCAAAGGTCTTGAATGGGCCAAAGAGCAGGGTATAACTGTACACGAAATCCTGAACAAGGATTATGATTCGCGCGAATCATTCGATCAAGCCCTGCAGGCAATTATTGATACCCATCAGCCTGATTATGTCTTGCTGGCCGGCTTCATGCGTATTCTGACCGAAAAATTCGTGCGTCATTACCACGGGCGGCTTATTAATATTCATCCTTCCCTGTTGCCATCCTTTCCCGGACTGGACACGCACCAGCAGGCGCTGGACGCAGGCGTACTGCTGCATGGCTGCACCATTCATTTTGTAACACCGGTGTTGGATCATGGCCCCATTATTGCGCAGGCGGCCGTGCCCGTTCTTAAAACCGATACGGCCGATGAACTGGCGCAACGGGTGCTGGGCATAGAACACATAATGTTTCCGTCCGTAGTGGGTTATTTGGCAGAAGATATTGTAAAACTGGGCGATAATGGCAAAGTTATTTATAAACGTGAAGTGCCATCACTGTTCATGTTTTCAGAAAAAGGATAATTAAAATGGGATCAAGTGCCACCTCACGCAACCGGCAGGGTTCTGCCGGCAGAAGAAAAGGCCCTGAAAAACCGGTTGTTAAAGCGCCGGTTTATGCCATACGCATAGAACAGGTTAAAACCGTTTTTGCAGAAGTGCAAAAATGGAAATTTCCGGCAGATTCGGTATTGTCTGCATGGTTTCGCATGAATAAGTCGCTGGGCAGTCGTGACCGTGCCGAAGTGGCCGAGGCTGTGTTTGATATTCTGCGTAACCTGCGCAGATACCGGCAATTTGCCGAAAGTGGTGTAGGCTCATCATTGCAGCGCCTGGCCATTCTGGGTTTGTCTTCAACCCTGGGACACGACGCGATCCGGGCTGTGCTTTCCGATGAGGAAAATGCCTGGCTTGAGCATTTGCAAACCATTGACCTGAATGCATTGTCACCCGCTGTGCGGGGTAGTCTGCCCGATTGGTTGTACGAGCATTTCAGCAAGCTCGACAATGCAGACTCCCTGATCGCTGCGCTGAACGAAAAAGCGCCACTGGATTTGCGCGTTAACAGTTTTAAAACCGATCGTGACACTGTTTTGGCCGCTTTCAAGGATTCTCCGGCAGAGCAGTTCGAGCCACAACCCACGCCGTATTCGCCGTGGGGGATACGCCTGAATGGCAAGCCGGCGATTAACCGCTGGCCTTTGTTTGAAAACGGCTCTTTGGAAGTTCAGGATGAGGGCAGCCAAATACTTGGCATGCTGGTGAGCCCGCGCCGTGGTGAGATGGTGATTGATTTTTGTGCCGGGGCGGGGGGTAAAACCCTGTTGTTGGGTGCACTTATGCGTTCAACCGGTCGGCTTTACGCTTTTGACGTGTCTGCAGCCCGTTTGGCAAAAGCCAAGCCGCGGGTTGCCCGCAGCGGTCTTTCCAACGTGACGCCTGTGGTGATTGCCAATGAAAATGATGCCCGTGTGAAGCGTTTGGCCGGCAAAGCACACCGCGTGCTGGTAGATGCGCCTTGTACTGGCATGGGCACCTTGCGTCGCAACCCCGATCTTAAATGGCGCCAAGCGCCCAAGGATGTGGCCGAGCTGGCTGCCCTGCAGGCCAGTATTCTGGCCAGTGCCTCACGCTGTGTCGCCCCTGGGGGGCGCCTGGTTTATTCAACCTGCAGTGTTCTGCCTGAAGAAAACGAACAACAGGTTGAGCGTTTTCTGCAAAACCATCCAGACTTCACCTTGCTGCATGTGAACCAGGTGTTGGGTGACCGTTGCCCTAATCTGGTCATGGAGAATGAATACCTTCGCTTGCGTCCGGATGTTCACGGTACAGACGGCTTTTTTGCTGCAGTGCTGGAGCGCCGTAAAAAAGAGGAAGTTTCAGGCCCGGTCGAAGGCATGCCGGCAAACGACAACCGGTCATCGTAAATCATTCAGAATGGCGGGTTGTTCATTTTTCAGGATGAAAACCGGCCATTTGTTTTGCGTTGCATATCTAAACATGCAATAATAATTCATTAATCAAATCAATCTGTTATTAAGTAACTTAATGCTTTTGACAGGTTTTTTGGATTTATATTGTTTTCAGCAAGATGGTAATCTGTTGAAGCAAGTAAACAGGGTTGGAAAAGAACTTTATTTCTGCTTTTCATTCCAATCCTGAATACTTAAACAAACGTTTTTAGGAGACCTGATAAGGTTTATGGATAGCATTCTGAATTTTCTGGCGGGCGGCTTGTTGCAACTGTCCTGGTGGCAACTTGTTCTTGTGACACTGGTTCTTACTCATATCACCATTGTTGGGGTAACAATCTTCCTGCATCGCAGCCAAACTCATCGTGGTCTTGATCTTCACCCCATTGCCGCCCATTTTTTTCGCATGTGGTTATGGCTTACCACCGGTATGGTTACCAAGGAATGGGTTGCCATTCATCGCAAACACCATGCCAAATGTGAAAAAGAAGGTGATCCGCATTCACCCATTGTGTATGGCATAGAAAAAGTCTTGTGGAAAGGGGCGGAGCTGTATCGTGAAGAGTCTGCCAATGAGGAAACGCTTAAACGTTATGGTCACGGAACTCCCGATGACTGGCTGGAGCGTAATCTCTATACCCGCCATTCCGGCCTGGGTATTATTTTGACCCTGATTGTAGACGTGCTGCTGTTTGGTGCTGCCGGTTTAACGGTCTGGGCCGTGCAAATGGCCTGGATCCCGTTCTGGGCGGCTGGTGTGGTAAACGGTTTGGGGCATTATATTGGTTATCGTAATTTTTCCAGCCCTGACAGCAGTACAAACCTGTTCCCGATTGGGATTATTATCGGGGGCGAGGAGTTGCACAACAACCACCATGCTTATGGCACATCAGCCAAATTTTCCAGCAAGTGGTACGAGTTTGATATTGGCTGGCTGTATATCAAGCTAATGGGGTACGTTGGTTTGGCGAAGGTGCGTAAAGTCGCGCCCAAGTTAAAACTTGAACATAACTCCGCTCAGGTAACGGAAAAGACCCTGCAGGGTGTTATTACCCATCGTTATGAAATCATGACCCGCTATGCCGATTTGTTAAAACAGGCAGCCCAGGCAGAAATTGAACGCCTTAAAGGTGTCAAGGACAATCTCAGCATTCAACAGGCTGCGTTGCTGAAATCGGTTGCCGATCGCATTACCCAGGCAGAACAGTCCCTGAAGCCAACCGAGAAACAAGAGCTTGAGCACGCGCTGTCCCAGAACAAAGTCCTGGCTACCCTGGTTAACATGCGTGATGACCTTACCCGTGTTTGGGCAAGCTCTACGGCCAGCAGTGAACAATTGTTGCAAGACTTGCAGGCCTGGTGCCAGCAGGCTCAGCAAAGTGGCATACACAGTCTTGAGCAATTTGCATTGCGCCTGCGACGTTACGCGGCATGATCGATCAGCTCAACCCCGAACAGCGTACTGCGGTAACTTCATCAGCGCAGTACGCGCTGGTGCTGGCCGGAGCCGGAAGCGGTAAAACCAAGGTTCTTACCACGCGTATGGCCTGGCTTATTCAAACGGGTCAGGTTTCACCGTATGGTTTGCTGGCGGTAACCTTTACCAATAAAGCGGCCAAAGAAATGCTTGCCCGTTTAACGGGTATGTTGCCGATTGATGCCCGTGGCATGTGGATTGGCACTTTTCACGGGCTTTGCAATCGTCTTTTGCGGGCCCATTACCGTGACGCGGGCCTGCCCCAGGGTTTTCAAATCCTTGATACGGCAGATCAGCTGTCGGCCATCAAGCGGCTTATAAAAACCGCCAACATTGATGATGAAAAGTTTCCGGCCAAAGATGTCCAGCGTTTCATTAACGGCGCCAAAGAAAAAGGCGAGCGTCCTGAAACCATGGAAGTCTGGGACGCGCATCGCCAGCGGATGGTGGATATTTACCAGCTGTATCAGGAACAATGTCAGCGTGAGGGTGTTGTTGATTTTGCGGAACTGCTGTTGCGTGCCTACGAATTGCTAAGCAGAAACGCGCTGGTTCGCGAGCATTACCAGCGTCGCTTCAGGCATATTCTGGTAGATGAATTCCAGGATACCAATGACTTGCAGTACAAATGGCTGTGTCTGCTGGCCGGTCAGGATGCCTGCCTGTTTGCCGTCGGTGATGACGACCAGTCCATTTATGCGTTTCGTGGTGCCAATGTAGGCAATATGGCAGCCTTTGAGCGTGATTACGCCAAGGGCAACATTGTTCGCCTGGAGCAAAACTATCGTTCTTATGGCAATATCCTTGATGCGGCCAATGCTCTTATCGAGCATAATAATGACCGAATGGGTAAAAACCTGTGGACCGATCGCGGTGCCGGTGAACCCTTGCGTATCATAGAGCAACCCACCGACTTGCAAGAATCGCAATGGCTGATGGAAGAGATTAAGGCGCTACTTAACGATGGGCGTGCAAGGCGTGATATCGCCATCCTGTATCGCAGCAATGCACAGTCACGCACCATAGAACATGCCCTGTTTTCAGCCCGGATTCCCTATAAGGTTTATGGTGGCCTGCGCTTTTTTGAGCGTCAGGAAATCAAGCATGTACTGGCCTATCTGCGTCTGGTTTCCAATTTGGGTGATGATACCTCTTTCATGCGGGTGGTTAACTTTCCCACGCGGGGAATTGGTGCCCGAACCCTTGAGAACCTGACTGATGCATCGCGTCAAATTGGTTGCAGCATGGCACATGCAATTGGTGCGGTTTCAGGAAAGGGGGGAAGCAATCTTGCTTCGTTTGTGCAGCTTATAAAGCAAATGGCAGAAGTGGCGCAAACGGTTACCTTGCCCGAACTGGTACAGCATGTTATTGAAATCTCTGGCTTAAAACAGTATTACGAACAAGAGCGTGAGGGCGCGGAGCGCCTGGAAAACTTAAGTGAGCTGGTTAATGCGGCAACCGTGTTTGCTCTTGAAGAAAACTTTGAGGGTATGCCAGCTGGCAAGGCGGTAGAACCTCCTGTTCCCGTTGATCCGGATATCATGTTCCAGGAAGCCATTTCTCCGCTGGCTGCGTTTTTGTCTCATGCTTCACTGGAAGCGGGCGATAATCAGGCCAAAGCCGGAGAGGATGCCATTCAGCTTATGACAATTCATGCCGCCAAAGGCCTTGAATTTGATGTGGTGTTTATTACCGGCGTCGAAGAAGGCCTGTTTCCTCATGAAAACAGCCTGATGGCTGATGGTGGTCTTGAGGAAGAACGTCGTCTTATGTATGTGGCCATCACCCGTGCCCGGGAGCGTCTGTATATCAGCATGGCACAAAGCCGTATGCTGCATGGACAAACCCGGTACTCCATTCGCTCGCGCTTTCTGGATGAGCTCCCTGAGGCCTGTATTAAATGGTTGACGCCCAAGGTTGCCACCTACGGTGCAAGCCAGAATGGCTGGGGAAGCGGGCAATCCCGTCAGCGCGATGCTTTTGCTCGTCAGGAAAGCGGAAACCTGTCACCACGTGTGCCGCGTACTGTAAGCAGTGGGGTGCAAGTTGGGTTGCAGCAATTCAAAGTTGGCCAAGGTGTGCGTCATGCCAGGTTTGGTGATGGAACCATTATTAATTTAAGTGGTCAAGGTAACGATGCCCAGGCACAAATCATTTTTCAGAATGCAGGTGCCAAAACCCTTGCATTGGGTATTGCCAAGCTGGAAATTATTGCCTGATCTGTATGCCAATTCAAGGGGGCTTTAAGAGCCCCCAATGAAATGAGGTGGAAAATGAAGAGAACACTGTTGCTATCGTGCTGTTTGTTAGGGCTTTTGTCCGGTTGTGCTTCTGGGTCGGGAAACACCTCCTTAAGTGGCTCTAAAGTAGAGATGTACGGCATTATGGATGTTGGGGTAGGCTATTCCAGCCAAAAAACAACATTTTCCAAATAAACGCTTGGATTTTTGGTTTTATACCACTGGGTGTTGACATAATTATTGTTGATGCATATAATTATATTCTTTCCTGAAGGCGGTTAGCTCAGTTGGTTAGAGCGCTACGTTGACATCGTAGAGGTCGCTGGTTCGAATCCAGTACTGCCTACCAGTAAAACATCACACAGATGCCCAGGAAACCCCATTAAACCCGCATGAATAAACGTTCTGCGGGTTTTTTGTTGCCATAAAATGCTGTCCCATACCAAGGCTTACCAGAAAAAAATAAGGGTAAGCAAAATGGCACGTGTGACTGCCCCTCTGACTGACCTTGCATGCAAGAAATCACAGTATCGCCAGCGTACTGCAGGACTGCGAACCAATGCGCTTGTCTGTGTAGGGGCGGCAATTTTCGTTGATATGGCCTTCCGGATTGGAGGCCCCGATGGCACTATTAGAGTCGTTGCTTACGTAGTCTCGGGGCATTCTGTTCAGCTCTGGCGTTATTCATATAAAATTGCAAAACGTATTGCTTTTAAAAGTAAGGAAAATGTTTATGCGGTTATTTTATCAAGCTGCTTCAATAGGTATGTGTGCCGCGCTTTTGTCCGGATGCTTTTCGGCAAGTCCGGTTGCCTCAAGTCGCGTCAGTAAATGCGGGTGGTGGGGTAATTGTGCTTATGAAGGATCATACGAACCCGGAGAGGAAGCGTTTGCAGAACGCGAGGCGGCACGGCTAAACCGGGCCCAATCAGTAAGAATGAGGGGCGGTTGATGAGAGTGATTGTGCCATCTGGAAGAAAGGGCTTGCAAATTGCTTGCAAGCCCTTTCTTGTTGGTAACCCTATTGTTAACTAGTAAGCGCTAACAAGCCGGTTCAATAAGTTGCCCGGTGCCGTGCTGGTTTTGCGTGACTCCACCAGCAGGGCTGCTTGAATCCAGCGTTCTTCAGGAAAGGTTTCAGCCACTTTGGCACTGCTGAATCCACAGGTAATCATTGATGAAAACTGGTCAGGCAACACATGTCCGCCAGCGCGTATATCACCTTTAAAACGGTAGCGTTCGCGAATAAGTTTGGCCTGCGTGAAGCCCCGGCCATCCCTGAATTTCGGGAAGTCAATCAGAACCAGTTCCGCGTCAGGCAAAAGCCTGGCAATGTCTGCAACATTGTTGTCGGGGCTTAACCAGATTCCTTTGCGAACCGGCAGGGTTTCAATTTCAGCCCATCGCTCAAGCGCAATCACAAGGTTACCATTGGCGGGAATGGTATCTTCGGATCCGATATATTGCCATTGATCCTGTATGTATTGTCCAGACTTATTTACCAGCAACATTAAGTGCCTCCTTGAAGGGTGCAGCACCAATACGATGATAGGTCTGCAGGAAAGTTTCAGCGTTGGTGCGTTCACGTAGATAAATATTCATGATTTCTTCTATCACCACGGGAACGTCCTCAAAAGTGACGGAGGAACCCAGGATCTTGCCAACCACGGCGTTCTCATCGGCAGAACCGCCAAGTGTGATTTGATAAAATTCCTGGCCGTTCTTATCCACCCCCAGAATACCGATGTTGGCAATATGGTGGTGGGCGCACGCGTTGATGCAACCCGAAATATTAAGAGTGAGTTTGCCCAGGTCATGTTCAATTTTCTTTTTATGAATCATGACTGCAATTTCCTGGGCAACCGGAATAGAGCGGGCATTGGCCAGGCTGCAGTAATCCATGCCAGGGCAGGCAATCATGTCGGTGACAAGGCCGATGTTGTCGGTTGCCAGATTGGCGTTGACCAGTGTCTGCCATACATCAAAAAGATCTTCTTTTTTCACGTGTGGCAGAACCAGGTTCTGTTCATGTGTCACCCTGATTTCATTCATGGAATATTGCTCAGCCAGTCTGGCAACCAGGTCCATTTCATCGGCAGTAAGATCGCCGGGGATGCCGCCTTGCGGTTTCAGGGAAATAACCGCGCTGATATAAGCGGCTTGCTTGTGCTGATAGGTGTTTTGTTTAACCCAGCGGGCAAAGGCCGGGTTGTTGGCAAGCGCAGCTTCAAATGCAGGAAACTGGCCGCTATCCGTCTCAAAGGCAGGGGTCACAAAGCGGGCATTGAAATGCTCCACCAGTTCGTTGCTGACCAGCGGTCGGTCATCGGGCAACGCGTTAAATTCTTCTTCTATCATGCGGATAAAATTTTCTGGTTTCAGTTCACGAACCAGAATCTTGATGCGTGCCTTATACAGATTGTCACGACGTCCCAGCGCATTGTAAACACGTACAATCGCTTCTACGTATTTGAGCAAATCCTGTTGTGGCAACCAGGCCCTTACTTTGGTGGCTACAATCGGCGTTCTGCCCAAGCCGCCACCGGCATGGACTTCGAAGCCGGTTTCACCGGCATCGTTCTTAAGGACACGCAGGCCAATATCATGAAAGCGGATGGCAGCCCGGTCGTTGGCGCTGCCGGTAATGGCAATCTTGAATTTGCGGGGCAGATACGTGAATTCAGGGTGGTCGGTAGACCACTGACGCAGGATCTCCGCATACACACGCGGATCAAGATCTTCGTCAAAAGCCGCGCCGGCAAACTGGTCGGTGGTGACGTTACGGATGCAATTGCCGCTGGTCTGTATGGCATGCAGGTCGACATCGGCAAGTGCAGATAAGGCATCAGCAGCCTGATCTAATCGTATCCAGTTGAATTGGATGTTCTGGCGGGTGGTGAAATGGCCATAACCCTTGTCATAGGTGCGTGCCACGTAGGCCAGCTGTTTTAACTGTTCTGCGCTAAGGGTGCCATAAGGAATGGCCACCCTGAGCATATAGGCATGCAACTGCAAATACAGGCCATTCATCAGGCGGTATGTCTTGAACTCGTCTTCGGTGAGTTCACCGCTTAAGCGGCGTTGAACCTGTTCGCCAAAAAAATGCGCGCGGTTTTTCAGAAAGGCATGCTCATCGTCATCATATTGGTAAATGCCTGCCTTGCTGTTGGCCTGACGCGGCTGCAGGGTCTTGCCGAAGGCAGGGTTGCCGTTTTCACCATTTCCGGACTGTTTGCCCAGATCGGGGCGTACTGAAGGCCCTTTACTGCGGATTCGTTCTTTGTAATCACAGGGTACCGGGGTGTCGTTTTCGCGGGTGGCCGGTAATTCCTGAACGCCAACAATAAAATTACGATCACTGGCCTGTTGTGCGGTATCCCGGGCAGCTTCAATGTTTTCCTGATCGAATAAAGAGACTGAATGCAGCTCCTGCACCCATTCATTGTTTTCTCCCAGCCAGACGACAATCCCGTCATGCAGGCGATTTGCCGAGAAAAGTGTCAATTCAGCCGTATTGCTCATTCATAAACTCCCTGAGCACTACATATTATTGCAATACCCATATTCATCATAAAAAACCACGGGAAGATGTTCTGTTTTCGTTTATGTTCAAGGGGTAAAGGAAAACAGGGGGCATCCGCCCGGTCGTTGCAAGGTGTGATGAACTTTAATGTTATAAGTCGCAGTTATATGTAAATAATTGCCATGCATATAATTAAAATTCATACAATCCAATAAAGGATAAAAATTTTATTTATACTCTATACATTTTTTATGACTTTCTCTACTGTCTTTATATAAAAATAATTCATAAAGAAAGACTTGTTTGCTATAAATAAGCATTAATAGGCTTTGCAGCAGGGAAAATGTCACACCAAATAAAGATTTGGCTATATTCAGGGTTGAAGACTGTTGTTTTTCCTGCTGCAAATGCCCATGTGCACGGCTCTGTGGGTTAGTTTAATGAATGGGCCAGGAGATAATTGCTGTTAATTAATCACCAGTTTGACCGTTGAGGGAGCAATGTTAACGTTATTCAGGGCATCATCAAGCAGTTCCTCGGGTGTTTTGGGTGATCCCGGGGTTTGATCGGCTGTATCAATGTCCAGTTTTTTAACCAATAATTTTTTAATCTCAATAATATTTTCCGGGACTGGATCATAGGGATCCAGATTAAGTTTTTCTGTGATGCCGTCCATGTTTTCGTAAGAAATATAGCGTGTCATATCGTATCTCATTTAAAGTGTGAAATTTGCCATGCATCTGGTAGGTTAATAAGGAATGCATATTAAGTGTTACCAGCTTAACATTATAACCGGGTGTATTTGTTACACTTCAGTGGCTTTGGTGACCTGATAGTGTTGGCGGTAAAATTCCCACTCTTCAATTTCCGTCCCGTCGGAAAATTGACAGATTCCGTATTGGCCATTTTTTCCTTGCTTGATGATTATCTTGCCACCTTTTTGCTGGCACAGCATTGAAGCAGGATTGGCCATTTCAACAGGAGCGATAGAGGTACACTGCTGAAAGCAGCAGTACACCCAAAACAAGATACCGTGTAATTTTCATGAGGAGATTCCTATTAATACAAGTAACCAAAACAGTATGATCAATACTGTAAAGATTCACAATAACTGCATAAGCGTGTTGTGTGTTAATGATAAATTATTCAGCAAGATGGAATCTGAAAATGATTGATGGATTGATTGCCGGCAAAATATTTGGGCAACCCAAGCAGGGTCAGGGTAAAAATGGCTCTTACGTAACGGCCAAGGTAAGGGCGGCCACCGAACAAGACACAATATTTGTAAATGTTATTTGTTTTAACCAGCAAGCCTGCTCCCAGTTGCTGGCCTTGCAGGATGGGGACAGCGTTTCGGTGGCTGGTTCGTTAACACCTCGGGTATGGGATTCCCAGGATGGTCCCAGGCCTGTTCTGGATATGGTTGCCCATGCAGTCCTGTCGGTTTATCACATAAAAAAGAAGCGGGATGAAGTTCAGGGCATCAGAAATCATGGAAGGCAGGAAGATTTCAATGATGATGTTGACGGTGAGTAAGTGAGTGACATGACATCTTTCTTCAGGATAAAGAAAGATGTCATGTTCCGGGCGTAAGATACGTGCTTTAATGAATAAGTCTTTGCTGTTTGAGAGGCTCTTTTAGATTAATTAAAAAGGAGAAATCAATGGCAGTAACCTTTTTTTTGGCGTTTGAGCTATGTAGTGGCAACGCGGAAAAGCATTTGGCCCTGTACGATGAGCTTGATCGCCTGGGGGCCCAGCGGGCCTTGAGGTCATTTTGGTGGGTGAAACTGGAAGATTTTACCAGTACCACTTTCAGAACCTACATCAAGCAATTTTTAGATGAACAGGATCGCGTCTTCATCATTAAAAATGGTGGTTGGGCGGCATTCCGGCCTGAAACAAATCCGTTGGATAATTAATGAAACCTGCTGTGCCCATTTAGGCATGCCTTACAGGCAGTTATGCAATTTTTACCAAGCTGTCTTCGGGCGGTATTTGATTGGATTCAAAAATACCAATTTCCAGAAACTCCATTAGCTGGTTGGTGAGCAGGTTGGGCACCCAGGAGGTGGTGGCTTTGTTCCATGTGGGTTTATTAAGATATGCATACAAGGTGCCATCTTTATCAATGGCCAGATACTTGTAGCCTTCAGGAATATTTATCTTGAAATTAAAATATTTGATGATATTTTCTTTGGGTATGAATGTCATTTTTGCCTTGGGAGTTATCTTGTGCATCAATGAGGAGGGTGTAAATAATTCTGTGTAACCGTCTGGGTTATATATAATCGCTGATGCGATCCTCAAACTCGATAATAAACCGATTCAGTGCAAGCTTCCAGTTGCGAATGGGCATGGTCCATTTTTTGGAC
>NZ_BMYS01000017.1 GCF_014652395.1 Advenella faeciporci
ACAGATACTCCTTTACTAATTTGACTTTGAATTGCACATCATATTTTTCCATTGAAAAACCCCTAAAAGTTGAATGGGTGTCCAACTTTTGGGGGTCAGTTCAGAGCGTGGGAACGAGTAACGAGTAGCGGGAATGAGTACCAATTTGATTTTTAATGAATAAAGCTTGCAGCTTCAGTCAAGCAGTTCTTGATAAATCGCAAGGTGTTTGTCAACCACCTTGCGAATATCGAATTCCTCCAAAGCCAGGATACGTCCTGCATTGCCCATGCTTAACCGCAGGTTGTCGTCGGCAGCCAGTCTGGCCACTGCCTCATACAGTTTTTGTGCGTCCCGGACCGGCACCAGCAAGCCCGTTTGATCAATCTCTATGGCATCCCTGCAACCCGGCACATCGGTGGTAACCACCGCCCTGCCACAGGCCGCCGCCTCTACCAGCGATTTGGGCAAGCCTTCACGATAAGAAGGCAGCGCCACAATATGGGACTGTGCATACAAGCCGGCAATGTCCTTGACGTCTCCCAACACCTTCACCTCGGCCCCCCAGCTCTGCACCTCAGCCTGGGTAACCGAAGCGGGATTGCCCGGGTCGGGCGTGCCGGCCAGTTGCCAGCGTATATCGCTGCCATGGCGGGCGGAGATCCCTGCCGCCTCCACAAACTCCATCACCCCCTTGTCTTTAAGCAGACGGGCGGCCATGGTCACCACGACCGGTTTAACGGGTTCAGGCTGTGTGGCAAAGGCGGCCACATCGACCCCCGAGCCCCTGATTTTTACCGCCTGGGCTTCTTGCATGGCGCCCATATCCAGCAAAATCTGCCGGTCATTGTCATTCTGGACAATGACCCGGCTATGCTTATGTCCCAGTGCCAAACGATAGAGCTGCCGGGTGATTTGCCTGACCCAATCTATCCCTTTTCGTTCACGGGTAAAAAGAAAACCCAGTCCGGAAATGGCATAAACCACCGCTTTTACCCTGGCCAGGCGGGCGGCAATGCCGCCATACAAAACCGGCTTGATCGTGACCAAATGCACCAGGTCTGGCCGATAGTTGCGATATAAACGGTACAAGGCATAAATGGTTCTTAGCTCTGAAAACGGATTCATGCCACTTCGTGACATGGGAATCACAAAATGCGTCAGGCCGTGCGCCACAATTTGTGCCACAGCCTGTCCTGGCATGGTGGCAATCGCCACCTCATAACCTTCTTCTTTTGCCTTCAGGGCGATAGGCAAGCGATGCGACAGGAAAAAAGCCGGATTATTCACCACGAATAGTATTTTTCTGGACATATCCATCCTTTAATTTTGTCTTGCCGTTTATCTTGAGCATGTCCATCCAGGTTTGACGGTATTCAGCCACCATTTTTTCAAGACTGAACGCATTCATGACCCGTTCCCGTACCTGCCGGGCCAGGGTATTTTTACCGTTCTTTTCAATATGATCCAAAGCCTGAATGATTTTTTCAGCCAGTCTCACGGGATCGGCAGGAGGCACCACCCAGCCCTTATCACCCACAATCAGGGCGGCATCACCGACATTGGTGACCACATTGGGCACACCACACGCCATGGCTTCAGCCACCACATTAGGAAACCCCTCGGCAATACTGGACAGCACATGCAAATCAAGGGCACTCATGATACCTGGCACATCGTTACGCATACCCAGCAAAATGGTTTGTTCCCTAACCCCGTATTCAGTCAGCAGCGCCATTAACACCGGGTTGCCGGCATCCATGTCCTTACCCACCAGGACACAACGCAAATCGGGCTGTTTTTCAAGGCATTGGGAAAAAGCCTTAATCAGGGTTGCATGATCTTTTAGCGGATTCCAGCGCGCCACAAACCCCATCAGCGGTGTCTGTTCGCCAAGGCCCCACTCGGCCCGCAATGCCTGGCGAGCCATCTCATTCCTAACCCAGCGGGACAAATCGTAGCCGTTTTGAATAACCACCATTTTTTCAGGATCATATCCCCATTGAACATGACGATGGCGGGCATCTTCGGCACAACAAACAATCCGCTGGGGCAGCCAGCGTGAAAAAAAACCGCCCAGCCGGGCAAACAGGTAAGCCGAACGGCTGCTCTTGGCCAAATTGGCACCGGAATTGCGAATTCCCCAGGCAACATGCCGGAACCCTGCCATACGGGCCGCCAGCCCGCCAATCAGGTCAGCATGGTACATCCAGGTCTGGATCACATCGGGGTTAAGCCGGGTCAGACATTTTTTAAGTCGCCAGAAATCTGCAGGGCTCAAGCGCCCCGGGGTCATGCCCAGCATTTTCACCTCAACCCCGGCGTCCATAAGCGGCTGGCCATAAATGCCGGCATCGGCAAATGACACGACAATATGTTCCACCTCCGGGTCTGGCCAGGTGACCAGACGAAACAGAACCGACTCGGCCCCTCCCTGCAAAAGACCGCTAATCAGATGCACGACACGTATTTTTTTATTTATCTTCATTCCATTTTGCCTGAAACCGGAACACCCACCTGCCTGAATAGCTCATCCCACTGCAGCAACACCGTTTCAAGCCTATATCTGGACCAGACCGCCTGTTTACCGCGAGCGCCCAAAGCACACCGAAAATCATCATCGCCGAAAAAACGCCTGATTGCCTTTTCCAGCTCCAGCCTGTCATTCAGGCGCACCAGCAAACCCGCCGTTCCCTGTTGCGTCAACTCTGACGGACCACTGGGACAATCAAAACTGATACTGGGCAAGCCCAATGCCATTGCCTCAAGCAAGACATTGGGAAACCCTTCCACCCGCGATGTCATTGCAAATGCATGGGCATGTGAGAGCGCCTCCCAGGGTTCAGTCGTTTTACCCGGCAAGGTAATACGCTGGCTACAACCCATTTTTTTCACCTTGTCAATCAAGGTTGCACGTTCTGGCCCATCCCCCCAGATACATAAATCCCAATCGGGATAATCATGGCTAACCGAGGCAAAAACATCGATCAGGACATCAAACTGCTTGGCAGGTACAAAGCGCCCCATGGCGACCAGTGTCTTGCGACCGCTTACAGTACAAAGCCCGTTGCAGGTCGTCAGCTGTTCAATACCCTCGGGCAAGGGATTCGGGATAACCGCAACATGTTTCAGGCCAGGCAAGACCCGGGTAAACGCCTGTGCGGCATCAGCAGTCTGAATCATCACAGCGTCTGCCAAAGGATACAGTTTATTACGCAATACCTTCAGAAAGCCCCCAATATTACTGCTCATCACCGGATGGGTTCTTTCACAAACAATCACGGGAATATCAATTCCCCGGGTCGCCATCAGGGCCGTCACATTTACATTGGTCAGAAAAGAAACAATCACATCGGGCTGTTCCGCCCTGATCCGCTTCCTGAGCACAAAGGGTTTTATGACTCGGCCCAGCCACTTCTGGCCGGGCAGGTCATCGGCCAGCCATCGCACCTGGACTTCCGGGGACAAAGGGTAAAATGAATGACCACTCCCTTTTGCAAAACAGGGCACAAGCACCACTTGATGCCCCTGTTTAACCCAGGCACTTGCCAGCGTGGCGGCAACACGCTCGGCGCCGCCTGCATTCATTGAACTGACCAGCAACATGATTTTCATAATGCCCAACCCATTTATTATTTATTACGACCTTGCTGCAGAATATTAGCCCTGTATATCGTAATGATCCATCCAGGCCTGTAACATCAAGACCCCCCACAAATGAGGGCTCCAGTCAAACTGTTGTGCCTGATGCTGCTGCCAGCGTTCGTGCACCTGAATATCATCAAGCAAACCCTGCTTACGCAGGCGGGAAGGGTCAAGCAAATCATTAGCCCAATCTTTCAGGGGACCTCTTAACCACTCACCCATCGGTACCGAAAATCCTTTTTTAGGGCGATCCAACAAGGAACGAGGCACCATTCGGTATAAAAGCTGCTTCAATAACCATTTGTTCTGGCCATCACGCACCCGGTATTTGTCCTCAAGGCCCCAGGCAAATTCAAACATACGGGGATCAAGCAAGGGCACTCGCGTTTCCAGGGAACAAGCCATGGCAGCCCTGTCAACCTTTACCAGAATATCATCGGGCAAATAAGAAACCAGATCGATGATCATCATGGTTTCCAGAAAAGAACCCATGGGTGCCAGACTGAAAGCGGTTGCCGGCTCACGGGCCCCCAACACCACGCTTGAAGGGTCCTTCCAGTATGAAACAAACTGCCGGTAAAAATCAACCGCATCGTTGGCACGCAGCACTTCATGCAGCTTTTGCAATTTGTCCTTTTTATTGCCGCTAAAACCCGGGGCCAGTTTACCCGCTGCGCTGGCCACCAGCGAACGGACAAAAGGCAAGGTTTTTTCACGACGTTCCCACCAGGAGGCGGCCCGCTGATAGCGTGAGTAGCCGCCAAACAATTCATCACCAGCGTCTCCCGATAAAGCCACCGTTACCGATTGGGATGCCATTTTCGTAACCAGCGCCATGGGAATTTGCGAAGAATCGGCAAACGGTTCATCGTACATGGCAGGCAGGGAATGCACCAGGGCCAGACCATCATTGGCACTGACGTACAGCTCGGTATGATCGGTGCCCAAATGCCCGGCAATAGACCTGGCATATTCGGCTTCATTATATTTTTTTTCATGGAAACCGATGGAAAAGGTCTTGACAGCCTGTGCGCTTTGCTGCTGCATCAAGGCAACAATCAGGGAAGAATCGGTGCCCCCGGACAAAAACGCGCCCAGGCTCACATCAGAAATCAACTGTAATTTAATGGACCGGGAGAGCACACCTGCCAGCGCGTCAATCGCGGCATCATCAGACTCGTAATGAACCTTGGGTTGCTGTCTGGCCGTTTCATAGGCAGACCAGTAAACCTGTGGCTCCGGCTTGCGCCTGTTTTGCCAATCCTGTTCGGACAGACTTAACCAGGTGCCGGGCGGCAATTTAAAAATATCCTGAAAAATACTATGGGGAGCAGGGATGTAATTGTGCCGCAACAGCAAAGTAACCGCATCACGGTTAAGCGTTTTTTCAAACCCGGGCACACCCATAATGGCCTTGAGCTCCGAGGCAAATACCAGTCCCTGCCCCGTAAAGCCATAGTACAACGGCTTTTCACCAAAACGATCACGCGCCAGGGTTAGTTTTTTTTCTTGCCTGTCCCAGACCGCAATGGCAAACATGCCAATGGCCTTTTTCAGGGTTTGCTCTATACCCCAGGCACAAAAGCAAGCCAGCAGGGTTTCAGTGTCGGAGTGGCCACGCCAGGCTGGTGCCTGGGTATTTTGTTCCAGTTGTGCACGCAACTCGGGGTGGTTATAGATTTCCCCGTTAAACACTATCATGAATCGCTGGTCTGCCGAAGCCATGGGTTGATGCCCCTGCACTGACAAATCCTGAATGGCCAGCCGGACATGGCCAAAACCGATATGACCTTCCTGACTTAACCAGAGACCCTGGCTATCGGGGCCACGGTAGGCAATTTTACGACAACTGTCACGCAGTATGCCTTCCTTATCCTCGTAGCTGCCGGCAATACCTACTATTCCACACATGCTTACCCCTTTTGGCCGTCTTTTTTATGGTCCAGGACTTCATTGAACACTTGCTGCCACAGTCCTGAAATCCGGCGCATTGAAAAACGGTCGCGGACATCAATCGCCCGCTTGCCCAATTCCACCTGTTTGGTCTGATTGAACATGAGTGCCGACAAATGAGCCGCAAGGGCTTCTTCATCTTCGGCGGGCTGCACCAGCACACCATCAAGGTCTGGGCGAATGATTTCGCGTGGCCCGGTATCACAGTCGAATGCCACACTGGGCACACCACAGGCCATGGCTTCGAGCAGGCTGTTTGACAGGCCTTCGGTGCGTGAACTTAAGACATAGATATCTGCCATCTTGGACCAGGCAAGCATATTCCCGGCCCGGCCCGGCATGGAAATACGACTACTCATACCGGCCTCTTCAAGCTGCTTTTGCAACGCTTCCCGCTTGTCGCCCTCACCCAGAATAATCAAATCCCATTCCGGATGCAAATGCGCAATAGAGGCAAAGGCTTTTATTAACAAATCGAACCCTTTGTCGTGGTGCAAGCGTCCCACTCCCAGCAAAAGCTTGCGACCTGGCGCTTTTACGTATTGAATAACAGGTTCTTTATTTTCAAGCGGCCAATGCACCGCATTGGGAATCACGGCGATATTCGAACCGGGCACATGTTTTTCAAGCCACACTTGTGTCCCGTGAGTCAAGGCAATCACCTTGGAGGCCTTGGGATAAGTATAACGACGCAATTTTTGCCACAGACCGGAAAGTGTCTGGGAAGGTGGATGCGTGTGTTCGGTTGCAATCACATGGCACCCTGAGATTCCTGAAGCAGCCAGGACAGCCAAAATGGAAGAGGTCGTCATGAAGCCAATGACAATATCGGGACGGTGACGCCTGATTTCCCGGCGCAAAATATAAAGGCGTCGCAAATTGGCCAGTACTCCTTTGAAGCCGGCCGTATTCAGGGAAATCCGCTGTACCAGTTTATTCAATTCATACGCATTTTCAGAGGCATCAGTTTGGGTCACCAGCAAGACATCGTGCCCATTGGAAATCCACCGGGCGGCCAAATCGACCGCAACCCGCTCGGCGCCTCCTCCTCGAAGTGAATGAATAAACAGCATGATTCGCAAGGGAGAAGTTTTCGTATGCATCTCGAAAGACATATTTAGTTCAGGCTGAAGAAGTTTTTTTTGTCGCGCCATATTTCAGGACCGCAAAAAAATAACAGAGATAAGACAACAAATACATTAAACTTGTCGCCAGCATAATACCTTCGGCGCCCATTACGGGAGCAAGTATGACATTCATGCATGCCTTTAGTGAAAAATTACCAATGGCAATAATTGCCATCAGTTTATAACGGTTCTGGCTGGCCATTAACTGAACCAGGATCAATACGCCAAAATAAAAAGGCAGTTGCAAAAGCCCCCAGCGCAACACCGAGGCCACTTTCAGGGTGTCTTCAGCGGTAAATGCACCGTTTTCAAACAAGAGTTTTACCAGCCAGGGTGCCAGAAACCAGCCAAGCAAAACCGCTGCCGTCCCCACCATTAACATTAAAGCAGACCATTTAAGCGCCATGGACCGTGCCTGGGCAGGATTGCCACGGCTTTGCACATCGGCCAAAACCGGTAAGGCCGCACGGCCAACTGAAGCGGCACCAATTCCAATAAGCAGCGAGAGCAAACGGGTTGCATAACCCAAGGTTGCATTGGCATTACTGCCCAGACTGGCTGCCGCCATTTGATCAAGAGGCCCCACAAAACTCATGGCAACTTGCCCAACCAGCATAATACCGGCCGCATTCAGCAACATGGGCCATTGTGGTGATTGCAAACCCGGCTTGGGCCAGCCCCAATTGCCGCCATCAGCCTTGCGGGCCAGCGCAGACAGCCATACCGCCTGAATCAGGTAACCCAGCAGTGTTCCCCATAAAAGCGGGTAAACACTGACATTACCTGGCGTTACCAGGATAGCCGCCAATATCATTAAGGCGGGTATGCTGTCCAGCAGATTATTGATATGTCGCTCATGGGCTCGCAGCCGCGAAGTACATACCCCTATAACAAGGGTCAGCAAAACAGCCGGGGCAAAGGCGTGGATCAGCTCCAGACTGGCCTGTTTGGTTTGGGCACTTAAATTGCCGCCCGTATATTGCAATACTTGGGGCCAGAAAAGATAGGTGGCTATGGAAAGCAGTACTCCGAGCACCACAATCCAGCCCTGCAATTCAAGAATAAAACGGGTGCGCTCATGCTGGCCTGCATATCGTGCCTTGACCAAGGCGGGGATAAGAACGATTGAAAAGGCGCCCACCATTGTTACCGGTAACCAATTGGCCATGGTTAAGGTAAACTGGTAAGCATCTACAATATCACTAACCCCGTAACGGTGGGCAACCGCAATTTCCTTGATGGCACCGGCCATTTTCCCGATCAGTAAAAAAAACGCGACGCGCATTGCCCCTTGGGCAATACGCTTATGATCGGGGTGCAGGCGGTTAAGCCTGGTACGAAGCTGCTTCAAACAAAGACTATTTCAAGAATTGAATATACCAGGGCATGGCGGTTTCAATACCCTGAAGAATCGTATGGCTGGGCACATAACCCAACTGTGCCTGCGCCTTGCCGATATCCGCCTGTGAATGACGCACGTCACCCTGACGAAAATCCCGGTAAACCGGTTGTTTGCCATACTGGATACCATTGGCCCCCAAGGTGGCAGACAAGTAGGCAAACAGCTCATTCAGGCTGGTTCTTGCATTGACCGCCACGTTATACACCTCGAAACCGTTTTCAGGCATATTGGCACCCGCCAGCAGATTGGCCTGCACGGCATTTTCCACAAAACAGAAATCGCGGCTGGTTTCACCATCACCATTCACCAGGACATCTTCGCCCTTGATCATGGCGGCTGTCCATTTGGGAATCACCGCGGCATAAGCGCCATCAGGATCCTGGCGTTTGCCAAATACATTGAAATAACGCAAGCCAATCGAACGGAAACCATAGGTACGGGCAAAAACGCTGGCATACAGCTCATCAACATACTTGGTCACCGCATAAGGCGACAAGGGATTGCCGATTTTATCTTCTACTTTAGGCAAATCGGGGTGATCGCCATAGGTGGAACTGGAGGCCGCAAACACAAACGAGGTCACTGCCGCATCACGGGCCGCCACCATCATATTAAGAAAACCGCCAATATTCACATCATTGGTGGTAATGGGGTCATTGATGGAACGCGGCACCGAACCCAGCGCAGCCTGATGCAACACGATATCCACCCCTTCACATGCCTGGCGGCAGGTTTCCAGGTTGCGGATATCCCCTTCGATAAAGTTGAAGTTGCGCCATTGCGAGTCAGAAACCTGGCCCTGGACTTCATCAAGATTATGCTGATAGCCGGTTGCAAAGTTGTCCAGCCCAACCACTTTCTGATTAAGCCGTAAAAGCGTTTCCAGCAGGTTGGAGCCGATAAAACCGGCACAGCCGGTAACCAGCCACGTACGGGGCTGGCGCTGCAAATCGGCTTTCAAAGTTTCAAATGCCTGACTCATGCTTGATTTTCCTTTTACCCAATTAAAGACGAATATCGGCTTCTTCTGCTGTTAACACGTATTTCAGGTCATACAGCACATGATCGGGTTTGCCCAGCGCACGAATGGCGGCGGCCCCCATTTCCACAAACTGCTTATGGGAAACGGCCAGAATAATGCCATCGTAGACGCCCTGCTGAACCTGACTGACGGGTGTCACGCCATACTCGTGCTGCGCCTCTTGGGCATCCACCCAAGGATCGTACACATCGACATCCATATTGTATTCATCAAGTTCCTTAAGAATATCCACCACCCGGGTATTGCGCAGGTCGGGGCAGTTTTCTTTAAAGGTCAGGCCCATCACCAGTACCTTGGCGCCCTGGACCTGAATGCTTTTCTTGGTCATTGCCTTAACAAGCTGGGCCACCACATAAGGGCCCATGCTATCGTTCAGGCGACGGCCGGCCAGAATGATTTCCGGATGATAGCCAATAGACTGGGCTTTGTGGGTAAGATAGTAAGGATCAACGCCAATGCAATGACCGCCGACCAGACCGGGACGGAACGGCAGGAAATTCCATTTGGTACCGGCCGCTTCCAGCACAGCCTGGGTATCAATACCCATTTTATTAAAAATAAGAGCAAGTTCATTGATGAGCGCAATATTCACATCACGCTGGGTATTTTCAATGACTTTGGCGGCTTCGGCCACCCGGATACTGCTGGCTTTGTGCGTACCAGCCACAATGATTTCACGGTATAACCGGTCAACCACCTCGGCCACTTCAGGTGTTGAACCGGACGTGACTTTCTTGATGGTGGAAACACGGTGTGCCTTGTCACCCGGGTTGATCCGCTCGGGGCTGTAGCCGGCAAAGAAATCCACGTTGTATTTCAGGCCAGAGACTTTTTCAAGAACCGGCACGCAATCTTCCTCGGTGGCACCAGGATACACGGTAGATTCATAAATGACAATATCGCCCTTTTTCAAGACTTTGCCAATGGTTTCGCTGGCTTTTACCAGCGGCGTCAGATCAGGACGCTTGTATTCATCAATGGGCGTGGGCACCGTCACAATATACGTATTGGCCTTGGCCAGATCGGCCGGATTGGCACTGAATTGCAAGTGTGGCGCTTCGGCAAGTTCTTCGCTGCTGACTTCCAGCGTGTGATCCTGTCCACCCTGCAGTTCGGTAATACGGTTTTGGTTAATATCAAACCCCAACACCGACCGTTTTTTGCCAAATTCAACTGCTAAAGGCAATCCTACGTAGCCAAGGCCGATAACTGCCAACTTAATATCTTGAACTTGCACGAATTTCTCCCAAAGGAATAGCTAAATAATTTTGCGGAATTTCTGATTGTAACAATCAGGGTTAACCAGAAAAGCAAGAAAACCCAAGCTGATGAAATATATTTTTTGCGGACGTCATCGTTTACGTGAGACCGAGGGTAGCAACAGCCAGCGCGGGCAGCGCCAGGCAACCAGGCGTGAATAAAGCCAAATATACACCGAAGAAAAAACCAGCATACTGATACAAAGCAAAATCGCGTTATCCCAGAAAATGGTGGCCGGCACCAGACCAATTAAGGTAAGCACCCACAAATAAGGTGAGGTTAAGGCGTTACACAAGGCCGGAACCGCATCACGCCCCGTACGGCTGAAAGTGACGCGTACCAGACGGCGGAAAATAAGCTGGTGCAAATGCAAGGCATCGGGTTGATCGACCGGTACCCCGCGTTTGAAGCGACGCCGCCATATGGAAAAAAGAGTTTCAAAAACAGGATAAAACAACACCGCCAGGGCATAAAAAGGGGATACCGACGGATTGCGTATTACCAGCAGCACAGCCAGCTCAGCCAGCATGAAGCCAATAAAATATGCGCCACCATCGCCCAGGAACACCCTGCCAAACGGAAAATTCCAGACAAAAAAACCAACAATGGAAGAAGCCATGGCCAGCGCAATGGCAAAAATCGCCAAATCATTGACCTGGTAAGCAACCAACGCAATAGAGCTCGCCATGAGCATGGCAACCATACCAGCCAGGCCATTCATGCCATCGACAATATTAAGGGCATGGGTACAACCACCCACCGCAATCATGGTAAACAAAAGAGAAATGGGCCAGAAGGACAGTATAAGGTCTATGAATGAAAAACCCACCCGGCTGACGCCACCAAAAAACCACCAGGCGATGGCAGCCGATGCAAAAGCGGCCAGCAAGCGCTTGCCTGAACCGATATCCTTGGTGATGTCTTCTAAAATACCTGCTACAAACACCGGCATGGAAGCCACAAACAAGGCTGGCCATAACCAGTTAAGGGTGGTGTTGTCGGGGCGGCCCAGCACCAGCAATCCGGCCAGCGTGCCGGCAAAGACCGCCAGCCCGCCAATGCGGGGGGTTGAACGCTTATGTGTAGCCTGTGGCTTATTGAGATCATAGTCTCCGGTGTAGGCGCCATGCCATCGTTCGGATGCAACGATGAGGCCGCCCACCATAAATGCCACTATGCTGATATATAAATATTGCCAAGTAAAAGTCAAAGTAAACCCAAGGCGCAAAAAAAACATTCAGGACCAATGAAAAACCAAAAGGTTCAGTCAAAACCCGGTTTTGGCATTAGCAAAAAACAAATCCGAATCATACAGGAAATAATAGATATCCCTTATTTATTTTAAATCCGAAATGAGTTATTACTTATTGTATAGCTAACAGGCAAAAAAAATGCCCAAAATCGTAAGATTTTGGGCAAAATCCACCAAAGGAGGAGGGTGGAGGAGACAACCTTGGCATGACTGCTTTCTTAAAGCGCACATTAGAATGTTTTTTTAATTCTTAATGTGTTTCGTCATCCGATGTAGTAACTATAACCGATTTTTATGGTGCAACGCAAGAAAAATTACAGGTAAACCCTAAGAAAATCGTAACGAATGTTGTAAAAACAACAAAACTTATAGACGGTAAGCCAAAGTCGTCATGATTTTTGACATAAACCGCATGGCCTGCTTCACCGGCACTGGCAACTCTTCAGCCCCATTCACCTCGGCAGTGGTTCTGTGCCCTATTTCATCGTCACGCATCTGAGTCACGATTTTACGTGAGCGCTCATCCTGCTCGGGTAACGATGCCAGGTGTGATTCAAGATGCTGCTCAACCTGCCTTTCTGTTTCCGCCATGAAACCCAGGTTTTTCGGCACACCCGCCACGCTGGCCATGACGCCCAGCGTAAACGAACCCGCATACCACAAGGGATTCAACAGGCTGGTATGGCTTTTCAGTTCGCCAAGCCGGCCATGACACCAGGACAAATGATCCACCTCTTCCTCGGCGGCATGCAGCAACACCTGCCTGATCTGCGGGTCTTTGCACATGATTGACTGGCCACGATACAGCGCCTGCGCGCACACCTCTCCTACATGATTGACCCGCATCAAACCCGCCACATGTTTTTTTTCAGACTCATTCAACCCAGCATCGGTAATATCCGGCTCTCCAGCGGGATTTGGGCGCGTTGCCTGTGATGCCCCCGACAGCACCTCAAGCGCCTTGTTGACCTCGATAAACAAGGTATCAAGTCCTGAGGGCTGGCGACGAAAAGCCGGTTTCGTTACTGCGGTAGTGGTAATATGCGTCATAAAAAAATCATCTCCGGTAATACTCAAAGGTTCGGCACTCAACGAGCTATTTTAGCCAATTGAAACAGTCTTGCACGCCAAACCGGTCAACAAACAGTAGAATGACAGGTATCCAACCTTCAAACTCCGGCAAAGCCCCTAGTGCTTGCGGAAATCGTTATTTCAGGACCCCTAACATGCAGTGTACAGTTGAATGGAATGGCCCCGAGGGCATGCTTTTTGTTTCAAAAACCGGCAGTGGCCACGTTGTCGCCATGGATGGCGCCCCAGAAGGCGGCGGCAACAACCTGGCCCCGCGACCGATGGAAATGATCCTGACCGGTGCGGCCGGCTGCGCTGCCTACGACGTGGTACTTATCCTGAAACGCAGCCGCCAGGACATTGCCCATTGCAACGTGGCCATTACCGGTGAACGCGCCGATACCGACCCCAAAGTTTTCACCAAAATCCATTTCGTGTTTACCGTCAAAGGCAAAAACCTGTCTGAGAAAGTCGTTGAACGGGCCGTAAACCTGTCCCACACCAAATACTGCTCAGCCGTTGCCATGCTGGAAAAAACAGCCGAAATCACGCACGAAATCAAAATCCTGGAGGCTTGAGCCATGCGTCAATACGAAGACTTCATGCGCCACGTCTATGAAAAAGGCGTCAGCAAAACCGACCGGACCGGCACCGGCACCCGTTCGGTCTTCGGCCATCAAATGCGCTTTGACCTGGCAGAAGGCTTTCCCATGGTCACCACCAAAAAGCTGCACACCAAAAGCATCTTCATAGAACTGCTCTGGTTCCTGCGGGGCGACTCCAACGTCAAATGGCTGCAAGAACGTGGGGTTAGCATTTGGGACGAATGGGCCGATGAAAACGGCAATCTTGGCCCGGTTTACGGCGTACAGTGGCGCTCATGGCCCACCCCCAACGGTGAACACATCGACCAGATCACCCAGGTTGTTGAACAGATCAAAAACAACCCCGACTCCCGTCGCCTGATTGTTTCCGCCTGGAACGTGGCAGACATCGGCAAAATGAAACTGCCTCCCTGCCACGCCTTCTTCCAGTTCTATGTCGCCGAAGGCAAGCTTTCCTGCCAGCTTTACCAGCGCAGCGCCGACATTTTCCTGGGCGTCCCCTTCAACATTGCCAGCTATGCCCTACTCACCCACATGGTGGCCCAGCAATGCGATCTTGAAGTGGGTGAGTTTATCTGGACCGGCGGCGACTGCCACCTGTACAGCAACCACCTGGAACAAGTCGAGCTGCAACTGTCGCGTGAGCCCTTCCCCTACCCCAAACTTAATATCAAGCGCAAACCCGCTTCTTTGTTTGAATACCAATACGAAGACTTCGAAATCCTTGACTACCGGCACCACCCCCACATCAAGGCTCCCGTTGCCGTATAACCCACACAAGGCAAACACAAGCAGTAGCAGTATCATTAATTAGCACTAAACCAAGTACCCAATAAATACCAGACACCCAGCATATGACATCCTTGAACATCATCGTTGCCTACACTGACAACCTCGTCATCGGCAAAGACAACACCATGCCATGGCACATCCCGGGCGACCTGGCCAACTTCAAAAAAACCACCCTGGGCAGCCCCATTGTCATGGGCCGAAAAACCTGGGAGTCCCTGGGCCGCCCCCTGCCTGGCAGACGCAACATCGTTATTACCCGCAATGCCAGTTACCAGGCCACCGGCGCCGAATGCGTCCCCACCCTTGAAGCAGCCATCACCGCTGCGGCCGCAGACAACGCACAAAACGTCTTCATCATCGGTGGCGAACAAATCTTCCGCCTGTGCCTGGACCAATGTGACAAGGTATATGCCACCGAGATCCACGCCAACATTGAAGGCGACACCTATTTCCCGGCCCTGGACAAAACCCGCTGGAAAGAAACCAGCCGCCAAACCCAGCCCGAAGAAAACGGCTTGACCTACGACTTCGTCATCTACGAAAAAGCGTAACGGACAGGTTTCAACTATCTGGCACCGGGGTGTGCGTACAACCACCCCAGGCTGAAGTATGCACACAACCACCCCGTCAGGCTTCGCCTGCCACCCCTCCGCAGGAGGGGAATGACCTCACGGCAAATCAAGTCTATGCCATACTCGCCTGCCCCCTCCGCAGGAGGGGAATGACCTCACGGCAAATCAAGTCTATGCCATACTCGCCTGCCCCCTCCGCAGGAGGGGAATGACCCCTAAGTTTACGATGCAGTTCATCCTGCCACCAACCTGAAAACCACCCTTCTCAAGAAGAAACCACCTGCCTAAAACAAAGAAACGCGGATTCGTCATTCAGGTGCAGCGACTTCGGCGCGCAGCGGCGTCGGAGCAAACCTGAATGATGAATCCGCGCATCTCAAAAAGAACGGGCTCAAATAACTAAAGTCTTAAATAACTAAAAACTCAAATCCCCAAAGACCCAAACCAATAAAGACCTAAACCAATAAAGACCCAAATCAAAAAATCAAAAAATCAAACATAATCCTCGAGCGGCGGACAAGTACAAACCAGATTCCGGTCACCATAAGCATTATCCACCCGCGCCACCGGTGGCCAATACTTGCCATCCGGCGACACCGAATGCGGATACGCCGCCTCGGTGCGGGAATAACCATGCTCCCAAACATCCGCCACCAGCATCTGCGCCGTATGCGGTGCATTCACCAGCACATTATCCTGCGCATCCACCTGCCCCTTCTCGACCTGCTCAATCTCCTTGCGAATCGCAATCATCGCATTAATGAACCGATCCAGCTCCTTCAGGCTCTCCGACTCGGTCGGCTCCACCATCAGCGTACCCGCCACCGGAAAACTCATCGTAGGCGCATGAAAACCATAATCCACCAGGCGCTTGGCCACATCATCCACCGTAACCCCGCTACTCTCCTTAATAGGACGCAAATCCAGAATACACTCATGGGCAACACGCCCATTGCGTCCTGAATACAGCACCGGGTAATAAGGCGCCAGCCGCTTCGCAATATAATTTGCGTTCAGCAAAGCCACCTCGGTCGCCCGTTTCAGGCCCTCTGCTCCCATTAAGGCAATATACACATAAGAGATGGGCAAAATACTGGCAGACCCATATGGCGCCGCAGACACCGGTCCCACCACCGTATTGCCATCACGCTGTCCCTGCTCATCCAGCACAGCCGGCAAATATGGCGCCAAATGGGCACGCACCGCAACCGGCCCAACACCTGGCCCGCCACCGCCATGCGGAATACAAAACGTCTTGTGCAAATTAAGATGCGACACATCAGAGCCAAACAGGCCTGGCTTGGCCAGCCCCACCATCGCATTCATATTCGCACCATCAAGATAAACCTGCCCGCCTGCCTGATGCACTGCCTCGCAAATCTCGGTAATAGACTCTTCGAACACCCCATGCGTAGACGGATAAGTCACCATCAGGGCCGCAACCTGGTCACCTATCTTTTCCAGCTTCGCCTTGAGATCGCTCACATCCACATTGCCATTTGCATCAGTGGCAATCACCACCACATCCATGCCCGCCAAATGCGCCGATGCCGGATTGGTGCCATGTGCAGAAGCGGGAATAAGACAAACATTACGCTGATGCTGCCCATTGGCCTGGTGATAGGCACGAATGGCCAAGAGCCCGGCGTACTCTCCCTGAGCACCCGAATTGGGCTGCAAACTGATCGAATCGTACCCCGTAATCTCACACAAGGCACGAGACAGGCGACCCAGCAACTCTTCATAACCGGCCGCCTGATCCCGGGGGGCATAAGGGTGCAGGTGCGCAAACTCGGGCCAGGTAATGGGAATCATCTCTGCCGTCGCATTCAGCTTCATGGTGCAGGAGCCCAATGGAATCATGCTGCGGTCAAGGGCCAGGTCTTTATCGGCAAGGCTGCGTAAATAACGCAGCATATCAGTTTCGGAATGAATACTGGAAAAAACCGGATGCGACAAAATGGCAGACTGTCTGGCCACACTATTGGGCACAAAAACATCCAGTTCGGCATAAAGCCCGGCCACATCTGGCGCCGCCCTGCCAACGCCCGCGGCAATCACGTTCACCAGTTGCTGAAGATCTTCAAGCGTTACCGTTTCATCCAGGGACACCGCGAAACTGTCACTGTCAGGTTGACGCAGATTGATTTGCGCCCGCAAGGCTGCCTTGAGCACCTCGGCCGCCAGGGCTGTTTTTACCTGCAAGGTATCAAAAAAAGTATCATTAACCGTACTCAACCCCATCCGGGCCATGGCTTCTTTTAACACCAGCGTGCAAACATAAATCCGCTGCGCAATCGCACGAATACCATTAGCCCCATGATAAACCGCATACATGCTGGCCATTACCGCCAGCAGAACCTGGGCCGTACAAATATTGGACGTGGCCTTTTCACGGCGAATATGCTGCTCACGGGTCTGCAAGGCCAGCCGTAAAGCCGGGTTACCCTGGGCATCTACCGAAACCCCCACCAGGCGGCCGGGCATATTGCGCTTGAACGCATCTTTACAGGCCATGAACCCGGCGTGTGGACCGCCAAACCCCAAGGGCACCCCAAAGCGCTGCGCACTGCCAACGGCAATATCGGCATGCCATTCACCGGGGGCTTTCAAAATGGCCAGGGCCAGCAAATCGGTGGCCACGGCAACAACCGTGCCTTTTGCCTGCAGGGCCGTGGTCAGGCTGGCGTAATCGAGTACCCCGCCAAGACTATGCGGATACTGCAGCAACACCCCAAAGCAATCCGGGATATCTTCCAGCTCATTGCCACACACTACATCAATACCCAGTGCCTCGGCACGGGTACGAAGCACCGCTATGGATTGCGGATGACAATGCATTGACACGAAAAACACATTACTTTTGGATTTGGATACCCGCTTGGCCAGTGTCATTGCTTCGGCAGCGGCCGTTGCCTCGTCAAGCAAAGAGGCATTGGCCACCGGCAAGCCGGTCAGATCGGCCACCATCGTCTGGAAATTCAGCAAGGCCTCAAGCCGGCCCTGGGAAATTTCAGGCTGATAAGGGGTATAGGCGGTATACCAGGCCGGATTTTCAAGTATGTTGCGCAAAATCACATTAGGCGTATGTGTGCCGTAATAGCCCTGCCCAATATAGTTTCTGTACAGCTTGTTGCCCGATGCGATTTTCTTAAGTTCGCCAAGCACATCGGTTTCACTGCGGGCATGATCCAACGCCAATGGTTCTGCAAGGCGGATACCTGAAGGAACAATTTCCTCGATCAGGTCATCCAGGCTTTCAGCCCCGATAACGGACAGCATCTTAGTCTGCTCGGCCTCGGTGGGCCCTACGTGTCGACCAATAAACGCCTGGGACACATCCTTATGTGTACGCAACATATTCTCTATCCCATAAAAAGGGTGATTATTCAGCCTGTTCCTGATAGCCTGCGGCATCCAGCAAGGTCTCAAGATCGGCCGGATTATTGGGCTTTATCTTGAAGATCCAGTTTGCATAAGCGTCTTCGTTGATCAAATTGGGCTCTTCTTCAAGGTTTTGGTTGAACGCCACAATTTCACCATCAACGGGCGCATAAATATCTGAAGCCGCCTTGACCGACTCAACCACTGCCGCTGTTTCACCGGCATTCAGGGTATCACCCACATTAACATCACCCACATAAACCAGGTCACCCAGCTGGTCCTGTGCATTGTCGGTAATCCCGACTACAAAAACATCACCTTCTGCCAAAACCCATTCATGGGTTTTGGTATATTTACGATCGGTAGGCAAATTCATTTATTAACAACTCCTGATTGATAGGTTTATATATAACAAACACGTTTTAAACGTGACATTAGCATTAATTTCTTCAAGATTTATATATGGCCCGCAAAACAGCAGGGTCAAGACACCATTGGCTTGCCATGTCGCACAAAAGGCAATGCGCATAAAGTAGCCGGCAGCCATTTGCCACGCAACTCCACCTGGACTGGATCACCGGCCTGGACACCTTCAGGCAAACGGGCAAAACCAATGGAAAAACCCAAAGTGGGTGACATGGTACCACTGGTAATCTCGCCCTCTCCCGATTCGGTCCTGACTTTCATATGCGCCCGCATCACACCACGCTCATTCAGCCTGATGCCCATAAAGGCATTGCGTTTTGGCGCCTGGGCAATTGCCTGGCGACCTATGAAATCCCGGGCCTCGTCTTTAAGGCTAACCGTCCAGCCCAAGCCTGCCTGGGCGGGCTGAATGGTTTCATCCATATCCTGACCATATAAATTCATGCCAGCCTCAAGGCGCAAGGTATCACGGGCACCCAGGCCACACGGCCTTACCCCTTGCGCCAGCAGATCATTCCAGAAAGCCACGACCTGGGTGGCGGGCAAAACAACTTCAAAACCGTCTTCGCCGGTGTAGCCGGTACGGGCCACCATGAAATCCGGCCCAACAAAAACAGCGGTAAAGGGTGACAGGGACTCGGTTTGCGCTTTCAGGCCGGAACGGATATTCCAGACTTTATCCCGGGCATGTGGTCCCTGCACGGCAATCATGGCCAGGTCATGACGTGGGGTAATCACCACCCGGTCATTACCTTCTTGTGTGGCCTGCGCCTGCAGCCAGGCCACATCAACCTTTGCCCTGCCTGCATTCACCACCAGGCGCCAGTTATCAACGGCAAAGAAATACACGATCAGGTCATCAATCACCCCACCCTCGGGGTTTAGCATGCAGCTGTATAAAGCCTTGCCCGGCACGGCAAGCCTGGCCACGTCATTGGCCAGCACGCGACGCAAAAAATCAAACGAACCCGGCCCCGAAATATCCACATTCAGCATGTGAGAAACGTCGAACATGCCCACGGCATTGCGCACGGCATGGTGCTCTTCGATTTGTGAACCATAGGACACCGGCATGTCCCAACCGCCAAAATCCACCATTTTGGCGCCCAGGGATATATGCGTGTCGTACAAGGGAGTAAATTGAAGATTTTCAGATGACATGGGGAAACCTTGTTTAGTATTTGCATTGGCTGGCTAAGGAATTGCCCGGATCCGGCGCGGTAATAACGCATCCTGCACCTCCCATTGCTGAAAATTATATTACTAATTGGCAGGGGTAAATAAGCTGTTTTCTAGGTATTTACCAGAGATGCCCGATCAACAAATTCATGATACAAACTAACATTCCTGGTTTTTACTAACCACTAACACTTAACCGATTTAACTTTTTTGCAATATCCCTGTCATAATAAATCTGTTAATGTAGAGCTGATTACAACCAAAGGAGAAAACTATGGATAATGGTTTTTACGCAACCCTGATTGCCGAATCAAAGTCAAACCCCGGCATTACCGTTATAGAAGATGCCCGTATCCGCGGTGGCGACGCCAACTATCTTTACTCGGGAACCATACAGGCAACCACCCCGGACGAAGTGGTCGCCAACCTTAAAATCAAGGCTTACAAAGCCCAGCACAATGAAGCGTTTGGCACCATCAGCGATACCTTTGACTTGTCTCTGACAGGCATCAAAACCGAAACCGGCTTTGAGATGACCGGCTACTCACCCAGTGGCCGTGAAATCAAAATTGCCGCCACCAAAATAGCCAATATAGATTTATAAGCTTTTCAGTGGCAATTTCTGGCTATTTATTATTTAAAGCGCCTGTCCACAAGCCACCCCGGATGCCCATGCCCACTGGAAATTATAACCTCCCAGCCAACCTGTCACATCAACCACTTCACCTATAAAATACAGGCCTGGCAGTTTTTTGGTTTGCATGGTTTTCTGGTCCAGCTCAGCGGTATCCACCCCCCCTTTCATGACTTCGGCTTTTTTATAACCGGCAGTACCGGTAGGTATCAATTGCCAGTCATGAATCAGGGCGGCCAATTCTCTTATTTTTTTATCAGGCATATCTGCCAGACGCGTGTCAGCGGTAATACCCATATTTTCCAGCCAGCACTCTGCCAGCCGCTTGGGCCACATACCGCCCAGCACGGTTAGCAGCTGCTGCCGGTTACCCGATTTCTTATCGATCAACCCTGACTCAAGATTTAGTGTCGGCTGCAGATTAAGCATAATGGGGCTGCCAGGCTCCCAATAGCTGGAAATCTGCAAAATGGCAGGCCCCGACAGGCCTTTATGCGTAAACAACAGGTCTTCATGAAAAAACGACTTGTTTTTCCCGGCACCCGTGGCCACCACCGTTTCAAGTGAAACGCCCGCCAGCGTACTGAAACGCCGCCAGGTGTCGGCATCAAACGTGAGCGGCACCAGGGCCGGACGGGGTTCAACCACTTTCAGGCCAAACTGGCGGGCGATTTTCATACCATAGTCACTGGCTCCCAACTGGGGAATGGCCATCCCGCCAGTGGCCACAACCAGCTTTGTGGCACGAATGGTACCTGCCGATGTTTGCAGCACAAATGACTGGTCTTCCTGCTGGCTTATGTCATTGACCGAGCATCCCATGCGCCAGGCCACCTTGCCCAGTTCACATTCGGCACGCAGGACATGAATAATATCTTCACTTGAATGATCACAAAACAACTGCCCCTTATGCTTTTCATGCCAGCTAACCTTGTATTTAGCCAGCAAGGCCAGAAAATCCTGTGGGGTATAGGCCGACAAGGCCGAACGGCAAAACCGGACATTATTGGAAATGAATTGCTGGTGCGTGGTACCCAGGTTGGTGAAATTGCAGCGACCACCGCCAGAGATACGAATTTTCTCGGCCAGCTTGGCGGCATGATCAATTAACACCACTTTCCGGCCACGCTGGCCGGCAACGGCGGCGCACATCATGCCAGCCGCCCCCGCACCAATGATGGCAACGTCAAACACCGCCCCGTTACTCATCAAGTTTCAGACAATCCACGTAAAGCCGGGTATTTCCATTTTTATCAACTTCACTACCCAAACCATGAATGAACGTTTCAAAACCCGGAAATTTCGCATTGAAAGAACGGGCAAACTGCAAATATTCAACAATGGTTTTATTAAAGCGCTCACCCGGAATCAATAACGGGATACCCGGAGGATACGGCGTTAACAAAACACCGGTTACCCTTCCTTCAAGATCATCAATGCTCACCCTTTCAACGTCCCGGTGAGCCATCTTGTCGAAGGCATCGGACGGTTTGAGCGCAGGCACCATATCACTTAAATAGACTTCGGTGGTCAGGCGGGCCACATCATGATCCCGGTATGCCTCGTGAATCATCTGGCATAAATCGCGCAGTCCCATATGTTCGTACTGTTTATGGTTCGCGCAAAAATCGGGCATGATACGCCACAGGGGTTGATTACGGTCATAATCATCCTTGAACTGCTGCAATGCCGTCAGCATGGTGTTCCAGCGACCTTTGGTAATGCCGATGGTAAACAGGATGAAGAAGGAATACAGGCCGGTTTTTTCAACCACAATACCGTGCTCGGTCAGGTACTTGGATACCAGTGCGGCCGGAATACCGGTTTCATCAAAACTGCCATTGATATTCAGGCCCGGTGTCACAATGGTAGCCTTGATCGGGTCAAGCATGTTAAAGCCTTCAGCCAGATCACCAAAACCGTGCCATTCCTCGCCTGAGCGCAGGAACCAGTCTTCCTGTGTGCCAATATCATCAGCCACCAGACGGTTGGGACCCCATACCCTGAACCACCAGTCATCCTTGCCATATTCGGAAGCGACTTTACGCATGGCACGACGGAAATCCATGGCTTCACGGATACTTTCCTCTACCAGGGCGGTACCGCCCGGCGGCTCCATCATGGCAGCCGCCACGTCACAGGAAGCGATAATCGCGTACTGGGGCGAGGTTGACGTATGCATCAAGTAAGCTTCATTGAAGATATTGCGGTCAAGCACACGGGTTTCGGACTCTTGCACCACAATCTGGGATGCCTGGGAAATGCCTGCCAGCAGTTTATGGGTGGAATGCGTGGCATAAACCATGGCATTCTTGCTACGCGGACGCCCCTCACCAATGGCATGCATATTGTTATAGAACTCATGAAAAGCCGCATGCGGCAACCATGCTTCATCAAAATGCAGGTTTTCAACCATGTCACCCAGTTTTTCCTTGATCATTTCAACGTTGTAAATAACACCGTCATAAGTACTTTGGGTAAGCGTCAGGATTTGCGGCCTCTTGTTAAGCGCATTGCGGGCAAACGGGTTGGCCTCTATTTTCTTCAGGATGTTTTCAGGTTCGAATTCCTCAAGGGGAATGGGACCGATAATACCAAGGTGATTGCGGGTTGGACGCAAAAACACCGGAATGGCACCCGTCATGGTAATGGCATGCAAAATGGATTTGTGACAGTTACGATCGACCACCACCACGTCATTGGAAGCCACGTTGGCATGCCACACCACTTTATTGGAGGTGGAAGTACCGTTAGTCACAAAAAAACAATGGTCAGCATGAAAAATACGGGCTGCGTTTTTTTCGGATTCGGCCACCGGTCCGGTATGATCCAGCAACTGGCCCAATTCTTCTACCGCATTGCAGACATCGGCACGCAACATGTTTTCACCAAAAAACTGGTGAAACATTTGGCCTACCGGACTTTTGAGGAAAGCAACCCCACCCGAGTGGCCCGGGCAATGCCAGGAGTAAGAACCGTCCTGGGCGTACTTGACCAGTTCACGGAAAAACGGCGGTGGCAGGCTGTCCAGGTAGCTGCGTGCTTCGCGGATAATATGGCGCGCCACGAATTCGGGCGTATCTTCAAACATATGAATGAAGCCATGCAACTCACGCAAAATATCATTGGGAATATGCTGGGAGGTTCTGGTTTCACCGTACAGGTAAATCGGAATTTCAGCATTGCGAAAACGCAGCTCACCAATGAAGGAACGCAGGTTTTTAATCGCAAACGCAACGTCCTCGGGAGAGTCCACATCAAACTCTTCATCATCAATGGATAAAATAAAAGCACTGGCACGGCTTTGCTGTTGGGCAAACGAGCTCAGATCACCATAGCTGGTTACCGCCAGCACTTCCACTCCTTCTGCCTTGATGGCATCGGCCAGGGCGCGTACACCAAACCCGGAAGCACTTTCCGAGCGAAAATCCTCGTCAATAATAACGATGGGAAAGCGAAACTTCATTCGAAACTCCTTCACTCACAATACGGTGAGCAACTATTATGTTCTTGGCAGTGTTACGCCTTGTTGACCCTGATACTTTCCGCCCCGATCTTTGTATGAAGTCTCACATTCTTCATCGCTTTCCAGAAACAGCATTTGGGCACAGCCTTCACCGGCATAAATTTTGGCCGGCAAGGGAGTCGTATTTGAAAATTCAAGCGTCACATGCCCTTCCCATTCGGGTTCAAGCGGGGTGACATTGACGATAATGCCGCAGCGGGCATAGGTGCTTTTGCCCAGGCAAATGGTCAGTACATTGCGGGGAATCCTGAAATACTCCACCGTACGGGCCAGGGCAAAGGAATTAGGCGGAATAATGCATACGTCACCCACGAAATCAACGAATGATTTTTCGTCAAATGATTTGGGATCGACAATCGTGGAATTAATATTGGTAAAAATCTTGAATTCGTTGGCACAACGTACATCATAACCATAACTGCTGGTGCCATAACTGACGATTTTTTCACCATTTTCCGAGCGAACCTGACCCGGTTCAAAGGGTTCGATCATACCGGCAGCAGCTGCCTCCCGGATCCAACGATCATTCTTTATGCTCATTGCCTTACTCTCAGTGAAATTGCACAAACCGGTTTTGCCTTTTTCCCAAAACCGGATTCATAATTGAATATAGAATTGTAGCCTTACCCGAAGCCTTGCAACCCTGATTTACCCTAATCCCTGAAAAAACGCCGGTAGACAAATTCAATCCCGTTAGTCGTACCCACTTTTGCATCGACTGTTATATATTTGAACAGCTTATAACTGGCCTTGACCACCGACCCGGTACCGGCCAGTGCCTGTTCCACGCTAACCGTCACCCCATTGGCGAATTTCTTGCTAGCGACAAAAAACTGGGTCGCCAGATTGCTGGAAGCGTCAAACTCCAGACCTGAAGCCACGGTTTGCTCAGGCAAAACACTCCCTGATTTACCCAAATCACCGGTACGCACGGCCACATCATCAAGACCCAATTGCCGGTAAAAAGGCTCACCGCCCCCCAAAATGGATGAACCAACCGAAAACAGCAAGGCAATATCGCCACCATTACTGTCGGGACCACGTCCCATGATCAGCCAGGATAATTTTTCCACCTCGCTCACATCAGGGTAAGACACCAGCGTAATCCTTGGTCGTCTGGCCGTCCCCACCACTCGCAGGCCGGCCTCCACTTCGGGACCGGTCCGAATGGCTTCAATATCCAGCACAGGATTGGCAATATTGCCCTGAAAGGTGATCCGTCCGCGACGAATTTGCAATCGCTGGCCATACGCCTCGATAGCGCCACCACGGGTACGGAATGCCCCTAATGCGGTCAGGCGACCGTCTCGTTGAATAATATTCAAGTCCCCGACAAGCCCCGAGTTCAGACCCATACCCACCAGATAAAAACGCGGTCCCAAATCAACCGTAAAATCCAGATTCAGGTTAGTGGTGGATTCACTGGACACCACTTCTTTCTGGCCGGGTTGAAGCACAACCACGTCACTATCCACCGACGGCACGGTTCCCAGAATGTCAATACTGGCCCATCCGGCATCGGCCGTTACCTTGCCAACAATATCAATATTTGGCAGGCTGGCATCAATATCAACATTGCCACTGACCATGGCAAAGCGGTCTGCCCGTTGCACAATCGGGTAATGATCCAGCGTCACCTTCACATTACCCTTGCTGTTCATCAGATTCCAGCGACCGGTAATGTTCATGCTGCCGTTCTGGGCCGGCGGATTTTCTTCAATCCATTGTTTGGTCCGCCATTCGGTTGGCATCACCCTGATCACCGAAGGAAAATGCAGGGAATTGATTACAAATTCGTTATTGCGGAAGGTCCCGTTAAGGGTCCCGTCAAGCAGGCGCACCCCATTGTCAATCTGTACAACCCTTACTTTGTCACCCGTCACCGAGCCTGAAGTTGACCATTGACCCGAAACACTGCTTTGTGCCGTCAAGTCAAGATTGACGCTCCCCCCCAGGTCAAGCAACTCTCCGGTAAAAGCAGAAAGCCAGGCAATATCGTCCAGCCTGCCCTTAAGGACAACGCTGGTCCCACCATTGATATCTGGCGTCATGCCATTCATCCGGCTATTGACACGGGCCGTCAGGGAACCTTTGTCCCGGGTATCAATGGCCAGGTCAGCCAATACCTGGCTTTGTGTTCCGGAAACTGGATTAGCCCTGACAGCCAGGGACATTTGCGTCAAACCCAAAGCCAATGGGTTCTGGAGGGGAACGACAAAATCGCCTCCAACCCGCTTCAGGTTAGCCGTACCTGCCAGCGCACCATTAAACTGCAGATCCCAGTCAAGATCAAAAAGCAGGTTCTCATCAACAACCTGCTTCTTGCGATTGTCAACAATCCCGCCATTGCTGTTCTGGTTGTTTTCCACCATGCCCAGCGCATCCTGCATGTCTTTGACCAGTGCAGGGTTAATTAACAGGCGATTGATGGAACCCTTGCTGGCCCAATTTCCCTCCCGGCCACTGGCGCCCTCTTGATTGATCACGACCTCATGCCTGCCTGGCAGGCCGATCTTCAACAAAGACGTGCCCAGTTGCCATTCGGGCTTGCCCCCCACTCCGGCAGGCAGGAACATGGCCTCCAGCGGTTTTTCCTGATTGGCCGAGAATCCGGCATGTGAAACCTGGAGTCGTTCAAGTGTACCTTTCCAGCCATCGGCCCCCGCAGACAGCTCTCCCCAGAAGCCTTTTAACCCAAGATCAAAACTAACCGGAGCCCGGCCAAGTTCTGTTGACTTGCCCTGCGAAAACGTACCTTTAAGACCTACCACATGACTGGCCAGCGAGCCATCCAGATTGCCATTTAAAACCAGACTGCCTGGCAAACCTGGCCAGAAATCGGAAAACCGCGGCGCATTCACAGACAGGGCCAGTTTATCGTCAGCCTGCCCGAAAGCACCTGATGACTTGATGGCACTGCCGCCCAGCGTCAGGTTGATCTCCGCCCTCGGAATTGTATAAACATGCGGATCAATGGCGCCAACAGCCACACCACCGGATGAACCCAGTTGGCGCAGTAAGGAAACGTCAAGCTTGCCTGCCAGTTTCTGGTTATTCCACTGACTGCCCCCGTCAACATCTCCCTTGACATGCGCACTCAGGAGGCCTACCTCGGGGGACAGCTCCGAATCCAGCTCCAGCCTTGTGCCAAGCACCGAAGGAGGAAGAATGCCTTCAAACAGCTTGCCCAGCGCCAGCTTTTGCGTGGCCAATGAGCCAAGAATACGATAAGAGCGATTGGCCTCATTGGGTGTTACCGTTACCTGGGTTTGCAAGGCAGATCCGTCAGGCAGGCTTACGCTGATATCGGCATCGTGCAAATAATAGGCAGACAGCATATCGGCATTGATATTGGCACTAAGACTTGATTTTTCACCCTGACCCGAGGCGCTCAAGTGGATGAGATCACCCTTGCCTTCACCGCCTGGCTGCTGTGTTATGTCCAGGCTGAGCGCATGAAAATCAAGTGGCACCGGTGTGGCAAACGGCAAAACGCCAGTACCATTTATTCGTTTAAGATTAAAACTACCCAGCAAGACCCGGTAAAACGCCAAATTCCAGTCGGCATCCAGCACCACTTCCTTGCGTTCCGCTTTTTTTTGCCCATTGGTGCTGGCCAGCTTTTCTTGCCGGGTCGGATCCAGCAATTGTCTTACCTGGTCAATCAGCTCAGGGCTAATGGCCAAATCCTTGACTGCCCCCTTGGTTTGCCATTTCCCGTTACTGCCCTGGGCGCCTTCCTGCACGATGGATACTTTATGATCATCAGGCAATTCAAGACTTAAGGCGGACTCACCCACAGTCCATTGAATCTGGTCATTTACCGCGGTGGGCATGAGTGACAAAGACAGGGGTGAGGTTTGCAACAGCCGGATACCGGCATGTTTGGCATCCAGTACACCAAGGGTGCCCACCCAACTGTTGCCTTCCTTGACTCTGGCCCAGCGCCCGCGAAGCTCCAGATCCAGTGTGACCGGCGCCTTGCCAAGACGATTATCGGCGCCATCTGCATACATGGCCTGCAAGACCAGCTTGTGATTCTGCATATTGCCATCCAGCACGCCATTGAAATGAATGCTGCCCGGCAAGTCTGGCCAGAATGAAGCCAGTGTGGGGGCATTTATATCAAGCGCCAACTGGCTGTGTGTCTGCCCAAAACCGCCCGAACCGGCTATCCGGTTATTGCCCAGCACCAGGTAAATATCGGTGTCTGACACGCTCAGATTTTCATAATTGGCCTTGGCTTCTTGCTGCGCTGAAGGGTCAACACCAACCTGGGGGGACGCAAACAAACCACTGGTGTTGATACGGGTTTTCAAATGCCCGTCCAGCGGCTGATTGTTCCACTGGCTTGGCTGCCTGAAGCGGGCATCCAGCGCCACATTCTTGACTTCCTGTTGATCCAGCAAGTCTATGTCAACACGAATATCGGCATTCAATAAAGCCTGGGGCACTGCACCCGCCAGCAGTTTATCCAGCGCCAGGTCCCGGGTGTGTAATGTGGCACTGATCTTATCCGCATGATTCTGACCCTGGTTTTCATGCACCACGGTTTTCAATTGCACGCGGGAGTTGTCGGTCAGGCCAAGGTTTACATGGCCATCGCGTAAAGGAAAAGGCGAATCCAGATTAAGGTTCAGGCTCATATCGATGGAAGACTTGTTGCCACGCCCCGTAGCGTCAATGACCGTCAGCGTGGATGCGTCAGCTTGCAGGGTTTCTTTCACCTGAAGCGCCAGAGTATTGAAATCCAGAGGAATGGTTACCTCCAGTGGCAAGAGACTATCGCCCGCGGTACGCTGCAAATTAACGGTACCGGCCAACGTCTGCGTTTGCTGGAAACTCCAGTTGCCGTCATAAATAACATCGGCTATTTTATTAGCTTTTGCGGCCTCCGGTTTTTCTTCGTTTCCACCAGCCAATGCCTGTTGAATATCCCTGACGAAGGGATAACCAATCGTTAAATCAGAGAATTCTCCCTGTGTCTTCCAGCCACGCTGGCTGCCTTCAGACAACTGGTGATCCAGGATTGCCGGCTTGCCATTCAAAACCAGTTTGAATTGCGATGCCCCGACTGACCATTGCTTTTCCTGGTCACGTGCATCCGGGGCAAAATAAAGCGCCAGCTTGTCCTGCTGTTCAAGGCGAATGTTCGCATGTTGCAGGTTCAACCCGTCAATATAGCCCTGCCAAACCGCTTGCCCCTGCTCATCAAGAGCCAGCGCCCCCTCAAGGCGGGTTTCAAGACTGACTGGCGCCTTGCCCAGGTCTGTGGCGCCGGATTGGGCAAAGGTGGCTTTCAGGAATGCATCATGCTTTGCCAGCGAGCCGTTCACCTCACCATTGGCACTACCGCTACCTTCAAGACCAGGCCACAGACTGGCCAATTCGGGCAGATTGATATCCAGCAACAGACGGCTGTCGGCATGCCCGAAACCGCCCGAGGAGCGAATTTTATTCCTGCCCTGAACCAGGTCGATATGCGCGTTGTCGATATAAATTGCATCTGCCGAGGACAGACTCTTAAGCTGCAAGTTGATATCACCCGACAAAGGCAGACGGTTCCAGCGGCTGGCCGCATCTATATGTGCCTGCACGTCCAGCTGATGCAGCTTATCCAGCCCCGCAAGGTCGGCCTTGAAACCGAAACGGGCGGTTAACAGGGACTCCGGTACGGCACCGGCCAGCACTTGATGCAAGGCCAGACGATTGCTGAGCAAACTGCCTTCCAGCCGGTCACTGCCATCAACCCCCTGTTTTTCTTTAAGTTCGGCATTCAACAGCAGCGAGGCACCGTTTTCAAGCGCCAGTGCCAAATGTGCGTTTTCCAGGGGAACCGGTGCAAACAGGTTTAAAACGGTATTGGCATCCAGTTTTACTCCCTGCCCGTTACCCTCCAGGACAATTCCCAGGCGATCGGCCGAGCCCTGCGCTTGCAGATCCAGGTCAAAGGTACAACTGCCACTGTCCTGCCCCCTGAATACTGAGGAAGCCAGAAAACGGTCCAGACAAATAGGCGAGCTGCGGTTTTCGCTGGACGTCTTGACCTGAAGATCAAGTTCTAATGGCCAAGGCGACTTGAGTTGGGTAATTTTAAGATTGCCGCTCAGATCGCTATTAACCAGATCATGACTGATATGCAAGCTGTCAATTTTCCCGCTGGCCTGTTCCTGGTTAACCCGCAAATTGCTTACCCAGAACCCGCTTAAGCCGATAGGCAAATGGCTGCCATCGGCCTGCACAAGCGCGAACCTGCCAACACGAACCGTATCCACCTCTATGGTAACCGGCAGGCCCGGCATGGCAAAAGGTCCCGCATCCGTTTCAGGCTCTGGGGCTGACACCGGCAACAGGCGGATATCCAGATCGCCCACTTCCATATGCGTCACTTTAAGACGACGATTGAAAAGCTCGAGCCACTTGACCTGAACACGGGCATTGGTTGCCACCACACTTACCTCGGGTGTGTCAATCACCAAGCGCTCAAGTTTAAGGCCGCTCCAGATTGTCCCTTCAACCGCACCTATTTCACCGCCCACCTGGGCCAGCATATTACGTAAGGTCCATTTACTGCCAGCACTGGTACCCAATGCCCAGAACAGAAATGTGGCAAGCAGGAAAAGCGCCAGCAAAAGGGTGGTTTTCCATTTAAGCCATTTTTTCAAATGCCTGCGGATCCTGCTCAAAACGCCACCCCTAAAGAAAAGTGCAGTCTTAATTTACGGTCACGCTGCCCCCAGGCCAAATCAAGTGACAAGGGCCCGGCCGGTGTCTTGACAATCGCACCCACCCCATAGCCCAGGGCAATTTTCATGTCCCGAAAAGAAGGCGCTGCATCACCGGCATCAACAAACACGCTCATGCCAAAACGGTCATCAAAGTAATGCATGTACTGGGCACCCACCACCGCCAGCGAACGGGTGCCCACAATGGCATTGCCCGTATCACGACCAAACTCATTGTATTTATAGCCCCGAATGGAGCGGGGGCCACCTGTCCGGTAGCCAAAGTCATCAGGGATGGGCGTATTTTTGGAGCCCAACACCTGTCCGGCTTCTGCCCTAAGCGTAAAGACGTCTCTTTTACCCACCGGCCACCATTGCTGCACTCGTAAACCAACCCGGCCAAAGGTCTGCTGCTTGTTCAGCGTCATGCCGGCCCCCAGGCCCAAGGCGATCAGGTTCCCTTCGCGCGGGTCATAGCGGTCATTAAGATCGCGTCGCAACAAATCCCAGGTACCCACCATGGTTGGCAAAGAAAAACGTGCTTCGTTTTCACGCTTGATAGAATCGTGCGCAAGCAGAACCCCCCAATTGGACTCATAATTAACCCGGCTTTCCGGATCCAGTTTGAATTCGCGCTTTCGTTTCCAGCCCAGGCCAAAACGGGTGACATCTTCATTTTGAATATCGGAATGACGGGCCATTACGCCAAAACTGTCCCTTGAACCATCGTAATTGGGTGGCAAGGTGAAATCAAGAAAAGCACGCTGACTTTTAAAATCGAAGCCGGCACCGGTTTCCATAATAACCGGCAACCCCCAGACAACATTTTGCGTATACAGACCCTCAATCCGGATTCCACTAATGTCATCGACCCCCAAAGAGCCCGCAATAGAACGTGACGGACCTTCGGTTACCCGGACAGACACGGGCAGCTCCACCTGCTCCAGATCATAAACTCCAGAGCCTTCCGGGGTTTTAAGGGAAACGAATGCGCCCCTGAAAAAATTGGTTGACTGCAAGGCCTGCTGCCAGTCATCCAGCTGGTCCTGGACGTAGGGGTCGCCAGGTTTATAGCGTATATAACGGCGCACCAGACTTTCGGGAACACGACGCAGGCCAATCACCTCGATATTGCCCAGGGTGACTGCCGGCCCACTATTCACTTCGGTTACGGTATCAACCGTGGCGGTTTCGGGATTTACCACTGCCTGGGAGTGGGTCATGCGGGCAAGGTAAAAATCCCGATCCATCACGTCATCCAGCAAGGTGCTTTTGGAGGCACTCCACCGGGCATTAATGAAATCGGCGCCAACGGGCAAGCCCCAGTTTTTTTTAAGGGCATCCACCCGCTGGGCATATTGGGCACCGGCTATACTGCCTGCAAAGCGGTTTTCCACCGATGCCACCTTGGCCACTTTACCAAGTTCTATATAAATATCCCAGGTTTCACCCGCCACATCTTCACCCACCTCAAGGGTCACCTTGGGTGCAAAATACCCGTGTGTGGCAAGGGCGGAAATCACGGCATCACGCCCCCGGCTGCGAATCCGCTCGGCTTCGCCACCGTCCTGGTCGTCGGCCAGACGCACCACGGCACTAATGCCGGCATCAACACTTTTCAGCACCTCTGGGCTTAATCCGCTGGGATCAACCACCACCTCGGGCTTGCCAGCAGCAAACGCCATTGAAGTGGCAGACAGGATAAGTGGTAAAAAAATAACGTGCCGGGCTGAAAAGTGCATCGGATTGAATGGTTAACAGGTTTGTATTACATATTATTTAACTTCATAACGGTTTTACCACTACTGAAGGAAACTTGCCACTCATATCTACCGCCAAATCGGAAACCCCAACCGCCAGTTTTCTGGCAATATGCCGGTACGACTTGGCCGCTTCACTGTCAGGATCAGACACCACCGTAGGGTTGCCCGAGTCTGTCTGCTCACGTACCGCCAATGTGAGCGGCAGGCTGCCCAACCAGGGCACTTCAAGTTCCTGGGCCATTTTACGCCCGCCGTCATGACCAAACAAGTGCTCAACATGACCACAGTTTGAACACACATGCATGGACATGTTTTCAATTACACCCAGAATGGGCACATCCACTTTCTGGAACATGCGCAGGCCTTTGCGGGCATCGGCCAGGGCTATGTCTTGTGGCGTGGTAACAATAACCGCCCCCACAACCGGCACTTTCTGGGCCAGTGTCAGGGCTATATCGCCGGTTCCGGGCGGCATATCCACAATCAGGTAGTCCAGATCAGGCCAATTCGTTTGTCTTAACAATTGCTCAAGGGCCTGGGCAACCATGGGGCCACGTAAAATGGCCGGCGCATCGCCGTCTATCAGGAAACCAATTGAGTTGACTGCAATGCCATGCCCTTCAAGGGGCTCCATGCTTTTGCCATCAACTGACTTGGGCTTGCCTGAAACACCCAGCATTAACGGCTGGCTCGGACCATAGATATCAGCATCAAGGATACCGACTTTTGCACCCGCCTGCGACAGGGCAAGTGCCAAATTGACAGAAGTTGTACTTTTACCCACACCACCTTTGCCTGAAGCGACCGCAATAATATTTTTTATTGATGCAATTGGTTTCAGGCCCCCTTGAACTACATGGCTTTTGATACCATCTAAGTAATTGATCCGGGTTTGAGCGGCACCCGCCCTGGCACAGGCGTCTGTTATTTGTTGCTCGATATTGCCTTTGTCTTCGGCGGGGTAATAGCCCAGGAATAACTTGACTTCTACGGTATTACCCTTGATTTCCAGGTCCCTTTCCCTAAACTTTTTAGCCAGGGACATACCGGTAAGTGGATCCTGCACAGACTGCAGCTCGGAAAGAATGGTGTTTATTTGTAAACTCATGGTTTTATCACTTTTAAACTTACTTGAGTAGAATAGTCAATCATACCGTTTTTATCATCGGCAGGTGAAGATAAACCTGCCACTATCATGGGGTTTCCATACACAATGAAAGATTTTCTAGACAGCATCCTGAAAAGCGTTCTCTTTGTCATTCTGGCCATTGTTGGCCTTTGCATGGCGTTCATCTTCATGGCATCAACCGCCATTGCCCTTGGCGTTATGTATGTTATCGCCCGCGTTCGCGGACAAAACTTTTCTGCCGGCCAGTTCTGGGCACAATCACGCACCCGGGCACGCCAAACTCAAACCGACTTCCAGGAAAAATTCCACAAACGCAAATTTTCCACCAGCGCCAAAGACGTGACCGACGTTGAAATACGCGAAATAAAATAAGAAACCGTTTTTCATTCACGCTTTTTCGGTAAGATAGAAGAATTTTAAAAATTTCCTGTTATCTTTTCGTGTTTGCCCCGCCCGTTTCCTGTTGGAAATATTCTGCCGGTTCAGTTATAACCGGCATTTTCGTCTAAAATCATTCAACTGTTTAATTTTTACTGTAATTGTTCATGACACGCACGATTTTTGTTACTACCGCACTCCCTTATGCCAATGGCTCGTTTCATATTGGCCATATCATGGAATACATCCAGGCCGATATCTGGGTTCGCACCATGCGCATGTCGGGTCATACCGTTCATTTTGTCGGTGCCGATGACGCCCATGGGGCCCCCATCATGCTCAAGGCCGAAAAAGAAGGCATCAGCCCGGAAGAACTCGTTGCCCGTTATGCCAATGAACGCCCCACTTACCTGAATGGTTTCCATATCAAGTTTGACCACTGGCACAGCACGCACAGTGAAGAAAACATACAGTTGTCGGGTGACATTTACAAAGCCCTGAAAGCGGCCGGTTTCATCAGTAGCAAAACCATAGAACAATTCTATGACCCGGTCAAGGGCATGTTCCTGCCAGACCGCTATATCAAGGGCGAGTGCCCCAAATGCCATGCCAAAGACCAGTATGGCGACTCCTGTGAAGTGTGTAGTGCCGTTTACGCCCCCACCGAACTGATCAATCCGTACTCTACCCTTACCAATGCCACCCCGGTATTGAAATCATCCGAACACTTCTTCTTCAAGCTTTCTGACCCGCGCTGCGTTGAATTCCTGCAAGACTGGACCAACGGCACCAATGCCCGAGGCCAAAAACGCCTGCAAAACGAAGTCCTGGCCAAAACCCGTGAATGGCTTGGCAACACCGAAGACAGCGAAAGCGAAAGCAATCTGAATGATTGGGACATCTCGCGCGATGCACCCTATTTTGGCATTGAAATTCCCGATGAGCCCGGCAAGTACTTTTATGTATGGCTGGACGCCCCCGTTGGTTACCTGGCCTCTTTAAAAGCCTATTGCAAGCAACAGGGCCTTGACTTTGACGACCTGCTGGACCCCAATGGAAACACCGAACAGGTTCACTTCATTGGCAAGGACATTATTTATTTTCACGCCCTGTTCTGGCCCGCCACGCTCAAGTTTTCAGGGCGTAAAGTACCCGACTCCCTGTTTGTGCACGGTTTCATTACCGTCAGTGGCGAGAAAATGTCCAAAAGCCGTGGCACCGGCATCTCTCCCATCAAATATCTTGAACTGGGCATGAATGCCGAATGGATGCGCTATTACATTGCCGCCAAACTGAATGCGCGTGTTGAAGATATTGATTTCAACCCCGATGATTTCATTGCCCGCGTCAATAGCGACCTGATTGGCAAATACATTAATATTGCCAGCCGCGCCGCCAACTTCATCAGCAAACACTTTGACGGAAAACTGGCTTACCTGGGCGATATCAACGCATTCACCACAGAAATTGCCAGTGTCACCGAAAGCGTTCGCAACGATTTCGAAGCACGCGAATACGGCCGCGCCATCCGTACCCTGATGGCCTACGCAGACAAGATTAACCAGGGCTTCGACAACGCCCAGCCATGGGTGCTGGCCAAAGGGATCAGCACTGCTGAACCCGCCCAAAAAGAAAACCTGCAGGATATCTGTTCGCGCGCCATTGCCGGCTTCAAGGCCTTGTCAGTGATGCTAACCCCCGTATTGCCTGCGCTCTCCAACCGGATTGCAACAGAACTTTTCGAACAGGATACTGATTTCAGCTGGCAGGATGCCACACAATTGCCCGAACACATCGCCACCTTCAAGCATCTGATGCAACGGGTTGATCCCAAAATGCTCGACGACCTGTTCGAACCGCCGGCACCAGAAGCGCTTATCCCCGGTGGTGAGCCCATTACAGAAACCATCAAGATTGACGATTTCGCCAAAATTGACCTGCGTATTGCCAAAATCATCAATTGCGAACATGTGGACGGCTCAACCAAACTGTTACGTCTGACACTGGATGTAGGAGAAGGTCGTCACAGAAATGTTTTCTCGGGCATAAAAGAAGCATATAATCCAGAAGATCTGGTGGGTAAACTAACCGTTATGGTTGCCAACCTGGCTCCTCGTAAAATGAAATTCGGTATATCCGAAGGGATGGTTCTTGCAGCCAGCCATGCCGACGAAAAAAACAACCCCGGCATTTACATTCTCGAGCCCTGGGAAGGCGCGCAACCCGGTATGCGTATTCACTAAACCAACAAGGCAAGATCAATTTATCTCGCAACAGGATGTGCATATGGATGGAGTCTGGTGGCAACAAGCCAAAAAGATCAGCAGTATCGTAAAAACAGCAGGCCCGTTCATGTTCCTCCAGGAGCTGATCAACCAACCGAAGTTTACCGGCGCCATTTGCCCCAGCTCAAAAAAGCTGGCGCGGCAAATGGCGCGGCATATTCCCCTGGACAATGATGGCATCGTCATTGAGCTGGGCGGGGGAACTGGCGTTATCACCCAGGCTATTCTGGAGCATGGCATTTCCCCCGACAAACTTTATGTGATTGAGTTTTCCCCCACCTTCGCCCGTCATTTAAAAGCCCGTTTTCCCTCTATTACCGTCATCAACGGCAATGCAGCCCATCTGGACACCCTTATTCCACACAATGCAAAAATCAATGCCGTGGTTTCCAGTCTTCCCCTGATTTCACTGCCTCCTGATATCTGCCAGCAGATTCTGCGACAATGGCATACCCTTTTAAAAGGACAAGGCCTGGCCATTCAATTTACCTACAACCTGCGCTCGCCACTATGGAAAACCCATATCAAGGCCAGCCAGTTTCACAGTGAAATCGTCTGGGGCAATATTCCGCCCGCAAAAGTCATGACATTTAAGTTTTAGCACTCATATCCTCAACTTGTTGGCCCGTATCAAATACAATTACGGCTTAACTAGTGAAATTGACATGAGTACTGAAAACACAAACCCCGAACCGGTTGCCGAAGGCACCGAAAAGCCCGAACAACAATTCGGGCACATCAAAAGCTTTGTTCACCGCCGCTCACACATGACGCCTGGCCAAAAACTGGCCATAGAGCGCCTAATGGACAAATGGTCGATTGCCTACCAGCCACTTTGCATAAACTACGAGAAAGTATTCGGCAGACAGGCACCCACCATTCTTGAGATTGGTTTTGGCATGGGTGAAACCACCGAAAAAATTGCCATTGCCCGCCATGAAGAAAACTTCCTGGGTGTTGAGGTATTCAATGCCGGTGTTGGCGCCATGCTCAAGCGCATTGAAGAGTCTTCGCTGAACAATGTACGTATCATTCAACACGACGCGGTGGAAGTGGTCAAGAACATGTTGCCCGCCAACAGCCTGGCAGGCGTGCATATTTACTTCCCCGACCCCTGGCCAAAAAAACGGCACCACAAGCGTCGTCTGATCCAGCCCGAGTTCGTGCAACTGCTGGTCAGCCGGCTGCAACCGGGTGGCTATATTCATTGCGCCACAGACTGGGAAAACTACGCCGAACAAATGCTGGAAGTGCTGTCTGCCAACCCCGAGCTGGAAAACACCGCCAAAGATTACGCACCCAAGCCCGATTACCGCCCGCAAACCAAATTTGAAACCCGTGGCTTGCGCCTTGGCCATGGCGTATGGGACTTGGTCTTTAAAAAGAAAAAGGATTAATGCATATGCTGTACCCACCCATTGAACCCTATCAAACCGGTTTTCTGGAAACCGCCGATGGCCATCAGGTTTACTGGGAGCTTTGTGGCAATCCCCAGGGAAAGCCTGCCGTGTTCCTGCATGGGGGACCGGGTTCGGGGTGTGGGGCCCAGCATCGCCAGCTGTTTGACCCGGCCAAATACAATGTTTTGCTGTTTGACCAGCGCGGCTGCGGCCGCTCGCGTCCGCATGCCAGCCTGCACAACAACACCACCGCACATCTTATTGAAGACATGGAACGCCTGCGCACCGACATCATGGGCGCAGACAAATGGCTGGTCTTTGGCGGCTCATGGGGCTCAACCCTTTCTTTGGCTTATGCCCAGGCACACCCCGGCCATGTCAGTGAACTGATTGTACGGGGCATTTTTACGGTACGCAAAAAAGAACTGCGCTGGTTCTACCAGGAAGGTGCTTCGTGGCTGTTTCCCGACTACTGGGAAGACTACCTGGCCCCTATTCCACCTGAAGAGCAGGATGACTTGATTTCCGCCTATCAGAAACGGCTGACCGGCAACAATCCAGAAGAGCAAATCAGGGCTGCCCGGGCCTGGAGCTTATGGGAAGGAAGAACCATCAGTCTGCTGCTGGACGAAACCCATGTCAGCAGCCATGTTGACGATCATTTTGCGATTGCCTTTGCCCGTATCGAAAACCATTATTTTTCGAATGGCGGTTTCATGAAAGAAAACCAGTTGCTGGACAATGCCCATAAACTGCACGGCATTCCCGGCATTATCATTCAGGGACGCTACGATGCCTGCACGCCGGCCAAAACCGCCTGGGAACTGCACAAGGCATGGCCACAAGCCGAATTCCAGATCATTGCCGATGCCGGGCATGCGTTTAACGAGCCGGGCATCCTGAAAGCCCTGATTGCCGCCACCGACAAATTTGCCGATAACGCATCTTAATGACATTTCTTAACGAATTCATTCTGGGCTTTATCCTGTTTTCGTTGAATAATGCATAAGGGGTTGCACAAGCTGCCATCTCTTATTTCAGATAATCAGCAATCAGGAGTTATTATGGGTTTGTTAAACTTCATTAAAGACGTTGGCGAAAAGATTTTTGGTGGTAGCGAAGCCAGTGCCGCTTCCCCCGAAAATCTGCAAAAAGAACTGGAAAAGCACGGCCTGAATGCAGAAGGCCTGGATATTTCCGTAGACGGTAATAAAGTGACGGTCAAAGGCAATGCCGCCACTACCGCCGATGCTGAAAAAATTGCCATCGCCTTGGGCAATACCCTTGGCGTTGCCACAGTAGACAATCAGCTGAACACTGCCAGCGCAGAAACCGAGTCAAGGTTTTACACCGTCATAAAAGGCGATACCCTTTCCAAGATTGCCAAGGAGCTCTATGGCGATGCCAACCAATACATGAAGATTTTTGAAGCCAACAAACCCATGCTTAGCCATCCGGATAAAATTTACCCTGGTCAGGTTCTGCGCATTCCCCAGTAATACCCTGGCATTAAATTATTTGTCTACACGCACTCGTTCCCACGCAGGAGCATGGGAACGAGTAAACTGACCAGTCTCAGGAAAACTGGCGGTAACAACTTTCGTTTAATACAAATGTCCGCCCAAACAGGCGGACTTTTTTGCATTATTTCTTAAACCCGCCAAAACCACCCATACCCATGTTTTTCAGGCCCTTGAGCCCGCCCATGGCACGCATCATCTTGCCCATGCCGCCTTTCTTGAACTGCTTCATCATGCCCTGCATTTGCTCAAACTGCTTAAGCAGTTTGTTCACTTCCTGCACCGGCACACCTGCACCCGCCGCAATACGACGTTTGCGTGAAGCCTTCAGCAATTCGGGTTTTGCCCGCTCCTGGGGCGTCATGGAGTTAAGGATACCCTCTGTACGGCGCAATTGCTTTTCGGCCTGACCACCCTGCAACTGGCCCGCTGCCTGGGCAAACTGTGCCGGCAGTTTTTCAAGCAGGGAACCCATATCCCCCATTTTCTTGACTTGCTGCAACTGCTCACGAAAATCATTCAGATCGAAGCGGTCGCCCGACTTGATCTTGGTGGCCAGCTTCTGGGCTTCGGCAATATCGATATTGCGCTGGGCCTGTTCAACCAGGGAAACAATATCCCCCATGCCCAGCACCCGCTGTGCCATACGCTCGGGGTGAAACGGCTCAAGGCCATCCAGTTTTTCAGAAACCCCAATGAACTTCAGGGGTTTACCGGTAATATGCCGCACAGACAAAGCGGCACCGCCCCGGGCATCACCATCCAGCTTGGTCATGACAACACCGGTCAAGGGCAAGGCTTCCGAGAAGGCCTTGGCCACATTCACGGCATCCTGCCCCTGCATGGCGTCAACCACAAACAGGGTTTCAATGGGTTTGAGCACTTCATGAAGCATACTGATTTCGGCCATCATGGCCTCATCAATACCCAATCGACCGGCCGTATCCACCAGCAAGACATCATAATGATGCCGTTTTGCATGATCGACCGCTGCCAGGGCAATATCACGCGGTTTCTGGCTGGCATCTGACGGGAAGAAGTCCACCCCAACCTGTGCGGCTACCGTTTTCAACTGTTCAATAGCGGCAGGCCGGTACACGTCTGCACTAACCACCAGCACTTTTTTACGCCCTGTCTTGCGACCGTTTTGCAGCAAATCGCCAGCGCTGATCAGCTTGGCCAGTTTACCGGTCGTAGTGGTTTTACCGGCACCTTGCAAACCGGCCATTAATACAACTGCCGGTGGCTGTGTCGCCAATGACAACTCGGAAGCCTGCGAACCCAGGTCTCCTCCCATTAAGGCGGTAAGCTCTTTGTGAACCACACCCACCAACGCCTGTCCGGGACTTAAGCTGCCGGCGACCTCTTCGCCCAGCGCACTTTCCTTGACCCTGGCAACAAACTCACGCACCACGGGCAAAGACACATCGGCCTCGAGTAATGCCAGGCGTACCTCGCGCAGCATTTCCTGCGTGTTGGCTTCGGTCAGGCGGGCCTCTCCCCGGATGGTCTTCATGACCCGGGACAAACGGTTAGTTAAATTATCGAACATGAATTTTGCACTTTAATAAATGAATTACCAGGATTAGAGGCTATACTTAGATGTTAATATGTCAATAACCTAACCCCTACAATCAAGATATCAGTTTATGTCAGCTGACATTGTATTGCACTCTCTGGCCGCATTGGCCTATCTTCTGCTTAGTTTGTCAATTTGGCGCCCCATTGTGCAGCAAAAAACCATCAAGCAAACCGGTTCAATCCGTAGTGTATGTGTTTTTTCCACCCTGGTGTTGCATGGTATTGCCGTGCACTGGGCTATCGTGCACGCAGACCATATCAGGCTGAACTGGTCCCAGGGCCTGTCCATTACCGTCTGGCTCGGCATGATCGTGTTCTGGATAGAAAGCAGGCTGAACAAAATAGACGGCCTGCTTTTGCTGCTGCTGCCTATTGCCAGCCTTATCTGCCTGCTCGCTGCCCTTTTCCCTTCCAGCGCAAACAGCCTGGTCATTCCATCACAAACCCATCTGTTCAAGATCCATTTACTGATCTCGCTGTTTGCGTATAGCCTTATTGCGATTGCCGCCATCCAGGCTTTCTTGATGACCGCCCTGGACCAATACTTGCACAAGCCAATTAATTTTCAGGAAAACCCCTCGCTCACGACTCGCGTTCTTGAAGCCCAGCCACCTCTCCTGCAACAGGAACGTATCCTGTTCAAGCTGATCTGGATTGGTTTTGGCGTCCTGAGCCTGTCTATTGTCACAGGCATTATGGTGTCGCTCAACAAAACCGGCCAGTTCCTGCCCATGGATCACAAAACCATTTTCACCCTGCTTTCCTGGCTGGTATTCAGCATACTGCTGGCTGGACGCGGTCTTTGGGGCTGGCGCGGCAGGTTAGCTTTGCGATGGACACTTACCGGCTTCGCCCTGCTCATGCTGGCCTATACGGGCACACGCTTTATCTTTGACGTTGTTGTAAACAAGGGTATCTGATGAGATTTTTTCTCTTTATCATCCTGATCATTATCCTGATGCTGGCCATCCGCATGTTTGCCGGTCGCGTTCAGGCGCTTTTCAAAAACATGCAATCAAACGCCAGCCAGCCACCCGCCACCCGGCAAAACCAGGCCAGCGAAGCCATGGTGCAATGCGCCCACTGCCATATTCACCTGCCCCGTTCGGAAGCCTGCCTCATCAATGGCAAAACCTGGTGTTCTGAAGAACATGCCCGACTGGGCCAGAAATAATGGCCATTCCATTTTTACAGCTGGATCGCCACGGATGGCTGAAGCCAACCGTTAATATTCGCCTGGTGCCCTCGCCCAACTTCGACCAACGCGACAAAAACGAAAACGTCTCGCTGCTGGTGATTCATAACATCAGCCTGCCACCTTACCAGTATGGCGGCCCGTCCATAGAGCAGCTGTTTACCAACCGCCTTAACCCAAACGAACACCCCTTCTTTGATGAAATCAAACACTTGCGGGTCTCGGCGCATTTTCTTATCCGCCGCAATGGGGAAATTGTCCAGTTCGTCAGCACCGAAAACCGTGCCTGGCATGCCGGTGTCTCCCGCTTTAATGGCCGAGAAAGCTGTAATGATTTTTCCATTGGCATCGAACTGGAAGGCTGTGACTTTGAACCTTTCGAGCCCGAGCAATATGAAATCCTGAGTCAGCTCACCAAAGTATTAAGAGCGCGCTACACCTTAAGGGCGGTTCGTGGCCACGAACATATCGCACCAGGCAGAAAAACCGACCCGGGCCCCTACTTTGACTGGCAACAATATCAAACCGAAAGCGGCTGGACCAAACGGCAAATGCCCGAGCCCCGATAAACACCGGAGCCGGGCATTTGCCTGTAAACAGCTTCAGATAAGCGTTAAACCGACTTCAGCAGCAAAGCATTCATCCGCCTCACAAACGCGGCCGGATCGGCTATCTGGGCACCTTCGGCCAGCAGGGCCTGATCCAGCAACACATTGGCCCAATCGGCAAATTCATCACCTTCAGCCGCCTGAATACGGGCAATGATGGCATGCTCGGGGTTGATTTCAAGGACAGGTTTGAAATCGGGGGTTTCCTGACCCGCCGCCTGCAACATACGCAGCAAATGCGGACTTAATTCATTTTGGCCAACCACCACGCAAGCCGGAGAATCCACCAGGCGCAGCGTTACATTAACGTCCTTGACCTTGTCTTTAAGCACTTCCTTCAGGCGCTCTACCAAGGGCTTGAAGGACTCGGCCACTTCTTCCTGCTTTTTCTTTTCCGCTTCATCGGCCAGTTCGGCAAGATCAAGGCCGCCCTTGGAGACCGACACCAGCTGCTTGCCCTCAAACTCGCGGAAATGGGACATCATCCACTCGTCAACCCGCTCTGACAGCAACAGGACCTCTATGCCTTTCTTGCGGAAGATCTCCAGGTGCGGACTGTTCTTGGCCGCATTGAAAGAGTCGGCCACCACATAGTAAATCCGGTCTTGCCCTTCTTTCATGCGTGAGATGTAATCGGCCAGTGAGACATTCTGCAAAGGCTCATCGGTATGGGTAGAGGCAAAACGCATCAGTTTGGCAATCCGCTCAAGGTTGGACGGATCCTCACCCGTTCCTTCTTTCAAAACCTGGCCAAACTCGGCCCAGAAGGTCGCGTAATCTTCGGGCTTGTTCTCGGCCATGTTTTCAAGCAGGGACAGGACACGCTTTACCGAACCTTCGCGAATGGAACGGACATCGCGGCTTTCCTGCAGAATTTCACGGGAAACGTTAAGTGGCAAGTCGGAAGAGTCAATCACGCCACGCACAAAACGCAGGTACGATGGTAGCAGCTGTTCGGCTTCATCCATGATAAAGACGCGTTTCACATACAGTTTTACGCCACGCTTGCCGTCACGGTCCCACAAGTCAAACGGTGCGCGCTTGGGAATATACAGCAACTGGGTGTACTCGCTGCGACCTTCCACGCGGTTATGGGTCCAGGCAAGCGGATCTTCAAAATCATGGCTGACATGCTTGTAAAACTCTTTATACTGCTCGTCGGTAATGTCAGACTTGTTACGGATCCACAGCGCGCTGGCCTGGTTTACCGCTTCCCACTCGTCCTGTTTAACCATCTCGCTTTTTTCTGAATCATACTCTTCTTTCTGCATAAGCACTGGCAGGGAAATATGATCGGAATAACGGCGCAAAATCTCGCTTAACTTCCAGTGGCTAAGGAATTCGTCTTCATCGGCACGCAGGTGCAAGGTAATATCGGTACCACGCGATTCCTTTTCAATCGTTTCAATGGTGAAGTCGCCCTGGCCTTCGGACGTCCAGCGTACGCCTTCATTTGCGGCCACACCGGCACGACGGCTTTCAACCGTAACCTTGTCGGCAACAATAAATGAAGAATAAAAACCCACGCCAAACTGGCCAATTAACTGGGCGTCTTTTTGTTTATCGCCGCTTAACTGAGAGAAAAACTCTTTCGTGCCAGAGCGCGCAATCGTGCCCAGGTTGGCGACTGCCTCTTCGTGGCTTAAGCCAATGCCATTATCGGAAATGGTAATGGTACGGGCCTCTTTGTCATAGCTGACCTTGATTTGCAAGTCAGCGCCACCTTCAAGCAAAGCGGGATTATCAATCGCTTCAAAACGCAGCTTGTCACAGGCATCCGAAGCATTCGAAACCAGCTCCCGCAAGAAAATTTCCTTGTTGCTATACAGGGAATGAATCATTAAATGCAGTAATTGCTTGACTTCTGCCTGAAACCCCATAGTTTGCGGGCCGGCTTGAACAGCTGTTTCTTCTTGACTCATAGTAATTGGCAAAATAAAAAAAAGTTGGAATGGAATTTGAAATAACAACAGGCAAAGCCTGAGCGCTTCACACACACTTGGGGACAAACCGGTTTTTTTCAAGGGCCCGGCAAGGTTTTACTTAAAAGCGTATAATAGGTGGTCTTCAGGCATTATTGCCGCATGTTATTGGCTGCCCTCTTTCACTTGCTCCGCTTTACTGCCCGGGCTTGCTGAACCGGCAAACAATAACAACCTTTTCCCCAAAAAATTCACTATGCAAGAAAAACAATTGTGGACCCCTGATTTCATTATCATCACCGGGGTCAACCTGCTTATTTCCATTGTCTTTTATTTCCTGATCGTTACCCTGGGAGACTATGTTACCCAGCGTTATGGGGTTTCTATCAGCATGGCAGGGCTGGCAGTGGGCATTTTCATTATTGGCGCCTTAACCAGTCGCCTTATTATTGGCCAGCTGGTTGATGTGATTGGCCAGAAAAAAACGCTGCTGATCGGCCTGGTTGCCTTCACCCTAACCAACGGCCTGTACTTTTTCAGTGATTCCATTTATTCCCTGCTGGCTGCCCGTTTTCTGCACGGCCTGGCCATTGGCGTGGCCAGCACGGCCTGTGGAACCATCGTGGCGCATCTGATTCCATCCCATCGCAAAGCCGAAGGCATTGGCTACTACAGCCTTAGCACCACACTGGCCTCGGCCAGCGGCCCTTTCCTGGGTTTATGGATAAGCCAAAATTTTGATTTCAAATGGTCTTTTGCCTTTTGTCTGTTTATCAGCCTGCTGGCCCTGACAGCCTCAACCTTCCTGAAAACCGGCTCAACCAAACACACGGGTGAACATCCTTTTCACTTTTCCCTGGGTGATCTTGTGGAACGCCAGGCCTTGCCGGTTTCAACAGTCATGTTCCTGCTGGGACTGTGCTTTGCCAGCGTGCTCACCTTCCTGAACAGCTACTCGATTGAACTGGATCTGGTCACGGCAGCCGGTTTCTTTTTTGTTGTCTATTCTGCCATCATCCTGTTTTCACGCCCGATTGCCGGCAAAATCCTGGACAAAAAAGGTTCTAACGTGATCGTGTACCCCTGCTGCCTGTTACTGGCCCTGGGGATGGCGGCCATGGCAACAGCCGATTCAGCCCTAATGTTGCTTATAGCAGCCGCCCTGATTGGCATGGGTTACGGCAGCCTGCAATCGGCCCTGCAGGCTGTTGCCATCAAGGTGGTTAACCCACATCGCATGGGACTGGCCACCGCCACGTTTTATATCTGTCTGGATGCCGGACTGGGTTTTGGCCCTTACCTGTTGGGAATCATTATTACCGAAACCGGCTACCGCAACCTGTACTGGCTCATGGCCGGTCTGGCCCTGCTATGCATGGTGCTGTTTTATATTGTGCATGGCCGCCATGTTGCTTATTTTCGTGAGCGAGACAGGCTGGAAAAACAATAAACAAGGCTTCACTCACCCACCCTTGCCTGCACGGGCCCAACTGCCACGGCAGGCAAAAAACCATTTCCAAGCACCTGGCATGCCTGATACATTAGCGCCAATCGGCAATATTACGATTTGTCAGCTGGGTGGCGCTTTCACTCTTTTGCGGATCAAAAGCAAAAGCCTTGCCAAAGCCCTGCACCAGTGTGCCTTTTGACGGCGACAGCCGGTACATGACAAAGTCAGGCAAGGAAGCCAATAAACCTACCGTTTTACCGGCCCGTTCCGTCAGGGCAGCCAGTGCGCTTTCATATTCTTCGCTGTTTTTGTCAACCGTTTCGGCTTTGGCCTGATAGCTTAAACGCACACGGGCATAGATGTTTTTGGTTTTGTTTTCATCGTCTGCCAGCAAAATAGCCAGATTGGGGTTTTGCTGCAAATTGACCGTGTGCGTGGCCAGACCGGACACCAGAATATAAAAACGGTTATTGAGCCATGCGAAAGGGGTGTAGCTGGCGTTAGGCTCTCCCTTGTTATTGTTGGTTGCCATCATCAGGGAAAGGCATTCATTTTCATTGTGTAAACGGTCTATTTCAGCTTGCAGATCGGTATCCATGAGTTTCCTGCTGGTTTGAAGTTATGTGGTAGATGTTTTTACCCATACTTTATAGCCGGCTTGTTTTTTTGTGTTGCATAAACGACAAATTATCATGAAAACTTTCTTTTATCATGAAATATGGCGGCTATTGCTGTAAAAAATAAAAAAACCGGATATAATTTCCTCTTTCCTGCCTATAGTTACGGGTTGAAATTTTATTACCAGTAACGTCAAAATTGCCCGGGTGGTGAAATTGGTAGACGCAGGGGACTCAAAATCCCCCGCCGCAAGGCGTGCCGGTTCGATTCCGGCCCCGGGCACCAACGGCTTGTTCCAAACAGGTTCAAGCTGCACCAAATTCTCAAGAAAATCATGTGGTTAGGATAGAATCTTAACCCATGATGTTCCATCAAGTTTCAGTAAATCCCGACGTTGCGTGCCCCCCAAGGTGTACCCTAGACTGGTTGTACCCAGTTTTCTTTTTGCAGGGGTACACCTATGGGATTCCTGACTGACCTGAAGATCCGCACCCTCTCGCCCAGCGCCAAAGAGCAGATGCTAAATGACGGCGATGGCCTCTACCTGCGCGTGCGCGCATCCAGCAAAAGTTGGCTCTATCGGTACAAATCCGGTACGAAGCAAATCAAGATCGGCCTAGGCGCCTACCCAACGATCACCCTCGCAATGGCACGCGAACTCACCAGAGAGGCGAACGCGCTGCGCGCTCAAGGCATCGACCCGCAAGACGCTCGACGAGAGCAGCAAGAGCAAGCCAAGATCGCCAAGATGAATACCTTCGAACTGATGGCGCGCGCCTGGCTCGAAAGTGCCAGCAAGGATCGCGTCTGGTCTGCCGGCTACAAAAGCAAGGTCACCCGGCACTTGGAAATTCACGTGTTCCCCTGGGTTGGTGACAAAGCCATGGAGGCCATCAGACCTCCTGAAATCGTTCGATGCCTGCATCGCATCAAGGATCGCGGCAACCTGGAAACGGCGCAGCGTGTCCGCGAAGCCGTCCAGCACGTCTATCAGTACGCTGTGGATACGGGTGTATTGGAGCCCGCCCAGAATTTCGTCAACAACCGTACGGGTGGCTTGCCAACACCGCGCGGCCGCCACTACGCCGCCATCACTGACCCGCAGCTACTGGGCCAGCTTTTAAGGGACATGCGCGCGTACTCCGGCAACTTCATTTCCGTTGCCGCCTTGCGCTTGGCTCCCCTGGTGTTCCAGCGGCCCGGCCAACTGCGCCTGGCACATTGGGAAGATGTCGATCTCAAAAAGGGACTGTGGCGCTGCCCGCCAGAGAACATGAAGATGCGCGAGTGGCAGAAGCGCGATAGCCGCACCCCTGCGCATATCGTGCCCCTTTCACGTCAGGCTCGGCGGGTTCTGGAGGATCTGCTGCCCATTACCGGCCCCTCCGGCCCGGTGTTCCCCAACATGGCCAGGCGCTCCGACAAGTCACGCTATATCAGCGAAAACACGATCAACTCGGCTTTGCGCACACTAGGGTATGACACCAAAGAACAGATCACAGGCCATGGATTTCGGGCTACCGCACGCACGATGATCCGCGAGTATCTTGGCTGGGAGCCGGACGTCATCGAACGCCACCTGGCACACGTGTCGAAAGAAGAACTGGGCGCCAGCTACGACCGCGCCACCTTCTTGGCTCAGCGCAAAGTGATGGTGCAGCAGTGGGCGGATTTTCTGGATGAGCTGGAGGCGGGAAAAATGCCCAAGCTTGCGGACAACGTCCTCTGGCTCAAGCGTGCGTAGGCCCGCCTTGGCTTGCAATCCGTAGCCTCATCATCCCAGAAATGGTATATTTGCATGAAGCCTTCCACCACAAAGCCGCTCTTCTGGCTTGGCAGTAGCAAGAAAGACCTGCTGGCCCTTCCCGTCACTGTACGAAAGTTTTTCGGTCATGCGCTCGATTTTGCCCAGCGTGGCGAACAGCACGAAGCGGAAAAAGTGCTAAAAGGCTTTGGCAGTGCGGGCGTGCTAGAAATTGTTGAAGACGACACCGGCGGCACTTACCGCACCGTCTACACCGTGCGCTTCGCCGAGGCCGTCTTTGTGCTGCATGTCTTCCGAAAGAAAAGCAAACGGGGCATTGAAACGCCCAAGCCGGACATGGACATCATTCATCAGCGTTTGAAGGCGGCTGCAATCGTTGCGCAGGAGTTGAGAAATGAGTAAACGCATCGTTGAAGGGATCGAGGTCGAAGCCAGTTCGGGCAACGTGTTTGCCGACCTGGGCCTGCCTGATGCCGATAAACTCCAGATCAAGTCTGGGCTGACCGTCGAAATTGCCAAAGCCATTCGCGAGCGCGGATTGACGCAGGCCGAAGCGGCAAAACGCATGGGGCTGACCCAACCCAAGGTGTCGAGCCTGTTGCGCGGAGAGTTCTCGAACTTTTCCGAACGCAAACTGATGGACTGCCTGAACCGCCTAGGCTACGACATCGAAATTCGTGTGCGCGAGACGGCAGAGCCAATCGGCCACCTGGTGTTGACCCACGCCTAAGTCGATGGCTGGGACGTGGCCGCTGCAACGCGCCTGACACGGCCGCCAGCAGAGCCGGTATTCTTCACACAATGTGTCAACGGCCGATACCCAACCGGATCTTCGATCCATTCCAATAATGCCGCTCGCCTCCACCCCTTGGCTCGCCCACCGAGCGATACCGGAGCGGGAAAATCTCCTGATGCAATACGGCGGTAAAGACTTGAACGACTCAAGGCTGTAATCCGCAACACATCCGCCATGCGGTAAAAAGCGGGCTCAGGCTGACCTGTTGCAGCGGCAACATCCGACCGTGACATGACAACTCCCAAAAGTTTCCAATATCACCTACAGAATGCATGACAATGCCGTGAAACAAAACTCGCTGGAGCGCACTACAGCAGAGCCCAGAAAAGCAGACGGAAATTTATGATGCTGTCAGGCTCTTCGTGACATTAAAGGACGATTTCTTACATCGGTGCCACACCTAATGCGAGTGACTTCGAAGATAGCTAATCCACGCCAAATTAAACATTACGGAGAAGCAAGCTGAGTTTGAGCAAAGAATCATGCCTCAGAGATCGAGGCCACAACTGACCGGACTCGCTTTAGCCCCTCATCTGCGTTTGCATATACCCCTTCCCTACGAATAATTTTTCCATCTAAATCTAGCACTACCCAAAGACAGTTCTCCAATGGATCATCTGAAGGAACAAGGCTTGCCGCATCCTTATCACTTTTCGGAGCGAGGACCACTATAAAATGGTCTTGCACCAGTCGTTTGGTCGTGTAGTAGTCCATAAAGCAACCAAGCGAATAGTAGAGCTTGCTTTGTGATGGATGGCTTTCGTCATAGATGACGAGAAAAATAGGCATACCAGTGTCCTTTGAGAGGCTTAGAGCCTCATTAAGACTTGAGTTTGGCTCTTCGATAAAGAATGGATGTCGTCCGGATTGAGTGGCCCCGAAGACTAGGGATGTCAACTCATGCGCTTGCGCCGGGGCAACTCTGACATTTAGTCGGGTAGCATGGTCTTTTTTGTGCTTCCCGACACCAACGAGCTTCAAAAACGCATTTCTGGGCGTTTCAAATGCAAATACAATGCTTGCCAGGGCCAGAATAAGACCAGCAATCTCAATCATAGCTAGGCAAAACACCTGAATTTAGCTGCGCCGTGAAACAGTATTGGCATGAAAGAATTGTTAGACGGTACGTATTAATCATGGAATAGCGACCAGGCAGTGGCTACTTAAGTAATACTAACTTGAAATTATCCGCGAGCATCACGCCCCGGTTCGTCTTCAGCAACGCGCCACCGCCAATACCGTTCCGGCTTAACCCAAACCACAGTGGTTTCGGTCAGCTTACGAAACATCATAAGCACATCCTTGCCAATCACTTGATTACCTTCGGCGTTCTCAGTCAGAAAATCTTCCCGCTTCGCCTTAACAAGAAAGTCCACCACATCATCTTGATAGATGCATCCATCACGCTCAATCTGAGCAAGCATCCAAGCCGCAATCGTGGCGGGCGTCATCACTCGCCTTTGGGCACTTGTTGTGCGACTTCGAGAGAACTGAGCGGAAAATGTCCTTGTTCGAGTTTTTTACCCGCGAACCACTGGCAGGTATACGCCTTGTTGAGCTCGCTCCACCCTCTCACTGTCATATCTGGCCCACCAGACTTCAGCTTTACGATAGTACCAACTGCGAATTGCGATGCTTCTGTCATTTCCTCTTCCCTTTACAAACATGCCCCATACACATTGTGAACCGGAACGAAACAAAAAGTTTCTATAGCATACTACGTCATGGGAAGCCAAGAGACAGTCGTAGTCTTTGAGGCTAGTCGACATCAGCCATTCGGTAATCCCTCATAATCGCTTTTTGAAGCCCCGATCCCCCGCCATGAACGCTTCCAGCATATGCGGAATAAGCGTCACGGCATCAACCGACTCCCCATACGTCTGCGCATGCAACGCTGCGTAGCGGTCAAGATCGGCTTTCAGGCTGGCTGGGCATGTAAAGGTCAGCTTGACGGTCGTGGTTGTAGGCAGCGGCCCAAGCCGCAGCTTTTTTGTAGTGGTCATTGTGACGCTCCCTTGCTGAAAAACAATGGCTGGTACGGACGGAGTACCAAATCCTTGTTAACAATGATCCGCACCGGCAAGCCGGGCCGGCTGGTCAAGGTGGGCTGGATATTCATGTTGCGCCGGGTCATTTCCTGGCCGATTTGATTGATGCTGTCCTGCGCGCTGTCGCGTCCGGCGATGATGATGCGGTCGCCGTCCTGGCGGTTTTCCGGGGCGGCCAGTTCGGCGCCGACACCCAGGAGCGTCGTCAGTACAGCGCCGCCGACAATGCGGTCCCAATGCCAATCGACGCCATCCTCCAGGCCCGCATAGCCCGCCGGGTCGCTGCCCACCAGATTGTCGAGCGTTAGAGAGGACGTATCTGGCAGGATGATGCGGTTCCACACCACCTGCACCCGGCTTTGCCCGTAGCTCACCTGGCTGTTGTAGCGGCCCAGGATGCGCGAGCCTTGCGGAATCAACAGATGCTTGCCGCTCGCGGAGTCGTAGACGGGCTCGGTGACAGTGCCGATGACGTCGCCCGGAAGATCGGACTTGATGCCTGTCACCAGCGCGGCGGTGATGACCGTTCCGGCCATCACTTGATACGGCGAGGCCGGCATCTGCAAATCCCCAGAATTGCGGGTTTCTGTAGAACCGGATTGCAGGAAGGCTTCTTTCTGATCTTGCCGGTTCTGTATAGCAGTGGGGTCGGTGGATTGTGCCGCTGTCGAGGTCGGCCCTGCGGCCAGCGGGTCAAAGGCGGCCAAGGTACTGTCCATGCCGGGCGCGCCAGGTCTCGCTTGCGCAACCGTCGCCATGGGTTGGCCGGACTGGCCCTGGCCGGTGCGGAAGAACACCGATGATGCCGCCGCCGCATCGGCCTCCTTGCGCAATGCTTCACGCTCGGCGGCTTCGGCGTCGATGCCAGGCGGCGCGTAGGTGGCGACCGCCGGCTGCTGCGTGTTCACGATGGCCGGCCCCAGATCGCCCGGCAACGGCGGCCCGAGTTCGGGTACGCCGGCCGGCACATCCGGGGCGGGTAGCATGGAATAGTCCGTCGGCAACGCATCGAGTCCTTCCGACTTCGATACCCGGTCTACGTTATAAAGCTCGGTCTGTTCGTTCGCGCCGCGCCGCTGCGGTTGCAATGACCAGATCGTGGCGCCCAGCACCGCAACGGCCAAACCGCCTGTGAGCATGGCCAGCGAGCGCCGGTTTAGCCGCGTGACCGGGCGCGGCTGGGTACGCAGCGCGACGGTTTGGGGCGCGACCTTGGCCGCCTGCGGCGCAGCCTGGTCGGGCGTGTGTTCTTCGCTCATGCTCAGTTCCTCCGCGCCACGCCGTCGCTGCGCTCGATACGCACCACGTCGCCCTTATCGCCACCCAAGCGCAGTTCAGCCGCACCGAACAGTCGATCGACGATGTAGTACGGCGAGCGAAAACGGTAGTTCACCAGTTGGCCATCCCCCTGTGCGCCAATGACGAATAGCGGCGGCAATTCACCTTGGGCGATCCCGGACGGGAATTGGATATAGACCTTCTCGCCGTCATCGAAAGCACGCAGCGGCTTCCACGGCGGATTGCTGCCGCTTATGGCATAACGAAAGCGGATGTTCTCCAACGACAAGCCAGTATCGACGGGCGCACCCGCTTGCGCAGCTTGATTCTGGCGCTGCAAGGCCAACATCCGGTCGCGGGGGTAATCCCAGGAAACAGAGGCCATCCAGGCTTTTTCCGTGGAAGTCAGTTCCAGCAAGTAAGTGCGGCGGCTGGTGGTGATGACCAGATTGGTTTTCAGGTTGGAACGGATGGGTTTGACCAGCACATTGACGCGCAAGTCGGCCCCGCTGCCGCTGGAAGTGTCCCCCACAATCCAGCGCACGGTATCGCCTGCGGCCACCGTCACCAGTTCCTCGCCCGGCTGGAGCGAAATCATCGTCACGCGCCCAATCGCCGCATACACCTGATACAGCGCGCCATCGGTGTACGGCCAGACCTGTATGGCGTTGACGTAGCCCTCGCGGGTAGGCGCGACCCGCGCCTGGGCATTGGCGCGGGATACGCGCACGGTTTCGTCCGCAGGCTCCGGTGTTAGCTTGGTATCGTCAACGCCCGGCAAGGGCTTTAACTGTCCTGGCATGGGCAACACCTCGGGCAGCGTCACCACCTCAACCGGCGCGGGAGGCTCGGGAATCGGCAGCGCCTGCACGGGTTCATCGAGCGAAATCATGGGTGGCGGCTTGCCCTGCGAGGCGCAGCCCGCCAGGACAAGTAGCATGAGCGGCAAAGCGTAAAAGCGGAAAGACGGATTCATGGCTTGGCTCCTTCGGAAGAATCCAGTTCACGGCTCCACGACAAGCCGTTGACGTAGATGCCCAGCGGGTTGCGGCGCAGCCGTTCTTCGGTGCGTGGGGTTTGCAACACGATGGACACCACGGCCGTCCATCGCTCCAGGCCGGCGGCCGTGCCGTTGACGTAACGGCGCTGCGTCCAGCGCACGTTGAACGACGTGTCGCTGGCACGCACGACGCTCGTGATCTGCACTGTTACGGACTCCTTGCCGATGCGGCCAAACGGGTCATTCACCCGGGCGTAGTCGTTCAGTGCCGCCGCGCCCCGGTCGGTGGTGTAGTCGTAGGCATCCAGCCAGTTCTGCCGCACCACGACGGGATCGATGGACAGCGAACGCACCAGCGTGATGAAACGGGCGATATGGTGCGCCTGCTGCGCATCGGCGGGCCGGTACTGCATGGCGGCTTCGCCGACCGCACGCACCTGGCCGGTTTGATCGACTTCGACGACATAGGGCGTGACGATGGATTGCATTGAGCGCCAGACCAGGCCACCAGCCATCAGCAGCGCCAACACCAGGCAACCGAAAGCCATCCATCGCCAGTTCTTGGCCTGTACGCGGGCCGAACCGATGCGTTCGTCCCAGATCTGGGCGGCGGATTGGTATGGGGTCGCTGGTTGCGGCGTCTCGGCGTAGCGCATCCGCGGTCGTTTGAATCGCATGGGTTTTCTCCTTATGAATCGGAATCACGAAGACTAGGGCCTTGCCCGGCGCCGCCGCCATCGCCCCCGCGCAACGTGTGCGCGGCGGTCGTGGCGGCCTGAGTCATCTGCTGGCGGCGCTGCAGTCGCTTGGCCCAGGCGGGTTGGCTTTGTTTTTGCGAACCGGCGGCAGCATCGGCGGCTTCGCCCGTGGCGGTGGAACCAGCGGTAGAAGCCCCTTGGAACGCTGATCGGGTACTGCCGGTGGCTGATCCGGCAGCACGCACACCACCAGCCAATCGGGCGGCCGCTGGAGCCATGCGTGCGCCCGCCATCACCGCCGCACCGACACCCGTGGCGGCAGCGCCCACGGCGGCGGCCGTGCCTGCTGCACCCAGCGCGGCACCCGCCATCGCGCCAGCCCCCAATTGCGGCCCGCCGGAAATCAGCCCCGTGGCGATGCCCGGCCCGAAGATGCCCAGCGCCAGCAAGGCAAGCGAGGCCAGCATGATGACCAGCGCATGGTCGATGGACGGTTCGGACGGATGCACCTGAAAGTCGGCAAACAGGCCGGTGCCGATACCGATAATCACCGCCAGCACCAACACCTTCACGCCGGAAGACACCACATTGCCCAGCACCTTCTCTGCAAGGAACGACGTCTTGTTCCACAGCGCAAACGGCACGAGGACGAACCCGGCCAGCGTGGTCAACTTGAACTCGATCAGCGTGATGAAAAGCTGCACTGCCAGCACGAAGAAGCAGACGATGACCACCAGCCAGGCCAGAAACATCACGACGATAGGCGTAAGGTTCACGAACACCTCGGGAAAGCCCGCCATATCGCTGATCTGTTCCAGAATCGGCGTACCCGCGTCGATACCGGTCTTGGCCAGCCGTCCCGGTTGCAGAAATTCGCCCATACTTACCGCCGAGCCGCTGGCCGTCAGGCCCAGGCCGGCAAAGGAACGAAAGACGATGCCGGCCAACCAGTTGAAGTTGTTGATGATGTAGGCGAAGGTCCCGACGTAGAGCACCTTGCGCACCAGCTTGGCGATCACATCATCACCCTGGCCCGTGGCGTGGCTCATGGCCCAATACAGGCCCGCAATCGTGATGTCGATGACGATCAGCGTGGCCGTCAGGAACGCCACTTCGCCTTGCAACAGTCCGAAGCCGGAGTCGATGTAGGTGGAAAAGGTGTTCAGGGAGCGGTCGATGACCGTCACGTCATTCATGGCCTGGCCTCGTCAGTTCCCGTAGAAATCCACGGGCTGCGGCGTGTACGGCGTGCCACTGCCGAGGAAACGACGCGTCACCTCGCGGCCACGCTCACTGGCAGCCGCCTGTCGCGCCAGCTCCAGCGCGGCGGCGCGTTCCTGCGTGATTTGGAGTTGCTGCGCCTGGATGGACTGCTTGGCTTGCAGGGCCAGAAGCTGATTGGTCGCCTGCATGGCCTGCAACGCCCCTTGCGCGGACTGGCTCTGGCTCACCAGATCAGCCAGGGCGCTTTCATCGTCGCGCAGGTTCTGCGAAACCTGTGCCTGCATCCGCATCGCGGTATGCAAGCCATCAAGCGTATGTTTCCAGCGCGCCTGGGCATCGCGAGCCATCTGGTCGCCGCTGACGGTGGCGGCATACTGCTCGGGATACAGCCGCGCAAACTCGCGGTCGAGGTGCTGTACGTCGTAAGCCATGCCCTGAGCTTCGGCGATCAGCCGATCCGTGGCGGCCAGCGTGGTACGCAGGCGGTTGACGACGTTGAAGTCCAGACTCGCCAGATTGCGGGCCTGGTTCATCAGCATCTGCGCTTCGTTTTGAAGCTGGTTGATCTGGTTGTTGATCTGCTCCAGGGTGCGAACGGCGGTCAGCGTGTTCTGCGTGTAGTTCGATGGATCAAAGACAGTTTTCCAGGCCCAGACGGGCGAAGCGGCGAATAACGACGCTGAGAGCACGGCGGCAAGCGCAATTGAACGGGGATAGATTTTCATGGCAGAGGCTCCGGTGGATGGGAAGGAACAGCAGAGACTGAAGATGAAAAGCCGGGGAACGTAGGCAACAGGTCAGCCGCCCACTCCAGGCCGCAATGGCGCAGCCACGCGCCCGCAAAGCCTGGCAAACCAGCACCCGCCAACACACGATCCATATCGCGCTGGTCTTGCGGCGTGGAAGCTCCCACAAAGGCCAGCGCCGCCGGCCCCAGGTCAAGATCGAACAGGCGATTGCCCAGTCGCGACTGGTAGTAGTAGTCACGCTTGGGTTCGGCGGTGGCGACAATCTCGATCTGGCGCGCGTTCAGGCCGAAGCCTTCGTAGATCGTCCTGATCTGGGGCTCGGTCGCCTGCGGATTGGGCAGAAAAATGCGGCTCGCGCAGCTTTCGATGATCGCGGGCGCGATGCTCGACTCCTTGATGTCGGCCAAGCTCTGCGTGGCGAAGATGACGCTGACGTTCTTCTTGCGCAGGGTTTTAAGCCATTGGCGGATGCGGGCGGCAAACACCGGGTCATCCAGAAACAGCCAGGATTCGTCGAGAATCAACAGCGTGGGCGCGCCATCGAAGCGTTCATCGAAACGGGCGAACAGATAACCGAGCACGGCCAGCACCGCCGCACGGCTCGCCATCAGCTCTTCCATCTCGAAGCACTGCACGTGCGCCATGCCCAGCCGGTCGTGATCGGCGTCCAACAGCTTGCCGTGGGCGCCGCCCAGCACGTAGGGCGCGAGCGCCTGGCGCAGCGCGTTCGATTGCAGCAGCACCGACAGGCCCGTCATGGTGCGCTGCTCCACCGGTGCACCGGCAAGACTGCCCAGCGCGGACCAGATAGCGGCTTTTTCATCGGGGCCGACGGCCACGTCTTCGTGCCGCAATCGGCCTTCCAGCCATTCAGCGGCCCAGGTGCGCTCGCTTTCGGCGTCGATGCGTGCCAGGGGCTGAAAGGCAATCTCGCCGTCATGGCCCAGGTCATAGTGCTCACCGCCCAGCCCCAGGATGGTGGCGCGCATGGAACGGCCCATGTCGAAGGCGAAGATGCGCGAGCCGCGATAGCGGCGAAACTGCAAGGCGAGTGTCGCCAACAGCACCGATTTACCCATGCCGGTCGGCCCCACTACCAGGGTGTGGCCCACGTCGCCGATGTGCGTCACCAGCCGAAACGGCGTGGCCCCATCGGTGCGGGTCACAATCAGTGGCGGGCCATCGAGGTGCTTGTTCTTCTGCGGCCCAGCCCACACCGCTGACACCGGCATCATGTGTGCCAGATTCAATGTAGACACAATGGGCTGGCGCACATTGGCGTAGGCATTGCCGGGGATGGACGAGAGCCAGGCATCCACGGCATTCAGTGTCTCGGGGATGGTCACAAAGCCACGGCCCTGAATGACGCGCTCCACCAGGCGCTGTTTTTCATCAGCGGTGGCCGGGTCGGCATCCAGCACCGTGACCGTGGCGGTGAGGTAGCCAAAGGCCACCTGATCGCTGCCCAGCGCCTGCAAGGCGGCGTCCGCATCGGCGGCCTTGTTGCTGGCGTCGGTATCGACCAGCGGCGACTCCTGCTGGAAAATGGTTTCGCGCAGCAGCGCGAGCACGTTCTTTCTTTTTGCAAACCACTGGCGGCGCAGGCGGACCAGTTCCTTCTCGGCTTCCGCCTTGTCCATGCAGATGAAGCGTGTGCTCCAGCGATAGGCAAAACCCAGGCGGTTCAGATCATCCAGCAGCCCCGGCCATGTCGAGGTCGGGAACCCCCGCACCGACACCACGCGCAGGTGCGTCTCGCCCAGCGTAGGGGCTAGCCCGCCCACCAATGCCGAATCGGCCAGCAGCGCATCAATGTGAAACGGCACGTCAGGCACGCCGACGCGGTAGCGCCGTGTCGAGATCGTCGAATGCAGATAGGTCAATGTCTGGCCGTCGTCCAGCCAAGTGATTTCCGGCATCACGCCATCGAGCAGGTCGAACACGCGGTCGGTTTCCGCAACGAAGGCTTCCAGGCGACCATGCCAATCCACGCCATCTCCGGGCGCGTTCTCGTACAAGAGCTTGGCGGCGCGAGCGCGGGATTCCTCCGGCGGCAGGTAGGCCAGCGTCAGGTGATAGTCGCTCTCGAAGTGGCTGCTGGAGGCTTCAAACGCGGCACGCCGCTCCTCGTCCACCAGCCAGGACAGCGGTTCGGGAAAGTCGGAGCGCGGATAGCCCGCCGCCGCCCGGCGTTCGGCTTCGATGAACAGCGCCCAGCCTGAACCCAGGCGGCGCAGCGCGTTGTTCAAGCGTGCCGAGGTGGCGATCAGTTCGCTTTGCGTCGCGCTGTCCAGATCCGGCCCGCGAAAGCGCGCCGTGCGCTGAAACGAGCCATCCTTGTTCAGCACCACGCCCGGCGCAATCAATCCCGCCCAGGGCAGCCAGTCGGCCAGCAGTGCGGGCCGCCGTCGGTATTCGGTAAGGTTCAGCATAGCGCCATCCCCTCACACGTCCAGCAGCGGCTTGTGCTTGATGTGCCGCGCAAAGACCTGCATGAACTGCGGATCGACGCGCGCGCCCCAGACCGCCAGCGAGTGGCCGACGATCCACAGCACCACACCGGGAACCCACAATTGCAGGCCCAGCCCCACGGCGGCGGCCAGCGTGCCGTTGGCGATTGCCACGGTGCGCGGCGCGCCGCCCAGCAGGATGGGCTCGGTCAGCGAGCGATGCAGCGGCACTTCAAAGCCGGCTGCGAAGCTGGTTGCACCTTCCTTGGCGGCGCTCATACGACGGCTCCACCCGAGAAGCTGAAGAACGACAGGAAGAACGAGGACGCGGCAAAGGCGATAGACAGGCCGAAGACGATCTGAATCAGCTTGCGAAAACCGCCGCTGGTATCGCCAAAGGCCAGCGCCAGCCCCGTGGCGATAATGATGATGACCGCCACAATGCGCGCCACCGGCCCTTGAATGGACTCCAGAATGGATTGCAGTGGGCCTTCCCAGGGCATGGAGGAACCGGCCGCCTGCGCCGCACCGGCCGCCAGCAGCATCAGCGCGGCAAGCAGCAGCCCCTGTCCGACAGGCCGGGCCAGACGGCGCAGCCTTGCGAAGCGAAAAGGCGGATTTACGGAAAGACGGAAAGCATCAACAGGCGTCATGGCAGTTCTCCAACGGAATCAGGGGATGGGAAAATCGCCGCAGCAGATGCGGCAGTGAGCGGCAAATCAGAAAGCGGTGCTTCCAGCGCGTCCGCCAGGCGATAGCCCGTTGCATCGAAGCCGATGACGCGGGCAATACTTTCAACGCGGCGCTTGCGGCCCCGTCCGGCGATGTGGATCACGACGTTGACCGCCTCGGCGATGAGCGCACGCGGCGGGTTCACCGCGACTTCCAGAATTAGTTGTTCCAGGCGCAGCAGCGCACCCACGGCGGAGCCAGCATGAATGGTGGCGATACCACCGGGATGGCCGGTGCCCCAGACCTTGATGAGATCCAGGGCTTCGCCGCCACGCACTTCGCCAACCACCACGCGGTCGGGGCGCAGACGCATGGTGGCGCGCACCAGCTCCTGCATGGACACGACCCCGGCACGGGTGCGCAGCGGCACATGGTCGCGGGCCGCGCATTGCAGTTCGATGGTGTCTTCCAGCACCAGTACGCGGTCGCCCGTGGCGGCGATCTCGGCCAGCAAGGCGTTGGCAAGCGTGGTCTTGCCGGTACTGGTGCCGCCGGCGATCAGGATATTCTGTCGCTCGCGTACCGCAAGCCGCAGAAAGCCGGCCTGATCGGCAGTGAGGATGCCGTCGGCCACATAGCGATCCAGGCTGAGGATGCTCACCGCCCGCTTGCGCAGCGCAAAGGCCGGGCCGGGCGCGGCGGGCGGCAAGATGCCCTCGAAGCGTTCGCCCGTTTCAGGCAACTCCGCGCTCAAGAGCGGCTGGCCGCGATGCACTTCCGCACCGACGTGCGCCGCAACCAGACGGATGATGCGTTCGCCATCGGCTTCGGACAGCTCGACGCCCAACGGCGTGCGACCCGTTGAGAGCCGATCCACCCACAGGCTGCGGTCGGGGTTGAGCATGATTTCCACCACATCCGGGTCTTCCAGTGCGGCAGCGATCAGCGGCCCCATGGCGGTGCGCAGCATCTGGATGCGGCGGTCCAGCGATGTGGACGCGGACGAACGAGGTTCATGCGAGGACTGCGGCGCGATAGTCATGAGACACGCTCCTGCGCTTCGAAATGCGCTGGCGCGTCGTCCATCCGTACCGGCTCAGGGTGCAGCTCCTCCACCACGTCGCGCACCAAGCTGCGTCCGCGCAGCAGGTGGCGGCCAAGCTGCTCGACGAATTGCTCAAAGCGCGCCTTGCCCTGCGCACGGGCCGCATCCTGATGGGCCTCGGGTACCGGCGTGCTGACCGTCAGGTAGTAGCGCACGAACAGCGCCAGCGTTTCGATCTGGATGTTCTGATCCCGCTCCAGGCGCTCGAACTGGCGTGACAGACGATCCAAGCGCTTGGCCATCGCCGCTTCGCGCTGGTCGCCGGCATCCGGCGAGAGCCAGGACGCCAAGGCGGCGGCGACGATGGAGGATTTGGACACGCCTTTCTTGGCAGCCAGCTCGTCCAGGCGTTTGGCATGTTCAGGGTCGATAAAGAGATTCAGGCGATATCGGCTCATAGCTGGATTCCGTCATCAGGGTCGAGGGCGGCCAGCCGCGCCACGCGCTGCATCGCGGGATCAAGCTGGCGGGGAAGAACGGGCGGCAGGTCGTCGTCATCGAGCAGCGACAAGTCGCCGGCCGGGTAGACCGGCTGCGGGCTGTAGGCGACGGCCTCGGACAGCTCAGGCTGATGGCGTGGACCACCATCGTCAGCCACGCCCGTCATGTCATCGCTACCCATCGAGGCGGGCGCAACGGGGACGGCTGGAATCGACAGACCACTCCAGTCATCAGGACGGGCCGGCGGCGCATCCGCATAGTGCCCGGCGGCAAGTACCGGCGGCGGCAGCACGCGGTGCTTGAAATTGGCGTCGGCGTAATAGCGCAGCTTCTTGGCCTTGATTGGCGCCACGCTGGAGACCATCACCACCGCCTTGTCCGGCGGAAGCTGCATGACTTCACCCGGAGTCAAGAGGGGCCGCGCCGTTTCCTGGCGCGACACCATGAGGTGGCCCAGCCAGGGCGCGAGCCGATGGCCGGCATAGTTGCGCTGGGCGCGCAGTTCGGTAGCCGTGCCCAGGGTTTCGGAAATCCGCTTGGCGGTGCGCTCGTCGTTCGTGGCGAAGGTCACGCGCACATGGCAGTTATCCAGAATGGAATGGTTCTGGCCGTAAGCCTTGTCGATTTGGTTGAGCGACTGCGAAATCAGAAAGCTGCGGATGCCGTAGCCCGCCATGAAGGCCAGCGCCGTCTCGAAGAAGTCCAGGCGTCCCAGAGCCGGGAACTCATCGAGCATCAGCAACAGCTTGTGGCGGCGCTCGATGCCGTCGGAGCCGTCCAGCGATTCCGTCAATCGACGCCCGATCTGGTTAAGAATCAGGCGAATTAGCGGCTTGGTGCGGCTGATGTCGGACGGCGGCACCACCAAATAGAGCGACACGGGATGGTCGGCAGCGATCAGGTCGGCAATGCGCCAGTCGCAACGTGAAGTGACTTCGGCCACCGTGGGGTCGCGGTACAGGCCCAGAAACGACATGGCGGTGGAGAGCACGCTCGAGCGTTCGTTGTCCGACTTGTTGAGCACTTCACGGGCGGCGGAGGCCACCACCGGATGCGGTCTGCCTTCATCCCCAACCGTGCCCAGGTGCGGGGTCGTCATCATCCGATGCAAGGTCAGCTCGAACGGGCAGGCCGGGTCGGACAGGAAGTTCGCCACGCCGCGCAGCGTTTTGTCTTCGCCCGCATAGAGCACATGCAGGATGGCGCCGACCAGCAGCGCGTGACTGGTCTTTTCCCAATGGTTGCGGCGCTCCAGCGCCCCTTCGGGATCGACCAGAATGTCGGCGATGTTCTGCACATCGCGCACCTCATGCGCGCCGCGCCGTACTTCCAGCAGCGGGTTGTAGCCTGCGGATTGGCTATCTGTGGGGTTGAACAGCAAGCAGTGCGAGAAGCGCGACCGCCAGCCAGCGGTGATCTGCCAGTTCTCGCCCTTGATGTCGTGAATGACAGCCGACGCGGGCCAGGCGAGCAAGGTGGGCACTACCAGGCCCACACCTTTGCCCGAGCGCGTGGGCGCAAAAGCCAACACATGCTCCGGCCCTTCGTGGCGCAGGTATTGCCCCTCGTGCTGACCGAGGAAAACGCCAACGGGTTGGGTCAGTCCGGCTTCACGGATGTCGTTGGTCTCGGCCCAGCGCGCGGAACCGTAGGTGGTGACCAGCCGCGCCTGGCGCGAGCGCCAGATCGACATGCCGATGGCCACCACCACGGCAACCAGGCCGCTGCCGCCCGCGATCAGGCCGCCAGTATTGAAAACCTCGGGCGCATAGGCATCGAAGAAGAACCACCACTCGAACAGGCGCCAGGGGTGATAGATCGGCGTACCGTAGACATCGAACCAGGGCGAACCCAGGCGCAGCTGATAGCCCAGGGCGGCGGCTGTCCATTGTGTGGCGCTCCACACGCCGGCGATCACGATACCGAATATGACGGCGATCTGCCCGAACAGCACGTTCGTCACTTGCATAGCCTGGCCTCCGATGTCTCCTACGTTCTATCCTTATGAAAAAGCGACACATACATGTGCCTGCCATACAAGGATCGGTGCCGGGTCTGTGCCGGTCAAAGACCGTTATCGGGACAAAGGTGACGAAAAAAGCATCGTTTCAGGCTGGGGCGACCACGATAAAAACGTCGCCAGCGCGGACGCGCTGCGGCGTGTCAATAAAGAAAACCGAGAATATGTGGCGAATTACCGACGATCAGAACTTCGGTGGTGTTTCTTGTGGCGTATAAGGCACCTTGCCATCACCGAAAAATCGCCGGTTCGTCGCTTCGGCCACGCGGTTGCACAGCACATCGCCCAGGTTGGGGCGATCGGTCTTGCACTGGCGGCGCAGCTTCTTCAAGTGTTCAGGGTTGGTGGCCAGTTCCTCCACGGTGGGCGCATCCAGTTGAGGTTTAGGCGTTTCCGATTGGCCGCAAGCGGCCAGCCCCATGACCAGCAACAACAGCGTGACTTGTTTCATAGCTCGACTTCCTCCTCTGTGTCCGGCCTAAGCGGTGGCGCAGGTCTGACGCCTTCGGGTAACTCGATAGTCTGCACCCGTTCAATAAAACGGAATATAGTTGCTGAGGTTTCGGCTTCGCGCCGCAGCAAATATGTCGTCAACATGGGTGAACGGCCTGCAAGGGGCCTTGCCACCACGCCGGGCTCACGGCTGGAGGCAATATGCGGTGCCCCCGCCAGGCCCAGCGCGAAGCCCGCCGACACCAGCGCCAACATCAAATCGAACGAAGCCACTCGTTCAGCGATCAATGGCTCCATGTCTATGCGACGCAACACCCGTTCCAGTTGCTGCGCATGGCCTTCGCATACCTGTGGATCACACAGCGCCAGCGGATAACGCAGCACTTCCTCCAACGGGATGCGCTTATGCTTGAGCAATGGGTGTCGTGCCGGCATTGCCACCCACAGCGGATCATTCCAAATCGGCTCGGCGACGATCCCGTCGCCTACTTCGTCAGATTGCGCGAACCCAACGTCATACAGATCGTCATTCAGCCCCTTAATCTGCTGCGATAGCAGCACCTCGAACAAGCGGATTTCGACTTCAGGTTCTTCCTCTCGACACAGTGCCAGCAGACTCGGCAACCGAGAAGGCGTAATCCCGTCAGACAACGCAATGCGCAGTTGAGCGTGAAAACCATTGGCCGCGGCCTTCACGCTGTCGCGGGCCTGTTGCAGGGCGGTGAAGATACGCGGCACATGTTCCAGAAACAGCTGTCCTGCTCGCGTTAGCCGTGTACTACGACTGGTGCGGACGAACAACTGCTCGCCCAACTCCTCCTCCAGTTCCTTGATGGTGCGTGACAGCGGCGACTGTTCAATATGCAATTTCTCTGCTGCACGGGCAAAGTGAAGCTCCTCAGCCACTGCCAGAAAACACCTAAGGTGACGCAACTCCATTTATATCTCTTCAGACTGATGGCGCACACGTTTATCTTTCTCAAAAAAACACCATATGGCACATCTACATTTACTTAAAGCTGATTTGTAGCATTTGTTCAAAATGACGGATTTTTGGTTCATGGCGGTTTCCTTTTAGAAATTCTGCGTGCTCATCGTACATTTTATGATAAGATAGTAATAGATTACTTTCTTTTGGAAATACAAGCAATGAGCAGACATCCTAGACATCTTCCTGCTGACGAACGACGCGCAGCCACCGTCGAGGCGGTGGTCAACTTGGCGGCCGAACAGATCCCAAGCGACATCACCACCACTGCAATCGCAGAGCGTATGGGCTTGACTCAGAGCGCACTCTTTCGTCACTTCTTAAGCAAGGACGCCATTTTGCAGACGGTGATGACTTGGGTCACAGAGCGCCTGCTCGCACGGGTGGACAAGGCTGCAAAAAGCGTTACATCGCCAATCGCCGCTCTTGAGGCGGTCTTCATGACCCACATCGAGTTTGTGTCTGAACACCCTGGCGTGCCAAGGATGCTCTTCGGCGAATTGCAGCGTCCAGGTGAGACGCTACCCAAGCGGATGGTGCAGACCTTGACCCATCATTATGGCGAGCGGCTGCGCCGTCTGCTCGAAGCGGGCAAGGAGCAGGGCGAGCTGGATGCGGGGCTGGATATCGATGCCGCCGCCGTCCTGTTCATCGGCACCATTCAGGGCTTGGTGATGCAATCCCTGTTAGTTGGAGACGTGGCCGGCATCCGGCATAACGCGCCAGGGGTATTTGCCATCTACCGTCGCGGCATCAAAAGCAGCACATGAAACACTTACCTGCTTCGCAAATGCCACGACGAACCGCAAACTTTTCGAAAGAACCGGGAGCAATGACTATGACAGCACACAGTCAGCGCCAAATTTGGATACGTGTGATTTCCCTGATTGCCATCGGCTTCGGCCTGCTGACCATTAAAGAAGGCGGCGCTGTCTTGTTTTTTGACGGCACGGCGCGTGATGCAGCCGGAAACTATGTGCCGTTTGTGCTCTGGTTTAATTTTTTGGCGGGATTTGCTTACATCATTGCCGGAGTCGGGTTGTGGCTGCGCCGACGCTGGGCGCTGGTGCTGGCCAGCATCATTGCCGCTGCAACGGCGCTGACGTTTATGGCATTCGGCGTATTTGTATATTCCGGCGGCGCCTGGGAACAACGCACGCTCATCGCAATGAGCGTGCGTACCCTTGTGTGGACAGGTATCGCGTTTGCCGTATGGCGCCTGTCGGCTCCTCCCGTTTCCGAAGGCCGCACACAATGAGCCTCCGTTCACTCGATTCGGCCCGCGAAGCGGTCCAGAAACATCGAAACCCCAACCATATCGAACCAGCCCTTCGACTCGGAATTCACTCATGAGCCCCCAAAGACTTCCCTCCCACAAAATCCGCTGGATCGTGCTGGTTCTCGCCGTTATCGCGGCGGGTGCCACATGGTTCTGGACGCAGAGCACGTCGCCTGACCACGACCTGTTGCGTCTGTATGGAAACGTCGACATCCGCGAAGTGCAACTGGCCTTTCGCCAGCCCGGACGCGTTGCGCAGATGACATTCGATGAAGGCGATGCAGTCCGTGCGGGCGCTCGCATGGCGCTGCTGGATGCTCAGCCCTATCGGGATGCGCTGGCAGCGGCCGAAGCCTCGGTACGGGTAGCACAGGCGGAACTGAACAAGCTGCGTCGTGGTCTGCGCCCACAAGAAATCACTCAGGCGCAGGAGGCAGTCAACCAGGCTTTAGCTGCCGCACGTGACACCGAGCGCAACTATCGGCGCCAAAGCGCTCTGCTCGCATCCGGTGCCAGCAGCCAGCGAACGGTCGATGCCGCGCGCGCTGCCAGAGATCAAGCGGTTGCCGGTGTCAAGGCAGCCGAGGCCGCGCTGTCGCAAGCCAAGGAAGGCTTTCGTAGCGAAGACATTGTCGCTGGCGAAGCCAATCTGGCTGCGGCGAACGCATCGCGGGCACAGGCCGCCACCGCCTTAGCCGATACTGAACTGCTGGCGCCAAGCAACGGCACCGTGATCGCTCGTGTGCGCGAACCCGGTAGCATGGTCACCAACCAAAGTACTGTTTATAGCCTGAGCCTTGATGCTCCGGTATACGTGCGTACTTATGTCGGCGAGCCGGATCTGGGTCGCATCGCTCCCGGGACGCGTGTGCGTGTGTACAACGATTCTTCCGACAAGGTCTATCAAGGTCAGATTGGCTTCATCTCGCCACGCGCCGAGTTCACGCCCAAGACAGTAGAGACCACGGATCTTCGCACCGACTTGGTTTACCGCTTGCGGATCGTGATTGACAACACCGATGCCGACACTGGGCTGCGCCAAGGTATGCCAGTGACGATCGAAGTCGATACCGGGACTGCCGCCGGCACGCAAGCAAAAGGTTCTTGAGATGCTCAACAACAGCCCTACGTCACCTGCAAACAGCGATGTTGCAGTCGTCATTGACAGCGTGGATAAGCATTTTGGCGGCGTACACGCCTTGCGATCCTTGAGTGCCCACATCAACTACGGGCAACTGACCGGCCTGGTCGGCCCGGATGGTGCTGGCAAAACGACCCTGATGCGCATCATGGCCGGCCTGCTGGCACCGAACGCTGGCCGCGTCACTCTGGCCGGTTTCAACGTGGTGGACGATAACGACGCCATTCACGTTGCAAGCGGCTACATGCCACAGCGGTTCGGCTTGTACGAAGATTTGTCGGTGATGGAAAACATGCGATTGTATGCACGCTTGCGCGGCATGGATGCCAACCAGCACGCTGACCTGTTCGCCGAGCTACTTGATTTCACCCGCCTTGGTCCCTTTACCAAGCGTCTGGCCGGAAAGCTGTCCGGCGGCATGAAACAAAAACTGGGCCTGGCCTGTGCCCTGATGGCGCGACCGAAAGTGCTATTGCTGGACGAGCCCAGTGTCGGTGTCGATCCGGTCAGCCGTCAGGACCTGTGGCGCATGGTGCAGGCGTTGACCGACGAGGGCATGGCCGTGGTCTGGTCCACCGCCTATCTCGACGAGGCCGAACGCTGCGACAGCGTACTGTTGCTCAACGAAGGTCAGCTTGCTTACGACGGTCCGCCAGCCAGATTGACCGGGCGTCTTCAGGACCGCAGTTTTCGACTGGAGGATGTTGGCGAGCAGCGCCGTGCGGTGCTCGCCGAAGCGCTGAATCTCGACAGCATCGGCGATGGCGTGATCCAGGGCGCGGGCGTGCGCGTGGTGCTGCGCGCCGGCTCCAACGCGGGACAGATCCAGACACTGGCCGATCGGGTCGATGCGCGCCTGGCTGCTGTGCCGCCCCGCTTTGAGGATGCCTTCATTGATCTACTGGGTGGCGGTCCCGGCGGCACGTCGGCGTTGGCCGAGCACCTGCCGCCGGTGAAACTCGATTCGAATATTGCCGTTTCCTGCCGCAACCTGACCAAACGCTTCGGTGATTTCACCGCCACCGACAACGTCAGTTTCGAGGTGAACAAAGGCGAAATCTTCGGTCTGCTCGGCCCCAATGGGGCAGGCAAATCAACCACCTTCAAGATGTTGTGCGGGCTGCTCAAACCCACCCATGGGGAAGCGCATGTGGTGGGTCTGGACCTGCGTCGGGCCACCGGCGCCGCCAAAGCCCAGCTTGGCTACATGGCGCAGAAGTTCTCGCTCTATGGCTTGCTGTCGGTGCGACAAAACCTGGAGTTCTCTGCCGGCGTGTACGGGCTGGAAGGCGCCACGCGGCGTACGCGCATTGACGAGATGATAGATACCTTTGACCTTGATTCTTGGTTGTCCGCCGCGCCCGACTCGCTGCCATTGGGCTTCAAGCAACGCTTGGCGCTAGCCTGCGCGGTCATGCATCGCCCACCTGTGCTGTTTCTGGATGAGCCGACCTCAGGGGTTGATCCAATCACGCGGCGCGAATTCTGGACCCACATCAATGGTCTCGCTCGCAAGGGCGTGACGATCATGGTCACGACTCATTTCATGGACGAGGCCGAGTACTGCGACCGGGTAGCGATGCTATATCGCGCCCGGTTGATTGCCTTGGACACGCCCGATGCGCTTAAGCGCGATACAGTCAGCAAGGCACGGCCCGATCCGACCATGGAAGATGCGTTCATCCATTTGGTCGAGTCCGCTGATCTGGCCGACGAAACCCGCATCAAGGCGGCGGCATGAGCGACCTGAACAACCCGCAACGCGCCGACCAGGCATCTGCCGCCGCCATGCGCCGCTTCGATCCGCAGCGTTTGTGGGCTCTGGTACTCAAGGAAAGCCTGCAGGCGATCCGCGATCCATCCACGCTGCTGATTGCTTTCGTATTGCCGGTAGTGTTGCTGTTTCTGTTTGCCTATGCGGTTTCGCTGGACGTGCGCAACGTGCGCATCGGCGTGGTGCTGGAGTCGCCATCGGCGCCTGCCCAGGAGCTCGCTGCCGCTTTTGCCGGCACACGCTATCTGGATGTAACGTTTGCGCATGATAGGCGCGAAGTGGCCGAGCAGGTTGTATCGGGCAAGCTGCGCGGATTCGTGGTGATCCCGCAGGACTTTGAGCAAAGGCTGGCCAGGCACGACGGTGAACCGCTGATCCAGGTCATCACCGATGGTTCGCAACCCAATACCGCGAACTACGTTGCCAACTACGTACAAGGGGTCGCGCAGACCTGGCGCGCCGGGCTCGGCGCCGAAGTGCCTTCAGCCGCCGTGGTGCTGGAGCCGCGCTACTGGTTCAACGCCGAACTGGAAAGCCGCCGCTCGCTCGTGCCCGGTGCTATCGCCATCGTCATGACCATCATCGGCACCATGCTTACCGCGCTGGTGGTGGCGCGTGAATGGGAACGCGGCACCATGGAAGCGGTGTTATCCACCCCCGCTTCGGTAGTAGAAATCCTGATCGGCAAGCTGCTGCCTTATTTCGTGCTCGGCATGCTGTCCACGCTGGGCGCTGCGGCGCTGGCGGTGTTTGTATTCGATGTGCCGCTGCGCGGATCATTGGCCGCGCTCTTGCTGCTCTCGGCCGTGTTCATGGTGCCCGCGCTGGGCCAGGGTTTGCTGATCTCCTCGGTGACCCGCAACCAGTTTCTAGCGGCGCAGATTGCACTGTTCTCTGGTTTTTTGCCCGCCTTCATGCTCTCGGGTTTCCTGTACGAGATTGACGCCATGCCGTGGCCGATCCAGATCCTCACCTGGTTCGTTCCAGCACGTTATTTCGTCTCTTCCCTGAAGACAGTATTTCTAGCCGGCGACATCTGGGCGGCATTTCTGCCAAATCTGTTGGCCATGGCTGCCATTGGCGTGTTCTTTTTTCTGCTAGCCAAGCGCGCCACGCGCAAGAATCTGGAGTAAACGCCATGTCGCAAGTATCCAGCGCCTTCTCCTTCACCCGGCTGCGCGCTCAGATCATCAAGGAAGTGCTTAGCATCCTGCGCGATCCACGCAGCCGGATGGTGGTGTTCGTGCCGCCCCTACTGCAGCTGTTAGTGTTCGCCTTCGCCGCCACGCTGGAAGTGCGTAATGTCGATATTGCCGTGCACAACCAGGATGCGGGCCGTTGGTCGCACGAACTGGTGACACGCCTGGACCGTGCCGAATTCATCAACCAGATCCACCACGTAGCCAACAACCAGGAACTGCGCAGCTTGATCGACCGGGGCAAAGTGATTGCCGCGCTTGATATTCCCATGGATTTCTCCCGTGCCATCGCAGCTGGCGGCAGTGGTCAGGTGCAGGTATTGATCGATGGCAGACGCAGCAACTCAGGCCAGATTACGGTCGGCTATCTGTCGGCTATTGCCGCCGAGGTCGGTGCCCAGGTCAATCCCGAGGCGGCGTCTGCCGTGCCGCTAGTGGTACGCAACTGGTTCAATCCCAATCTGATTTACCGCTGGTTTATCGTGCCGGGCCTCTCCGGCATCCTGGCGCTTTTCAGTGCCTTGCTCATTACCTCGCTGTCGATTGCCCGTGAACGCGAGCTGGGCACCTTCGACCAGCTATTGGTTTCGCCCACCTCGACGCCGGAAATCATTATTTCCAAATCGCTGCCGGCACTGGCCATCGGCACGATGCTTGGCTTAATGATGATCGCCGCAGCAGTCGTGCTGTTCCAGATTCCTTTTAGCGGTTCGTTTTGGCTGCTTTTGATGAGTCTGGTGCTATTCATTCTTTCCGTGGTGGGCATCGGCCTGATGATTTCCGCCGTCAGCGCAACCCAGCAGCAAGCCATACTTGGCGCATTTGCCATCGGCGTGCCGGCCGTGCTGATGTCGGGCTTCGCGACACCGGTGGAAAACATGCCGACGCTGCTGCAATGGCTGGCTCAGGCCATTCCATTGACCCATTTCCTAATCATCGTACAGGGCAGCTTTCTCAAAGCACTGCCGCTGGGCGATATCCTTGCCAGCCTCTGGCCGCTGGCAATCATCGCTCTGATATCGCTCACGATGGCCACCGTTTTCGTTCGAGGGCGTCTGCAATGACACATACCGATCACACTGACCCAATCGTCATGGCTTACACATTACACCGAACAATCCGGCGCTTCCGCCCCGTAGCGCTACTGTTGAGTAGCGTGATGCTGACGGCTTGCGCAGTCGGCCCCGACTATGACGCACCACCGCTAGTTGCCACCGGCGATGGCTGGAGCCAGGCCGACACTGTCACATCGGCACCGACGGATCTAGCACGCTGGTGGTCCACGCTAGGTGACCCGGTGCTCGAGCGCCTGATTGACACCGCATTGGCCGCCAACCTCGATCTGCGGGTTGCAGCAGCGCGCATCGACGAAGCACGCGCACTACGCGATCGGGTCGCTGGTGAGCAGCTTCCCACCGCCGGCGCGAGCACCAGCGTCAACCGACGTCGGCAAAGCGAGAACGGTCCCTTGCCAATTGGTTCCATGCCCGGCCTCGAAACCACTCAAACGATTTACGATGCGGGCTTCGATGCGGCCTGGGAGGCCGACCTGTTTGGTGCCAAACAACGCGCCCTGGAGGGTGCCGGCGCTCAGTTGCAGGCCGTCGAAGCCGATGCGCAGGGGGTACGCATGCGTATCGTGGCCGAGGTCGCCCGTGCCTGGTTCACCGCCGCCGGTGCCGGGCAGGAATTGCACACGCAGCAGGCCATGCTGGAAACCCTGGAGCACACGCTCGAATTGGTCCGTAAGCGCCAGGCGCTGGGCGATGCGTCCGCTTCGGATGTGGACACGGCCTATGCGCAGTGGGCCGCCGTCCATGCCACGCTGCCGGACATTCAGGCCCGCCAGCGCGCTGCTGTGTTGAGCTTGGGCGTGCTGCTAGGCGCACCGCCCGAGCATGAGCTGGCGCTACTGAATACTGCCGCAACACCGCTTACGTTATTGGCCTTGCCGGTGGGCGAGCGCGCCGATGTTCTGCGTCGCCGGCCCGATGTGCTCGCCGCCGAGCGACGCCTGGCAGCCAGCATGGCCGACATTGGTGTTGCCACCGCCGAACTGTTCCCTAAGCTGTCGATCGGTATCGGCGGCGGTTTCCAGGCACTGGCCACCGGTGATTGGTTCAATTCCTCCAGCACGCGATTCTCCATCCTGCCTCTGATTTCCTGGCGGCTTTTCGACGGAGGACGCGTACGCGCCGAGATTCGTGCCCGCGAAGCGACCGGGCAACAGGCGGCACTGGCTTATGAACAGGCCGTACTAACGGCGCTTGGCGACGCTGAACGCGCGCTGAGCGACTATCACGCCGGTCTGGATGCGCTGGGTCGTCGTCAAGCGGCGCTAAAGGCCACCCGCCGTAGTCATGACCACGCCAAAGCGCGCTATGCAGCCGGCGACATCGCACTAGTTGAACTGCTGGCTGCCGAACGCGTGCTGTATGAGGCCGAAACCGCAAACGTGCATGCCCACACGACGGCCGCCGTGCAACTGGTCGCGCTCTACAAAGCACTTGGCGGCGGCTGGGAGGCACCAGCCACCAAGTCTGACACGGCAACGCCAGCCCAAGGCCTAGGGGTATCTATCCCATCGCACGCTGCGAACGCATCTGCGGCGCCACGCCCATAGTCTGATTTTCTTGCCCAATGAAGGAGATATCATCATGCGAATCAACGTTGGAAAACGCGACCGAATAGCACGTATCATCATCGGATTGGCCTTGCTCAGCCTACCGTTCTGGCTCGACACGCCATGGCGCTGGTTGGGGCTCATTGGCCTGATGCCCTTGACTACGGGCTTAGCTGGCCGCTGTCCAGGCTATCACCTGTTCGGCCGGAACACTTGCTCTTTACGCAAGCCAGAGTGAGTACATCATGCAACTGAGCTTTCTCGGCACCACACGCGAGGCCACGGGCTCCTGTGTTCTGGTGGAAGCCGCGGGAATGCGCTTTCTAGTGAACTGCGGCATGGCTCGGGGCGGACGCGAGGCGACAGCACGCAATCACCAACCTTTCTCGTTTGATCCATCACGGATCGACTTTGTCCTGCTCTCCCATGCCCACATCGATCACAGCGGGCTGCTGCCAAAACTCACTCGCGCGGGCTTCAAAGGTTCCATTTACACTACCGAGGCTACAGTTGAACTGCTGGGCGTAATGCTACCCAGCAGCGCGGACATTCACGAATGTGACGCCAAATGCCAGACTGAGCATTCACTGAAGCAGTGTCCGCTGCCAACACGCTACGCGCGGCAGGACGCACATAACAGCCTGACGCAGGTACGAGGCGTTCCTTACAACCACGAGTTCGAGCCCCACAAAGCCGTCCGCTGCCGTTTTCGCGATGCCGGCCATACCCTAGGTTCGGCCATCATCGAAATCTGGGTCAGTGAGTATGGTCTTGCGACTAAGCTTGTTTTTAGCGGCGACCTGGGCCAATCGGGGCGCACCATCGTACGCGAGCCAGCGGCAATTGACGAGGCCGATATACTCGTCATAGCGTCCACATATGGCAATCGTCAGCACACGAGCCTGGCAGCGACCGAAGACAAGATGATCGAACTTATCGAGCAGACCCTTTTCGAGCGTAGTGGGAACGTTATCATGCCGGCTTTCGCGGTCGGCCACACACAAGAAGTGATCTATCACCTGCAACGCCTGACACGCGAAGGACGCCTACAGCCCGCAGAGATCTTCGTCGACTCGCCGATGGCCACCGACGCTATGCACATTACGCGCAAATTCATAGATCTGTTCGACGACCAGCGCAAGCACCTCGCGGGGCGCCTCGCATGGGACAAGGGCTGGCCACATCTGCATTTTACCGAAAGTATTGAAGAGTCAAAGACGCTGAACCAGATCCGTTCGGGGGCCATCATCATCTCCGCCAGCGACATGTGCGATACAGGACGTATCCAGCGTCATCTGCGACACAACCTGCCGCGCCCTGAATGCAGTGTGCTGATGGTCAACCCTCAGGCTCGGGGAACCCTCGGTCGGAGTCTGGTCGATGGCGCCAAGCAAGTGCGTCTGTTTGGTGAGGATATCCCGGTGCGCGCTGCCATCCACACCATCGATAGACTGTCAGCGCATGCAGATCAGGCTTCGCTGCTGGCCTGGACGCAATCATTTCACAAGCCCCCGACGCAAACCTTCGTTGTGCATGGAGAACCTGCTGCAACGCAGGCATTGGCCAACGCACTGCGACAAGGGCGAGGATGGCGTGTCACCGTACCGCAGAATGGCAAAACGCAAGAGTGGCTTAATTTTCTCACAGAACCGCTGTGAGTCTGCAACCAGATATTGCTTATCAACTGCACTTCATTCTGAAACCGTCTTTCACCTACTTATAAACGTAAAACTCATGAGCAACCAAAAAATCCTTCCAACTGCTGCTATTGTGATGATCGTCGCACTACTCATCCCCATAGCAACTCTCCAAGCTCAAGCGGCCGAGTCCGAAAAACGCATGGCCTTGCACGACGTGATGCAACAGCTTGGACGCGACATGCAAGTGGTGACAGGAGCTATTTCCGAGGAAGATTGGGGCTTAGTGGCCCAGCTTGCTCCGAAAATCGGTCGCCACCCCGAGCCGCCTATAGCGGAAAAAATGCGCATCCTCACTTGGCTTGGAACCGATGCCGGAAAATTCCGAGGTTTTGATGGACAAGTTCAGGATGCCTCCACCACCATGGGCGAAGCTGCAGCGCGCGGCGATGGCCAAGAGGTGATTGTGGCATTTGGCAAGCTGCAACAGCGCTGTTTGAGTTGCCACCAAGAGTTTCGCAAACCGTTCCAGGAGCACTTTTATGGAAAGCGCTGATCTGGCTCAGCTTGAGCGCACAGCACATCATGAACCGTGCATACGATAAGCTACTGCTGCGACTTTGCACCTTACCTCTTATTGCTGCCAGTCTCGGCGGTTGCGCAATACTTAATAACTTCCAGCCATCAGTGGCGGTAAGGCCGATAACGCCAAATGAATACATCACACTACAACGCGGAGACATTCTCGTCTCCCGCCAACTCAGCGCTCTAACCATCCAAACCATTCGCGTGGCTGGCTTAAATATGGATAAGTGTGTCACCCACTTACTCTTAGATTGCACATTGGCATTGACTAATACGAAAAACATTTCAGATGAGCGCAAGCTATCAGCACTTGCCGAGCTTTGGCTACAGCAGGCTATATCCATGCATACAAAAGCCGCGCATGCTGGCGATAGCGTAGCCACCCTCGCGCCCTGGATGGAAGTCGCGCGCTATGCCTATGCCTATCTCTTCTTCACCCAAAGGACACCGGGCGAGCGCGCGTTCGAAGATCGTCAAACCCAGGTTCGTGATTGGTACAACTATGCTGTGCAGCAGGCAATTATGCAATTATTCAAGGGGCTCTCTACACAGGCGCGCATTACAGCAAGTGACGAGGTCAATACCGTCATCAACATAGGCGGCTGGGCCGTACACCTCAAACTCAATGCACGCCAGCCAGAAGGCATTATCTTTCCGCAGGAACTCTTACCAACATCCTCATTAGCCTTTCAGGGCCTGCGCAGCATCTACCGCCGAGATGGATTCGGTGCAGAGTTGGTAGCAGTGATGGATCATAAGTTGTCACCACGCAACGATACCCGCAATGCAGCATCAAGTTCCGGTTCAAAAGACGCCGATCGAAGTCGAATGCGCGCTCCCCCATGGAGTGAGATGCCTTCGCCAAACATGACCGCAGTGTTCAGCTTTGATGCGAAAGACTTGGACGAATTAGTTCATGTCCGTGAGGTCACTGTTAGCGTCCACGACCCACTTATCGAGAGCCAATTGATGTTGCATGGCCACCGCGTACCGCTGGCTGGCAATTTCACCGCAGGTTACGGATTATGGCTCGCTCGCTCAGGCTTCAGCAGACAATCGCTGCACACTCTATTCGGGCGTGAGCACGGAATTGAGCACCCCCACATCTATATGATGCAACCATACGATCCTGATCGTCGAATCATTCTGATGTTGCATGGGTTGGCTAGCAGCCCAGAAGCCTGGGTCAATATGACCAACGAAATTCTAGGAGACGAAGAACTACGGCGTGAGTTTCAGGTTTGGCTCGTTTCCTACCCAACGAATATGCCGGTCATTGTCAATCATGCAACGATACGTCGTTTGCTTCAGGAAACATTACGTAATTTCGATCCGCATGGGCAAGCGGTAGCGTCACGTGGCCTGGTTGTAGTCGGGCATAGTATGGGCGGCTTGATTGCACGACTGATGGTGTCCTCGGCAAAACATGAATTATGGGACTGGGCACTCACAGACTCTAGAATTAATATGAATGCCACGGATTCTACCCTTTCTTTATTGGATCCGATATTACGCTTTCAGCCCTTTCCTGGCGTGACTCGCACTGTTTTTATCGCGACACCACACCGTGGCACGGCAGTCGCTGGCTATAGGCCTGCTCGCTGGTTGTCTGGATTGATACGGCTGCCCTTGACGGCCCTTGAGACCATCGGTGACGCGCTACATGCCAGTGCTATGGCCAGTTCCGAGTTGGGCGATCGCATTCTAGAAGGCGTTCCAAACAGTATTGACAACCTCGATGAGCGGGATCCATTCATTAAAGCCGCCGTTAACTTGCCGATCTCAGATCAAGTGCTCTACCACTCCATCATTGCCAGATCATCCACGACCGGGGCGCTTGAAGACTCTGACGACAGCCTTGTGCCCTATAAAAGCTCTCATCTGACAGGCGCTGTATCCGAAAAAATCATTATCTATGGGCATAGCGTTCAAGAGGCCGTCGCCTCGATCTTGGAAGTTCGCCGGATTCTGCAAGAAGACATTACGGCACACCGTCGAACAGTTGAACTCCTGGAGCATTGACAAGACGCGTTAGCTGTGTCGTCGGGGATCTACAAGCCGCCCACTTTACTTTTGCTGCTTACTCAAGTAGCTGCAAGGCATGTTGCGCGACAACCCATTCTTCATTGGTGGGCTCCACGGCCACGCGCACCCGGCTATCGGGCGTGGAAATCAGTGTGGCATTGCTGGCATTGGCGTCGTTGTCGAGCTCGACACCCAGAAAAGTCAGATCATGGCATACGCGCTCACGTACAAACGCATTGTGTTCGCCGACGCCGGCGGTAAAAACCAGCAAATCCAGCCCGCCCAGCACCGCTGCCAAGGCACCGATCTCGCGCACAATACGACGTACGTAAAGCGCCAGGGAAAGCTGTGCTCGCAGGCCCGTTTCACCAGGGTCGTTTTCATGTTGTACGATCACGCGCGGTTCGGATGAGAGGCCCGAAACACCTAGCAGGCCGGATTGGTGGTAGAGCATGTGACCGACCTCCTGCAGCGAGAGCTTGTCGATCTCCATCAGATACAGCACCGCACCCGGGTCGAGTGCGCCTGTGCGAGTCCCCATCATCAGGCCGTCCAGGGCAGAGAAACCCATGGTTGTCGCCACGCTTTGAAGTCCTTGTATTGCGCACAGGCTAGCGCCACTGCCCAGGTGTGCAACAATCACCCGACCCTGAGCAAGATCGCCGTATCGCTCGGGCAAGGCATGGGTCATGTATTCGTAGGAAAGACCATGAAAGCCATAGCGGCGCAAGCCCTGCTTCCAGACTGAATACGGCAGTGGCAAGACTTGCTCCACTAACGGCAGATCATAGTGAAAGGCAGTGTCAAAGCAGGCAACCTGCGGCAGGTCGGGGTGCTGAGCAAGCAATATACCCATGGCTTCCAGCGGAAACGGCTGGTGCAAGGGGGCCAAGGGGATATAGCTGCGCAAATCGTCGATGAGGTCAGCAGTAACTCGGGTCGGAGCAAAATAGCGTTTTCCGCCATGCACCACGCGATGCGCCACCGCAACAATACGACGGCCTTGCAGTCTTTGAGCCACCTGCTCGCGGATCAACTGCAAGGCGGCGGTGTACGGATGTTCGGCATCCAGCTCGACGCGGCGGACCGCCACTCCAGTTTCGCCGAAGTCCGGTGTCGGCCCGCCTATCCCCTGAACCTTGCCGTTCCACAAGGGCTGGCGCGCCAGCGCCTCGGAGCGTGCATCGAACAGCGCGAACTTGATGCTGGAGGAGCCGCAATTAAGGACGAGGATCAAATCGCCGGACATAAGCAAACCCTATACGGTGAGGTCAGACGGCGGTATAGCCACCATCCACGACCAAGGCGCTGCCGGTCATGAAGCTGGCTCCCTCGGACAAAAGAAAAGCCACTGCATGTGCGATCTCTTCGGCACGCCCAATACGCCCGATGGCGTGCTTGCCGACCAACGCAGCGCGTGCCTCGGCATCCAGGCCATCGAGAATCGGCGTTTCCACATAGCCGGGATGAATGGAGTTGATGCGGATGCCCTGGGCGGAGTAGGCCAGCGCGGCCGAGCGGGTCAGCCCCGTTACACCATGTTTGGAAGCCACATAGGCTGGCGCATCGGCGCTGCCGACCAAGCCGAGGATCGAAGACATATTGACGATGGCGCCGCCTCCGGACTTGAGCATGGCGGGAATCTGAAAGCGCAAGCCATACTGCACGCCACTCAGATTGACATCGATGACGCGTCGCCACTCTTCTGGAGACAGCTCGCCAGATGGTTTTGATGCACCGCCGATGCCGGCATTGTTGAAGCTCATGTGCAGGCCGCCAAAGTGCTCGACAGCACAGATGACGGCGGATTCAGCATCCTCCGGGCGGGCCACATCACCCACGTGCGCTGCGGCTCGTCCCCCTGCGGCCACAATTTCCGTAACAACACGTTGCACCGTGTCGGCACTCAAATCGGAGGCTACCACTGCCAAGCCGTTTTGCGCCAGCAATCGGACTGTGGCCTCGCCGATGCCCGAACCAGCACCAGTCACCAGGACGCTGTCGCCTTTGAAGTTGAGTTTCATCGGAAAGTCCTCTAATAAGAAATAATAAAATCGATCAAGGAGGTGTACTGCGGTAGCGATGCGCCAGCAGCAGGGCGATGGCACAAGAGACCAGGCGTGTCTGGCTGGAATCGGCCCGACTGGTCAGCACGATGGGCACGCGCGCGCCCATGACGATGCCGGCGCTGTCGGCCTGCCCAAGAAACTCCAACTGCTTGGCCAGCATATTGCCACTCTCCAAGTCAGGCACAACCAGAATATCGGCCTGGCCCGCAACCGCCGAACGGATCCCCTTGACCCGAGCGGCATCTGGCGAGACGGCATTGTCCAGAGCCAACGGTCCATCAAGTAAACCGCCTTTGATTTGGCCGCGATCAGCCATTTTGCATAATGCCGCCGCATCCAGCGTCGATTGCATACGTGGATTGATGGTTTCCACCGCCGCAAGAATCGCTACCTTGGGCTCAGCCACGCCTAAAGCATGCGCCAAACTAATGGCATTACGCACAATATCGGCTTTGTCTTCCAGTGTGGGCGCGACATTGACGGCGGCATCCGTAATGATGAATGGACGCGGATAGGCAGCGGTTTCCATCACATAGCAGTGGGTGATGCGGCGTTCAGTACGCAGGCCCGAGCTGGGTGAAAGGATCGCGCTCAGGAATTCGTCGGTATGCAAACTGCCCTTCATCAGGGTCTCGACCTCTCCTCTGCCCGCCATCTCTGCGGCGACGGCAGCGGCCGCGTGGCTGTGCGGCACGTCGATGATCTCGCAACCTGCAAGATCGATCCCGGCCTCCCTTGCAATGGTGCGCAGCTTCGCCTCAGGCGCTACCAACACCGGCACAATGATGCCGGCATTGCGCGCATCGATCACGCTGGACAGGCTGAGGGCATCACAAGGGTGCACCACCGCCATGCGAACGGCCTGCATATTGCGTACATGCTCGATAAGGCGTTGAGCGCCGCGTATCGTATTGGCCGACATGGTGCCGGATTGGGACGAGCGTGAGTCCGTGTCGATCATAATATTGCTTTCGTTTTACGCGATAGAGAAGGGTTTCATGTACCTTCGGAGATGGTTATTGCATATGCTGGCCGCCATTCATAGAGACTTTGCTCCCGGTCATAAAAGCGGCGGCATCGCTGGCAATGAATGTCACCAGCGCCGCAATCTCGGCGGGCTCTCCCAGACGACCTACAGGGATTCCACTGACGATCCGCTGCAAGGTCTCTTCGGGAACCGCCGCCACCATCTCGGTGGCAAGATAACCTGGCGCGACGGTATTTACCGTAACGCCTTTGCGCGCAACCTCTTGCGCAAGCGCCATGGTAAAGCCGTGTACGCCCGCCTTGGCCGCTGAATAGTTAGTCTGGCCGAACTGCCCCTTGCTACCGTTGATCGACGAAATATTGATAATGCGGCCCCAGCCCCGTTCCATCATGGCTTCGACGAAAGGCTTGGTGACATTGAACATGGAGTCCAGATTAGTGCGAAGCACCAAGTCCCAGTTTGCCTTATCAAGTTTGCGTAGAGTGGCGTCTCGGGTAATGCCCGCGTTATTAACAAGAATGTCTATTTGTCGTCCATCGGCATGGATCTTGCGAGCCAATTCCTGCACGGACTCATAGACGGAAACATCCACACCATAGGCTGAAAGGTGAATGCCTTGCGCGGCGAGTCCTTTAACCCAATCTGCAGCCTTGCGATTGCCCGGCGTATGCGTGATGATCACTTCGTGGCCGGCATCAAGCAGCGCCTGGGCAATCGCCTCGCCCAGACCCCGATTACCGCCGGTCACCAGTGCGGTGCGCTTTTGGTCGCTCATATGATCATTCCCTATTCCGCAGTCTTTTTTTGCTTTGCAGCCGGAGTTGATTTACCAGCCAACGACATACTGGTTGGCAACCACGGAGCAAAATTTGTACTACCGCCCAAGATCTGAGTCACTCCCTTTTGCCAATCCTGAAGAGCCTGTTGGAGGCCTGTCGAAAAATCTGTTTGGTTCTTAATGGCTATTTCGTTCATTGCTTGCGCGCTGCTCATACAGGCCTGGAACAAGTAACCTGCTGTATTAGTGGGCATCGTCACCAATGACTGCAAATCCACCGCCTGCGACAAACCTTCAATTTCAGTCTTGGTCTTCGCCATGGCATCGGTATTGCGTTGCTGTGCGGCCTCCAGCCAGCGTTGCCTGTTGTCTTGCAATAATTGCATGATACGCAGTTGTAACTCGAGATTGGTTTTATAGAGATTGACGGGAAAGTTTTCGGTGCTCATTGTGACCTCCTTGGTCTGGTAAGACTTGATAAATACAAAGTTGGCGCACCCGCTGGATGGACCGTGTCTGTGTTGGTCGGCTGTCACGCACGCCACGACCTTTATCTTTCTCTGACGTAAGTACCTGGCGCATCGACGATCGGCACATACCCGGATGCTTGCGTACCTCCCATAGTGGGTGGCGCCACGCGTTCTGAAGAATGCTCGGAAAGCCACTTTTGCCAGCTTGACCACCACGAGCCTTCCTGGAGCGGCGTGTCAGCACGCCAGCGTTGCGGATCGGTATAGCGCTCGCCGGCCTTGCGCGTGGATATCTGGTAGCTGCGCCGGGGACGACCTGGCTCGCTCACCACGCCCGCGTTGTGCCCCCCACTGGTGAGTACAAAGCTCACGTCAGCACCACTACTCAATTGATGGATCTTGTAGGCAGACCGCCAGGGCGTTACGTGATCGCGGACGGTACCGACGGCAAAAATCGGTGTGCGGATATCACCGGGCACCGCCGGCCGGCCGTCGACCTCGTAGCGCCCCTCGGAGAAGTCGTTATTAAGGTATAGGCGCCGGAGATATTCGCTGTGCATGCGAAACGGCAGACGCGTGGTATCGGCGTTCCACGCCATCAGGTCGAACAGTGCCTGACGCTCGCCCAACAGGTATTCGCGCATGCGTCGCGACCAAATCAAGTCGTTCGAATTGAGTAGCTGAAAAGCCCCCGCCATCTGCTCGCCATCCAGGTAGCCTTTGTCCCACATGAGCGACTCCAGCCAGGCAAGCTGACTCTCGTCAATGAACAGTGAGAGTTCGCCGGGCTCGCGAAAATCGACCCCGGCCGCCAATAGCGTGAGGCTGCGTAGTCTTTCATCGCCGTCGCGCGCCATCGCGGCAGCCGCAATGGAGAGCAGAGTCCCGCCCAGACAGTATCCGACCGCGTCCACTTTTTGCTCCGGCACGATACACGTAACGGCGTCGAGCGCGTCCATGACGCCGAGTCGCCGGTAGTCTTCCATGCCCAGATCGCGGTCGGCATAACCGGGATTCTTCCAGGAAACAATGAAAACCGTGTGGCCTTGGTCAACGAGGTACTTGACCATCGAGTTGTGTGGCGACAGGTCGAGAATGTAGTACTTCATGATCCACGAAGGGATGATCAGTATCGGTGCGGCATGCACCTTGGGCGTCGTGGGGGCGTACTGTATCAGTTCGATCAGGTGATTACGATAAACCACCTTGCCCGGTGTAACAGCCACGTCTTTGCCGACCTCAAACGCCTCTGCGCCGGCAGGAGGCTCATCCAAGGCCTGGCGCCGCGCATCTTCGAGGAAGTTCATTGCGCCGCGCCAGAGGTTTGCGCCACCCGTGCGTGCGGTTGCCTGCAAGACCTCGGGATTGGTCCACGGAAAATTAACCGGCGACCACATGTCGAGCCACTGGCGACCGGCAAAGGTCACCAGGTCTTCGTTATGCTGCGATACGCCGCGCACATCCGTCGTTGCGTTGTGCCACCATTGCTGCTGCAGCAAAAAACCCTGGTGGATCAGGTTAAAGGGCCATTGCTGCCACGCTGGATCCGAAAAGCGGCGATCCTGCTCCAGAGGCTCGATACAGTTTGAGCAATGAGGTGTTGTTGCACGCAGCGCATATCGAGTGAAGCGTTGTTGCTTGTCCAGCGCCTTGTCGAACAGGCTGCGCTGCTTGCCCGGCGATATCGCGAGATGGACTGCCCAGTCATGCCACGCCGACAGCGCTGCTGTTGGCGACAACCCGCGCGTGACGCGCGCCAGCGCCGTGTGCGTCACGGAGTCGAGAGCATCGGGAAGGTTGCTCACCGTTCGTTCAGACGTGTTGGTTGCGATTGTGTCGGCCATCTCAGTATTACCCTTGTGAACAAGTAAGTAATACATTACTTACTTTAATTGTTTGAAGCAAGCTCAAATGTCGACTCGGCGGTGTTTCAGTTTGATATTTCGCAAAGAATGAGTTAATAAAAGCTTTACGACATCGGATATGCGAGTTCAACTAGCTCAGCGGAAATTCAATGTTCGACAAAAGTCGATGATGATGTAAGGGATACTGCGCAGCGGATTGCCTACGGCGACGTGATCGCTGTCATAGGAGTGCTATCCTTCACTCTAAGTGAACCGCCCCAGCAACAGCCAGAACGCCGCCCATCACCTCGATCGCAGATGCAACCGGTGCACGGATTCATTTCAGCCTTGCCAAGTCGATTCTTGATCTACCTCAATTTTTTCAAAAATACAATCGAGTAACATTAAAAGTTATTCTGGCAACAGCATTTTATTAATTTTCACCGAAAATTGTGGAAATTAAACCCAGAAAGGAGCATTTATGCTTTATGTCGACATTCCAACTCGGAACGAATTTTCCTTACTCGCCGATAAACGTGCCGATGCCTGTGTCTCAATATATTTGAAAACCACCCCCGTCACACAGAACACTCAGGCATCCCGGATCCAAATGGGAAACCTTATCAAAGAGGCACAAGCGCAGCTTGAGGAAGCCGCGTTCGATAAAAGACGCTTAGGCGCGCTGCTGGATGGCCTCAACGATCTTCTGGATGATGACAAATTCTGGCGCTTCCAGGCTAACAGCCTGGCCGTTTTCGCTACGCCGGACAGTATTCGCACTTACAGGCTTGCAAACGACCTGACTTCCATAGTGCAGGTTGCCGACCGGTATCACCTCAAGCCATTGTTTCGTGCGATCACCTTCCCGCATTCAGCGTTCATTCTGGCGCTATCGGAAAACGCCGTGCGTCTGTTCGAAATGAACGCCGATCTACCAGCCGTCGAGGTCAAGGTACCCGGGTTACCGAAAGATGTAGCGTCGTCAGTAGGCCGCGCCCCGAGCAATGAACGCGTTTTCAGCAGTCGCGTCCGGGGCAACGAAGGCCATAACGTTCGGCTTCAGCAGTATGTACGTCAGGTAGACGCAGCACTACGGCCCATCCTGGCTGGTCGCGAAACTCCATTGGTGTTAGCCGCAACGGGGAGGCTCGCGGATTTATTCAAGCAAATCTGCTCTTACTTGAACCTATTGCCTGAGACAATCGCGGAAAGTCCTGACCATCTGACCGAAGCCGAACTGACTACAAGGACGCGGCCGGTTCTCGATAACGCTTACACCCAGCAAATTACAGACATAAAAGCACTGTTTGAAAAGCGGGTAGCAGAACGCCGTACAACAACGGACATTTCTGACGCGGCGCGCGCGGCGACATTCGGCGCGATCCAGACAATTCTGGTTAATATTGATTCCGTTGTTGCTGGCTTTGTCGATGAGGAAACGGGGGCAGTATCATTCGTGGACAAAGATGATGCCGAGGCTTATGGCATAGTCGATGAGATTACCGCCCGGGCATTCTCCAACGGAGCAACCGTTCTGGGCGTCAGAAAAGAAGACATTCCCGGCGGCCAAGATCTAGCGGCGATTCTGCGCTATCCGCACTGATAACCAACGCACACAAGGGGCGGCGCTGCTCCACCCGGCGTACCGACTCTAAAAGGAAGAGCCCTATGCCAATTAGGACAATACTTGTGGCCCTGGCTCTTGAGGACGACAGTAAGCGTATTGCCGACCGGGCTATTCAACTAGCCAAGCAGCATAAGGCGCAGCTTGTTACCGTGCATGTCTTCGAAAACCCACCGTTACACGATGCCAGCCTGCCACCCTTGATCGACCTGGTCGCGCTTACTGGCATGCTCGAAGATCAGTACGCAGATCAGCTTCAATCCCTACTTGGGGCGGCAGACAAGCCAGCAGTCACACACGTGGAAACTGGAAAGCCTCATGAGGTCATTGAACGCTTGGCCACGTCATACAACGCTGATTTAATTGTTATCGGCCCGGGCGTCGCCAAAAGTATGCGCGAGAGGGTATTCGGTTCTACGGCCGATCGCGTGGTCAGATGCGCTCCTTGTCCCGTGCTCGTCGTGCGTAAGGAATCCCACGCGCCGTATAAACACATCGCAGTTGGAGTAGACTTTTCGGAACACGCTCAAGCGGCTGCGCTCTGGGCTTCCCACTTGTCACCAATGGCTACGCGTGAGCTCATCCATGTCTTCGACATTCCGCTCGGCTTCGAGCTGGCCATGCGCAAGGCAGGCACTTCCCAAACCGAAATTGATCAATACCGTGATGCACGGTAACTGTCCGGTAAAGTCATCTTTTCAAGTCGCTAATAAAATATGAACATACTTGTCCACTATCGCAAATGGACACGTATGGACTATCTAGAAGAAATCAGCCCGGAACCAACCCCGTTACCCCG
>NZ_BMYS01000018.1 GCF_014652395.1 Advenella faeciporci
CGCTTGCCCACTCAGCCCGCCAGCCGTATTGCTGAACTGTTGCCGCATAATTGGCAACCGCAGACAGCGATGTAAAAAAACAGGTTAAAGAAAACCGCTGTCAAGATGAGATGGCCGAACGCTTACGTTGATCTGTCCTTTGATGATGTTATTCATGATGCAAGGTATGCAGTCCTGCCATCATGAACAGGACACTGTAAAGCATAAAGCGACACAAATACCTGTGTCAGATGTGGAAAAAGAAACATCAGGACAACGGTAAGTGCATCACCGGTTGATAAATAGTCAGTCAATATAGTCTTAATCACAGCTGTTAATTAAAATTAGGCTGCTTTCCTTTAGGAATACAATCATGAAGAAATTTCGCGTTAGTTTGATTGCTCTTTCCCTTGCTGCAGTAACCGGAACGGCAGGCGCAGTTACTTTGTCCAATGGCGTTGTCTATAGTGCCAATGAAGACAACGGTTCTGTCAGTGCAATCACATTAAGTACAGGTGAAGTCCGTACGGTTGATTTACCTGTGGTTCCTCACAATGTCCAGATTTCACCGGACGGCAAGCTTATCCTGGCCGTAGGCCCTGTAGCAGAAAAAAATGAAGGGCATGGCGGTGGGGCTATGATGAATATTTCTTCCCATTCCGGGACCTCCAGCGCACATGGAGAAGAAGGTGGCGGGTTGGTATTGCTGGACGCAGTCGAGCCAGGTGAGCTGCTTGCAACATTGCCTGCCGGCAGTCATCCAGCTCATGTGGTAACCAGTAAAGATGGTACTTTTGCTTATATAACAAACGCTGACACAGATCGCTTGTCTGTTGTTGATCTCAAGAAAAAATCCATTGTCGCAGAAACTCCTACCGGAGGTTATCCCCATGGCTTGCGCCTAAGTCCTGATGGTAGGCAATTGTTCGTAGCAAACGTGACTGATAACGATGTTTCAGTGATTGATACACAGAACCTGAAAGAATCCGCACGTATTCCTGTGGGCAAAGCGCCAGTACAGGTTGCTTTCACTCCCGACGGTAAACAGGTCTATGTGTCGCTTCGGGATGAAGATAGTGTTGCGGTTATTGATACAAGCAGCCAGAAAGTGATTGATACCATCAAGGTGGGTCGTGGTCCCATCCAGCTTTTTACTACCCCGGATGGCAGTAAAGTATATGTCGCCAATGAAGGAAGCGCTAAAAACCCTGACAATACCGTATCTGTTATTGACACGGGCACCCGAAAAGTAATCGCATCCGTTACGACCGGCAAGGGCGCGCATGGCGTGGTCGTCAGCGACGATGGAAAATTTGCCTTTGTTACCAATAACAAAGCCGATACGGTAAGCGCAATTGACACTAATACCCAAGAAGTTGTTGCGACTTATGACGTTGGACCCAATCCAAATGGAATCACATACAGGGCCATTCCTTAAGGATCTTTTTTGACTGGCGAACCGGTAGTGGTGCTTGTGTTAACAGGCACCACTATTTCTAAAATTACGATTTTGTAATCAAGCCGTCACCTTGGTGTCAGCCCCGGCGCATTAAAGTACTATCCTGAACGTTATTACCGAAAAAAGATCCATTTTTCGTGCCAATAACTATAAATACCTTAAAGGAATAAAACCATGAAATTACTGGTGGTTGAAGACGAGGTTAAGATTGGTGATTACTTGTGTCAGGGGCTCACCGAATCGGGATTTGTTGTGGACCTTGCACGTACAGGCCTGGATGGTCATCATTTGTCCCTGACAGGGGACTATGATTTGATCATTCTTGACGTCATGTTGCCTGACGTAGATGGATGGCGTATCGTCCAGGCAATCCGAAATGCAAAAATCCCGACGCCGGTTCTTTTTCTTACCGCACGGGATAGTGTCGAAGATCGAGTCAAAGGGTTAGAGCTGGGGGCCGATGATTATTTGGTAAAGCCTTTTGCTTTTTCTGAACTCTTGGCCCGCGTACGCACTTTACTGAGGCGAGGTGCTGCTCCCACCCTTAATGACCAGTTGCAAGTAGCAGATCTTGTTCTCGACATTGCTCGACGCAGGGTACATCGAAAAAATACGCGTATCAACCTGTCGAACAAAGAATTTTCATTACTTGAGCTTTTAGTGCGTCGAGAGGGCGAAGTGCTACCACGTTCATTGATCGCTTCTCAGGTTTGGGATATGAACTTTGAGAGCGATACTAATGTCATTGATGTCGCCATTCGACGGCTTCGTGCGAAAATAGATGACGATTATGAACCCAAGCTTATTCACACGGTACGTGGCATGGGTTATATGCTTGATGTAGATACACCTGATTAGCCATGAAACATCGTCCCGTTTCCTTGGCAGTAAGGCTCACGGTCTCAATTGGAGCCGTTATCGTGTCCGTGTTGCTTGCCTTCGGATGGATTGTTGAACGATCCATCAACGATCACTTTATCCAGCAGGATGTTGACGAACTCAAGGATGTTGTACAAGCATTGAATCACACAATTTCTACCCTCCCTCCTGGCACAAAAACCGATCAACTGCACCAGCTATTGGCTAACGCAGTGTCGGGTCATCAGAATGCTCAATATCGTATTACCTCCGATACGGGCAGCCTGGTTTATGCTACGCCCGGATTCTTTTTTAAGCAGTTTGAGCGTATTGCGCGACCTGTAAGCGAGATAACAATCAACACGGTTTCTACATGGGAGTACGAAGGGGAAACGTATCGAGGGGCCGTGCTGCAAATGATACCCGAAGGTCTTCCAGGTTCAGGAGCATTAACAATTGCTGTCGCTACCGGTATTAATTTTCACCTGCATTATCTAGCAAGTTTTGGTAACTATCTTAGGGTAGTTATTGTTCTAGCTTGTCTTGTTGCTATCCTGGCGACATGGTTTGTCGTTTATCAGGGGCATGCTCCAATACGGCGAATCAGTCGCGAAATTAGAAGAATTCGATCTGACCAGTTGCATATACGATTGAAGCCAGAGACCGTGCCGGCTGAATTGGTGGAGCTGGCTACATCTTTTAATGGCATGCTTGAGCGTCTAGAAGATGTTTTTCGCCGCTTATCGGATTTCTCGGGTGATATTGCCCATGAGTTGCGTACACCGATTACAAACCTGAATACGCAGACGCAAGTAGCGCTTTCCCAGTCTCGGAGTGTTGAGCAGTATCGTGAAATTTTGTACTCAAATCTCGAAGAGTATGAACGTATGGCGAAAATGGTCAGTGATATGCTGTTTTTGGCTCAGGCCGATAATAATTTGCTTAAACCAGAACTCGTAAAAATTGATTTAGATGAAGAGATAAACATGCTTTTCGATTACTTTGGTGCCTGGGCCGAAGAACGTGAAGTGGGCTTGGGCGTGACAGGCAAGCAAGTTTGTATCCTGGGAGACAGATTAATGATTCGTCGGGCATTAAGCAATCTATTATCTAATGCAATCCGTCACTGCCCCACGGAAGGGTGCATTACTGTGCAATTTGGCATGAACGCTGACAATGCCTGGCTTCAAATCCAGAATCCGGGGGTGGGCATTCCGGCTGAGCATCTTGCGCATATATTTGAACGGTTTTACAGGCCTGACGCATCAAGGCATCGTAGTGGTGAGGGGGCAGGCCTTGGACTGGCGATCGTTAAATCAATCATCGAAGCGCATGGCGGGGCAATTAGCGCACGCTCTACGCCCCAAGCAACAACGTTTGAGATCAAAATGCCTGCAACGGAATGTTGATTTTGATACTGGGCTTTTACAAAGAATGCTTCAAGAGCACGATGCTGGTAATATAAAGGTTAGTTAAGCGAAGATGACAACAATGTAATCAAGATGTAAATAGAATGTAATTCAGTGCCAGCTAGAATATGTAATCATGAAGTGTGTCGGTTTGGTCAGAGGTAAAGAGACCGAACCGCGATCCCAAAGCTTCTTCTCCCATTATTAAAGGTCTTTGCCACCATGAAGAACAAAGAAAATAATCCACTTCAGGGTCATGAACACAAACATGCTGAATTGGCTGATGCCACAGATCTGCTTGTAGACCCAGTATGCGGCATGCGCGTAAAAAAACAATCACCCTATCACGTTAAGCATCAGGAACACGATTTTTATTTTTGCAGTACCAAGTGCCAGACGAGGTTTGAGAATGATCCAGAAATGTACCTGAAGCCCAAGCAAGAATCAGAAACAAAGTCTCTAGCAGCGCCGGGCACAATATATACTTGCCCGATGCACCCGGAGATTCGACAAGATCACCCAGGAAACTGCCCCAAGTGCGGCATGGCGCTTGAGCCGTTAATGCCCAGTCTTGATGACGATAACAATCCGGAACTCAAGGATTTCAGACGACGGTTCTGGTGGACGTTGCCTCTTACCGTTATTGTCACGGTGCTCGCCATGTTTGGTCACCAGTTGGGCTGGTTCAGCCCGGGTGTGCAAACATGGATCGAGTTGGTGTTATCGACACCGGTTGTGCTTTGGGCAGGACAACCGTTTTTTATTCGAGGTTGGCAATCGGTTGTCAATCGCAGCCCGAATATGTGGACGCTGATCAGCCTTGGAACGGGAGCCGCATACATCTATAGTGTTGTGGCAACCATAGCACCGGGTATCTTCCCCGAATCATTCATGTCAATGGGGCGTGTTTCCGTTTATTTTGAAGCCGCGGTTGTCATTATTTCATTGACCCTGTTTGGCCAGATGCTTGAATTAAGGGCCCGGTCGCAGACTTCAGCTGCTATCAAATCGCTGCTAGGCCTTGCTCCCAAGACTGCCCGGCGAATTAATGCTGACGGCACCGAGGAAGATGTTCCGCTTTCCCATGTGCATGAAGGAGATCGCCTGCGTGTACGTCCCGGTGAAAAAGTGCCGGTTGATGGTACCGTGGATGATGGCAGCAGCTCACTTGACGAATCCATGCTAACAGGTGAACCGCTGCCGGTTAGCAAACACCCTGGTGACAAGGTGATTGGCGCCACCATGAATACTTCTGGTGCACTAGTCATTCGCGCCGAAAAAGTGGGCTCGGCAACCGTCCTTTCGCAGATTGTTCAACTCGTCGCGCAAGCGCAGCGTTCTCGCGCGCCCATGCAACGCATGGCTGATATCGTGGCTGGCTATTTTGTCGTGGCTGTAGTGGCTATTGCAATTGTCACATTTTTTGTATGGGGCTTTATTGGTCAGCAGCCGAGCTGGGTGTACGGTTTGATTAACGCTGTTTCTGTGTTGATCATTGCATGCCCTTGTGCGCTAGGTTTGGCCACTCCCATGTCAATCATGGTTGCTACCGGAAAAGGTGCCACTCAAGGCGTGCTGTTTCGTGATGCAGCGGCGATCGAGAATTTCCGCAAGGTTGATACCCTAATTGTTGATAAAACAGGCACGTTGACTGAGGGTCGTCCGACGTTCGAGCAAGCCATACCTACAGAAAGCACAACGGCTGATGAAGTTTTGCGCCTGGCTGCCAGCCTTGACCAAGGCAGTGAACATCCTCTGGCGCACGCCATTGTTGAGGCTGCCCATGAACGTAGTCTTCCATTAAGTACGGTTAAGGAATTTGAGTCCAGTAGCGGTATTGGTGTTCGTGGTGAAGTGGACGCAAAACGGCTCGTTCTTGGTAATACCGCTTTGATGCAGCATGAGGGTGTGGATACCGCTGTTATGACCGAGGCTGCCGATTCCTTGCGCGCCAAGGGTGCAAGCGTCATGTTCCTGGCGGCAGATGGCCGGCTCATGGGTTTATTGGCGGTTTCCGACCCCATTAAGAAAAACACGCCAGAAGCCGTGAAAGACCTGCAAGATGCTGGAATCCGCATTATCATGGCAACGGGTGATGGTGTTGCAACAGCACGTGCTGTTGCTCAGCAACTGAAAATAGATGAGGTCTATGGTGAAGTGAAGCCTGCTGACAAGCTAGATCTTGTCAGCAGGCTTCAGTCTGAAGGCCGACTCGTTGCCATGGCCGGAGACGGCATTAACGATGCACCGGCCCTGGCCAAAGCCGATGTTGGTATTGCAATGGGTACCGGCACTGATGTGGCCATGAACAGTGCTCAAGTCACACTGGTTAAAGGCGATTTGCGTGGTATTTCGATTGCCCGCCACTTGTCTGAAAAAACAATTGCCAACATGAAGCAGAACCTGGGGTTTGCCTTTATATACAACGCGCTGGGTGTGCCTCTGGCAGCGGGCGTGCTGTATCCTTTTACTGGACTGCTGCTTTCACCCATGTTTGCAGCATTGGCCATGAGTCTTAGTTCAGCATCGGTAGTCTTCAATGCCCTGCGTTTACGCAAGTCGGTTTAATTGAAGAAATGATATAGCCTGTCATTCAGTTAAAATAAACACCACTCTTTTTAATATCTCCACCATTACACAAATGTAATAGTGGAGACACCTTGGTGACAGTCGCGAGTGTCTATAGTAGAAACAGTAATAGAGAGTAATAAAACGTGGTCAAAATTTCCTACGGAGCATCATCATGAAAACTTTTCTTCTCACTCTTTCTGCACTTATCCTTAGTTCTCTTGCCAGCGTAGCGTTAGCACAATCGACACCAGACGAGCATAATGCCCACCACCCTGCAGATACGCTAACAACAAGTCAAGCATCTGCGGCAACAAGTTCACTGCCTGCCGATATTACACCGCTCCTTAAGCAGATGGATACACAGATGGCAAACATGCAGCAGCTCCATCAAAAATTTCAGAATGCTAATGCTGAAGAGCGTCAGGCGCTTATGGCTGAACATCACACATCAATGCAAGAAGGCATGAAGCTGATGATGGAAGCATCTGGTCAAACACAGAATATGAATATGATGGGTCAGGGGATGATGGGCAGCATGAATAACGCTAATGTCAATGCGCAAGCGGTTGCTCCCGGCATGCAAATGATGTCGGGCATGATGCAGCACCATGAACTCATGACCAAGCGCATGGACATGATGCAGTCAATGATGCAAATGATGATGGATCGTATGGATACGCCTGAAAATAAATAATACAGGCAAGTTTGCAGTTGAGTTTTAGCGGCCTCCACCGATCATGATGGGGCCGTAATAATTTTCAGGAAATTAATCTTTCGAAAAAAATCTGCCGTTGAAGTCAACGGTCACCAGATTTCCGTCCAGAGCACCCATGCCTGGCGCATTTTGGGGCATGCCAGGGGCAGATACTCCCTTGACCGTGGCATTGGCAAGCAGTTTCTGTACCACATTTGCCGGCACATGGCCCTCAACGAGTTGACCCGTTTCTTCTAAGATACCTGTATGACATGAGGCAAGCTTCATTGGAACACCCAGTTTTTGTTTGACTGAGGCCAGCTCACCCGACTTGAAGGCTTTCACTTCAAAGCCAGCATCACGCATGTGTTCAACCCAGCCAGAACAACAGCCACAATTGGGATCTTGATAAACCGTAATAGTGTTCCCGGTCGCATGGACTGTGGATGATGCTACTGCGAGGGTTGCCAAAAACAACCATTTTCTCATAAAAAACCCCATGAATATTTAGTATTGATTAAGACTAATATGTCCGCATAAACTATTTTTGTTGTTGTAAAGTGACTTCTTTTTGCATTTCCAGTACCTTGGATGGCCAACTGCTTTTGATGTACGCGAGCACCGCAACAATTTCCTCATCACTTAATTGATCACGATACGCGGGCATATCGCTTTCATAACCAGGAGGCGCGGTTTTACCTGGTACCAGTCCATTCTTGACCATGTCAAACAGCAAGGCATCGGGGTGGTGCCAAGTGTGTCCGGTTTTGTCATGGGGTGGAGCAGGCAACCTGCCATTAGACATGCGCTGGCGCCAGTCTGGCTGCCCCTGGAGCGACTCACCATGACAGGATGCACAAAGATTCGTGTAAATGGCTTTGCCCTGTACTACCAGTTGCTGATTGGCCGGGTCAATGAATGCTGGTGCTGGTGCATGCACCATGTTATACAGCAGCGCACCAGCGCCTATCACGGCAACGCCAATAGAAGTAAGTATTAATTTTGTATTTGCCATATTTTCGAGATGTTAATTAACCTGCAATTTGCCCAATGTCTTTTAAACCACTTCGACCTGCCCCATCATGCCGAGTGACTCATGCTCAAGAATATGGCAATGAAACATTCGTATACCCTTGTCAGTTTGCACTGTTTTAACATGCACGGTTTCATAAGGACGCAAATTCACCGTATCTTTCAAGGCACGATAAGCCGGCTGGGATGCTTTGCCATTAATAACATGTTCAGTAACCAAGAATTGGGTGCCATGAATATGAAATGGATGATCCATATGAGAATTGTTATACAGAATCCACTCCTCAACCTCCCCAACCTTGCTGCGCAGGTCAATACGGTTCATATCAAAAGTTTTGTCATTAATAAAAAATAAGTCTGACATTGTGCTGGGCGGCATATCGCTCATTTCATGACCCGGTGTCATTCCTACAGCATGGTCCATTGGCTTTTCACCGAAGGTGACTTTCTTCTGTGCGGTTGCCGGTCCAAAGTCCGCAATAGCTCGCAACTTGCCGGGCAAGTCGGGTTCTACTGCATTAATGCTCACATTGGCGAGCACAAGCGTTTCTGGCTTGAAATCCACCATCATTTTTTGGCGGTTAAAAGGCAAACTGTTCAATGGAAAGGTGCCGCTCTGTATGGCACGTATCACTACTTCATAACGCTCACCGGGCACAATCAGTAATTCACTCACGGCAGAAGCCGGCTTTTCAAGCAACCCACCGTCAGTCCCAACAACAATGAATTCACAATTAGGAATCGACAAGTTTAAATATCTTGCATTGCATGCATTCCAAATACGTACGCGTTGCGTACCCTGAATAGTAATGGCCGGCTGGCGCTGACCGTTAAGAAGCGCATATTGACCTTCTCGTCCGTTCATCCAGTCAAACATGTCGTTGCCTGGAATCTGACCTTCATTGTCCAGGCGTAAATCGGAAATCAGCCAATGCTGCTCAGGAAGATGGGCTAGCGGATCATTTTTTGCCTTGACAATAAACGAACCCGCAAGACCGCTATAGGCTTGGGCTGCTGCCAGTTCATGGGCATGCGTATGATACCAATAGGTCCCTGCTGAGCCTTCGGGCAGGGTAAAGCGATAGGTATGTGTCTGGCCCGGCAGAACAGGATCATGAGGATTGCCATCTTGTTCAGGGGGAACAGGCAGTCCATGCCAGTGAATGGTGGTGGGTTCTTTCAGGGAGTTTTTAAATTCGATTTCTACTGTATCGCCCTCTGTGACTACAATCTGGGGGCCAGGAATTTGATCATTGTAGGTCATGAAAGTGGTAGGTTTGCCCTTGACCAACTCTATAGGGGTTTCTTTGGCTGTCAATTGTGCCTTGAATAAACCATCTTTTCCGGACTGGTTCTTCAGTAAGGCCAAGGGTGCCAACGGTGCGCCGCCGGGCAATGCATCCACCGGCAATAAATCAGTACCAGCCATCATTCCACCCATGCCGACATTCATTCCATGCATATCATGTCCCGCCATACCATGACCGTTTTGCATATGGTTCACTGCGAATACCTTATTGCCACCAAGCAAGGCTACAGCACTGGCGGACATACTCAACCCAAAAAATTTACGACGATTCATCTTCAACTCCTGAAAATAACTTGATTAATTACGGTGTCATGGTTAATGGTAACGGCATAAACAGACTGGCAAGGCCCTGGTTTTTAACCATGACAACTCAATGGGTAAAGTGTATCAGCCATCGAAAATGCGAGTGATTACAATGTTGACATCTTGGAGGGGTAATGCCGTCCAGTCGGTCTTAGCTAAGGCGTTAGCCTTTACCCTTGCTAAAACGTGTTGGATGGTGTTTGGATTGTAAGAAATACGATGAATGCCTATTTCTGTGGTATGAAGTTTCTTCACTAATAATAGATTGGGATGATATGACAAAAATGTAATGACGACGTCATCGCGTAAGCTCACCGTCAAGCGCATCAATGATAGGTTGATCCCGCTCAAGACGTTGCTGATTGGGGTCAGGCCGGTACCAACTGCGACGAGACCAGCGTGTCAGACGACATGCCTGGGCAATGGACAGCGATCCCTGTTGGACCAAATCCAAGGCCGCTTCACGTCGTCGCTCCGGAGTTAGAGCTTTCCCAGCAAATCCTTAATTGCAGCGTTTTCCAAGGCCAGTTCAGCGTACATTTTTTAAGCCGGGTATTTTCTGCCTCGATGTCTCGCAACCGTTTTAAATCCGACGCTTCCAAGCCACCGTACTTGCTTTTCCACTGATAATAAGTTGCGTTGCTGATGCCATGTTCGCAGCAAATATCGGTTACTTTCATGACTTGCTCAGCCAACTTCAAAATAGCCACAATCTGAGTTTGCAGTAAATTTGGATCGTTTCATGACTTCCTCCATCAAAGATGATAATGGCAGAAATCTCTGGTTTTGGCTTGTGCCTTTTTAGGGTAAGCTTACGGTTGTATTTAACAAGGAAACTAGAGTGTCACGTTTAGATTACTTTTCACACAACCCAGAATTAGCACAAAAATATTTGAATTTCAGCCAGACGATAAACAGCAAACCCTCACTGGAAAAGATAAAAGAGCTGGTAACTTTGAGGGCTTCGCAAATAAATGGTTGTGCATTTTGTGTAGACATGCACGTTAAAGAAGCCAAAATCAACGGTGAGCGCGAACTTTGCCTACATCACGTTGCTATTTGGCGCGAGTCACCGTTGTTTGATGAGCGGGAACGGGCTGCGCTTGAATGGACAGAGGCTCTTACAACACTGCCACCAGAGGGGGTATCAGACGAAATATATCTTCGTGTACGCGAACAGTTCCCAGAGGATGATATTGTTGCGCTGACATTCCTGATCGTGTCTATCAACGGTTGGAACCGTCTCAGCATCGCATTCAAATCCATTCCAGGTTCTGTCGACAAGGCTTTCGGCTTAGATAAGGCTGGACTATTCTAAACCCCTTCCATTGATGAACCTTTGATGAATAGGACTTTATGCCAAGTACCATAGCGTTCTTTTGTGGATCACTTCAGAGCATGGAATCGAGCAGCATTCAACCAAGCAATGTGCAGTAGCAGGCATTCAATCCAGAAACGTCAGCTGCTGTGCCCGGTTGGGGGCTTCCCTGCTGTATTTGAAAATCAGTGTGCCTTCGTAACCTTTTCTTCTGCCGGCTTCCACCGTCAGGTACCAGGTGGGAATGTGCGCCATGTTTTCCAGGCGGCTAAGCAGTTCTGTGATGCTGCCGTCTTGGCGGGCCTTGAAAATGGCCATTTCCTGTGCAGTCCAGGCAACACCTTGGGCCGCTTCAGTCTTGTTGGGGTCGTAAGTTTGCCCGGCGTAGCGGATGGCATAGCCGTCTTTGGTTTTATCGCAGGAAGGGTTGGGGCATTCCATCAGGAAAACTTCTTCCAGTGCATTTTTAGAGGGCATGATGCTGGGAGTTTTGTTGTACCCGGCCCGCAAGGTAAGCACTTCATCGCATAAATCGGCAATGATCTTGGGATTGGCGATGTCCAGGAATTTGGCCGTGGCAATCCAGTGCTTGCCAGTATCAGCCTGCCTGGCTGCGTCTCGCAGTAGTTGGATTTGTGCCGTATTCATGAAGTGGTAGTGCCTGAGTTAAAGAAACGAAGCTGGCATTTTAGACAACTTTCAGGCAATTGTGGCGGGTTTGCAAGCGTGTACGTTATTTTGTGGGCAACACGATTGCGAAAGTTGTTGCAATAGCAGTTGTCAAGGTGTTTGGGTGTTCAAATAGGTAAAAATAATCGTCAATATGTTGATCTATTCGGGGTTTATTTGTTAATCTTGCTGGTAACATCTTGTATAAATTAACAAATAGCCAACAGGAGACACAATGGCTGATTTTGATACGGGCCTTCAGCGTAACCAGGCCAATTATGCACCACTAACCCCCATCGATTACCTGCAACGTGCCGCCAGTGTGTATGGCGATCGTCTGGCAATTGTGCATGGGCCAATCCGGCAAAACTGGGCCGAAACCAACCGTCGCTGCAAGCAGCTGGCGGTTGCGCTGCGCCAGTTGGGGGTGGAACGCAATTCCACTGTTGCGGTCTTGCTGCATAACACGCCTGCCATGGTAGAAGCCCATTTTGGGGTGCCCATGTCGGGTGGCGTACTCTGTTCGCTTAATGTACGGCTAGATACAGACAGCCTTATTTTCTGCCTCGAGCACGGCGAGGCCGAGGTGCTGCTGGTAGACAGCGAGTTCGAGGCCCATATTCCTCAAATCCGTCGTAAATTGCCCCATCTTGTTATTATCCAGGTTAATGATGCCCTAGGCCCGCAAAATATCCAGCCGTTTGCCGAACTTGATTATGAGTCTTTCCTGGCTTCGGCCAAAGATCTTGATAATTGGCAAATGCCCGCTGATGAATGGGATGCCATCGCCCTTAACTATACGTCGGGCACCACTGGCAACCCCAAAGGGGTGGTTTATCATCATCGTGGAGCGGCCCTTAATGCAATGTCAAACATTTTAGAATGGGATATGGCCAAGCACCCCGTTTATATGTGGACTTTGCCGCTGTTTCACTGCAATGGCTGGTGCTTTGCCTGGACAGTCGCCGCGCGTGCCGGGGTTAATGTATGCCTGCGCAAGTTTGATGCCAAGGTTTGCCTTGATTTGATCCGCGATGAAAAAGTCACGCATTATTGCGCTGCGCCCGTTGTGCATTCTGCCCTGGCCAATGCGCCTGATGATCTGAAAAAAGGCATTGATCATACCGTCAAGGGTTTAATTGCCGGTGCCGCACCCCCAGAGGCCGTGTTGGCCAGCATGGAAAAAATGGGTTTTGATATCACTCATGTTTATGGCCTTACCGAAGTCTACGGCCCCGCCTCGGTTTGTGTCGAGCACGACAGCTGGCAAGATTTAACCATCGAAGAACGAGCCCGGCTCAAATCCCGCCAGGGTGTGCGCTATCATCTGCAGGCCGGTTTAAGCGTAAAAAATCCGTCCACTATGGATGACGTCAAGGCCAATGGTGAAGAAATGGGTGAGCTGATGTTCCGGGGTAACATCGTCATGAAAGGTTATCTTAAAAACCCGCATGCAACCCAGGAAGCTTTTGAAGGTGGCTGGTTCCATACGGGCGATTTGGGCGTCATGCATAAAGACGGCTATGTGCAAATCAGGGACCGTAGCAAAGACATCATTATTTCAGGTGGAGAAAACATCTCCAGTATTGAAGTTGAAGATGTGCTGTATAAATATCCCGGCGTGGCCAACTGCGCGGTGGTGGCGCTAAGCGATGAAAAATGGGGTGAAATCCCGGTTGCCTTTGTCGAGCTGAAAGAGGGCGCACAAATTCAGGAAGACGAAATCCTGGATTATTGCCGTGAAAATCTGGCCCGTTTCAAAGTGCCTAAAAAAATCATATTTGGTGAGCTGCAAAAAACAGCGACCGGCAAAATCCAGAAATATGAATTAAGAAAACAGGCACAGGCACTATTGGCTTCACCTTCAAAATGATTATTTAATTAAAAATTAAATGAGATGATCCAAGGGCATATATGAATTTCTTATATGCCCTTGTTTTTTCTTTTTGTCTTGCAGGGAAGGGAAAGTCCCTATAAGCAATTGCTTTATTAATTTTTAAAAATCGGCATAATCCGTCTTTATAAGTAAATATATTTACATAAATGGAGGCGGCAATGAAAAAAGAAGGGATGTGCATTTTAGGTAAGGTGGCAAAGGCCGGTGTGGGCCTGTCTTTAGCTATGGCGGCATTGCCGGCAGCGCAGGCAACGGAGGCAAAAATCAGTGACAATCTGGTCAAGATAGGGGTGCTGACCGATATGAGTGGCCCTTATTCTGATTTTAGTGGCGCCGGGGCAGTCACCGCTGCACAAATGGCGGTTGAGGATTTCCAGAAAGCGAATCCCGATTTCAAAACGCCCATAGAGCTTGTCAGTGCCGATCACCAGAACAAAATAGATGTTGGCATGGCCAGGGCCAATTCATGGTTTGATGTGGACAAGGTGGATGTGATTACCGAACTGGTCACCTCCAATATCGCCTTGGCAGTCAGTAAAATTGCCGCCGACAAAAACCGCGTCGCGCTGGTGTCCGGGGCGGCGTCCTTGCCATTGACCAATGAGCAATGCAACAAAAATACCGTGCATTGGGTCTATGACACGTATTCGCTGTCCAATGGTACGGCCAAATATGTGCTGGATTCAGGCAAGAAGAATTGGTATTTTATTACAGTGAACTACACCTTTGGCGGTGCCATGATGGATGCCGCAGGCAAGGTTATCGAAAAAAACAATGGCAAGATTGTGGGGTCTTCCAAGCACCCGCTGAACTCAACCGATTTTTCTTCTTATTTGTTGAATGCCCAACAGTCCAATGCCGATGTCATTGCCCTGGCTAATGGCGGCCAGGACACGATTACCGCCGTCAAGCAGGCGGCCGAATTTGGCATCACACAGTCAAAGCAAAGCATTTTACCCATGGTCATGTTCATTAATGATATTCATGCGCTGGGGCTGGATGCGGCGCAGGGGCTGATGCTCACAGAAGGTTTTTATTGGGATCGCGATGACAAAACCCGTGACTGGTCAGAGCGCTATTATGCCAAAACCAACAAAATGCCAAGTATGGGGCAGGCTGGGGTGTATTCATCAGTGATCAATTATCTGGATGCCATCAAGCAAACCGGTACTGACGAGGCTGACAAGGTCATGGCGTATTTGAAGTCTAAAGAAATTGATGATGGCCTGTTCAAGGGCAAGATCAGGGAGGATGGCAAGTTTGCTCATGATATGCTTTTGCTGGAAGTGAAAAAACCGGGCGAATCAAAAAGACCATGGGATTATTACCATATCAAGGGCGTTATTTCGGCTGAAGATGCCAACCTTCCTTTGTCAGAGTCCAAATGCCACTTGGTAACAAAGCGTTGAACATAAGGAGTCAATATGCCTGAATCGGGGTTGATCGGTAAGGATTTGGGGTCTCACCAGGTGCCGGTTTCCCTGTTCCAGGTGCAGTTTTATGCGAAAGTCACCGGCCAGACCGAGCGCTTGTTCTTTGATGAGGTTTATGCCAAAGCGCAGGGGTATCCGTCGGTCGTGGTGCCCGTGGGGCTGCTGTTCGGTCTGGAAATGAACAGGGAAGACCCCTATGCCTGGTTTACCGAGGTGGGTCTGGATGCCGGTAAAACATTGCATGCCTCGCAGGAATTCATCTGTCATGGACAGTGTTTTGCCGGTGATGTATTAACGTTTACTTCCCGGGTGGCCGATGTCTATACTAAAAAAAACGGCACCCTGTATTTTCTTGACCGTCACACGCGGGTGGAAAACCAGGATGGCAAGCCTGTTGCCGATTTGATATCGGTGTTTGTGGAAAATCGGAAATCATGAGCAATTCGGGGTTTGAGTTAAGACATTGCAAAGTGGGTGACCGTTTGCCGCTATGGCAGGGGGAGCCCTTCAGTCGTGCGGCACTGGCGCTCTTTGCCGGGGCTTCGGGCGACCATAACCCATTGCATATAGACAGTGATTATGCCCAGGCCGCCGGTTTTGATGATGTTTTTGTGCATGGCATGTTTACCTTTGCCTTTATGCAGCAGTGTCTTTCACGCATTGTCCAGCAAGAATATCTGGACAGTATCAAGGTGCGCTTTGTAAGCATCATGCAGTTGGCAGAGCAACCGGTATGTACCGGCATAATCAGGCAGGCGGAACAAACCGAAACCGGTCTGCGGGTCGTGATGGATTTGAGCGTTTGCAACCAGCATGGCGTGCCAAGGCTAACCGCAGAGGCGCGGGTAACATTGCCTTTTATGTGAGTATTCAGGACACAGCCTTGTTAATGCCCGATGCATGGCCTGTGATTCGTATTATTCGTCAGTGAAGTTACGCTCAATCAAGTATCATTATGTTGCCAAATGATGTTTTCTACCTTGAATGGGGGCTTATGACTGCCGCTTCACCTGAGTTTACGATTTCCTCCTTGCCCGCCCAGCCCATTGATGCGCTTGTCGCTGGGGATGCCCGCCAGCAACTGGTGCTTACTGTTAACAACCGGCAGGCATTACGCCTGAAGCAGTTGCTGGTCCGGCACATGGGCTCTTCTGCCAGTATTGTTGAATTGCCTTTGGTTATGCCGCTGGGCCGATGGCTTCGCGCCCTGCATGATGCCCGTTTATTCAGCACGCGAAACCATGTGCCGGCCATTGCACTGGACCGTTTTGCCGAGCAGCTGGTATGGGAGTCGGTCATCGAGCAGGAAGAAGGGGTGGGCCGTTTGCTGGATTTGCAGCAAACGGCAAAAATGGCTTCCGATGCCCATCATTTGTGTGCCGACTGGCATCTCCAGGTTAATGATGATGAAAGCACGCAAGAGTACGAGCGGTTCAGGCAATGGCAAAAGGCTTACCTGCACCGCCTGTCCCAGATGGATGCTGAAGACGATTGTCTGATGCAGGAAAGCCTGATTCGGGCGTTGGAGAGCCATGAAAACCTGAATTTGCCCAAGCAGATTATTTTGCTTGGGTTCACGGAATGTGCGCCACGCTTGGGCAGATTGTTAAATGCTTGCCAGGCCAATGGTACCTATCTGGCCGTGCTGGCTGAAAATTCGGCCAGCGCCAGCGATGTTGGCAAGACAGCGTTGGGTGATACGGCAGCAGAATGGGAAACGGCTATTGAATGGGCCAGACAGGCCCTGCAGGAAAATCCCCTGGGTACGTATGCCATTGTGGCCCCGGATCTGGAAGCCAAAGCCCCACTGGCCAGGCGTTTGTTAACGCAAAATCTGGGTCGCCATGGGTTAAGCTGGAACGTGGCGGTTGGCCGTCCTTTAACAGAATGGGCACCCGTGCGGGCGGCATTTGCCTGGCTGAGGCTGTTGGCGCAGCTTGGCAGTCGCCGGCAATGCGAGGTACAGGTGCTGGGGGCGGCGTTGCTGGCCGGGCATTGTTCAGCCAGGCCTTTAGCGTTGGCCGCCATGGCACAATACGATGCCCAGTTGCGTCAGAAAGAAGATCTGACTATTCCTGAAGCGGCTGTGTTGGCCATGTTTGATCAGTTTGATATTGATGAGTCCTTGAAATTCAGGGAAATATATCAACACTGGTGTCAGCCCTTTCAGGAAAAGTATATGCGTGCCAGTACCGACCAATGGGCACAGCGTATTCGCGAGTGTCTGGCGGGTCTTGGTTTTCCAGGCCCGGCAACGCTCAGTAGCGCCAATTTCCAGGTGTGTCAGGCCTTTGAAAAACTGTTGGTTCGTTTTTCTGCCTTATATGAAGTGGGTGGTCTTCTGGACGGCACCGGTGCCTGTGCCTTGTTGCATAGGCTGGCACGTCAATCGGCTTTTCAGCCGCAAAGGGATAAACTGGCCCGGCTTGATGTGCTGGGCTTTCTGGAAGCGGAAGGTGGCCGCTGGGATGCGGTATGGATCCTTGGCCTGACCGATGAGGTCTTGCCCGCCAGCCCAAGTCCCAATCCTTTTTTGCCGGTCAGCGCGCTGCGCAGGGTCAACGCGCCTCGTGCCACGCCTGAGCGGGAAAAAGCCTGGGCAGATGAACTGTTTCATGCTTTGCGGCAATGTGCCCCTCAAGTCCGTTTAAGCTGGCCCCTGATGGAGGGTGAAAAAGAACTCAGGGCTTCCCCGTTATTGGAAAATATTCCATTATTCGAGGCAGAAACCTTATGTGCCGGTACAAACGGTGCTGAACTTCAACGTGACCTTGAGACCTTTTCCGATCACCAGGCGCCTGCGCTGTCCGGCAAGCGCCCCGTTAGCGGTGGCATGGATGTGCTGGAAACCCAGGCGCGCAACCCGTTGTGGGCCTTTGCCCGTTACCGTTTGGGCGCACGTGAGCTGACGGATTATCCGCAGGCGGTCAGCCAGCGGGTACGAGGTATTTTTCTGCATAAAGTCATGGAACTGGTGTGGGGTATGTTGCAAGACTGGGAACGTCTGGTTGGGAAATTTGAAAGCGGCTCTCTTGAAGCTTTTGTGAATGAATGCGTGGAATTGGCTGCCGATCAGGAGCTTAAGCATGATTATGCCGCTGTGGTGCAAATGGAAAAAGACCGTGCCCGCCGGATTGTGATGGATTTTTTGCAGATTGAACTTGAGCGGGAGCCGTTTGCCGTGCAGCAGCTGGAGCAGGATGTGAAGTGGCAGCATGCGCAGGTTAGCCTGTCATTACGCATGGACCGGATTGATACCCTGGCCGATGGCCAGCAGGTGATTATTGATTATAAGTCGGGTAGTACGCCTTCCTTCAAACAGGATTGGTCACGAGAGGTGCCCGTTAATTTGCAGTTGCCTTTTTATGCCGCAGTCATGGGGGCGGGCAAGGGCAATCCGGTGGCCGGTTTGCTGTTTGCCCGTTTGAATGCGCGCCAGATCGAACTCAAGGGTATTGCCAATGAAGACCTGGGTGTTGATGCCCTGGATGATCGCAGCAGTTGGGAGCCAGCCGTATCCTGGGATGATTTACTGCAACGCTGGCAAAGGGTCATGGAGCAATTGGCAGAGGATTTTTCTGCCGGGAAGGCTATCAACCGGGCCTGGCGGGAAAGTGATTTGCAATATTGTGATGTAAAACCTTTTTTAAGGTTGGCGCAGGAAAGTGAAGATGAGTGAAACCATGACAGAAGACCAGTCCTTGCATGTCCAGGAAAATTTGGCCAATCAGCCGGCAGAACGCCTGCCCAGTGATCATCGGGCCCGTGCCCGGGCTGTCAAACCTGACGAGTCTTTCCTGATCCAGGCACCGGCCGGCTCAGGCAAGACAGAGTTATTGACAGACCGGATTCTGGCCTTGCTTGGCACGGTTAACCGGCCAGAGGAAATTCTGGCCATTACCTTTACCCGCAAGGCGGCCTCGGAAATGCATGCGCGGGTGTTGAAAAAACTGGCCCTGGGTTTGCAGCAAGAAGAGCCGGAACCGGCGCATCAGAAAAAAAGCTGGCAGCTGGCCCGGGCAGCCTTGCAGCGCGACCGGGAAAATGGCTGGAATTTGCTGGCGCATCCGGCACGCCTGAGCATTAAAACGATTGACTCTTTTTGTGCGTCGCTGGTGAGGTCCATGCCCTGGTTGTCAGGAATGGGCGGCATGCCTTCGGTGACTGAAGATGCCCGGACCCTGTATGGCAAGGCGGCCCGTAAAACGCTGGCCCTGATTGACAGCACCGAATGTGTACAGGCATTGGTGGCGCACCTGGATGTGGATTTACAGCCTGCCGAAGCCTTGTTGGTGGATATGCTGGGGTTCAGGGATCAGTGGCTGCAGGTAGTGAATGACCCGGCAGGCGCCATGCAGGCGGTGATGGAATCCCTGGCGCAGGCCATGGATGAAGACATTGCCAGGGTCAGCGGGCTGATGCCAATGGGCTGGGCCGACACTTTGGCACCCATCGCACGCATGGCGGCCAGCACCCTGGCCGACCCGGCTGCCGGTCATTATGATGATTACCCGTTGCTCGATTGGGATGGAAGTCCCCTGTTACCTTATTTCACGGACATTGGTCGTTGGAAAGCGCTGGCCCGCCTGTTGCTGACGGGCAAAGGGCAGTTGCGCAGCCGCCTGACCAAGAATGAAGGCTTTCCGCCCAAGACGGCACATAAGGATGCCATGCAAGCCTGGCTGGAGTCACAACGGACCGGTTCGGACGAGTGGACGCAAGCCTTGCATGATTTGACCAACTTGCCCGATGTCTTGATGACGCCGCAGCAAATACATATTATTGGCAATCTGTTAGAGTGCCTTAAACTGGCCGCGCAACAGCTTGAACAGGTTTTTGCCAGTGAAGGCGAAGTGGATTTTATTGAAATAGCCTGGCGGGCAGGGCAGGCTTTGGGTTCGGTGGATGATCCGGCCGAATTGCTGCTGTCGCTGGATGCCGTGATCAAACATATCCTGATCGATGAGTTCCAGGATACCAGCCAGGTGCAGATTGACCTGATTCACAAGTTGACGTCAGGCTGGCTGGCCAACGAAGGCCGCACCCTGTTTCTGGTGGGTGACCCGATGCAATCCATCTACCGTTTCAGGAAAGCTGAAGTGGGCCTGTTCTTGAAGGTGGCCCGGGAAAGCATTAATGATTTGCCACTGACCGTGCTGAAGTTGACGGAAAATTTCCGTTCCCGCCAGGGCGTGGTTGAATGGGTTAATCAAACCTTTGCCCGGATATTTCCGACAAGAGATAATCCCGTCCTGGGAGCCATCAAATATACGCCATCCGTGGCTTTTAATGAGGCAGGCGAGTCCGAGGCGGTGTTGATGCATCCGTTTTATTATGGCCGCCATATTCCCGCCCATTTGCTTGAACCCCATACCTTGCCGCAAGCGGCCGCCGCTGATGAAGAACCGTTGCCGATTGAAATAAGCCAGAAAATGGCAGAAACAGCGGCGCAGGACAGGGTGATTGAACTGGTCAGATCGGCACTGCAAACGCATGCAGGTAAAAAAGACCCTGTGGCCATTCTGGTGCGGGCACGAACCCATCTGAATGAATTGATGCACCGGCTGAGCCTGGAAGGTATTCCCGTGCGGGCCGTGGATTTTCAGCCGCTTAAAGACCGTCAGGTGGTGATTGATCTGGTGCAGCTGATTCGAGCCCTGTCGCACCCGGCCGACCGTGTGGCCTGGCTTTCCTTGCTGCGCTCGCCTTTGTGCGGGCTGACCCTGCACACCCTGGATGCCCTGTTTGGTGAACAGCAGAAAACACCTGTGCCACAGTTGCTGGCGCAGGTGTTGGCGAATGCGTTTTCCGGTAATGATCCGGTATTTGCCGCGAAGCAGGATTTGTCTGCCGTTGAATGGAACCGTGTGTTACCGGTGGCCCGTGCCTTGCTTGACCGGCCCTTTGAACATGATGTCATTACTTTTTCAGCCCATGTGGAATCCATCTGGCGCGCTTTGGGCGGATTTGTTTTTTATGCCCATGAAAGTGAACATGACGATGTGCAGACGGTGTTGCGCCTGCTGGACAGCATTGCGCCGTATGGTGGCCTGAATCCGGCCGAACTTGATCGTGAACTTGAACGCCTGTATGCCGCTTCCTCTCATGAGCAAAATGCCGTGACTATCATGACGATGCATAAATCCAAGGGGCTGGAGTTTCAGGAAGTTATTTTGTATGGCCTGCATAGGGTACCACGCAATAACCCCGATCCCTTGCTTCGGTTTGAGCAGTCCGAGGGGCACCTGTTGCTGGGACCTATCAAGCCCAGGGCATCCGAGGAAAAAGATCCGATCTCGGTCTATCTGGCCGGGCGCGAGAAAAAACGCACCCAGTATGAGCTTGACCGTCTGTTATACGTGGCCGCCACAAGGGCGTGTCAACGGCTGCATTTGGTGGCGCTCTTGCAGGTTAAGGACGGGGAGCTTGTGAATGCGGCATCCAGTACCCTGTTTTCGCGGTTGCAGCCTTTAATGGATACTTTTTTTACGGTCAAGCCGCCCTATCTGCCGGTTTCGCAGGCCAATAACGGGCAGGACAATGAAAACAGTCAATATGAAGTGGTGGGACCACCGTTAATCCGCTTTACCGATGCCATGATGCAGGCCCTGCACCCGCAAGCCGGTAAAACCCAGGTCTCAACAGGCTCAAGCTTTCATGAGGGCAACGTCTGGCATTTTGAAGACCGCTATGAAGCGCATGTCGGTACGGTCGTGCATGCCTGGCTGGCCCGTATGGGGCAGGAGCAATTGCAAGGCTGGACATCCGGGCGGATCCAATCGGCTGAAAATGTAATTGTGCGCCAGTTACTGCAGGAAGGCTTGCGTCCCCAACAGGCCCGCGAGGCGACCATGCGGGTGCAATCTTTATTGCTGAATTTCCTGAGTAATGAAAAAGGACAATGGTTGCTGCAGCAGGCCAATGCCCGTCAGGAATGGGAGCTGGTGGATGCCAATGGCAAAGTGTTGATTGTGGATGTGGCGGTTTCCGAACCCGATGGCTGGCTGGTGGTTGATTACAAGACGGCACTGAAGCATGAGCATGAGTCTGACGAGGTGTTTGAAAACCGCCTGCGGCAAACGTACCGTAAACAGCTTGAGGATTATTGTGCACGGTTGACCGCATTGGATGGCCGTCCCGCCCGGGCGGTTATTTATGCATTGGATGGTAACCGTTGGCTGACATTGTAAGGCGGTAAGCCTGTAAGCACGCTTGTACCTGATTTGCTTTATCACAATCATGTAATAAGTTGTTAGTATATGAGTTTATACAAAACATTTTTTTTAAAAAAGGGAATAATACCAGTCAGTTAATTTTGTTTACTAAATTTTCAGTTTTGGAGAACCAATGAATCCGATTATTCTTGCAGCATGTAAAACAACAGTGTCAGAAAAAAACAAAAGCACGGTGTTGCGCAATTGGATGGTTTGCGGGCTAACAGCAGTGGCTGTTTTCGGCAGTTTTCCTGCCATGGCGCAGGCTGTCAGCCCCATTATGGCAGCCATGCAGGCAGTCTATGAGGCGGTTCCCGCTTCTTCGCCGGTGGCGGTCACTCAAAATGATGAAACCCGTACGGTTTCCATTGGCGGTCAGACCAATGGAAAAGAAGTGTCCATGGCAGGTAGCGAAGGCCCTCGCATGGTTTCCGGCGTGGCAGCCGGAAGCCGGCCCACAGACGCCGTTAACCTGGGCCAAACCACGGAAATGTTTAATGACGTAAACCGTAAAATCCGTAAAACCGAACGCAAGGCCGACGAAGGCACCGCTGCCGCGATTGCGGCGGCCAATTTGCCACAGGCGGTTTTGCCGGGTGAAAAAGTGGTGGGTGTGGGTGGCGGTACCTGGTCGGGTGAGTCCGGTTATGCCGTAGGTGTGTCTGCCGCAACTGACAACGGCAAGTGGTTGCTCAATGGCTCAGTAGTGGGTTCTTCTGGGGGGGACGTGGGTGCGGGTGTGGGTGTAGGCTATCGCTGGCGCTAAAACTTGCATCAAGTCTTGGGCAGCTTGTATTTTTGTATTGTAATAATCCAGAAAGCTGTTACAATGCTTTTTGGTGGGCCCCTTCGCATGGGTCGGCGGCGAAACTGGTCAGGTCGGGAACGAAGCAGCCATAACCGTTTAGATTCAGTGCCGGAGTAAGGCTCACCCCTCATATCTAAAAAATTCAGTAAAACAGTCGTCACCTTCAGGGTGACGTTTGCATTTCTGGGCTACAATCACTCCATGAGCTACCTTGTTCTTGCCCGTAAGTGGCGTCCCCGATCCTTCGAAACCCTTGTCGGCCAAGAGCACGTGGTAAGGGCATTAAGCAATGCGCTTAATACCCGGCGGCTGCATCATGCCTGGTTGTTTACGGGTACTCGCGGTGTGGGTAAAACCACCCTGTCACGCATTCTTGCCAAGTCCCTCAATTGTGAAACAGGTATTACCGCCACACCTTGCGGTCAATGCCGTGCCTGTGTCGAAATAGACGAAGGCCGTTTTGTAGACTATCTGGAATTTGATGCGGCCTCCAACCGGCGCGTTGAGGAAATGACTCAGCTGCTTGAACAGGCCGTGTATGCGCCCAGTGCCGGTCGCTTCAAGATCTACATGATCGACGAAGTCCATATGCTAACGGGGCATGCGTTTAACGCCATGCTGAAAACGCTTGAAGAGCCACCGCCACACGTCAAGTTTATACTTGCCACCACTGATCCGCAAAAAATTCCTGTCACGGTACTGTCCCGCTGCCTGCAATTCAATTTAAAACAAATGCCTCCCGAGGCGATTGTGGGTCACCTGGAAAATGTGCTCACGCAGGAAGATGTCCGTTATGATCTTGGCGGTTTGCGCCTTATCGCCCAGGCGGCTGCCGGCTCCATGCGCGATGCCCTGTCTTTAACCGACCAGGCCATCGCCTATAGCGCTTCCAATATTACCGACGACGCCGTCCGTGAAATGCTGGGCACCATAGACCAGAAATATCTGGTGCGATTTTTACAGGCTTTGCTGCAAGGTTCGGCGCAGGGCGTTATGGATACGGCCAATGAATTGTCGATGCGCGGGTTTTCTTATTCGGGTGCCTTGGCAGACCTGTCTGTTTTGCTCTCGCGCATCGCGATAGAGCAGCGTTTGCCGGGTACGCTCATGGCTGATGATCCTTTGCATGAAGATATGCAGGCATTGGCCAGGGTGTTTCACCCGGATACCCTGCAGCTGTTTTACAGTATCGCCGTGCATGGCCGTAACGAGCTGTCTTTGGCACCCGATGAATATGCCGGTTTTGTCATGACTGGCTTAAGAATGCTGTCATTGGTCAGTACGGTCGATGTGGCCGCATTGCCTGCGCCTGCCACCAGGGCCAGTGCCCCAAAGGATGACGTAAGCACTCATCATGCAGCTTCAAATCATGAGGCGGTCACTTCTGTTGAAAATAACACAGAAGCCTCTTCCGTTTCGGTGGAATCCGACGCCAGCACCACTGGGGGTAAGGTAAGTGCTGGTGGCAATATTTCAGCGGCCAGAAATGAAAATACGGCTACCGCTGAACAGGCGGTAAGCACTGAAAAAGCAGCAGTAACCGTTGAAAAAAAAACGGCTGACGATTTTATTCCTGCCTGGGAGGACATCCCCGCTGAATGGGAAATGATGGCCGCTTCCGCGCCTGATGACGAAGCGGATTTTGCTCAGGCAATACCGCCTGATCCTGATATGGATCCGTCAGACCCCGATATGGTGTCTTTTCCTGTTGTGCAGGAAGATGCCACCTGGATACCCAGTCATCAGGGCCAGTCGTCCGAACAGAATCTTCAGCAAATGACGCCCTATGACTGGACTGTTTTGTCGCAGGAGTTGCCATTAAGTGGTGTGGCGGCCGAATTTGCCAAACAAAGCGAATGGCTGGGGGTGGAAGATAACGAAATACGCTTGCGTATTCCGGTAAAAAACACCAACGAGTTGGGTGCCAAGGCAAAATTGAATACGGTGCTGACCGAATATTTCAGGCAAGTGGTGAAAGTTTCGTTCGAGTATGCCGAAAATGTTGAGGAAACCGCGTACGCCTCTATTCGCGCCGAGCAGGCTGCCCGTCAGGAAAAAGCCGAGCAGGCCGTGCAGGAAAGCGAGTTTATTAATGCCCTGATTGAAGAGTTTGATGCCAAGGTACTTCCCGAAAGTATTAAACCATGCTGATCATCATGATCTTTATGTTTTAATCTACTAAAATACGTGCTGATCCCATTAATTAATGAAGCAGGAAATCATTCATCATGATGAAAAATCAATTGGCAGGCTTGATGAAGCAAGCCCAGCAAATGCAGGACAACATGAAAAAAGCCCAGGAAGCCCTGGCAGATATCACGGTTGAAGGCTCTTCCGGTGGTGGCCTGGTCAAGGTAACCATGACTTGCCGCAATGATGTAAAGCGGGTGGTGATTGATCCTTCCCTGCTGGAAGACGAAAAAGACATGCTTGAAGACTTGGTGGCCGCCGCTTTTAATGATGCCCTGCGCAAGACCGAAAGCACTGCCCAGGAAAAAATGTCTTCCGTAACGGCTGGCATGCCATTGCCACCCGGAATGAAGTTTCCATTCTGATGCAAGATCACCTGCCCGAGCCGGAACCGCTGTCTGCGCTGGTTGATGCCTTGCGCAGATTGCCCGGTGTTGGTGTCAGAAGCGCCCGGCGCATGGCTTACCATTTGCTGCAACATGATCGTAAAGGGGCGCAGCAACTGTCTTTTGCCCTGTCGCATGCGGTGAATCATTTAAGGCACTGCAAACGCTGTCATTCGTTTTCCCAGGATGAGATATGCGAAACCTGTCTTAATCCCAAGCGTGATGACAGTCTGCTTTGCGTTGTGGAAACCCCTGCAGACCAGAACATGATAGAGGCCAGTCATGGTTACCGTGGCCTGTATTTTGTCCTGATGGGCAGCCTGAAACCCCTGGAAGGGGTGGGCCCGGATGACCTGGGTTTTGATAAATTGCTTGAGCGTGTCAGTGATGGCAAGGTGCAAGAGGTTATTCTGGCCACCAACTTTACGGCCGAGGGCGAAACGACTGCTCATTATCTGGCTGAAATGCTTAAAAGCAGGGGGCTGCGGGTGTCAAGAATTGCCCGGGGTATTCCCACCGGCAGCGAGCTTGAGTATGTTGATGCGGGCACCATTGCCTGGGCCTTCATAGAGCGTCGAAGCTCTTGAATTAACGCCCGGCAAGGTAAAAATACCAGTCATAATGCTTAGGCGCGGGCCTGTTCAATAATCCGGTCAAGCTTGATCGAGTCGGCTACGAAAGCGCGAATGCCCTCGGCCAGTTTTTCGGTGCCCATGGCATCCTCGTTGAGCATGAAACGGAATGCGGTCTCATTGGTTTCGATGGGCTCAATATCCAGTTTGCCAGAATCCGCTGCATTCAGTACAGGCTGAACCGCTTCATTGCTTTGTGCCAGGTTTGCCAACAATTCGGGACTGATGGTTAACAGGTCGCAGCCGGCAAGGGCAATGATTTGTCCCTTGTTCCGAAAGCTTGCGCCCATGATTTCGGTTTTGATGTCGTGTTTCTTGAAATAATTGAAAATACGGGTCACTGACTGGACGCCTGGATCATTCACGCCAGCATTGTCTTCTTCAATCCACTGGCTGCCCGCATTCTTTTTGTACCAATCGTAAATACGGCCTACAAAGGGTGAAATCAACTGTACATTGGCATCAGCGCAGGCAACTGCCTGGGCCATCGAGAACAGGAGGGTCATATTGCATTTGATTCCCTCGTTTTGTAAAATCCTTGCCGCATTGATGCCTTCCCAGGTAGAAGCAATCTTTATCAGAATGCGATCTCGCGAAATGCCTTCTTTTTCGTAAAGCCCAATAAGGTGGCGGGCACGCTCAATGGTGGCACTGGTATCAAATGAAAGGCGCGCATCAACTTCGGTGGACACCCGTCCTGGCACAATATTCAGTATTTGTTCGCCAAATTTCACCAGTAAGTGATCCAGGGTTTGTGACGTGCTGGCATTGGGATAGTCCTGGATGGTTTGGTCAAGAAGGGGGCGATATTCGTCTTTTTGAATGGCTTTCAGGATAAGTGACGGGTTGGTGGTGGCATCGGTGGGGCGGTGCTCACGCATACTTTGGAAGTCTCCGGTGTCTGCGACAACAGTAGTGAATTTACGTAGTTCATCTAATTGATTACTCATATATACTTGTACCCAGGATAGAAATTATAATGGCAACGATATTGGAAGTTATTTCTCAGATTCCATATGACAATATAGCCTGATTTTGAATCAGGATTAAAATCTGGGTGCAGACATGTCGTTTATATGTTTCAGGTTTGACAGGGTGACATATTAATTGTAGTCTTTTGCCTCTTCAAATAATCGCTTTGTCAATAATATATCCTGGTAGTATTTTTTTACATTCCGGGTAATATATTTATACATAAACAACAATATAAGCTGCCTCTTTGTGGATAGCTTGATATGATTTCATCGTTGAACCGTTCATTTTAATTTAAAGGTTGTAAGTAAATGCTACTTAAGCTGGGTAGGCTATTTATAGTGGTTTTTGGCCTGCTCTTTTCCGTAAAAGCGGTATATGCGCAATTCGATCGCTCCCTTTTAAAGGTGGGCGTCGGGTTGCCGACTGCGTTTCAGGAAATTGCCCTTAATCCCTGTATTCCCGAATCGGTGATAAAAAGCAGGTTTGGGCAAAGTGGCCTAGAACTGTTGCGTGATACTCAAAAACAATGGCCGGCAAACATGTGTGAAAACACACAGGTGGCCACCGGGCTTTTCGAATGGCTGTACATCAGCTCAGCCCTTCAGGCGCAAACCGATCGCCCTGTGTTAATCAGTCGTTTGATAAAAACCCGCAATAACGGTCTGGCCTTGTGTCAAACGGTTGCCTGCCTGGCTGAGCGTTTGCCACGCATGATAGAGTGGGCGCAAACCAACCTGGACCGTACGGCGGTTTACCGGGAAAGTGACCGTATTCAGGTAAAGTCAGAGTTGTTGTCGCACCCCCGTCTTTCTTTGCGTGAGCTGGTTTTGCCCTTGCAGGGGCAATACGAATGGTGCCGCAGTTCCACCTTCGATTCGCTTGATTTTCATACGGTAAACATGAAGGTTTCTGGCAAGGCACTGGTTTTGGTGAAATGTAAAACCAGTGAACCGGAAGGACCTACCTGGATTATCGAAAACGCGGCCAACTCCAAAGTTTGGGTGCCCATCATGTCCAGCAAGTCACTCAGTGAACTGTACATTTTGCCCAACAGCCGCTATACCTATCCCACGCTTTACAGCCAGAAAAAGCTCCCCGAGGGCATACGGGTCACTTTCTTTGAATACGGAGAAGACCTCTATCAGCAAAAACTCGGGTTCACCATAAATGTGGATGCTTCAGGAGAAGCATTGGCTTTTGATATACAGATGCCCTAGAAAAGTAGTGAAAATTACGGTTTTTTTCGTGCGCAAATCGTAAAATTTCTATTGGAAAATCAATAAAACAGTATAATAGCAAGGTTTACTTATTGATTTTAGAACTTGGGGTTTTATGACGCTGCCGTCACATATTTTCGGGGAAAATACAGAATTCCCTACCGCAATTCTGGCTTTGGCCGATGGTACTGTATTTAAAGGTATTTCCATTGGTGCCAACGGTCATACCGTAGCCGAACTGGTTTTCAACACCTCAATGACTGGTTTTCAGGAAATCCTGACCGATCCCAGTTATTCCCAGCAAATTGTCAGCTTCACATACCCGCATGTTGGCAATACGGGTGTTAACAAAGAAGATGTTGAGTCTTTCAAGACACATGCCGCTGGTATGGTCATTCGCAATTGTCCAGACCGTATTTCAAATTTCCGTGCCACCCAATCACTGCCTGCTTATCTCAAGGAAAATGGCATCGTGGCCATTTCAGAGGTGGATACCCGCAAAATCACGCGGTTGTTGCGCGAGAAAGGTGCGCAGGGTGCATGTATCCTGGTGGGCGATGATGTTGAAAAAGCCCTTGAACTGGCTCGTGGTTACCAGGGCATGCAAGGGCAAGACCTCGCCAGTCAGGTTAGCCGCCAGCAAACCGAAAACTGGACTGAAGGTACCTGGCAATTGGGTCAGGGCTATACACAGCCCAATCAAACAAGCTATCACGTCGTGGCCTATGATTTCGGGGTAAAATCAAACATTTTGCGTATTCTGGCCGATAAGGGTTGCCGTTTAACGGTAGTTCCTGCCACAACACCTGCAGAAGATGTTCTGGCGCTTAATCCAGATGGCGTTTTCCTGGCCAATGGCCCTGGCGATCCTAGCGCTTGCGGTTATGCGGTCGAAGCCGTTAAAACCCTCCTTGATAAAAAAATTCCGCTGTTTGGCATTTGTCTTGGGCAGCAAATCCTGGCGCAGGCTATTGGTGCCAAAACCCTGAAAATGAAAACAGGCCACCATGGTGACAACCATCCCGTCAAAGACGTGCAAACCGGCCGTGTCTATATTACTGCCCAAAATCACGGTTTTGCGGTAGATGCAGACACCTTGCCAGCCAATGCACGTGTCACCCATGTTTCACTGTTTGATGGCACCTTGCAGGGCTTCGAGCTTACCGACCGTCCCGCCTTCTGCTTCCAGGGGCACCCTGAAGCCAGCCCCGGCCCTCATGACATTATTGTCCTGTTCGATAAATTCATCAGCCAAATGGCACAGCAAAAGTAGAGTATTATGCCAAAGCGTACCGACATAAAAAGCATTCTTATTATTGGGGCAGGCCCCATCATTATTGGTCAGGCATGTGAGTTTGACTACTCTGGAGCCCAGGCTTGTAAAGCCCTGAAGGCAGAGGGTTACCGTACCATTCTGGTCAACAGTAATCCGGCCACCATCATGACAGACCCTGAAACAGCCGATGTGACGTATATCGAGCCCATCACCTGGCAGTCTGTTGAGAAAATCATCGAAGTTGAAAAACCGGATGCCCTGTTGCCCACCATGGGTGGCCAAACCGCGCTTAACTGTGCACTGGATCTGGCTCATAACGGTGTTTTGGCCAAGCATAACGTAGAGCTCATTGGTGCCAACGAGCACGCGATTGAAAAGGCTGAAGACCGTCTGAAATTCAAACAGGCCATGGAAAGCATCGGTCTTGAGTCAGCCAAATCCGGCGTGGCCCACAGCATGGAAGAAGCCTGGGAAGTCCAAAAAAACATTGCTGCAGAAATTGGTACAGCCGGTTTTCCGGTTGTGATTCGCCCCAGCTTTACACTGGGCGGCAGCGGTGGCGGTATTGCCTACAACCCCGAAGAGTTCGAGGTTATCTGCCGTCGTGGTCTGGAAGCCTCTCCGACCAAAGAGTTGCTGATTGAAGAGTCCCTGCTAGGCTGGAAAGAGTTTGAGATGGAAGTGGTTCGCGACAAGGCTGACAACTGCATCATCATTTGCTCTATCGAGAACCTGGATCCCATGGGTGTGCATACGGGCGACTCCATCACGGTAGCACCGGCCCAAACAATGACAGACAAAGAATACCAAATCATGCGTAACGCCTCTATTGCGGTGCTGCGTGAAATTGGCGTTGATACCGGCGGCTCTAACGTGCAGTTTGCGGTTAACCCCGATAACGGTCGCATGATTGTCATTGAAATGAACCCGCGCGTGTCGCGTTCTTCCGCGCTTGCTTCCAAGGCCACCGGTTTCCCGATTGCCAAAGTGGCAGCCCGCCTGGCAGTGGGTTATACACTTGATGAACTGCAGAATGAAATTACGGGTGGTACAACACCGGCTTCTTTCGAACCTACCATCGATTACGTGGTTACCAAGATCCCGCGTTTTGCATTCGAAAAATTCCCCCAGGCCGATTCTCACCTGACCACTCAAATGAAATCCGTGGGTGAAGTCATGGCCATGGGCCGTACTTTCCAGGAGTCTTTCCAAAAGGCCCTGCGTGGCCTTGAAGTGGGTGTTGATGGTCTGAACCAGAAAACCCTGGATCGTGAGAAACTGCAAGTGGAACTGGCTGAGCCCGGCCCGGAACGTATCTGGTACGTGGGCGATGCTTTTGCCCAAGGTTTCACCCTTGACGAGGTGCATGCTTTAACCAAAATAGATCCCTGGTTCCTGTATCAAATCCAGGAAATTGTTGAAATTGAATTGGCGCTTGAGCAAAAAACACTGGCCGACCTTGATGAAAACACCATGCGTCAACTCAAGCGTCGTGGTTTTTCAGATCGTCGCCTGGCTTTCCTGCTTGACGTCTCCGAGTCTGAAGTACGTAAAGTACGTCACCAGCTGGGTGTTCGCCCGGTTTACAAGCGTGTTGATACCTGCGCCGCAGAGTTTGCAACCAAAACCGCGTATATGTATTCTACCTACGAGGAAGAATGCGAAGCCGAACCCACCGACAAGAAAAAAATCATTGTGCTCGGTGGTGGTCCCAACCGTATTGGCCAGGGTATCGAGTTTGATTACTGCTGCGTTCACGCCTCTTTGGCCTTGCGTGAAGATGGTTACGAAACCATCATGATCAATTGCAACCCTGAAACCGTTTCTACCGATTATGACACTTCCGATCGTCTGTATTTCGAGCCCTTAACGCTTGAGGACGTTCTTGAAATTGTCCATATCGAAAAACCTGAAGGCATGATTGTTCAGTACGGTGGCCAAACCCCGCTGAAACTGGCTCGTGCCCTCGAGGCCAATGGGGTGCCCATTATTGGTACAAGCCCTGAATCCATCGATGTCGCCGAAGACCGTGAGCGTTTCCAGAAACTGTTGCAAAAACTGGGTCTGCGCCAGCCGCCAAACCGTACTGCACGTACTGAAGCCGAAGCAATTGCCCACGCGGCTGAAATCGGTTATCCGCTGGTGGTTCGCCCAAGCTATGTGCTGGGTGGTCGTGCCATGGAAATCGTTCATGAGCAAAATGATCTCGAGCGCTATATGCGTGAAGCGGTTAAAGTCAGTAACGACTCTCCGGTGCTTTTGGATCGCTTCCTGAACAATGCGACCGAGGTCGATGTGGACTGTCTGGCTGATGGTGAAACCGTGTTTATCGGTGGTGTCATGGAGCACATCGAACAGGCGGGTGTTCACTCGGGTGACTCCGCATGCAGTTTGCCACCGTACTCACTGTCTACTGAAGTCATCGAGGAAATCAAGCGCCAAACCGGTTTGATGGCCAAGGCCCTTAATGTCAAGGGTTTGATGAATGTGCAGTTTGCGATTCAGAATGGCGATGTCTATGTACTGGAAGTCAACCCGCGTGCTTCACGGACTGTTCCTTATGTTTCCAAGGTTACCGGCCTGCAGCTGGCTAAAATAGCGGCCCGTGCCATGGCCGGTAAAACCCTGGCCGAACAGGGCGTTGGCAAGGAAATCACGCCATCTTACTTCTCGGTCAAAGAAGCGGTATTCCCGTTTGTCAAATTCCCGGGCGTTGACACCATTCTTGGCCCTGAAATGAAATCTACCGGTGAAGTCATGGGTGTTGGTGAAACCTTTGGCGAGGCATTTGTGAAATCCCAGCTGGCTGCCGGTGTTATTCTGCCGGAAAGTGGCACGGTATTTATCAGTGTCAAAGACCAGGATAAGGCCAAGGCCGTTGATATTGCCAAAGGCTTGCATGAACTGGGCTTTAAGCTGGTTGCTACTCGTGGCACGGCTGCCGCCCTGGAAGAGGCTGGTTTACCGGTACTGGCAGTCAATAAAGTCACCGAAGGTCGTCCACATATTGTTGACATGATTAAAAATGGTGAAATTGCCATGGTTATCAATACGGTTGAAGAGCGTCGTAACGCCATTCAGGATTCCCGTACCATCCGTACCCAGGCATTGGCTGCCCGGGTTACTTTCTTCACCACCATTGCCGGTGCCCGTGCCGCGGTAGAGGGTATGCAGTATCTGCGTGATTCACAGGGTATGAAAGTTTATTCCCTGCAATCATTGCATGCCTCTATTAAGGCTCAATAATCTGGCCAAACCACCGGCGTGAGCGGTTTGCATTCACGCTGGTAGCCTGTATTTATAAAAAACTGCCCACCTTGTGTGGGCAGTTTTTTATATTGGCTATAATTTGACCATCAGCTTCATTAAAACAGGAATTTATTATCATGAAAGGACATCACGAAGTCGTTGCCTTTTTAAATCAATTGCTCACTGGTGAATTGGCCGCCCGCGATCAATACTTTATTCATTCCCGGATGTACGATGAATGGGGCTATACAAAACTGGCTGCCCGCATTGGTCATGAAATGGAAGATGAAACCGGTCATGCCGATGACCTGATCCGTCGTATCCTTATGCTTGAAGGGATACCCAATATGGTGCCAGTTAAAATTAATGTCGGTAAAGATGTGCCCGACATGTTGCAGTATGACCTGGACACCGAATATGAAGTGCGTGAAAACCTGAAAAAAGGCATGGCACTATGTGAACAGCATAGCGATTATGTATCACGTGATATTTTGCTGAAGCAGCTTGACGACACTGAACAGGATCACGCACACTGGCTGGAACAGCAGCTGCGTTTAATCAAGCATGTGGGTCTTGAAAATTACCTGCAATCACAACTGTAATCATTCTTTTAAACCAGGCAAGTATTGCTGCAAATGCAAAACCGGCTTGATGGATTTAACAAGGACTGAATCGGTGTCAAGCCGGGATCAGTCCTTTTGTTTTGTGCGTTATTCAGGATAGGGAGTTGTTCCTGGGTTTTCTGCCCGATCTGAATGCAAAATAATCATAGACTGGGTTTGGCACCCATTTAAGCAGCGTAGCCACCATACCCATTTGCCATGGAATAACGGTATGGCTGTTGCCTTTCTTTATGGCCTTCAGGGCAGCACCGGCAAAGTCATCGGGCTGCATCAGGAAGGGCATTTTATACGGGTTGTGTTGCGTCATGGGGGTATCAATAAAGCCGGGTGCAATGGTGACAACCTTAAGGTTGGTGTCGTGCAAGTCAACCCGCAGGCTTTCCAGATAAGTAGTGGTGGCCGCTTTTGAAGCAGAATAGGCGCTGGAACCGGGTAAGCCACGCACGCCAGCCACACTGCTGATGCCCACCAGCGTGCCGCAGTCTCGCGTCTTCATGGGTTTGATGAATGGTTCAAAGGTAGCTACCATGGCCAGCAGATTGGTGTGAATCACCTTCTGAAACTGGATGAAGTCTTCCTCATGTTCGGTAAGGGTCCCAATGCTAATGCCTGCACAGGCAATCACAATGTCAACGGGGCCAGATTCAAGAAAATCGCGGGCGGCCGTATGCAGGGCGTTTCTGTCTACAATATCCAGAGCATAAACCCGGTGCTGTCCGGGCAGGCTGGCAGCCAGTGCTTCCAAGACCTGTTTCTTGCGCCCAACCAGCCCCAGGCAGACGCCTTGTTGGGCATAGGCCGTTGCCAGTGCTTTGCCAATCCCGCTGCTTGCGCCGGTTATAAATATACGCATGTAAAATCCCTTCGGCAGTTTTCTTTACTCAACCATATCGCCATCAAAATAAAACCATTTGCCATCTTCTTTAACAAAGCGGCTGTTTTCATGCATTTTAAAGGCTTTTCCGTTTTGCTTGTATTTGGCGGTGAAGGACACCTCTTGGTGGTCCGGGTCTATTTCATGGAACTCATGGACAGTAAGGCCCAGCCATTGCGATGGGGATGACTCAAGATCAAGGGTGGAAGGTCGTGAGGCAGCATGCCAGGTGTTCAACAGGTAATGCTCATTGCTGTGTGCGTAGGCAGAATAGCGTGAACGCATCAGGCGCTCGGCATCCGGGGCCTGCTCCTGGCCCAGGATATATGGCTCGCAGCACTGCCCAAACAGGGTTTTTCCCTGATACCCCCCGCAGGGGCAGGCTGTGTTTTCGGTATTTTTCTTTTTGCTCATGTCTGCGCTCCTTTAATCCTAGACGCTACCCGGTGTAAAAAAAATATTAATGATCAGTTTGTCTGTTTGAGTAATTCATCAAGATGACTGGCATCGGCCCATGAAATGACCGACCACTTTTTGTCATGGGAAATTTGCAAACGGTTAATGGATGTATTGCGTTGTGTAAATTCACGTGGTGCATTGGGGGGCAGTTGATTGGCCGCCCGCCACATCATGTCAATGGCGCCACCATGGGAAATGACAAGCAGTGTTTCATTCACGTGTTGCGTGGCCAGATCAAGCAAGGTATTTCTGATTCGATCGTAGAAAGTTTGCAGGGATTCGGCCTGGTGTTCTTCCTGGTTGAGTTCGATGGCGAGGTTTTCTTCACGGATGGTATTGTATTCTTTCAGGACTGACCAGTGTTTGCCTTCCAGAATGCCATAATTGCGCTCACGCAGGCCGGGCAGGGTGGTAATGCCAAGGTCGTTGGCACGGGCATAAGGCAGCGCGGTATGGTAGGCGCGTTGCAGGTCGCTGGTATAAATGTGTTGGGGTAAAACCTGAAAGAAATCCTTGTTAAGGTGCCTGCACAGGTTTTCTGCCTGGGCAATGCCGGCCTCATTCAGGGGAATATCTCTCCAGCCTTGCAAACGGCGTTCGCTGTTCCAGTCGGTTTCTCCGTGACGGATAACCCAGATATCAGTATGTGACATAGGTTGTTTAAAGCAATTAGCCTGTTCAATTCAATAATACTCCATTGTATTACTTTAACCAATGCGGGTGGTGGTGGCTGGCAATAAGCGTATTTGTGATGGGGTAAGGGCAAGCGTAACCGCTTGGCCAGCTTTCATTTTTTGTTGGTCCGAGAAATGGGTTTGGTCGGCGGTAATCAGGGTATTGCCCGATGTAATTTGGTAGCGCGTGAACTCACCCAGAAATTCACTGGCCTCTATGATACCCGGTAGCCAAATGAAATTTGGATCCTGCCGGGTATCGGCAGGATGGATTTGCAGGGTGTGGGGACGAAAACTGGCAGCCAAAAAATCTCCCTCCGGGACGTGGCCGTTTACAGGAATGTGCAGTTCCCCAATCGCATCGACATAAATGGAAACCTTGCTGGCATCGCGGGCGGTTACCCTACCTTCCAGTGTATTCATGGTGCCAACAAAATTGGCTACAAAGCGGTTGACCGGATAGTCAAAGAGGGCAGTGGGCGTGCCAATTTGCTGAACGATCCCGTGATCCAGAACGGCCATGCGGTCTGCTGTTGTCATGGCTTCTTCCTGGTCGTGGGTCACAAAAATAGTGGTAATGCCAAGCCGGCGTTGTAACGATAGCAGTTCGCGTCGCATCTGTATCCGCAGCTTTTTGTCGAGGTTGGAAAGCGGTTCGTCCAGTAACAGTACCTGTGGTTCAATCACAATGGTTCGTGCCAGCGCAACCCGCTGTTGCTGACCGCCGGAAAGTTCATTGGGGCGGCGTTTGGCAAATTGAGACAGGCCAACCAGTTCCAGGGCTGAAGCGGTTTTTTCCTTGATTTGCGTTGATGGCAATTTGCGTTCAACCAGACCAAATGCCACATTATCCCAGACCGATAAATGTGGCCACAATGCATAACTCTGAAACACCATGCCAATATTGCGTTTATGGGGTGGTGTGTGTGTGATGTCACTGCCATCAAGCAGCAATTGTCCGGCATTATGCTGGTTGAAGCCTGCAATCAGGCGCAGCAAGGTGGATTTTCCCGAACCCGAGGGGCCGAGCAAGGCAAAGAATTCGCCGGGTTCTATCCGGATATTAATATCTTTCAGTACTTCATTGTTGCCATAGGAAAGGCAAATGTTTTTGCATTCAACACTGACTTTTTTCATTTTTTAAGTTCCTTTGCGTTTTTCTTATTCTGTTCTGGCCGGACGCGTGCGCATGGCATTGCGCTCAACAATCAGGTGTGAAATATAGGTACCAATAGCGACCACAACAATCGCCATAACACCCAGGGCTGCACCCGGGCCACGTCCTGATGCGCTTTGCATGTACAAATAGATGCCATAGCTCATGGGAGCGTCACTGTCACGGGTAACCAGCATGATGGTGGCAGAAAGCTCAACCGCTGCGGTAATGAAACTGGTGACAAAACCGGCCAGAATACCGCCCGCCATTAAGGGAACAACCACGCGCTGAATGATTCTGCGGCGGGTTGCCCCCACCGAGGCTGCGGCTTCTTCCAGGGAAATGTTGATTTGCTGCAGGGCTGCAATACAAGATCGCAAGGCGTAAGGCAGGCGCCTTACCGAATAGGCCAGCATGATAATGATCCAGGTTGAAGTAAGCATCGTGTCGGTACCCGGGATTTCAAGGCCGCGAAACGTACGCAAATAGCCAATAGCCAGCACAATTCCGGGTACGGCCAGCGCCGCAGAGGCAATCCAGTCCAGCCAGCGGCGTGCGGGCAGCCGGGTGCGTAAAATCAGGTAGGCAATGGCAGTGCCCAGGACAATGTCAATCCCGGCCGCCAGGCTGCAATACAGCAGGGTATTCATGATCATGTCATTGGAGTGGGTGAAAACGGCGGCATAATGGCTCAGGGTATAGCCATCGGGCAAGGGGGCATAACTCCAGACCGTTGCAAATGAAAGCAGCAACACACCTATGTGGGGTGAAAGTACCAGCAATAGCACCAGGAAAATCCAGCCATAGGCCAGGATGCTTTCAGTTTTATTAAGGGTGCGTTGCTGCAGGGAGTTGCCGCCTTTCTGAATGGTTGAAAAATCCTTGTCTTTAAGTACCCGGGCAGAAAGCCATAGCGCCAGAATGGAAAATGCAATCATGAGTACGCTAATAACGTAACCCAGTGGGTCATCCAGTCCCACCTGGGTAATACGCAGGTAAGCTTGTGGCGCCAGCATATTGGTGATGCCAAGGACCAGTGGGGTGCCCAGGTCATCAAAAACCTTGACAAAAACCAGTGAGGCACCGGCAACATAACCGGGCAGTGCAAGCGGAAAAATAACCCGTCTGAACAGGCGCCAGCCTTTTGCGCCCATATTCAGGGCGGCCTCTTCCATGGCACCGTCAATATTGCGTAAGGCAACCGTCAGGTTCAGCAATATAAAAGGAAAGTAATGCAATGACTCGACAAAAATCACCCCGTTCAGGCCATCCATGACAGGTACTGAAAAATTGAACCAGTCTTGCAAAAGCAGGTTGACTGTACCCGAGCGGCCAAAAATAAGTTGCAGGGCAACAGCACCCACAAAAGGCGGCATAATTAAGGGAAGCACCCCCAGGGTTTGAATGATCAGGGCACCCCTAAAACGAAAGCGTACCGTAAAATAAGCCAGCGGTATGGCAATCAAAGAGGCAAAAATGACTGACATGACAGCGACATAAAGGCTGTTGTAAAACGCTTCTTCAAGTAAAGGTTGGTGAAAGAATGCGCCAAAGTGCCCCAGTGTCAGACTGCCGTCAAAGTCGGTAAAGGCAGTATAGAAAACCGTGACGACAGGTATCACCAGAAACAGGGCCAGGAATGCCAGGATGAGCAATGCAATAATAGTCAGGCCTGGCGGAAATCTTGTATTTATTGTGGTCATGCTTGAAAGTCCAGTCGGGTATGCCTGTCCCAGTGGGGCATACCCGTAGATGAGCCTCAGGAAACTACACGCCAAACGATTGTGCGTTATGCGTTGCTTGCCTGTTTGGCCAGCTCAATCGCTTTTTTGTAATTGGCTTCAGCTTGACTGTTCCATTCACCTTGCAGTTTTGAGATTTTCTGGCTCACTTGTACGTCTTTTTTATCACCCTGAAAAATAGCCTGGATTTCATCCGACAAGGCCTGATCGGCGGTAATCAGTGGAGACCAGGCCAGTTTTTTGGCTTCATCCAGCAATGCTTTTGCCTTGTCACTGGCGTTGTCACCCAGTTTCTTTTCGGCATCCAGAATGGCCTGAGTGGCTTGCTGAAGCTCTTTGTGGCGGAAGGTAATAGTTTGGTCAAACAAGGACTGAACGACGTAATAACGCTTTTGCGAAAGATTGGTGTCGAAGTGAACTTTGCTGCGCTCAGCCAGTTTGATCGGATCGGGGTAGCCCTCGGGAATATTCTCCATTTTTTCGTAGGGCAAAACAGGCAGGCGTGATATTTCGGGTTTCAGCAATAATGCCTGTCCTTCCTTGCCAAGTGCAAATTGAATGAATTTTTTGCCTTCTTCGGTATTTTTTGCGCCACTGATCAGCCCGATATTGGCCGGTACGATCGCGGTTGTTTCCGGGTAAACAAATTCAACCGGAAATTTTGAAAACTTGCTGGACAGTCCGAAAAAGTCAATGACCGGGCCCGCACCAAATTGCCCGTTATTGATGCCATCGGGGACGCCAAACGAGCGTTCGGTTAATGCGCTGCTATTGCCTGCCATACGAATAATGGTATTCCAGCCTTGATCCCATCCCTCACCCTGCAAAATGGTTTCAACAGTCAGGTGCTGTGTGCCCGAGCGTGATGGAGACGTCATGCCAACATTGCCAAACCATTCCGGCTTAAGCAAGTCGTGCCATTCTTTGGGTTCTGTCAGGTTTTTGGCTTTAAGAAAGCGGGTGTTATACATAATGCCGTAGCCTGCCAATGCCTGTCCCAGGAATAAGCCATTGGGATCATTAATGGGGAAGCTGCCGATTTTATCGGGGACGTCAGGATTGGAAATGTCGCCCGCTTTTTCAAGCATGCCGGCAGCCCCCAGGACTTCAAAGGCATCGGGGGCGCTAGCCCAGAAAACTTCGGGGCGTTGACCGGCAGGTGTTTCCCGGACATAGGCAATCCCTGAAACGGTGTTCTTATTTAATATTTCAAGTTTGATGTCAGGGTTGGCTTTTTCAAAAGCGCTTTTATAGGCTTGGGTGAGTTCTTTGGGAAAAGATGTGATGATGGTAACTGTGCCGGCAAAAGCGCCAGGGGCGCTGGCAAGCATCATGGTTAAAAAGGTGCATTTGAGCCTTTTTTTCAGCTTGGCTTTCATGGGTTTGTCTCCTGGTGGTTGGAATAGTGCTTTTTTATATGAGCCGCAATATAAATGTCACAATACGATTGATTGATTAAATTGTCTAATAGTGGTTGTCCCTAGTTTTCCTGCCATATTTGCTTGCCACCAAAGCCCTTCAGGACGTACACTTTGCTTCCAGCATTTGTCTGAAATAATTTAAAGGGAAAGAAATGTCTGGAACTTATTTTCCAATCTGGCGCAAGGTTGATGAACTTGAACCTGGTCAGGTTGTTGCGCCTGATGAATATCTGCCTGCAGGGCAAACCGTGGCCATGGGGATTCAGCACGTGGTTGCCATGTTCGGTTCAACGGTACTGGCACCCTTGTTGATGGGTTTTGATGCCAACCTGGCTATTTTAATGTCGGGTATAGGTACGCTTCTGTTCTTCCTGTTCGTGGGGGGAAGAGTGCCCAGTTATCTGGGTTCCAGTTTTGCTTTCATTGGTGGAGTGGTGGCGGTTACCGGGTACGCCGGTTCAGGACCCAACCTTAATATCGGGGTGGCATTGGGGGCCATTGTTGCCTGCGGTGCGGTATATACCCTGATCGGTCTTATCGTTTGGTATGCCAACTCACGGGGCAATGGATCAGCCTGGATAGAAAAACTGATGCCCCCGGTTGTCACTGGGGCGATTGTTGCCGTGATTGGCCTGAACCTGGCGCCCATTGCCGCTAAGGGGGCGATGGGTAGCGGCAGCAATTTCGAGGCTGCCATGTCAATCATGACTATTTTATGTGTGGGTATTATTGCTGTTTTTACGTCAGGTACAGTCCAGCGGCTGCTTATTCTGGTGGGGCTGATTCTGGCCAGCGTGCTGTACTGGGTCTTTGCCAACGTCATGGGACTGGGGCAGGCTATTGACTTTACTGCCATCCAGAATGCGGCCTGGTTTGGTTTGCCTTCCCTGGCTACCCCTCAATTCAGTCTTTCAGCCATTTCGGTTATTGTGCCGGTGGCGGTCATTCTGGTTGCCGAAAACCTGGGGCATATTCGTGCGGTCAGCGCCATGACCGGGCAGGATCTGGACAAATATCTGGGGCGCGCTTTTGTGGGGGATGGTGTTGCGACCATGCTGTCAGGCTCGGTGGGCGGAACAGGGGTCACTACCTATGCCGAAAACATAGGCGTAATGGCCGTGACCCGCATCTATTCAACGATCGTGTTTGTCGTTGCCGCTTTGTTTGCCATTTTACTGGGTTTTTCTCCCAAATTTGGTGCCCTGATTCACAGTATCCCTGCGCCTGTGCTGGGTGGCGTTGCAGTGGTGGTCTTTGGTCTTATCGTTATTGCAGGTGCCCGCATCTGGGTGGTTAATCAGGTTGATTTCAGTGACAATAAAAACCTGATTGTGGCGGCGGTAACCATGATTCTGGGCGCTGGAGACTTTAAGGTTTCCATGGGGGTTTTTGAGCTGAATGGTATTGGTACGGCCACTTTTGGTGCCATTTTGCTATATGCCTTATTGAATTGCCGTGCAAGTAAGCATTGAATTTTTGCGCTGAAAAAACAGGTTTGACGTTTGTTCGTGCTTTTTGGCGACATAAAAATGTCTTTTAATTAAATGACTTGCAATTTTAATCAAATTTAAGCACAATTGTGATTAGTTCCCCGGTTCAGAGTGAACCGGGGAAATTTTTTGTCTTTCAAAAAGACGCGTGTTTATTTGTAACGCTCTGTATTTATCTAACAATAATGCGGGGCGTTTAGTTTTTTATGAGTGTGTGAAATTATGGCAGCTATTCCATTAACGGCGCGTGGTGCAAAGCGCTTAGAAGAAGAATTGCACCGCTTGAAAACAATCGAACGGCCAAATGTCATTGAAGCCATCTCCGAGGCACGTGCCCAGGGAGATTTGTCTGAAAATGCCGAGTACGATGCCGCACGTGAGCGCCAGGGTTTTATCGAAGGCCGCATCCAGGAACTGGAGGGCACTTTGGCCAATGCACATATCATTGATCCGGCTACGCTGGAAGTAGATGATCGTATTGTGTTTGGTGCAACGGTTACGATCGAAGATCTGGGCTCCAGTGAAACGGTGACTTACCAGATTGTGGGTGATCTTGAAGCGGATATTCGCCAGAACCTGATTTCCGTTTCCAGTCCGGTTGCCCGTGCGCTTATTGGTAAATCGGAAGGTGATGTGGTCATGGTCAATGTACCCGCCGGAGAGAAAGAGTTCGAAATCATCGAGATCGAATATAATTAAACAAATCGTTGTTTCAGGATTTTATGCTTGCCATAGCATGAAATTGCATGCCACGCTTTATTAAAGGGCTGGCATTTTTGTTTTTCAGTCGTCAAAAGAAAAGCCAGCTTGAGGGCTGGCAATTGTCAACGAGGTTATACCTGCTCAGGGATCTTGCTGTAATAACTGCTGGCAGTTTCTGCCAGTCAGAATATTGGCATTAGCGGGAGCCGCGGCGTGTTGTGCTGCTGCGGCGTCCGGCTCGCAAAGATAAGGCACTGCCAGCACGGCGCGGAATGTTATGGGCCGGGCGACTGGCAGGCGATTTGGCCACAGGTTTACGAACTGGTTTTTGATTGTCGGAAGCCAGCGCATCATTACCCTTAAAGGTTGTTTTGCGGCGCTTGTCTTTAATGCTTTTGCCGGCGGCTGCCAGTTTTTTGGGTGTGTAAGGTTCGGAAGGTTTGCGATAACTGGCCTGTTGGGGTTCTGCTTCGTTTTCTTCAAAAGCACGGTTGGACGAGCCGTGACGATATAAAATAAGCGTTTTGCCCAAATGGTGAATATTGGCACAGGAAAGTGTGTCGCAAATCTGATTCAACATATCAATGCGAGCTTGCCGGTCGTCTCCTGCGACGCGGACTTTGATCAGGCCATGAACCGTCAGGCTGGTGTCGATTTCTTTCAGGACTGCTTCGGTCAGTCCGTTATCGCCAATCAGGACAACCGGTTTCAGTGGGTGGGCGGCAGAGCGTAAGGCGCTGCGTTCTTTAGATGTTAATTCGAGTATAGGCATAAGTTAGGAAATACGGCAATGGCCAAAAAGAAATTCTCAAAAGAGTGGATCCATCAGCACATTAATGATCCATATGTGAAAATGGCTCAGCAAAAAGGTTACCGGGCACGTGCTGCATTCAAGCTGATCGAGATCCTGGATTCAGAAAAGCTCATGCGTCGGGGGGATATTATAGTCGACTTGGGCTCTGCTCCGGGAAGTTGGTCGCAAGTTGCACGCGAAAGATTGGTTGGGCCGGGTGGTGTCATGGACGGCCGGGTTATTGCACTTGATATTTTACCCATGGAACCGATTGCCGGGGTGGAATTTCTTCAGGGTGACTTTCGTGAAGATGAGGTTCTTAACCGCTTGCATGAGCAAGTTGGCAGTCAGCAGGTAGACTTGGTTGTCTCTGACATGGCTCCCAACCTTTCTGGTGTAAGTTCGGCCGATTCGGCCCGTATCCAGCATGTATGCGAGCTTGCCATGGATTTTGCGCTTAATCATCTTAAGCCCGAGGGCGCGCTCATTGTCAAGGCGTTCCATGGTAGCGGCTTTTCACAAATTGTGGAAATGTTCAAGCAGCACTTCAAAAGAGTGGTGGAGCGCAAGCCAAAGGCCTCGCGTGATAAATCATCAGAAACTTTTCTGGTTGCCCGCGGTCTGAAGAAACCCCGGGAGCAAGATCTGCAAGATTAAACAGGCTTGCAATTGGGTTTTTTGTCCCAATCTAATATTTAGTACCCGCGTATTTCGATACATTTTAATTCATTCGAAATATGCACTAATTCTATCTTTTTTATTTCTATGATATAGAATGTAATCAGGTGCAATCTTAGTTTTTTTTGTAGTTTTTATGAGTCATAAAAATTGCAGCTCTAAATTTCATGCGGGAGAGCTGATCTTTGAATAATTCCTTTTCCAAATTCGCCATGTGGGCCATTGTTGCCTTGGTGCTTTTTACTGTCTTCAAACAGTATGACGGCCCGGCACGTACCAACGATGGTGTCAGTTACAGCCAGTTCATGGCTGATTCCAAACAGGGCAAGATTTCCAGTGTGGAAATTCAGGGTGATACCCTTTATGTGACCCCTAGCGGTGGTCGTCCTTATACTTTAACCTCTCCGGGTGACCTCTGGATGGTTGGTGATTTGGTGCGTGACGGCGTCAAGGTTACCGCCAAACCGCCAGAACAGCCTTCGTTTTTATTAAGCGCCATTATTTCATGGTTCCCCATGTTGCTGTTAATTGGGGTCTGGTTCTTTTTCATGCGCCAAATGCAGGGCGGTGGCAAGGGCGGTGCCTTCAGTTTTGGCAAATCCCGTGCCCGCATGCTGGACGAAAGCACTAACCCCATTACTTTTGCTGATGTGGCCGGGTGTGATGAAGCCAAGGAGGATGTTAAGGAGTTGGTCGATTTCCTGCGTGACCCTTCGCGCTTTCAGCGTTTGGGTGGTCGTATTCCCCGTGGCGTGTTAATGGTTGGTCCTCCTGGAACCGGTAAGACTTTGTTGGCCAAGGCTATTGCCGGTGAAGCAAAAGTACCGTTCTTTACCATTTCGGGTTCCGATTTTGTTGAAATGTTCGTGGGTGTGGGCGCTTCCCGTGTTCGCGATATGTTCGAAAACGCCAAAAAACACGCACCGTGCATTATCTTTATTGACGAGATTGATGCGGTTGGACGTCAGCGTGGCGCTGGTGTGGGGGGTGGTAACGATGAGCGCGAGCAAACGCTCAACCAGATGCTGGTTGAAATGGACGGTTTCGAGTCCGGTCAAAGCGTTATCGTGATTGCTGCAACCAACCGTCCCGATGTGCTTGATCCTGCCTTGTTGCGTCCAGGCCGGTTTGACCGCCAGGTCGTGGTAAACCTGCCCGATGTACGTGGTCGTGAGCAAATCCTGAATGTACATATGCGTAAAGTGCCCTTGGCACCTAACGTAGTGGCTTCAGTTCTGGCTCGTGGCACACCTGGTTTTTCGGGCGCAGACCTGGCCAACTTGGTTAATGAAGCCGCCTTGTTTGCCGCGCGTCGTAATGGCCGTACCGTCGACATGATCGATTTTGAAAAAGCCAAAGACAAAATCATCATGGGTGCCGAGCGCCGTTCTATTGTCATGCCCGAAGAAGAGCGTAAGAATACGGCTTACCATGAGGCTGGTCACGCCATTGTGGCAAGCATGCTGCCTAAAACAGACCCGGTCCACAAGGTTACCATTATTCCTCGTGGTCGTGCCTTGGGTGTTACCATGCAATTGCCTGAAGGCGATCGTTACAGCATGGATAGGGAACGTTTGCTTAACACCATTGCTGTACTGTTTGGTGGCCGTATTGCCGAAGAAGTGTTCATGAATCAAATGACCACCGGTGCTTCAAACGACTTTGAGCGGGCAACCGCCATTGCACGTGACATGGTTACCCGCTATGGGATGACAGACTCATTGGGCCCAATGGTTTATGCCGAGAACGAAAATGAAGTCTTCCTTGGCCGAAGTGTGACAAAAACCACACATATGTCTGAGGCCACCATGCAGAAGGTGGATACTGAAATTCGCTTGATTATCGATGAGCAATATGCCATTGCGCGCAAGATTATCGAAGAGAACAGCGATAAAATGCATGCTATGGCCAAAGCGCTGCTAGAGTGGGAAACCATTGATGCGGATCAGATCGAAGACATTATGAAAGGTCGTGATCCTCGTCCGCCTAAAGAGCCTGATGCACCGCATGATTCCGCTGGTATGCCCCCGCCAACAGGCACGGCTCCCAAAGGTAAAGACAGCGATAGTCCGGCAACTGCCGTGTAATAATAATATTTTTACTGAATGAATAGTACATTCCTTTGCGGGCGCTTTGAACTTGGGTTCGAGCGCCCTTTAATTATGGGGATAGTGAATATCACGCCCGATTCCTTTTCGGACGGTTCACATCATTTTTCAACTAATGCGGCCATTGATCATGCCCTGGGACTGGTCGAGCAAGGTGCAGATATCCTGGATATCGGTGGTGAGTCCACGCGTCCCGGTTCCGAGCCGGTAAGCATACAGGAAGAGCTGAACAGGGTCATTCCCGTTATAGAGGGGCTGCGCAATTGTGGCGTACCTTTATCCATTGACACTTTCAAACCCGAGGTGATGAAGGCAGCCTTGCAGTCGGGGGTTGATTTAATCAATGATATTTATGCATTAAGGCAGCCAGGTGCCCTTGAGGTTGTTAGTGAATTTCCACATTGCGGAATTTGCATCATGCATATGCACGGTGAGCCTAAAACCATGCAAGTCAATCCGCCTGATTACGGCAATAACATTACTCGTGAAGTGGCTGCTTTTTTACGGGACAGAATGAAAATTATGCTGCAAAGCGGGATTGATCCTCGTAGAATTATGATCGATCCGGGTTTTGGTTTTGGTAAAACAGCCGCACAGAATTTTCAGCTGCTACGGGAAATGGCTGACCTGAATGAATTGAAAGCGCCCATACTGGTGGGGGTTTCCCGAAAAACAATGATTGGCGCTGTTACCCATAAGCCGGTAAATGATCGTCTGTCAGGAAGTATTGCCGCAGCGTTGGCTGGGGTTGCCCGGGGGGCGGTGGTTGTCAGGGTGCACGATGTGGCCCAGACGCATGATGCGCTGGCCGTATGGAATGCAGTTGAATTTGGAGTTAATGAATGAGCCGTAAATATTTTGGAACCGATGGAATTCGGGGTGAAGTGGGTGGAGAACTGATTAATGCCGCCTTCGCATTGCGATTGGGGTATGCGGCAGGACGTGTGCTGTCCAAGAATCATCAGGGAGGGGGGCGTCCTATTGTCCTGATCGGCAAAGATACCCGAGTTTCGGGTTATATGCTCGAATCAGCCCTGGAAGCGGGTCTTAGTGCGGCAGGCATTGATGTTTTTCTGGCAGGCCCTATTCCCACGCCTGCGGTTGCTTATTTAACCCGTGCCTTGCGATTGACTGCCGGTGTGGTGATTAGTGCCTCGCATAATCCTTATGATGATAACGGGATTAAATTTTTTTCCGGTCAGGGCACCAAACTGCCCGATGACGTGGAAGAGGAAATTGAACGGGCCATTGATGAACCCGTTGGTTGCGTGCGTTCAGAAAAAATTGGCCGGGCAAGGCGGATTGATGATGCGGCAGGGCGCTATATCGAATTTTGTAAAAGCACGTTTCCAAACGAATTGGACTTGAAAGGCCTGAAAATTGTGGTGGATGGTGCGCACGGCGCCGCCTATAATATAGCTCCGCATGTTTTTCGTGAGCTGGGTGCCGAGGTTATTGAGATTGGTTGCCACCCTGATGGTTTTAATATTAACAAGGATGTCGGTGCCCTGTACCCCGAAAAACTGGCCGCCACGGTTAGCGCCCGCGGTGCTGATTATGGCATTGCCCTTGATGGTGACGCAGACAGGATTCAGATGGTTGATGCCGATGGACGTATTTATAATGGTGATGAATTGTTGTATGCCATTATCCTTGAACGGCTTAATCAAGGAGCGGTCAAGGGTGTGGCGGGTACGCTAATGACCAATTACGGTTTTGAAAAACAAATGAAAGCCCTGGGTATCCCCTTTGAACGTGCAAAAGTGGGTGACCGCTATGTGCTGGAAGCCATGCAGAAAAATGGCTGGTTATATGGTGGTGAAGGCTCCGGGCACCTGTTGTGTTTAGATCATCATACAACAGGTGATGGTATTATTGCCGGTTTGCAAGTGCTTAAAGGTTTGGTTCGCAGTGGAAAAAAACTGTCCGAGTGGATTGCCGATCTTAAAATGTATCCTCAGGTCATGATCAATGTCCCTTTGGCCAAAGAAGTGAAATGGGAGTCGCATGCCGGGCTTCAAGCTGCCCGTGAGGCAGTGGAAAAAGAGCTTGGCAGTCGCGGTCGTGTCTTGATCAGGGCTTCCGGTACAGAACCCAAACTTCGTTTGATGGTCGAGGCTGAGAATTATGATTTGGCCAAACACTGTGTTGATCAGCTTGCTGCCGTTAATTTGTCTTGATTACAACAGCATCACGCCAGAAAACAAATAAAGTACAATGCTTTTCACAAACACCTTATGTTTCGTGTTTGTGAAAAGTTTTTGTCAAATGAGATCGGTATGATGTCATTGTTAATCATTGCGTAGGAAAATAAGCTAATGCAAGAACTATTGCGTACAGATACGGATACGGCAAATCAGGATGAACCTGGGTTGGTTTTGGGGCTTGCAACAACACCGGAAGAACTTGAGCAGTTGCAAAGATTGCGTTTCGATGTTTATACAAAAGAAATGAACGCTGTTTTTCCTGATGCCGTTGATGGCGTTGATGTTGACCGTTATGATCAATGGTGTTATCACTTAATGGTGTGTGATGTAAAAACCGGTAAGGTTGTGGGCACTTATCGTGTCATGACACCCGAAAAAGCCATTGAAGCCAAAGGTTATTATTCGGAATCCGAGTTTGATATTTCCAGCCTGGATCATATCCGTCACTTATTGTGTGAGTGTGGTCGTTCCTGTACTCATGCCGATTATCGTAATGGTTCAGCCATAATGATGCTTTGGACGGGTCTGACCAAATTTTTACATCAAAGAAATTATCGGTACATGCTGGGTTGTGCCAGTGTCAGCCTGGCTGATGGTGGTGTGCAGGCCTCACAGGTGTGGCGTGCCGCAAAAGCTGAAATGGACAAACATCCGGAATTGCCAAGGGTAACGCCGTTAAATCCATATCCACTTGAAAAGCTTGATGCGACCGGGGAAGTGAAGATTCCACCGTTAATTAAGGGATATCTTAAAATTGGTGCCCGTATTTGTGGTGAGCCTGCCTGGGATCCCAATTTCAATGCAGCGGATTTCCCGATTATTATTGATATTGAAAGTATGGATCCGCGTTATCGTAAACATTTTGGCATAGATTAACTTCGGATTTTATGCCAATGGCCTCACTGGCTGACAAGTGAGGCCATTGTTTTATTGGTCATTGGAAATAGTCATTAGCTATGCCGGAACTACCTTGAAGGTTAAATTGGCATCAGCCTGTTTCCATTCCGACGCTTCCAGCTTAAGGCTGTACTGCGTTAACGGATGATGAGCCAGCCACTTGCTGGAGATAATCACCGAGACGGTTTTTCCATCTACTTCCAGTCTTAAAATTTCCGGGTTAATAAGTTGCCGGCGACGCAGAAACAAAGCGGCGAGTCTTAAACATAACAGTGCAAGCCATTGGTTTCTTGTGGGTGTGTGCGAGTTTATTTTATCAAGGCGGCCTTGGTGACCCAGCGTCAGTAATGAAAGAATACTTTGGTCTGCTTTGGAAAACCCTGGCATATCGGCATTGCCCAACACATAGGCGGTGTGTTTGTGATAGGCGTTTTGTGAAATGCTTAAGCCCACTTCATGTAAATCGGCAGCCCATCCCAGGGCCTGTCGTAATTCACTCGCCAGGGGGTCTTCAAGCTTCAATTGGTCAAAAAACTGAAGGGAAAGCTGCTTTACACGAGTGGCTTGTTTGATATCTATGTGATAGCGCCTGATGAACTGCTTGACCGATTCATCACGTTTGTCAACAGCAGCCTGCCGCCCCAGCATATCGTAAAGTACACCTACCCGAAGCGCACCTTCACCCTGAAGCATGCGTTCTATTTTAAGCTCTTTAAAGGCGGATATCATAATGGAAAGTCCTGCGGGCAACACTTCCATACGATCAATTTTAAGACCTTTCAGTTCGGGGGCTTTGGCAGAACCGTAGCGAATCAAGACTTTCTTGAGTTTTTGCATGCCATCAAGGGTGATGCCTTTTTCCGAGAAGCCGGATTCTTCCAGGGTGGCCACTAAGGCCTTTGCGGTGCCGGAAGAGCCATAAGCTTCGGCCCAACCCATTCTTTGGAATTGTTTGGAGATGGCCTCCAGCTCTTTGCGGGCAGCAATTTCTGCATGGGCAAAACCTTCAGCTGTCACTGCGCCTTCTGGAAAATAGGCTTTGGTGAAGCTGACGCAGCCCATGCTTAAAGATTGCATGAGTTTGGGTTCAAGGTTTTGACCAATAATGAATTCTGTTGAGCCTCCGCCAATATCGATCACGAGGCGTTTTTCGTCTGATGGTGGCAGTTCATGGGCCACACCCGAAAAAACCAGCCGTGCTTCTTCATGACCGGCAACCACTTCAATCGGGTAACCTAATGCAGCTTCAGCGCGAGGCAGGAATTCCTTGATATTGCGGGCAACCCTAAAAGTATTGGTGGCCACTACACGAACGCGGTCGGGAGGAAAGTTTTCTATTCGGTCGCCAAACCGTTCCAGCACGGCAATAGCTCTTGCAATCGCTTCCTCACTAAGAATCATGTTCTCATCAAGGCCGGCTGCCAGGCGGACCGTTTCTTTCAGTCTGTCCTGTGCATAGATTTGTGAAATACCTTCACGCTGCACAATGCGTCCGATAGAAAGCCGGAAACTGTTGGAGCCCAGGTCAACGGCAGCTAATAAGTTATTTTGATCCATGCGTTTGCTGTCTTAGGTGTTTAGTTGCGCTATTTTAGTAAAAAAAAATATGTATTTTGTATAAAAGAATAAATGCCAAAAAATTTAAGCGACATTCGTAGAAGTTTTGACTGACTGAGTAAGTGGGGCAAACGTAATTGGGCAGGTTATGTGACTTGCGTGGGGTGAATGTGTGCCAATGAGACAGGAATAATTAAATTAATGAAAAAAAGGCACTTACATGACATTGTCATTAAATGGTAATTTATATAGTGTATAAGCAACAAATAAAAAATTAAATCATTTGTAAGGTAATCATGATCGAGAATAGCCAGGAAGATGTGTCGCCTCCCAATTTTCTGAATCGGGAGTTGTCTTTACTCAAGTTTAACGCCAGGGTATTGGGGATGGCTGAAAACGAAAATACGCCACTACTAGAGCGCTTGCGATATATATGTATTGTCAGTTCCAATCTGGATGAATTTTTTGAGATCCGGATTGCCAGCCTTAAAGAGCAGGAGAGACGCAATCCTCGGGTGATTGGTGATGATGGTTACACACCCGGTGAGGCGTTTGATTTGGTGCAAAAAGATGTGCATGAGCTGGTCAAACGGCAGTATTTCTTATTAAATCAAAGCATCTTGCCAGCCTTGCGTGAGAAAGGGGTTTATATTTACAAGCCCCAGGAGTACACCGAAGGCATGATGGCCTGGGCCCGTGAGGTGTTCCTTGAGGATGTGATGCCTTTATTGACGCCCATCGGGCTTGATCCATCCCATCCATTTCCCCGGGTCTATAACAAAAGCCTTAACTTTATCGTTTCACTATCGGGTGTTGATGCGTTTGGACGTAATTCTTCCATTGCCATTGTTCAGGCACCGCGTGCCTTGCCGCGACTGTTAAAAATTCCTGAAGAAGTGTGTGGGCAAAAACACGGTCACACTTTGCTGTCCAGTCTGATGCAGATGTTTGTTGGAGATCTGTTTCCAGGATTGGAAGTCAAGGGACTGTATCAATGGCGGGTGACCCGCAACAGCGACCTTTATGTCGATGAAGATGAGGTAACCGATTTGCGGCAGGCTTTGCAGGGAGAGTTGTCCCAGCGCAACTTTGGTGCCGCGGTTCGATTGGAGATTGCCGAGGATACCCCTGAAGAGCTGGAGATTTTCCTCCAATCCGAGTTTGCACTGACACCGCTTGACACATACCGTACTGCGGGTTCGGTTAACCTGACCCGCATCATGCCGCTGTGTGATATTGATGCGGGAACCGATTTGGTGTTTCCAGGGTATAGGGCAAAAATTCCATCACCCTTTGACAAAATGGAAGATCATCCTGAGCACATGTTCAGTGCGATCGCCAAGGAAGATCTGCTGTTGCATCATCCGTACCAATCTTTTGATCCGGTCATTGAATTTCTGACGGCTGCTGCCGTGGATCCGGCCGTGGTCGCGATCAAGCAAACCATTTACCGTACCGGTGAAGACTCGGAATTGATGCGTTTGCTGGTTATGGCTGCCAAGTCGGGCAAGGAAGTTACTGTAGTGGTAGAACTGATGGCTCGCTTTGATGAACAAACCAATATCAATTGGGCCGCCAAGCTTGAAGAGGTTGGGGCGCATGTGGTTTATGGGGTGGTTGGTCATAAAACCCATGCAAAAATGGCCTTGGTATTAAGAAGGGAAGGGCGACGCATTGTACGCTATGGTCACCTGGGTACCGGTAATTACCATCCGCGTACAGCCCGTTTGTATACCGACTTTGGCATGCTGACCGCCAACCGGGAAATTACCGAGGACATGGATAAGATATTCTCCCTGTTAACCGGTTTGGGGGCCCGGCGCCCACTGAAATTGTTGCTGCAGTCTCCTTTTACCCTGCATGGAAAAATGCTAACGCTTATTAATAATGAAGCGGAAAATGCACGTCAGGGTAAAAAGGCGCGTATTATGGCCAAAATGAATTCCCTGCTGGATATTCAGGTGATTAATGCCCTTTATGAGGCAAGTCAGGCAGGAGTGGAAATTGACTTGATTGTGCGCGGCGTGTGTGCATTGCGTGCCGGGGTTGCCGGTATGTCTGAAAATATTCGCGTGCGATCCATTGTAGGGCGCTTCCTTGAGCACTCCCGGGTATTTTATTTTTATGACAATGGTAAAGAGCAGGTCTATCTTTCTTCGGCTGACTGGATGGAGCGCAACTTTTTCCGTCGTGTGGAAGTCGGATTCCCTGTTTTAAATCCTGCGCTGAAAAAACGGGTTATTGCCGAGTCATTCACTTATGCGCTTAAAGACAATGTACTGGCTTGGGAGCAGCAACCCGACGGCAATTACCAGCGTGTCAGAAACCGTCGCCAACCATTTAATTTGCAAAATCATTTAATGGGATTGCTGGGTAAATAATTCTTTCCCCCGGTCATCACCAGGCACCAGCCGGGCCTGGCTCTGAAAACGTGGGCAAATTCAGGAGGCCTAAAGCTTGTTGACATTTGTTCACGTTTTTTGTCTGATGTAAAAATTCAACATCTTTCTTTTAATTTATTGATTAATTAGGGTTTTTGGGGATTGTGATCTAGACAAGTCGCAAGCGAATATGCAAGAACTGTCACAATCATGTCATATTTGGGATTTACTATGTCGTCATTGGTATCAAAATCCATTTCCACTTTTCTCGAAAGGAAAAACAATGTTGAAGCATGCATTTAAACGCGTTACATTGGCAGTCGCCTTAGGCACTGCTGCTTTTTCAGTACAGGCCGCCAGCACAGTAACTGGTGCAGGTGCTTCTTTCCCATACCCTATTTATGCAAAATGGGCATCTGAATACGCAGCACAAACCGGTAATAAAATCAACTACCAGTCAATTGGTTCGGGCGGCGGTCAACAGCAAATTATTGCTAAAACCGTCGATTTCGGTGCTTCTGATGATCCAATGAAAGCTGACAAACTGACAGAAAACAATCTGCTGCAATTTCCTGCTGTTATTGGCGGTACAGTACCTGTTGTTAATATCGACGGTATCAAACCAGGTGAATTGAAACTGTCAGGTGCTGTTCTGGCCGATATTTTCCTGGGTAAAATCAAAAAATGGAACGATCCTGCTATCGTTGCCCTGAACGCCGATCTTAAACTGCCAGGCGCCGACATTGTTGTTGTTCACCGTTCAGACGGTTCAGGCACCACCTTCGGCTGGACCAACTACCTGTCTAAAGTTTCTGCCGAATGGAAAGAAAAAGTGGGTGAAGGCAAGGCCGTTAAATGGCCAGTAGGTCAGGGCGGAAAAGGTAACGAAGGTGTTGCCGCTTACGTGGGTCAATTGAAAAACTCGGTTGGCTATGTAGAGTACGCTTACGCAAAACAAAACAACCTGTCCTGGACACAATTGCAAAACCAGGATGGTAAATTTGTTCAGCCAGAACAAAAAGCATTCGCAGCAGCTGCCGCCAATGCTGACTGGAAAGGTGCCCCAGGTATGGGTGTTGTATTAACTAACGAACCCGGTGCGGAATCCTGGCCTGTTACTGCAGCTACTTTCATCCTGGTGCATAAAGTTGCTGAAAAGCCCGAGCAAACTAAAGCAGTGCTGTCATTCTTTGACTGGGCATTTAAAAATGGTGCCAAAACAGCCGCCGAGCTGGACTACGTACCTCTGCCAGAAGCAGTTACCAGCCAGGTTCGTGATGCATGGGCATCTGAAATCAAAACAACTGGCGGTGAAGCAGTTTGGAAATAAACAACGGGTTGTTCAATTAATTGGCTAACCTTGTCTGAAAAACATGGCGGTTTTTTAAAAAACCGCCATGTTTTTTGCAAAATTCAAAAGTAGAGTCGAGAATGAGCGCTACAATAACCCCTTCCGTTTCTTCAAATATTAAAACTGCTGATTCAGCCATGAAAAAAGATATCCCACCAAACCCGACAAGTAAAAATGCACTTGCAGATGGTTTGTTCAAAGGTACAGCCAGGTTTTTCGCCTTCTTCGTCTTTATTTTGCTTGCAGCCATCATGGTTTCCCTGGTTTATGGGAGTCGTGAAACCATTGCCGCCTATGGTATGTCATTTTTTACCACAAATGACTGGGATCCGGTCAATGACGTATATGGCGCTGTTGTACCCATTTTAGGTACTGTGATAACCGCCTTTATTGCACTGCTTATTGCAGTTCCCGTTTCTTTTGGTATTGCCATGTTCCTGACCGAACTGGCCCCGGCATGGTTGCGCAGGCCATTGGGGGTTGCCGTAGAAATGCTGGCAGCGATTCCCTCCATTATTTATGGTATGTGGGGTCTGTTTGTTTTTGTGCCTATTTTCCAGGAGTATATTCAGCCCGGCATGATTGCCGTGCTTGGCAATATTCCTGTCATTGGCGGCTTCTTTTCGGGCCCTCCTTTTGGTATTGGCCTGTTCACCGCCGGTCTCATTTTATCCATTATGATCATTCCCTACATTGCCTCGGTCATGCGTGATGTTTTCGAGGTGGTGCCAACCATGCTTAAAGAATCCGCTTATGGCCTGGGCGCTTCAACCTGGGAAGTCATGTGGAAAGTCGTATTGCCTTATACCCGCAGCGGTGTCATTGGTGGCATCATGCTTGGTTTGGGGCGTGCACTGGGTGAAACCATGGCAGTTACTTTTGTCATTGGTAATGCTTTCCGCTTGCCTGACAGTATTTTTGCACCGGCAAACTCCATTGCCTCTGCCATTGCGAACGAATTCAACGAGGCAGGTGGTTTGCAAAAATCAGCCTTGATCGAACTGGGTCTTATCCTGTTCCTTATTACGACCATTGTTTTGGCGCTTTCCCGCTTGTTGCTCGCTCGTGCAGCCAGAGGTGAAGGCAAGAAATCCTAAGCGTACCGGATACAAAAAATGAATACACAATCTACATTGCATGCATCTGTGCCTGTGAAGTCGTTGCTTAACAACGATAACGCCCTGTATAGAAAACGTAGCAAAATCAATAAAGTCATGTTAACGCTGTCTTCCATTACACTGGTTTTCGGCTTGTTCTGGCTTTTCTGGATTATTCTTACCTTGCTGCTTAAAGGTGGTGCGTCCCTGTCTTTTACCCTGTTTACCGAAATCACCCCCGGACCGGGTGATTCGGGAGGCTTGGCCAACGCCATACTTGGTTCCGTGCTTATGTCGGCGGTGGGCACCATTATTGGCACGCCTATTGGCATCATGGCAGGCACCTATCTGGCCGAATATGGCAGCCGTGGCTGGTTGGCACCGGCTACCCGTTTCCTGAACGATGTCCTGCTATCAGCCCCTTCCATTATTATCGGTTTGTTCATTTACTCCTTGTATGTGTCCAATGTGGGTCATTACTCCGGTTGGGCAGGAGCGCTGGCCTTATCCATTCTGGTTATTCCGGTTGTGGTGCGCACCACCGACAACATGCTTTTGCTGGTGCCAAACAGCCTGCGTGAAGCCGCTGCTGCGTTGGGTTGCCCCAAATGGCGTATTGTGACCATGATTTGTTACCGTGCTGCGCGCTCAGGCATTATTACCGGCATTTTGCTGGCAGTGGCCCGCATTATGGGTGAAACGGCTCCCTTGCTGTTTACCGCATTGTCCAACCAGTTCATGAGCTGGAACATGAATGCACCAATGGCCAACCTGCCAGTGGTTATTTATCAATACGCGGCCAGTCCCTTTAAAGACTGGAACGAGCTGGCCTGGGCAGGAGCAACCCTGATTACCCTGCTGGTATTGGGCCTGAATATCCTGGCTCGCAGTTTGTTCCGTAAGTAAACAGATTATCGATATACAGATTTTAGGAAATTGAAATGGAAAATTTGGTTCCAGTCGATGAGACAAAGATCGAAGTTAAAAACCTGAATTTTTATTATGGTGGTTTTCACGCGATCAAAGACGTAAACATGCGTATTGCCCGTAACAAGGTAACTGCTTTCATTGGTCCTTCAGGCTGTGGCAAGTCTACCCTGTTGCGTACCTTCAACCGCATGTTCGAATTGTATCCAGGCCAGCGTGCAGAAGGTGAGATCAACCTTGATGGTGAAAACCTGCTCACCACCAATACCGATATTTCATTGATTCGTGCAAAAGTGGGAATGGTTTTCCAAAAACCCACGCCGTTTCCCATGAGTATTTATGACAACATCGCTTTTGGTGTCAAGTTGTTTGAAAAACTCAGTAAGGCTGAAATGGACGAGCGGGTTGAATGGGCCTTGACGAAATCGGCTTTGTGGAATGAAGTAAAAGACAAGCTGGGTCAAAGTGGTAACGGCTTGTCGGGTGGCCAGCAGCAGCGCTTGTGCATTGCACGTGGTGTGGCGATTAAACCCGAGGTTTTATTGCTTGACGAGCCTTGTTCGGCACTTGATCCTATTTCAACCGTAAAAATCGAGGAATTGATTACCGAGTTGAAAAAAGACTATACCGTTGCCATCGTGACCCATAACATGCAGCAGGCAGCCCGTTGTTCCGACTATACCGCTTACATGTACCTTGGTGAACTGATGGAATTTGGTGAGACAGAGAAAATCTTTGTTAAACCACAGCGCAAGGAAACTGAGGATTACATTACCGGCCGTTTCGGTTAATGTTGCTATAAATGTGAATGGCGTGTAGGTGGTTCGGTGCTTTCCATGGTGGAAAGCTGCCTGAAAATCCCACAATTTTCAACCGCCTGCGCCGTTTCACATTGCTTTTGTAACGCAATCAGCTGCTCTTTCAGGTAAACCAGTTCCTGAATCCGGGCATCCACATGTCCCAGGTGTTCATCTATTACCTGGTTAAAGCAGGCGCAATTGCCATTGCTTTCATCCTGCACCATTAACAGTGTGCGAATCTCATCATGCGTCATATCCAGTGAGCGGCAATTGCGGATAAACCGCAGTCGTTTAACATGCTCATCGCCATAGTGGCGGTAATTGCTGGCATTGCGTTCAGGCTTGGGTAACAAGCCTTCTTTCTCGTAATATCGAATGGTTTCCGCTTTGCAGTTTAGCAAACTGGCCAATTCACCGATTTTCATGAAATACTCCCGAAAATGCTTGACCTTGTAGTTACTACAGGGTGTCTAATCATTATAAATGAATAACCGCATAAATGGAGTAAGTCATGTCAGGCTGCTGCCAGCAACATAATCACGATCATAAACATACTCATCACGACCCCAAAGAAACAACACAGGGTTTAAGGGATCTGCCGCCTCAACAGGTGGCGGGTGATGCAGTGCAAACCCCCATTCGTATCATGCAAATGGATTGTCCTACCGAAGAGCGTCTTATCAGGACCCGACTTGAAAATACCGCAGGGGTAATGGCCATGAATTTTAATTTGATGCAGCGGGAATTGCTGGTGCTGCATCAACCTCATGCCTTGGACGCTATTCTTGACGCGATTAAATCGTTGGGCTTTGAGCCACAAACCGCAGCAATAGACGTGGTGCCTTTAAAAAACAGCATGCGGGAAAGCGGTTTTTCTTTAGGCTGGAAACTCCCGGTGGCTGCCATTTTGGCGATTGCTTCAGAAGTCACGCATTGGGTAGGGGGGCCGTGGATATTCTCTGCCTTGCTGGCGGTACTGGCCGTGGCGTTATCAGGCTTGGGAACTTACCGCAAAGGGTTTATTGCCTTGCGGAACTTACAGTTAAATATTAATGCGCTCATGGCTATTGCGGTTAGCTGTGCGTTGTTAATCGGACAATGGCCCGAGGCCGCAATGGTGATGGTGTTGTTTAGTATTGCCGAGTTGCTGGAATCCAGGTCACTGGATCGTGCCCGTCTTGCCGTGAGTAACTTGCTGCAAATGGTGCCGCAAACTGCCTGGGTTTATCAGGTAGATAAAGACTGGCTGGAATTGCCGGTAGGACAGGTAAAAACAGGGGATCTTGTACGGGTGCGCCCGGGTGAGCGGATTCCTCTTGACGGAATGGTCATCAAGGGCAGCTCCACGGTCAACCAGGCGCCCATTACTGGCGAAAGCCTGCCCGTTGACAAGCAGCAGGGGGACGAGCTGTATGCCGGTACCATAAACCAAGGTGGTCTGCTGGAGTTCAAGGTGGGCACTTTGGCTGATAACAGCACTCTGGCCCGGATTATCAGGGTGGTTGAACAGGCCCAGGCAAGCAAAGCCCCCTTGCAACGGTTTGTGGACCAGTTTGCCCAATACTATACGCCTGCGGTTTGCCTGCTGGCTTTGTTGGTGGCCGTTTTTATGCCCTTTGTCATGGGAACCCCCTGGCTTGATGCCATCTACATGGCACTGGTGCTGTTGGTGATTGCCTGCCCTTGCGCCCTGGTGATTTCAACACCGGTTACCTTGGTAAGCGGCTTAACCGCTGCGGCACGGCATGGTGTGCTGGTTAAGGGGGCTGCCTATCTGGAAAAAGGCCGGAAATTGCGTTGGCTGGCGCTGGATAAAACAGGGACCATCACGCAGGGTAAACCGGTGCAAACCGATATGATACTTATGCCTGAAAACCTGACCTTTACCCGGGCTTCAGAAAGCGGTCGAGATCAGGATGAGGTGAGCCTGGACGAAATCGGGGTACGAAAAACAGCAGCCAGTCTGGCAGCTTTGTCCGATCATCCAGTATCCATGGCGGTGGCACAGGCTGCCCGCAAAGACGGTTTGCTGACCTATCCGGTTGAGGGTTTTCAGGCTTTGGCTGGCCGGGGTGTGCAAGGTGTCATTAATGGTGTGGAATATATGCTTGAAAGCCCACGTCGTGCGCTTGAACAGGGTTTGCTTGATGCTTCGGTAATACAGACCGTACATGCTTATGAAAACCAGGGTAAAACAGTCGTGTTATTGTATTGCCTGAACCGGGTAATAGCCGTATTTGCAGTGGCGGATACGGTCAGGCCCGATAGCCGGCAAGCCATTCAGCGGCTGCATGAGCAGGGCGTTAAAACGATCATGCTGTCAGGGGACAACCCTCAAACCGTGCAAACCATTGCCAGTCAGGTAGGCATAGATCGTGCGCTTGGGCAGCAAATGCCCGAAAACAAGTTGGATGTGATTGTCGATTTGCAAAAATCCGGTATGGTGGGTATGGTTGGTGATGGTATTAACGATGCGCCAGCCCTGGCGAGGGCCGAGATTGGTTTTGCCATGGGGGCAATCGGCACGGATACGGCGATTGAAACGGCGGACGTTGCCTTGATGGACGACGATTTGCGCAAAATACCTCGTTTTATTGAATTGTCCCACGTTACTTATCGGGTGTTGGTGCAAAATATTGTCTTGGCACTGGGGATTAAGCTGGTGTTCTTGCTGCTAACCCTGGGCGGAATGGGATCCATGTGGATGGCGGTTTTTGCAGATATGGGGGCCAGCCTGCTAGTGGTGCTTAATGGGCTTAGGCTACTGTCTTTCAAGGCCTCTTCTTAACATGGATGGCAGGCATGACTGATTTATGGCAACAGGATGACGCGTTGGAGAAGCATGGACTTATGGTAAAAGGCCTGTGCCAAAAGCTTGAAGCACAGGCTGGTACGCAGGCAGTCGTCACGCAAACTCACATCTCAACCATTATTCTGGCCGGTGAATTTGCCTACAAGCTTAAAAAACCGCTAAAGTTGCCTTTTCTTGATTTTTCCACGTTGGAAAACCGGCATCATTTCTGCCTGAAAGAATTGGCGATCAACCAGCGCACGGCACCGGAATTATATCTGGCTGTTTTGCCGGTTACAGGCAGCCCGCTAGCTCCGGATATTGACGGTCAGGAGTTGGTCATAGACTGGCTGGTGAAAATGCACCGTTTTGATAGCAGTCAGGAATTTGCCGTGATGGCGCGCGCAGGAACACTTACGTTTTCACTGGTAGAAACACTGGCACGGCATTTGGCCCGGTTTCATGAGTCTTTGCCGCGTTTGTCTGCCACAGCGGTGAATGAAAAAACCACGCTGGACTGGTTGCTTGAAAGCTTTGATGAAATCAAGTTCCATCCATTTTTTTCAGCCATGCCGGAAGCCACAGAGTGGGAGAGTTTCAGGCAAGATTTGAAGGCAACGTTTGAAAACCACCTTCCATGGCGCCAGCAGCGAATTGATCAGGGTTTTTTCAGGCCCTGTCACGGTGATTTGCACCTGGGCAATATCGTGCTTTGGCAAAACCGGGTCATGGCCTTTGATGCCCTTGAGTTTGACGACAGCTTAAGCAATATTGATGTCATGAACGATTTGGCTTTTGCCTATATGGATTTGCATGCCAGCCGACTCCCCGAATTGGCCTCGCGCCTGCTTAATACCTATCTGGAAGAAGGCGGAGACTACGAAGGCTTGCGGCTTTTGCCGGAATATGCGGCGTACCGGGCTTTGGTCAGGGCTAAAATTGCCTTAATGCAAGGCAAGAATGAAAAATTCAGTCAATACTGGCGCTTGGCCAGAAGTTTTGTGTCTCCCACAGCGCCGCTGGCCCTGGTGCTGGTATATGGCTTAAGTGGTTCGGGCAAGTCCACCGTGGCGCAAATGCTGGGTGACAGGGTCGGTGGAATTCGCTTGCGTTCCGATACCGAACGTAAACGCCTTTTCAATAAAGCGTTGAAAAATGGCCTGGTGGTAAACAAAGAAGTGCTTTATTCGCCTGAAGCCAGCCAGCGTGTTTACGCTCGCTTGCTTGAGCTTGCCGAAAAGCTGCTGCAGGCTGGGTTCATCGCGGTTGTTGATGCGGTTTTTTTGCATCAGGATGATCGTGTCCTGTTCCATAACCTTGCTAACCGCTTGGGTGTGCCCTTCAGGCTGGTAAGTTGTGAGGCTCCTGAAAACATTATGGAAAACCGTATTGTTAAAAGGGCGCAAGCGGGTAAAGATCCATCGGATGCTACGGTAGAGGTGCTCAATGCACAGGCAGGAAGCTTTGAGCCGGTGCCAGGGAATTGGGAAGAATTCTCATCCAGAGTGGTGAATGATGGTTCGCTGGAAGACTTAAGGCAGAAAGTGCAACGGCTGGCTGGTTTGTTTGTGGAAAAACAAACTGGAGGTATGCGGAAGTAGCCTGGAAATAAAATGCAGTCACGTCCTGGTCTGTTCCCGCTACGTGACTGCATAATGGTTATTTTGCTTTTATGCCTGTGGCAACGCAGTTGACAGGTTTATTGTGGTTCAACGCCTGCTTTTTTAAACAGCTCTGCCCATACCGGGATTTGCTGCGCAACCTTGGCCTGCAAAGCGGCTGGATTGGCATCGTTTTCAAGTACGGTGGCGCCCAGTTGGTCCATGCGTTCCTTGAATTTTGGATCTTTTAAAGCAGCAGCCAAGGCTGACTCAAGCTTTTGCAGAACAGGTTTGGGTGTGCCGGCCGGTGCCCATAATGCGTGCCAGATACCTACCTGAAAGTCCTTGAAGCCTTCTTCCTGCATGGTTGGCAGATCCGGGAGGGTAGGAGAGCGTTCCGCGCTGGTAATGGCATAGGCTTTAACTTTTTTGCCCAGGATTTGTTGTGATGTGTTGGTGGTTTGGTCGCACAGCAGGTCTACCTGTTTGCCCAGCAGGTCATTCATGGCTGGGGCGGCTCCTTTATAAGGAATGGTCAGCAGGTCTACATTCAGGGCGGACATTAACATGGTGCCACATAGGTGGCTGGCTGCGCCAACGCCGGCATTGGCCAAAGTAACTTCGTCTTTGTGTGCCTTGACATATTCAACCAGTTCTTTCATGTTATTGGCCGGAAAGTCTTCACGGGCAATAATGGTCATGGGAACATCAACCACCATGCCAATGGGTTCAAAGCTTTTGACAGGGTCGTAGCCCAGTTTTTTATACAGGGACGGTGCGGTTGAAAAACCGATGTGCATGAGCAAAATATCATAGCCGTTTGGCTTTTGGTGGGCGACATGAGTTGTGCCGATTGTGCCGCCTGCACCAGCCTTGTTTTCAACAATAACCGTTTCCCCAAGCGGGGCGCGCATGGCTTCGGCCAAAGAGCGCGCAACATTATCGGTCGGGCCACCCGCCGTAAACGGGATAACCATATTGACAGGTCGTTCAGGGTATTTGCTTTCTTCTGCCTGGGCGGTAAAGCCCAGAAAACCCATTGCAAGACCAGCTGCCAGCATGGTTTTCTTTAAATGCAACATCGTTACTATCCTTGAGGTAAAAAAATAAAAATAAAACGTTTGTCTTTGGATTTTCATTATTTTTATAAAGGAAAAAGGACACGCAGCTTGTACGGGAACTTAATTGTGTTTAAGTTTATTTCTTTAGTAAATAAATGTACATGCCTTAAAATAAATAAAGGACATTTTGAGCCTTTATTCTATTAACGATTTGATATATATCATAGTGGGTGTGGGCGTCAGGTCACTATATAAAGTAGCTGGACACAAAAAAGCCGCTTCAGTTCAATAACTGTTAAGCGGCTGATTTTTGATATTCTTGGGAATTCATGGTCGGGACAGTAGGATTCGAACCTACGACCCTCTGGTCCCAAACCAGATGCGCTACCAGGCTGCGCTATGCCCCGACTTGTTTCTTTGCTGTGTTAAGCAGTGAAGAAAGAATTATGACATAAAAATATCTGTTTTTGCAAGTCATGAAATGAAAATGTTATAAAAAATGTAAAAAAACAACATGAAGACAGATCAGCGGATTTGCTTTCCCCGTCCATGGGGGAGGTGAACAGACACGTTAATAGCCATGGCATTAACGGGCTGAGTGCCGGGTATTAATCCCTGCCACGGTAATGCCTGTGGTGTGGGTGTCCGTGTTTTTTGAAGTGTTTCTTGTGGTATTTGCGGCTGTGTCTTGGGTGATCATCGTAATAATAAACAGATCTTGGCCGGATATGGCGGGGACGCTCTACATAAACTACCGGTGGGGGAGCGTAATGGCGATGCGGCCTTTCTACAACGACCCCAGGTAATCCTATTCCAATGTCAACATTAATTTGTGCATTGGCAGCTGTTCCCATGCCTAAAGTGGCAGCAGTAAAAAAGGGCAGTAATAGTTTTTTCATGGAGACTCCTGTCAGTATTGGAATTTGGCTTTATTGTTAGCGACTGTTGTTGTCCCGGCGACGCGACTCAGAGCGATTTTCAAAGTTTCTTTCAGCTGGTGCGAGTAAGCGCGACCGCTCAATCCTGTTGAAATCGGGGCGGCGGCTGGTGTTCTGGTGTTGTTCAATGCGGCGATTGTTTTGGTTGCTGTTTTTTCTCCATTCACGGGAAGGTGTGTTTGGTTTTGCATCGTGGCGGTCACGATCGGGTCTGCGATTCCAGTTATTGCGATCGGTGTGTTTCCGATTATTGTCCCAGTATCGTTTCTGATCAGCATGGTTGCGCGTTACCCAGCGACGGCGGTTATTGTCATAATAGCGGTAGTTATTGACCGTAGTGTAAGAGTTGGCGTAACCATACCCGTACCCGTTGCTGTACCCCGGGCTATAGTAATCATCATAATAACCATAGCCATCATCAATAACGCAGCCGGCAAGGCCAATGGTCAGAGCCAATACCGCAAGAATTTTTTTCATGTTGAACCTCACGCAAAGGTAAGTGAGCTGAAACTTTACCGTACAGCACTATAAACTCATTATCAGGCAATGCCCATTTCGAATTTGTTTCTTAAGGCCACCCAAATGAAAGTAATCATTAAAAATCGGTCTATATGGAACCGATTGAAATAAAAAGGGCTTTATTGTTTGTGTTTCAATGGTTTTGAAACGGATTTTATAGGGTGTTTTTAATGTTGTTGTAAAAATGTCATGATTTTCACGGGAAAATATGATTTTAATCGAACTGTTATAGACAGGGTTTAAATTGTCATGCTATAGTTCTTCTTTCTTAAGTGTGTCGCACTCGTGGTGAAATAGGTAGACACAAGAGACTTAAAATCTCTCGGGCATTGCGCCCGTGCCGGTTCGATTCCGGCCGAGTGCACCAGAGAGAAAAAGGAAGCTTGGCAGAGCGGTTGAATGCACCGGTCTTGAAAACCGGCGAGGGTTTGCGCCCTCCGTGAGTTCGAATCTCACAGCTTCCGCCAATATGCAAAACCCCGGATTCAGAAATGGTCCGGGGTTTTTTTATTGCTATTTTATGAGCAGGTATTAAATGCAGATGTAAACAAGCAAACACAAAAGGTGCTCGTTAGGGGGCTCTTTTTGTGTTTGGACGCCCGTGCAGTGTCAAATTTGTTAGTATGGGCCATCTTTCGCTTTTTTTATTAACACGACGAAAGTCGTTCTTTGTGTATTTTATTTGATATGTCAATTAATAAGTCGTACCGTATAGAGAAAGACTTGTTGGGAACTAAAGAAGTCCCCGATGATGTTTATTATGGTGTCCAAACACTGCGAGCAATTGAAAACTTCAGGCTGTCTGGCATTCCGTTGTCTCATTACCCTGATTTTGTCAATGCTTTTGCCATGGTTAAACAGGCAACCGCACAGGCCAATTGTGAGCTTGGGCATCTTGCCAAAGAGAAATGCGAGGCAATCAAAAAAGCCTGTCAACGAATTATCGCGGGCGAGTTTCATGATCAGTTTGTGGTGGACATGATTCAGGGCGGGGCAGGGACCTCTACCAATATGAATGCCAACGAAGTGATTGCCAATATCGGTCTTGAGTCAATGAATCATGCCAAGGGTGAGTACCAGTATCTGGATCCCAACAATGATGTGAATATGTCTCAATCAACCAATGATACCTACCCAACAGCCATCAGGTTGGGTTTGTTGTTCAGCCATGAGTCCTTGTTGGCAAGCCTGGATAAACTCACTGCATCATTTGTTGTTAAGGCAAATGAGTTTGATCATATCCTTAAAATGGGTAGAACCCAGCTTCAGGATGCGGTTCCCATGACCCTGGGCCAGGAATTCAAGGCTTTTGCCTCTACCTTGGCTGATGATCTGCCCTTGTTGCGCTCTGTGGCGGCCAACTTGTTAACGGCGGTTAATCTGGGCGGCACCGCAATTGGCACCGGTATCAATACCGACCCGCGCTACCAGCAGCTGGTGGTCAAGAAACTGGCCGAAATCAGTGGCCAGCCCATGAAATCGTCTTTTGATCTGGTGGCGGCCACTTATGATATGGGTGATTTTGTATTGCTGTCTGGCATGCTTAAGCGCACCGCGGTTAAATTGTCCAAAATCTGCAATGACTTGCGCCTGCTTTCCAGTGGTCCTCGCACAGGTATCAATGAAATCAATCTGCCTGCCCGTCAGCCAGGCAGTTCTATTATGCCCGGCAAGGTTAATCCGGTCATTCCAGAGGCGGTCAACCAGATCGCTTTCGAAATTATCGGCAATGATGTGGCCATTACCATGGCATCAGAAGCAGGGCAGCTCCAGCTGAACGTAATGGAACCCCTGATTGCCTACAAAATGTTTGATTCCATTTGTCTGTTATCGCGCGCGATGGATATGCTTCGGGAGTTGTGTATTGATGGCATTACCGCCAATGCCGCGCATTGCAGTGCGCTGGCAGAAAACTCAATTGGCCTGGTAACGGCCCTTAATCCGTTTATTGGCTATGCAAACTCTACGCGCATTGCCAAAAAAGCGCTGGAAACAGGGCGGGGTGTTCTTGAGCTGGTCAAAGAAGAAAACCTGCTGGATGAAAAGGTGCTGGCCGATATATTACGCCCTGAAAACATGATTGCGCCGCGTCTGGAAAGCGTTTCAGTCTAAATCCTGGCAAAGATATAAAGCAACATCGAAGGGGCTGGTAACGGCCCCTTTTTCTATTTAACGGTATTGGTGTTTTGATTGCGTACACATATTTATTGGCATACGCGTAAAGTCTTCTTCAAACAGCTTGTGTCTGCCATACCCTGCTAGAATAGAGCGCTTGATTACCCTGATCTCAGAAAAAAGGAAGAAGACAATGAAAGCAATTGAAATCTCACAACCGGGTGGGCCGGAAGTATTAACTTTGGTGGAGCGTGAGAAGCCGGTACTAAAAGCCGGTGAGGTTTTAATTAAAGTAGCCGCGGCAGGCATTAACCGGCCTGATGTGTTCCAGCGTAAAGGTTCTTACCCGCCGCCGGCTGATGCCTCTGATTTGCCGGGCCTGGAAGTGGCGGGTGTGATTGTGGAAGGCGATGTTTCCGGTACTGATCTTAAAATTGGCGACAGGGTGTGTGCCCTCACTCCTGGTGGTGGCTATGCAGAATACTGCGCGGCGCCTGCCGGTAACTGCCTGCCTATTCCCAAAGGATTAAGCGATGTAGAGGCGGCCGGTTTGCCAGAAACGTATTTTACGGTTTGGACTAATGTGTTTGATCGTGGTGCCCTGGCCAAGGATGAAATCTTGCTGGTGCATGGCGGTGCAAGTGGTATTGGAACAACCGCCATCCAGTTGGCGCGCGCTTTTGGCAATACCGTTTACGCAACCGTTGGTAGCGACGAGCGTGTAAAAGCGGTAGAAGCCCTGGGGGCCAACAAGGGTATTAACTATAAAACCCAGGACTTTGTTGAGGAAATCAAAACCCTTACCCAGGGCAAGGGCGTCAATGTCATCCTGGATATGGTTTCTGGAGAATATGTCAATCGCAACATCAACAGCCTGGCCGATGACGGTCGTATCGTGATTATTGCCCAGCTGGGTGGCAGCAAGGCAACCATAGACACCAATCAGCTAATGCGCCGTCGCCTTACCATTACCGGTTCAACTTTGCGGCCACGTTCGCCTGCATTTAAAACCGAGATTGCCCGGTCTTTGCAAAAGCATGTCTGGCCTTTGCTTGAATCGGGTAAAATCAAGCCGGTCATTCATGCCACTTTCCCCTTTGAAAAAGTGGTGGAAGCGCACACCATGATGGATGCGGGTGAACAGATTGGCAAAATTATTTTGACTTTTGAAAATTAAAGACAAATCGGCCATATACGGGTTAGAATATTAGGTTAATTAAATTTAACCCGTATATTTACAAGCCGGATTTAACTATGACAACAGCAAAAACGCGTCAGCGACTGGTTATTGGGAACTGGAAAATGAATGGCAGCCTGGCTGCCAATGAAGTACTTTTGAAAGGCATTCGCGAAGGTGTGGAAAACGCCGGTGCCCCTGTTAATTGTACAATTGCTGTTTGTCCTTCATTCCCTTATCTGGTGCAGGTATCGCAGGCCTTGGCCGGCAGTCCTATATCCTGGGGCGCGCAAGATGTCAGTCTGCAGGAATCCGGTGCGTTTACCGGTGAAGTCTCTGCTGCCATGCTTAACGATTTCAATTGTGCCTGGGCGTTGGTTGGCCACTCCGAGCGCCGTGCCCTGCATGGTGAAACCAGCGAACAGGTGGCCTTGAAGGCGAAGGCGGCGCTGGCTCATCACATTACGCCTGTCGTTTGCGTGGGTGAAACCCTGCAAGACCGCGAACAGGGAAACACCCTGGCTGTCATTCAGGCGCAACTGGCGCCGGTGTTGGCTTTGGGTGAACAGGCTGTGAATAAAATGGTTATTGCTTATGAACCGGTCTGGGCTATTGGTACCGGTTTGACCGCTTCGCCAGAGCAGGCCCAAGAGGTGCATGCTTATATCCGTGCCCAACTCAATGCAATTGGTGCTGGAAATGTACAGATTTTATATGGTGGCAGCGTTAAGGCTGCCAATGCAGGCAGTCTGTTTGCCATGAACGACATTGACGGCGCACTGGTTGGTGGCGCCGCACTGGTTGCCGAAGAATTTTTGAATATTACTACTGCTTAATATTTTTGGAGTTTTACTTTTATGCCTTCATATTTATATCCATTGCTAACCGTAGTACAGGTGATTGCTGCGTTAAGCGTCATTGTGCTCGTGTTGCTGCAGCAGGGCAAAGGCGCCGACATGGGCTCTTCCTTTGGGGGGGGTTCCGCAGGTAGTTTATTTGGTGCCACAGGTGCGGCCAACTTTTTTTCACGTGCAACCAAATGGGTGGCCGTACTGTTTTTTGCGGCTACCGCAGGTCTTGCTTATTTGGGCAATTCATCGCCCGACTCAGCGGCCAGCCAAACGGGCGGCAGTGGTCTAATGGAAGGTTTTCAGCCACAGAATCCGGCATTGCCAGTGGCTCCTCCCAGTGGTGTTTCCGTTCCTGCGGCACCAGCGCTACCTGTTGCGCCTGCTAATGGTGGCCTGTCAACGCCTTCAGCGCCAGCGGCGACACCTGCCGCTCCCGCAGGGCAAACTGCGGTTCCGTCCACGCCGGCCACAGAAGCGGTGCCCGCAGCAACTCCTGCACAAACTGTTGTAGAAACGCCAACAGAATCGGCGCCTGTTTCTGAAAAACCGGCAGAAAACACGCAGCAATAACAATTTTCTGGAAAATGCGTTATAATCTAATGCTTTCCAGAACACACTTAATGCTCATGTGGTGGAATTGGTAGACACGCTATCTTGAGGGGGTAGTGGCGAAAGCTGTGCGAGTTCGAGTCTCGCCATGAGCACCATCGGTTTTAAACCGAACCAGTTAGAATGCGAACCCTTGCTCTTTCAGAGCGGGGGTTTTTTGTTTGTGTACATAAAAGTCAGTTACTGGTTTGGTTATTGATTTTAAGACTTAACTAACGTATTTTGATAGGTAAAGTTAATTCTATTTGTTTTTATTGTTAATAAATAATTCTTAGCCGATCAGTATAGTATCAATTTACGTCTTCAGTACAAAATCCCAGGATGTTCCCTTGATTTTTATCAACAAACATTACTGTTTTACTCAACTATTAAGAAAAAATAGTGTTTAATACGGAGTATGAGCTTATAACTTGTCGTATGGTACGAAAGTATAGAAGTTTTTTCACAGGAGAAATATATGTCTTTCAAAAAACTAGCGCTTGCTGCCGTTCTGTCTGTTGCTGCAACTCCAGTATTGGCAGCTGAATGTGCTGTAGATATTGAATCAAATGATGCAATGCAATTCAATACAAAAGAAATTTCAATCAGCAAAACTTGTAAAGACTTTACCATTAACATGAAGCACGTTGGTAAATTACCTGCAGCAGCGATGGGTCATAATGTTGTGGTTACAAAAACTGCAGACTTGCAAGCGGTTGCCACAGAAGGAGTAGCCGCTGGTGTGGCCAAGGATTATGTTAAAGAAGGCGATGAGCGTGTTATTGCTCACACCAAACTTATTGGTGGCGGTGAATCCACAACCGTTACTTTTCCTGTAGAAAAACTGGCTGCAGATGGTGATTACAGCTTTTTCTGCTCATTCCCAGGACACTCTGCCCTAATGAAAGGTAAAGTTAAACTGGTTGATTAATAGGTAATCAGGCTTTTTAATAATCCTTGCCGGGAAAGCAGGGTTTGTTAAACAAATGCCAAACGCCTGGGTTCCGTTATGGAATTCAGGCGTTTTTGTTTCTTTTTTGTGGTTGCGGAAAAAGCAGATCTGGCCTGGGATAAAATGGCTGTAGTCACATTTACATAAAAAATGCAGACTGCCCTGAATAATAAATAATTAAATATTATTTCATTGGAAATGCTTGAAAATGAAGGCGTTTTATAGAATATCAGCCTGAATTTACCTAAATTAAAATTAATGCTTTAATGGAGAAAGGTTGTTTATAAAAGACATTATGTATCTGTTTATTAAGAATTTGTTTTTTCTTTTTTAGAATGAAATGAGTAGTAACCTTTTGATTTGTTAGTGTAAATGTTTTTATTGAAACAAAAGTGTAATTTGTCAGCTTGGTAAATTAATGTAATCCCTGCTTTTTTTTAATATTATGTAGGGATAAGGTGGCTATTTTAAGCTGTAAGGGTAGTTGCATGTCTGGAAATTCAAACTGGGATTTAGGAAATGAACAGGATTCACAAAAGCATTTTTAATGAACAAACGGGAACGTATGTAGCGGTTTCCGAAAACACAAAAGCCAAGGGTAAAAAAGGAAACAAAGTACTGGCTGTCACAGCGCTGTCTGTTGCGTTGGGGTTGGGGGCGATGGGGTCTGCGCAGGCGCAGTTGGTTAGTGCTTGTAGTGGTGTTAGCTTACCTGGAAGTGTTGTAAAAGATGTTGTCGGGGGAGTTCTTAACCAGGTTTTAATAGGTTTGCCTGTAGTTGGCCCTTTACTTGGTGTGACTGGTGTAACAAATTTACTTAATTCAGTAGTTGCTGGGGAGGATATTAGGCTTAATGTGCTTGATGAGAATGGTCAGCTTGTAAGTCCAGATGCTGATTGTAATCTTACCGCAGATACTATCGGTTTAAATGACGAAGGTGGCATCGCTATCGGTGGAAACAAAATCACCGGCCTTGGCGAAAACGGTAAGGAAGCAACGGCAGCAACAAAATCCTCAATTGCATTTGGCAATGAAGCTAAAGCGCAAGCTGCGGGTGCGATTGCCATTGGTGAAAAAGCACAGGCAAATGCTGTGGGTGCAATTGCAATTGGTGAAAATTCTGTTGCAAATGAAGCCAATACGGTTTCCGTGGGTTCAGTTGGCAATGAACGCAAGATCACCAACGTGGCAGATGGTGCTGTCGCTGACGGCAGTACCGATGCGGTTACCGGTGGTCAGTTACACCAATTATCAATTTCGACTGGTTTGGGTCTGGTTCAGCAGGCTGATAATACTGCACCAATTACTGTAGGTAAAAATAGTGCTGGTCCAGAAGTGGACTTTACCAATGTCGCTAATCAAACCCGTAAGCTGACAGGCCTTACCGATGGTGATCTTTCTGACACCAGTACCGAAGCCATTAATGGGGCCCAGCTGTATCGCTCAACCTCTGACCTGGCCGATGCGTTGGGTGGCAATGCGATTGTTGATGCTGATGGCAACCTGAGCAACGTCGGCTATACCTTCATTTCAGGTACGCAGAATAGTGTTGGTGGGGCGTTAATTAATCTGGACACTCGTGTTGATGGCAACACCACCAATATTACCAATCTGATGAATGGTACTGCCGGCTTGGTTCAGCAGGCTAATGGCACTGCACCGATTACTGTTGGTGCAGCTACAGGTGGTGCGATTGTTAACTTTACCGGTACGGATGGCGTGCGCAAACTGACAGGTATTGCCAATGGCAGTGTAGCGGCAGGCAGTACCGATGCCATGACTGGTGACCAGCTGTTTGCCAGCAGCCAGTCTGTGGCCGATGCATTGGGCGGTAATTCGACGGTGGATCCGGTAACAGGTGCTGTCAGTGCCCCTAAATATGAGCTAGATGATGGTACCGATACTGGAACCAAAGTTACCGTTACCGGTGTGGAAAATGCGCTGACCAATCTTGACGGTCGTGTTAGTTCCAATACAACAGAAATTACGACGATTAAAGGTGATATATCCAATATACAGACTGATATCACTAATATTACAAATGGCACGCTGGGTATTGTTAAGCAGAATGCCACTACACGCGTTATTACGGTAGGTGGTGATACAGATGGAACAGAGGTTAATTTTGCCGGTACTGCTGGCGTTCGCAAACTGACAGGTATTGCCAATGGAAACGTGGCGGCAGGCAGCACCGAGGCCGTAACGGGTGATCAATTGAATACCACTAATCTTGCTGTTGCCGCTGCGCTGACAGCGCTGGGTGGTGGTGCATCGATTGATACGAATGGCGTGGTTACAGGACCCGTCTATGACATCGGTGGTGCCTCATTTGATAATGTGGGTGGTGCGCTGACTAACCTGGACGGTCGTGTTACTTCTAATACAAATCGTATTACCACGATTGAGGGAGATATCACTGGCATTAAAAGTGATATCACAAATCTGGACGGTCGTGTTACTACGATTGAAGGCGACATCACCGAGATTAAAAATGGTACCGCGGGTATTGTCAAGTTTGATGCAGCGGCAGACAAGATTACCGTAGGTAGCGAAGTTGCCGGCTCTTCTGTTGACTTTACCGGTACTGCCGGTGCCCGCAAACTGACGGGTATTAAAGATGGTGAGCTTTCAGCCACCAGTTCTGATGCCGTGACGGGTAAGCAATTGAATGCGACCAACCAGCAGGTGAAGGCAAGCAGCCAATTTACCGCCAGTGCCTTGGGTGGTGGCGCAGAAGCCAAGGATGATGGCACATTCGTTAATCCGCTTTATGCACTGCAGGAAGTTCAGCAGGATGGCAGCAAAAAAGCGGTAACCTTTAATAATGTGGGTGGTGCCTTAACAAGCCTGAATACCTCAGTCGCCAGTTTGCAGGATCAAATCAATAACAATACGTCAGTTGGTTTAGTGCGTCAGGACCCAGGCAGCCGGGTTATTTCCGTAGGTGGCAATACCGATGGCACGGAAGTCAACTTTGCCAACAGCAATGGTGAAGCCCGGGTTATTAGTGGCGTGGCGGCAGGTAAAGGCCCAACCGATGCCGTTAACGTTCAACAGGCCCAAGACATGATTTCAGGTGCCACCAGTACCTTGCGTGGTGAAATCCGTCGTGCCGAAAAACGTGCCGATGCCGGTACGGCGGCAGCTACTGCGGTCGCAACGCTTGGTCAGGCTTATCAGCCCGGTCAAAGCGCGTTCTCAGTGGGTGGTGGTACATGGCGTGGTGAGGCCGGTTATGCGATGGGTGTTTCCACCGTATCAGAAAACGGCAAATGGCTGCTGAAAGGTGCCGTTAACGGTTCGGGCCGTGGCGGTGCCGGTGGCGGTGCCAGCGTTACCTACTTGTGGTAATTTTCTTGGTATAGCCGGGTGTGGTTGAGCCCGGCTTGCAAGGTATGCCTAAGGGCTTGTTGCTTTTATACGCAAGCCCATAAAAAAACCGGTTCATGCATTCTATTTTAGGCATGAACCGGTTTTTTTGTGTTTGGTCCTAAAACGCCTTGCGCGTACCCAGCAACAATAACAGCGCAATGCCAAGCGGTATCAGCAAAAATAAAAACCCATAGGCATAGCTACCCATGGATTCAGATATCAGTCCAATCAGCGGTGGGCCAATCACCACGCCCAAATACGTGACTGAAAGCGTCACGCCCGTGATGGAGCCAGACTTGCCTTCGGGCGATTTACGGGCCACTTCGGTCAGGTAAACACCGTTCCAGCCAATACCCATGGCACCATACAAAATAAAAAACAGGGCGATGAACAGGGTACTGGTATCAGGGTTAATGGAATACACCGCCAATGAAGCGGTAATCATGCCCAGGGTCAGGAAGACCAGCATGCTCCACGGAGAAAAAAACCGGTCGGCCAGCCAGCCCCAGAAAATCCGGCCGATGACGCTGGAGACCTGGGAAAAAGACAGCAGCATGCCGGCAATGACCAGTGCAAAACCCAATTCTTTATTCAGGAAAGTAATGGCATAGGTCATTAAGGTGAGCTGGCAGATGGAAAAGCAGAAGGAAGACAAGGCCAGCGTGCGCAAAGCAGGGGTGCGGAAAACGGTTTTCAGGGCATTGATGAATTCGGTTTTGAAGGAGGTGGAAATAACCGTGTTTTCGGGTTCCCAGTCTTTGGGTGTAAACAGGGCAATGCAAACAAATACAATTAGCGCCAGCAAAATAACCAGCATGGCTGAATGCCAGTTCATCACTTCCAGCAAGGCCGGTATTAACAAGGCAGCCAAAACGCCCCCTAAAGGCACACCGGTTTGCTTGATGGAAAAAATCAGGTTAAGCCGGTGTTTGGGGGTGTTTTTAATGAGGATTTGTGAGCTGCACGGCGTAATGGGCCCGTAGCCGGCACCAATAAATGCCCCCATCAGCAGCAGGGTGGGCAAGGAAGGTGCCAGCAGGAAAAGCAGCATCCCGATGGCACAAGAGGCAATGCACAGTATGCTTAAACGGATGGGGCCGGTTATGGTAAGCAGCATGCCGGTGCAAACGCTCATGGTCATGGCGGTCAGGTAGGCACAGGCAATATACAGGCCCAAGTGACTGGTTGAAATGTTGAGATCGGTGCTGAGTACCGGAATTAACACAGGGGGAATCAGCAAGGCCATGGATCCCAGGGACTGGATGGTTAGCGTCAGGGCAAGTACCAGCCAGGCTTTTTTATTTTCAGTGATTGTGCTCATTTTCTTATTAATATTTTATTTTCAATTTAAAGGTAGGGGGAGGCCAGCCAGATGATTTTGTTTCTGAGCTGTTTGATAAAGCTCATTGATTTTAACGTTTCCAGGGTTATAGGGATAGCCTTTTCAATTTCCCCATCGATGTGTTGGCCAAGGCGGGTGCTGAAGGCCCGGTCATACACTTCGATATCCACCTCAAAATTCAGTCGCAGGCTGCGGGCATCCCAGTTTGAAGAGCCCACCAGGGCCCAGCCATCGTCTACCGTGAACAGTTTGGAATGGTCAAAGGGGCCGTTGCTGCGCCAGACATGGCAGCCGCTGTCCAGGACCTGGTTGAGCTGGGCCATCATGGCGCAATGAACCAGGTATAGATTGTTATTGCCAGGAATTAATATATCAACCCGAATCCCCCTGCGTGCGGCCGTAGTCAGGGCCCCCAGCAAGACCTGGTCGGGCAGAAAGTAGGGGGACTGGATGCGAATATGTGTTTGCGCCACTGCGCAGGCGGCCTGGATGAGCCGATGCGTGCTGGTAATGTCGTTATCGGGTCCCGAGGTTATGCAACGGGCGGCAATGTCCGATTCGGGCAAGGCTTCCGGGGTAAGTATCCAGTTGGCGGGCATGAGTTTTTCATGGGTGGTAAATGACCAGTCATGAAAAAACACCAGCAACAGCTGAAAGACCAGTGGGCCCCGTATTTGAAAATGAACGTCTTTCATGGGGGCGCCCTGGCATATTTCAGAGGTAAAGCTTTCCCTGATATTCATCCCGCCGCTGAAGGCAAGCTGGCCGTCTATGACCAGGATTTTTCGGTGACAGCGCAAATTGGAATAGGGCATTTTGAAGCTAAAGAAATGGGCCTCAAACAGCGCGACATCAATACCGGTGTTCTTGAACAGGCTGATAATGGATGGTCTGGAGTATTTGGCGCCAATGGCATCAATCAAGACCTTGACGGTGACGCCTCTTTGGTGGGCGCGAATAAGTGCCTGTGCAATGCGTTTGCCAATCACGTCATTGTCAAAAATATAGCTTTGCATGGCGATGGTTTTGGTGGCGCTGTCAATGGCGGCAATCATGGCCTTGTACGCTTCATCTCCCCCCAGCAGTGGGGTAATGTTGTTGTTGCTCCAGATGGGAAAGCGGCTTAGCCGGTTACCCGCTTTTTTCAGGGACTCGAACTGGATACCGGATATCTCGGCAATATTGGCGGTTTCCTGGTGTTTGCCATTTAACTGGTCCTGAAGCAAATATTCATTGTGTTGCAAACGCCTGCTGCGATTGATGCGGTTGATGCCCACCAGAAAGTATAAGAAGGCACCAAAAAATGGTGATAGAACGACCACGCCCACCCAGGCAATGGCTGCCCGTACATCGCGTTTGGTCATTGCTGCATGAACGGCGGCCAGCAGGCCGACAAGTAAACCCACCCCAAATAACAGGTGTGTTTGGTATTCAAGCAGAAAGGCCCACAAAGCGGTCATAAATAATAATCCAACATATAAACAACAAAAATGTACTTTATTGTAAAGCGTGCTTGCAAAATCTGAAAGGTCTTGCTATAGTTCTATCTTTATTCAGTGGTGACCGTAGCTCAGTTGGTAGAGTCCCGGATTGTGATTCCGGTTGTCGTGGGTTCGAGCCCCATCGGTCACCCCAAAAAAACAAGCCGCCTTAAGCAGTTTTTTTTCGTCCGTTATTTCCGTCTTTGTTTTTTGTGTTTTGGCTGCCTTAAGCACAATCCGTTCACTAAAAATATAAAAGCGCCAATCAGCCCCCATTAGGGGACTGGGGCCAAACGCTACTTTTTGCCGGGTTCCAAACAGGTTTGTGAATACAATTTTAATACCTGGGCCGCAAAAGGTGAAAGCGCTCCATATTGGTTTTGCCCTTCCGGGCATTGTTCAAGATACTCAAGCAGTGGTAAAAACATGCTTGGCTCCCAAAAGGCGACCAAGTGCTTTAGCATTTTCTGGTGTGCCTCTTTGGGGTTTGGCAGCGTTTCGTAGAATCTGGCAATTTGGTTGATGGTTTTCAGCAGGGGCGCCAGCGCTGTTGCCGATTCATGATGCTTAAGCGTGTTCATGCGTACCTTGCTCCGCTGAGGTCAAGAACTCATGCTGTTTCTTATCGTCAATTAACCAGTGGGTTTGCCATTCTGAGGCATAACTTTCCACCTTGCTGACTTGAACCGCCGTGACCTTGTATTCGGGACAGCTTGTGGCCCAATCGGCATTGTCGGTGGTAATGACGTTTGAACCGGAAACAGGGTGGTGGAAGGTTGTATAAACCACCCCCGGTTGGACACGTGTGGACACTTTTGCTTTCATCGCAATTTGTCCGACCCGGCTTGCAATCTGTACAATATCTCCATCTTCAATCCCCCTGTCTGAGGCGTCATGCGGATGGATTTCAAGCAGGTCTTCCTCATGCCAGGCGGTATTGCCGGTTCGACGCGTTTGTGCACCCACATTGTATTGGGTAAGAATACGGCCTGTCGTCAGGATAAGCGGGAAGCGTTTATTGGTGCGCTCGTCTGTGGGAATATATTTGGTGGGTACAAAGGTTCCTTTGCCATGAGGGAAACTGTCGATATGCATAATCGGTGTTCCTTCGGGATTTTGGGGATTGCAGGGCCATTGAACACTACCACCCAGCTCCTCGATATGGGCATAGCTGACCGAGGCGAAGGTGGGGGTTAAGCGCGCAATTTCATCCATGATTTCGCTTGGGCTTTCGTATTGCATGGGGTAACCCAGCGCATTGGACAGCGCCTGGGTGATTTCCCAGTCAGCCATGCCCGACTTGGGGCGCATGACTTTTCTGATGCGCGAAATACGGCGCTCGGCATTGGTAAATGTCCCGTCTTTTTCCAGAAAAGAAGCACCAGGTAAAAAAACATGGGCAAATTTGGCCGTTTCGTTCAGGAACAGGTCCTGGACAATCAGGCATTCCAGGTTGGCTAAGGCCGCCTCGACATGCTGCGTATTGGGGTCTGACTGTAAAATGTCTTCTCCCTGGCAATACAGGCCCTTGAATGAACCACTAATGGCCGCATTGAACATGTTGGGAATGCGCAGGCCCGGATTTGCGTCAAGCTTGACTTCCCATGCCTGTTCAAACTGGCTGCGCGTTGCCGTATCGGAGACGTGGCGGTAACCGGGAAACTCATGGGGAAATGAGCCCATGTCACAAGATCCCTGGACGTTATTCTGGCCCCGTAACGGATTGACGCCAACGCCACTCAGGCCAATATTGCCGGTGATCATGGCCAGGTTGGCAATTGCCATGACAGCGGTTGAACCCTGGCTGTGTTCGGTGACACCCAGGCCATAATAAATCGCGGCTTTGCCACCCGTGGCAAACAGGCGTGCCGCTGCACGGATGGTTTGGGCAGGAACCCCGGTTATGGTGGCGGCTGATTCGGGTGAGTTTTCATCAAGCAGGATAAACTCAAGCCACTCTTTGAAGGTGTCCGAATCGCAGCGCCCGGCGATAAACGCCTTGTCTTGAAGGCCTTCTGAAATGATGGTATGCGCAAAGGCATTAAGCATGGCCACATTGGTGCCGGGTTTCAGGGGCAGGTGAAAATCGGCCCTGGCATGCGCCGTGGACACCAGGGAGATGGTTCTTGGGTCGATGACAATCAGTTTCGCACCCTGGCGCAAACGTTTCTTCAAACGCGATCCGAACACCGGATGAGCATCGGTGGGGTTGGCGCCCATGACCAGTATCACATCGCTGTCTGCGACGGATTCAAATGTTTGCGTACCTGCAGACTCACCCAGCGTTTGTTTTAAACCGAATCCGGTGGGTGAATGGCAAACCCGGGCACAGGTGTCTATATTGTTATTGCCCAATGCCGCCCGCACGGTTTTCTGCACCAGATAGACTTCTTCGTTTGAGCAACGGGATGAAGAAATGGCGCCCACCGAATTTTTTCCGTATTTGGCCTGGATGCGTTTTATTTCGCCGGCCGCATAATTGATGGCCTCTTCCCAGGATACCTTGCGCCAGGGTTCGTTGATTGACGCACGGATCATTGGCGTGGTAATGCGGTCCGGGTGGGTGGCATATCCCCAGGCAAAGCGGCCCTTGACACAGGCATGGCCTTCGTTGGCTTTACCGTTTTTCCAGGGGGTCATTCTAACCAGTTCTTCACCTTTAAGTTCTGCCTTAAGGCCGCAGCCAACCCCGCAATAAGCACAGGTGGTGATGACCGCATGATTGGGTTGGCCCATCGTGATGATACTATTATCCATGAGTGCTCCCGTTGGGCAGGCCGTGACACAGGCACCGCAAGAGACGCAGTCACTGTCTTTGAAGTTGGTGTTTAATCCCGTGCTGATTTGCGATTCAAAGCCTCTGCCATCCACCGTTAAGGCGAACGTGCCCTGTGTTTCTTCACAGGATCTGACGCAGCGATTGCAGACAATGCATAAATCGGGATTGAAGGTAAAGTAGGGGTTTGAGGTATCGGCGCTTTTATTGGCCTGTGTTTTATCGTAACCGTCGAAACGGACCTGCCTGAGTCCCACTTGCCCTGCGGTGTCCTGCAGTTCGCAATCGCCGTTTGCCGAACAGGTCAGGCAATCCAGCGGGTGTTCTGAAATATAAAGCTCCATGACATTGCGGCGCAGGTCGGCAAGGCGCTTGTTTTCTGTTGTCACCACCATGCCTTCCTCAACCAGGGTGGTGCATGAGGCAGGGTATCCCCGGCGTCCTTCGATCTGGACAAGACACAGTCGGCAGGAGCCGAAAGGTTCCAAAGAATCGGTGGCGCATAATTTGGGGATAGCCAGCCCTAGCATCGAGGCCGCGCGCATAATGGAGGTGCCTTCCGGAACCTGAATGGTTTGTCCATCTATTTGAAGGCTGACTTCTTTGAGATTACCGGTGATGGCCGGGGTACCAAAATCCTGCTCGCGCCTGAGAACCGTTTCTAACATTTTCTGTCTCCTGGAAACTTGTGTTTTTTTATATTTTAAAGTTGTACTTTTTCTTTTCGGAAGTCTTGCGGGTATTTGTTGACGGCCGACATGACCGGGTACGGGGCCATACCGCCCAAGGCACATAAAGAACCGGCAATCATGGTGTCACATAACTCTTCCAAGAGCGCCAGGTTTTCTTGTGTTTGAATGCCCTGGCGGATTTTGACAATGGTTTCCACGCCTCGCTTTGACCCAATCCGGCAGGGCGTGCATTTTCCACAGGATTCATGCGCACAGAATGCCATGGCATATTCGGCCATTTCCGCCATATCCGTATTTTCGCTGAAAGCCACAATGCCACCGTGACCGACCATGGCGCCAATTTGTGAATAGGCTTCATAGTCCAGGGGAATGTCCCATTCTTTTTCAGATAAATAAGCCCCCAGTGGCCCGCCAACCTGAACGGCCTTCAGGGCCAGGCCGTCTTCGCTTCCACCACCATAATCGTAGAGCAATTCTTTCAGGCTCACTCCAAAGGCTTTTTCAACCAGGCCGCCGCGTTTGATATTGCCAGCCAGCTGGAAAGCCAGGGTTCCGTAAGACTTGCCGCTGCCAAAGTTTTTATAAAAATCAGCGCCTTGGGCGAGAATGACAGGAACGGTGGCAAGGGAAACCACGTTGTTGACAACGGTTGGCATGCCCATAAAACCCTTGATGGCCGGCAAAGGCGGCTTGTATCGGATAACGCCACGTTTGCCTTCCAGGCTTTCAAGCAGTGCTGTTTCCTCGCCACAGATGTAAGCGCCGGCGCCTTTTCTGACTTCCAGCTCAAAAGAGAAGCCGGAGCCTAAAATGTTGGATCCCAAATAGTGGTGGCCAGTGGCAATATCGACGGCTTTTTGCAAGGTCTCAATGGCGATGGGATATTCTGAGCGCACATAGATATAGCCTTTGCTGGCATTGACAGCCAGGCCGGCAATGATCATGCCTTCAATCAAGCTGAAAGGATCCCCTTCCATGAGGATTCTGTCCGAGAACGTGCCCGAGTCGCCTTCATCGGCATTGGCGACAATATATTTTTGCTGGTCTTGCGCCTGCCGGACGGTATTCCACTTGATGCCGGTCGGGAAGGCGGCACCACCACGCCCCCGCAGACCAGATTTGGTGATGGTGTTAATGATGGCTTCATCGTTGAGGGTCAGGGCCTTCTCTAGGCCTTGCCAGCCGCCATGGCTGGCATAGTCTTGAATGCTCAAGGGGTTGATGATGCCTACGCGCTTAAAAGTCAGCCGTTCCTGATTTTTAAGGTAAGGAATGTCATCGGTTATGCCTTGTGACAAGGGGTGATCGTGACCAGAGAGCCACCCGGCGTTGAATAAACCGGGCAGGTCTTCAAGGGTGACCGGGCCATAGCCCATTCGGCCCTTGGGGGTTTCAATTTCAACCAGGGGCTCCAGCCATAAAAGACCGCGGCTGCCATTGCGGATAATCTCAATGCTGATATCTTGTGCCAGTGCCATTTTTTGAATGGGGGCGACTAATTCGTTGGCACCCATGGCAACGGCTGCAGAGTCCATGGGAATATATACCTTTACCCTTTGCATGTGGCCACTCCTTGAATTTTTGCCTTGATTTTTTCAAGGGTAATGCGAGCTAGCGGTTGTTGATTGACGGCGACGGCAGGGCCTTGGGCGCATAAGCCAAGACAATAAACCGGTTCCAGGGTGGCATTCGGCCATTCGGTGTGAAGCATTTCTTTTACTGCTTGCTCAACTTCTTTTGAACCCCGCGCCTGACAGGCTTCGGCCTGGCAAAACTCAATATGAATATCGCCACAGGCTTGCGTTCTGAAGTGTTTGTAAAAACTGATCACGCCAAAGATTTCGGCACTGGAACGATTGATCGCCTGAGCGATGGGGGCGATCAAGTTTTCAGGGATATAGCCGATATGGTCTTGAACGGCATGCAAGATGGGCAAGAGGTTTCCCTCTTTGTGTTGGTGTTCTTCCAGTATTTGGTTTAAGAGTTGGCCGTGCGTGTGCCGGGGCTCATGAAGGGTAGCCGGTTGCATGTCTCATCCTTTGTAATGCTTATTTATAATGTTTTCAAATTCGCATAGGCATTATGCAGTTTATATTGTTTTGTTTGCCGCCACGATTTCAGTATAGTAAATGTCTTTGCTTATGATAAGCAAAGTTCATGTTGAGCGGCAAGTGATGGATTTTTATAGATCGTTGAAAATAACTCACTTGTTTTCTGGCTCCCACGCAGGAGCATGGGAGCTAGAGCGCTCTGAAGTGACCTCCAAATGTTTGACTCGTTCCCACGCTCCTGAGGCTGTCGCAAAAGGCCCTTGACTCGTTCCCACGCTCTGAAGTGACCCCCAAATGTTGGACGGTTAAAAACTAGGCAGCTAACACCTGAATCCGGTATTGTACCGGACTCAGGCCGTTTAACTTGAGCTTGATACGTTCGTGATTGTAGTAGTGAATGTATTCCTCAATGCCCGCCTCCAACTGTTCGATGTTATCGAAGCGTTTCAGATGGAAAAACTCGGACTTCAACGTGCCAAAGAAGCTTTCCATTGCCGCATTGTCCAGGCAGTTTCCTTTCCTGGACATGCTTTGCACGATACCCCTGTCTTCCAGCATTTTCCGATAACGGGCGTGTTGGTAATGCCAGCCCTGATCGGAGTGCAAAAGGGGCTTTTCAGACGGCTTAAGCCGGGCCAAGGCCTTATCCAACATCTCGGTGACCAGCTGCAAAACCGGGCGCTGTGCCATCTGCCAGGCGA
>NZ_BMYS01000019.1 GCF_014652395.1 Advenella faeciporci
CGCGCCGATGATAGTGGATGGACATCCGTGAAAGTAGGTCATCGTCAGGCTCTTTATTACAAAAAACCCCTTCAGAATTCCTGAAGGGGTTTTTTATTGCCCAATCAATGCGTGGATGACTTTGCGGTGCCAGACCAGGCGTCCTCACGCAGGTGCATCGGAGTGAATTTCCCTCACCTCACCGTCATCAACACCACACCTTCTTCAGGCGGGTACATTAAAACGGAAGGTCTTTCTTTCTTCTTCATCAATTTGCGATACAAGATTGGTTTCCCATTCCAGATATTTTCTGGCGGCCTCTTTGTTGCCGTGATGTCTGTCATGCACGAAAAACAGAAAATCAATACATTCCGCATCGGGTGGGTTGATGCTTTGTCTTTCCAGGGGCAAACCTGCAGCTTCAAAAAATGAAGGGTCAAATATTGCCTGCTGAATATTCTGATACCCTGCATTGGCCATATCTGTGGCCAATAATGCCGTTGTATCATTGCCGGTGCCCAGTAACAGTACAGGCGTTTGTTTATCAGGCGAAACATGCTTTAACAAGGTGGGACGAATGACCCACTGCGCTTGCTTTAAATGAACAGAACGGAACTGCATACTGGATCTGGTGTCCAGGATACTTGTCTGAGGATACTGTTTGATGAAGTTAACAGTTTCCTGGGGAGAAAGTGTTTGGGGATGTACCAAGGCAAGGCCTTGATCCATTTGTACCACTAATGTTGCCAGTTTATCGGTGTCTGCCAGTAGATAGACCTCCCAGCCCAGCTGTTTGAGCCAGCTGGCCATTACAGGGGCCCGAACCTGGTCGAAATCTGCTAAAACGATGCGGGCTTTTCTAACACCAATATACTCGTCGGTTGCCTGAATCAATTGCCCTCCTGGGGCATGCCGTATAACGGATGATAGCCGGCTTTCCTCGTATTCCTGGGCGGTACGCACATCAAACAGGTATGTGGTGCGATTTGTTTCTTCTTGCCAGATTTTTAGCTGCTGGCATGAAATTGTCTGTAGCTCGAATTGTTTGATTAGGCGATTTGCGCTTTGTCTGGCTTCAGCGAGCAAATCCGGATTGATTTTTTCCGGATAAAATCGGTTTGACTGGTGTTCCAGTTCATAGCCCGACAGATACCAACCCTGGGTGCCGTTTTCAAGTGCATAAACGGGGTTGGGAATGCCAAGATTGATCAGGGTTTGGGCACCAATAATGCTGCGAGTGCGACCCGCGCAATTGATGACGATTGTCGTTGATGGATCAGGCGCAAGTTGACGTGCGCGCAGGGCAAGTTCCCCGTTGGGGCAGCAGATGGATCCCGGGATGTTCATCTTCTGGTATTCCTGTATGGGGCGGCCGTCCAGGATAACCAGCTTGGCGCGTGCGGATTGTATCTGTTCATACAATTGCCTGGCACTAATATGTGGCGTTTTATAGATGTGTTCTGCCAGTTCACCAAATGTTTTACTGGGTAAATTGACCCCGGCAAAGGTGGCGTATCCAGCTGCTTGCCAGGCCTGGATACCTCCTTGCAGGATATGAATATGGGTATAGCCCAGTCGTTGCAAGGCCTGGGCAGCTGCCCTTACGACTGCTTCATCGCTATGGTCTGCATAAATAACAATACGCGTGTTTTTACGGGGTACAAGTATCCTGATGCGAAGTTCGAGCACGCTATAGGGTAAAGAAACGGCAAAGAAAAGGTGATTCTCTCCATATTGGCCGTGTTCACGGATATCCAGTACGGCTATTTCATATTCATCATGAATCCAGCTTTTCAGCAATTTGGCATCAATTGTTTTCATTGTTCATATAAAGATGGGCCTGGAAACGAAAGATCTTGTTGGTTTCAGTTGCCCTGACGGGTTTTGACACCGATATCCATGGTTTTGCAGGTATTGTTTTCCATGTCAAAGGCCAGTCTTTCGGTGAGTGTTTCCAGTGCCTTGCCATACATATGCAGGTGACGGATCTGGCTGTCTTCAATTCGAACGGCGTGAATGTCATCAGGCATTAAGGCGATACCTTCACCGGGACCTATGCTTTTGATGGCAGTTTGAATGAGATTTGCTTTTCCACTAATGCTGCCATCATCGGTGCGGTCGTACAGATAGTTGCTTTCGGTGCCCTCTACAGCGGCGATACAGGCCCATGTTGTATGGTTATGCGGCACGATTTTTTTGCCAGGCTTCATTACATTAAGATATAAGGCAAAGCTGTTGTCAGGTTCTGAATGAATTAAATAGCGGGCTTGTAATTCCTCGCCCTCCGGAGCAGGATAGTCTGCTTCTGACCACCAGCTTTTATTGGCTGCCAGTTTGATCAGGCCTTCACGCACGGATTCCAGACCTTTGCGATTTGGCTCTGGTGTTGTGTGCTGTTTGGCAAGTGTTATAAAAGCATTGATGGCGTTTTGCTTGCCGTTGTTGGTGCTCATGAGCGGTTCTCCTGTGATTTTTATGAAGTATAGTAATTTCCCTGCACATTGACTAATTAAAATTCTTGGTTAATATATTAGCAATCCTAATGGATTGGTCCTGTATTTTCTTTTATTAATGATTTTTTATATTGCCATTCCCTATGAATAACCTGGATCTGGGTTTATTACGCACGCTGGTTACTGTCGAAAAAACTAATACATTTTCCGGTGCTGCAACGATATTGTTCAAAACACAATCGGCAGTCAGTCAGCAAATGCAAAGACTGGAATCCCAGATAGGGTATCCGTTATTTGAAAAACGGGGCAGGCACAGGGAGCTGACGGTTCAAGGCAAACAGCTGGCCATGTATGCCCGGCGTTTACTGGCGATCAATGATGAAGTCTTACGCACGCTTGGTCAGCAGCAAGTGGAAGGGCATATTCGTTTTGGCGCGACCTTTGATGTAGCAGATACCATTTTGCCAATCGTGCTTACCCATATAGCGCGTCATGCGCCTAAAGTGAAACTGGATATCCAGGTTGAACGCAGTCCTGCCTTGATGGACCTGTTGGCATCCGGAGAGATAGATATGACCATTTCCACACGCGAGGCGCCAGGATTGAATGGTTTTGTGGTGCGTACTTCTCCGACGGTGTGGATATGCGCGGCGGATTTTCCTTTTAGCCGGGGTACCATCTTACCCTTGATTCTGGCCGATGAACCAAGCATTTTCCGCCAACTTGCCTTGACCGCACTTGCGCAGAGCCAGACGCAATGGCGGATTAATTATCTGGCTCCGTCTTTGGCAGGGATCAAGGCGGCTGTTCGGGCGGGGCTGGGTGTAACGGCTCGCAGTGTCGAGTTCCTTGGGCCTGATATGAGGGTTTTGGCCGAGTCGGAAGGCCTGCCGGCATTACCCTTGATGACTTACCGTTTGCTGACTCGCAAAGACACGATCAACCCATTGGTTTTGCATATTTTTGAAATGTTACGGGCACAGTTTGAAAATACAGTCTGATCCCGGTCGTGCTATGGCAGATCCGGATAAAGCAAAACGCTGCCGTTAAGCGGGCTCTATGCAGGGTAACCTCAGGACATTTGGCTGAGCATTTTCCGGAATTGGTTGAGTGAAAACAGGAACAGGACCAGGCCAATCGTAAACAGGGACAGGAACTGTGGCCATACCACGTTAAAGTCTGCCCCTCGATAAAGGATGGCCTGACCCAGTGATACAAAGTGCGTGGTAGGCGCCAGCAGCATGATGTCCTGGACAAACTGGGGCATGCTTTCCCGGGGGGTGCTGCCACCCGAGAGCATTTGCAACGGCAAAAGCACAAGCACCATTAATAGCCCGAACTGTGGCATGTTACGCGACAGTGTGGCCATGAATATGCCCATTGATGTGGTGGCAAACAGGTGCAGGGCGGCACCCGCAAGAAACAGCAGGATTGAGCCTTCAATGGGGACGCTGAGCCAGTCTTGCACAACGATCTGAAGTGAAAACGCGGATGAAACCAGTACAACCAGGCCCATTGACCAGATTTTGGATAGCATGATTTCGGCTGGCGTTACAGGCATGACCAGGAGGTGTTCGATCGTGCCGTGCTCCCGTTCACGGATAAGTGCTGCGCCGGTCAGGATGATGGAAAGCATGGTGATGCTGTTAATGATTTCCATTAAAGAACCAAACCAGGAGCGCTCAAGCGTTGGATTGAACCGCATCCGCATGACCAAGTCGACCATAGGGGTCTCGCTGGCTTTATAGCCTTGGACAAACTCCGCCACTTCGCTATTGACAATTTGCTGGATATATCCGCTGCCGGTAAAGGCCTGTGACATCCGCGTGGCGTCTACATTCAGCTGGATTTCCGGTTGTTTACCGGCCAGCACGTCTTTCTGGAAATCAGGGGGGATATTAAGAGCGAAGGTAAACCGGCCCTCATCCATTCCAGAGTCCATTTCGTTGATGGAAATCATTTCCGGGTGTGTAAAGCGCGGCGGGAAAAATGCACTGGCTATGCGGCCAGATAACGGTGAACGATCCTCATCCACGATGGCAATAGGTGCGCCATGCAAGGTTTCCGGCATGGCCGTGGCAGCGGTATAAACTGAAACGGTAAAGGTGTAGATAATCAGGAACAGCATGATCGGGTCCCTGATGAGACTCCAGAATTCCTTGATACCCAGCCGGTAAATATTTTTAAAATTGGCCATGCTCAGGTGTCCTGTTTCTTCAGCAAGATAATGGACAGCAGCAAAATCACAATGGCACCGGCCAGCATGGGCCAGTAATAAGCGATCAGATCCTGAAAACCGAGTGCCTTGTTGAAGATGCCCCGGCTGATCATGAGAAAATAGGTAGTTGGAAAAATATTGCCAATGAATGCCGCAAACCCTTCCAGGGCAGAAACCGGATTCAGGAGGCCTGAAAACTGGATGGCAGGCAATAAGGTACCTACCATGGTGAAGAACATGGCGGCAATTTGGCTTTTCGTGAAGGTGGAAGCGAACAGACCCACGCCGGTAGCAAACAGGACATACAGGAAAGCCGCCAGAAAAAGGGCCAGGAAATTACCCTTGACGGGGACATCGAAAACGGTGACGGCCAGAAAAGCCATGAGCAGGAAGTTCATCATGCCCAGAATAATGTAAGGGACCTGTTTGCCCAGCAGGAATTCGCTGCGGGTCACTGGCGTTACGTAAAGGTTGATAATTGAGCCAAGTTCTTTTTCGCGCACCACCGACAGGGCGGAAAGCATGGCCGGAATCATGAGCAGCAACAGGGGAATAACGGCCGGAACCATGGCAGGCAGGCTTTTTACATCGGGGTTATAACGGAAACGGGTTTGGATTGAGGCCAGTACCGTACTGGCTGGGTCAATGCCCAGTCGCTCGGTGGCCATGGTGGCCAACCAGCCCTGATGCATGCCAAGCACATAACCTTGAACGGTTTCCGCCCGCTGCGGGTTGGCGCCATCAATCCATGCGCCAATCTGTACGTTTTTTCCCTGCTTGAGATCACGGGCGAAGCCAGGTGGAATTTCCAGTGCCAGTACCACTTCGTTACTGCGCATGCGCCGGTCAAGATCGGCATAGTCCTTGATGGGCGGCTTTTCAATGAAGTAACGCGAACCCGCCAGGTTCAGCGTATAGTTCTGGCTAAGGGTGGTTTGGTCACGATCCAGGACGGCAAAGGTCAGATCTTCGACATCCATGCTGATGCCGTAACCCATAATGAACATGAGAATGGCGGTGCCCAGCAGGGCAAGGGTACGGCGTACGGGATCACGTTGCAGCTGAAGGGTTTCCAGCAGGGTATAACTGAAGGCCCTTGAAAAACTGAAGCCGTTTGCCCTGGCTGGTTCCGGGCTGGGGGTCTGGGCGGATGTTTCGGGTTCGGAAGGAGGGTTAGGGGACTGGTTTTGGCCTGCATCGACTTCGCGAACCGCATCTTCCAGGTAGGCAATGAACGCGCCTTCCAGCGTTTGGGTGCCGCGTTGGCGTACCAGCTCTGCCGGTGTTCCGCTCACCAGTACCTTGCCCGCATGCATAAAAGAGATCCGGTCGCATCGTTCGGCCTCATTCATGAAGTGGGTGGAAATAAAAATGGTGACACCGTCCTTGCGGGCCAGGTCTATCATGAGTTGCCAGAAAAGATCCCTGGCAACGGGATCCACGCCCGAGGTCGGTTCATCAAGAATCAGCAATTCGGGTCCGTGAACCACGGCAACGGCCAGGGACAGGCGCTGGCGCACTCCCATGGGCAGGTGGTCAGGCAGTGCGTCAATGGCATCACCCAGGCCAAAACGCTGGATCATTGCCTGGACGCGAGTCTGGATTTGCGCTTCGGGGACTTTGAACAGGCGGGCATGCAACACCAGGTTTTGCTTTACCGTGAGTTCCGAGTACAGGGAAAAGGCCTGTGACATATAGCCAACCCGACGTCGGGTGTCGATATCCTTGGGGTTGACCTCTTGTCCAAACAGCCATGCTTTTCCTTCAGAAGCCTCGAGCAAACCGGTCAGCATTTTCATGGTGGTTGATTTGCCGCAGCCGTTGGAGCCCAGGAAGCCAAAAATTTCACCTTGCCGGATGCGGAAGTTGACATGATCAACCGCTACAAAATCACCAAAGCGCATGGTTAAATCTTGCGCTTCAATGGCAATATTCGCGTTTTCATTATTGAACGGCGGGATGACGATGGCATGATGATCGGCCCGTTTTTCTTCGGGAAGCAGTCTGATGAAAGCCTGCTCAAGAGAACCGGAGCCGGTTTTTTCATGCAATTCGTGGGGTGTGCCGGTGGCCAGTACCTTGCCATCGTCCATGGCAATCAGCCAGTCGAAGCGGTCGGCTTCTTCCATATAGGCGGTGGCAACAATCACACTCATTTGCGGCCGGCTTTGCCGGATGCGATTGATCAGGTCCCAGAATTGTTTGCGGGCAAGCGGGTCAACACCAGTGGTAGGTTCGTCAAGAATCAATAAATTGGGATCGTGAATGAGCGCACAGCACAAACCCAGTTTTTGTTTCATGCCTCCGGAGAGTTTGCCGGCTGGACGGGATAAAAACGGATACAGGCCGGTGCTGCGGGTGAGGTCATCAATCCGCCTGCGCCGCTCTTGCTCATTGTGACCAAACAGGCGGGCGAAAAACTGCAGGTTTTCTTCAATGGAAAGGGTGGGATAGAGGTTTTTGCCCAAGCCTTGCGGCATATAGGCAATATGGGGGCAGACTTGGGTGCGGTGTGCCGCATCGGCCATGCTGCCCTTTAACACTTCAATACGGCCTGACTGAATGGCACGGGCACCGGCAATCAGGGATAAAAGACTGGATTTGCCAACACCATCGGGGCCAATCAGTCCTACCATGATACCTGCGGGGATATCCAGGCAGATATTGTCCAGGGCCAGCTTTTTGCCATAGCGTAGGCTGACCGCTTGAAGGCTGGCGACCGGTGCGTTCATGACTGGTTTACTCCGGCAGCTTGATGGTTAAGTGCTCGGGCCATGTCTTGTTTGGGTCAAGCTTGATCCAGGCCATACCCGGCAGTCCGGTCTTGACCTGTTCAAGATGCTTTTGCAGCAGCTCGGGTGAAATACGAGCCTTGACACGGAACATGAGTTTTTGGCGCTCACTGGCGGTTTCAACGGTTTTGGGCGTGAATTGGGCTGTACTGGCAACAAAAGAAACCTTGGCAGGTATGACATATTCGGGTGCCGCATCCAGGACAATATGAACATCGCTATCCAGGGCAATGCGGCCAGCCACGGTTTCAGGCAGGAAGAAGGTCATGTAAACATCGTTAAGGTCGATGACATTGAGGACTTTGCCACCGCCACCAACCACCTCGCCCGGCTGGGCAATGCGAAATTGAACGCGTCCGTCGCGCGGGGATTTCAGGATGCTGTCATCAATATCGGCCTGAACGCGCTTGATGGCCGCCTCTGCTGCAATAACGGCTGATTCGGCCCCACTTACCTGTGCTTTGGCTGCCTTGATGGCGGCCTGTGCAGCATTGACCTGGGCTTTTGCCGCATTCAGTCCTGCTTCGGTGCTTCGTGCGGCAGCGCGGTCATCGTCAAGGGTTTGTTTGGGGGTGGCACCACGTGCAGCCAGGGTTTCGGTTCTGCCCAGGCGTTGTTTGGCCAGGGTAAACTCGCTGTCCCTTTGTGCCATGACCGCCTGGCTGGCAATCAATTCGCTTTCGCGGGCATTGACCTGGACCTTGGCGATATTGACATTATTCAGTGCCTGCTGGTGTTCTGCCCGTGTCTGTTCAAGCTGGGCCTTCAGGACATCAATTTGCATATGGGCAAGGGGTTGGCCTGCCTTGATAAAGTCACCTTCATTGACGAGGATTTCCTGGATCCGTCCGGCAAGCTTGCTGGAAATATCCAGTTCGGTGGCTTCTATGCGGCCATTACTGCTGATAAAACCCTCAAGCTGGTTGTTGGACTCGGCCTGTTTCCAGTAATACACGCCAATAGCAATGGCTGCCAGGATAATGATGACGAGGAGAAACGGTTTTTTGTTTGATGCGCTCATTGAGGAACTCTGATAGCAGGAAAATCCGGGTTGCCATCATAAAACCAGACAAGCCCGGAAATATGATGACAGGCGATGTATGCGCTTTGCTTAGTAGCCGAAAACTTCGATGGCTTTCTGGATAATAACGAAGATCATGATGATCAGGCCCAGGCCCATGACGACAATGCCGGGGTTATGGTCTTTCAGTCCGATACCGATAAAAACAATAATAATGCCGAGGACAAAAATAAGGTGTAAAGGTACATCACTGAAAATCATGGTGAATCCTATTTTGAATGACCGTCATGGGGGTGTGGCCAATTGTTGAGAACTGCCTGACCCCATTATTATCTTTTAAGTATATCAAATGCCTATCTGGCAATTATTAAAAAGAAAATTTCAAGGCTAAAAAGAAACAGGAAGTAAATGCCGGTTTGCGCAGACCTGAAAACAGAGGAAAGCTGGCAAGTTAAATGGCAGCGCGACAGAGACACGCCAGACATCTGGCCAGCGTGCTTGCATGTTTTTTATTGGCGGGCCTGCCGGGATGTTGGCAGGGAAAGGAGGGGTGATGTGCTGCGCCAGGGGTTGATATCCAGCCCGCCCCGTCTGGTATAGCGGGCATAAACAAACAGTTTGGCGGGTTGGCAATGTTTCATGATGTCACAGAAAATCTGTTCAACACATTGCTCATGAAAACCGTCATGGTTGCGGTAGGAAATAATGTATTCCAGCAGGCTGGCATGGTTGATGGCCGGGCCTTCATAACTGATTTGCAGGCTGCCCCAGTCGGGCTGCCGGGTAACAGGGCAGTTGGATTTCAGCAGGTTGGAAACCAGGGTTTCATGGACGATGGTTTCAGGATGGCATTGCAACAGGCCGGCATCGGGTTCATATCGTTCGGGAGTTATATCCAGTTCGTCAATAAGCGTGCCGTCCAGGTTTTCTATGGTTTGCCGGGAAAAATCGGCGGGTTCGATAAGCTGGATTGAAACGGGTGCCCCGCTGGCCGCAGACAAGTCTGCCTGCAGGTGGGCCAAGAGGTTTTCACTGGCGTTCAGCCGGGTCTGGTTGAATGAATTCAGGTAAAGCTTAAAGGATTTTGATTCAATGATGTTGGGGGCTGTGGCATCAAAGCTGAAGCGGGCCATGGCCACCTGCGGCTTGCCCTTTGGATTAAGCCAGGAAAGCTCATAGGCATTCCAGATGTCGGCCCCATACCATTGGGGATGTGGCTGCAAGGAAAGTTGAGACCGGCCAATGGCGCGGGCAATGGGAAAAAGGACGGACGGGTCGTATTGATCCGGATATTGCGTTTCTTTTCCCAAAGGGGCCTGGTTAAGTTCACGGTTGGTCATGGCTTGCGAACAATTAAGGTTGAGGTTGCATGAAAATGGTTTTATGGCGGGAGACCGACTGGATCTGTGCATCGGGCAATTCTGCTGCCGGCTCAAGATCCGGGAAGGTTTCCGCATCAAAGGCCTTGTCGCCGTTTTCATCGGCCAGCCCGGTGGGTTTAAGGCCAACAAAATCAAACAGTTCGCGGTCCATCAAATGCGATGGCGCCACCGCAGACAGGGATTTGAATATATTCCATACTTTTTTGGGGCTTTCTTTTTCCCAGGCACGGATCATCTGGTTGATTTCCTGGCGTTTCAGGTTTTCCTGGGAACCGCACAGATTGCATGGAATGATGGGGAACTGTTTCATTTCGGCATAGGCAATCAGGTCTTTTTCGGCAATATAGGCAAGTGGCCTGATAACGGTATGCCTGCCATCGTCTGAAACCAGCTTGGGTGGCATGGTTTTAAGTTTGGCGGCATAAAACAGGTTCAGGAAAAAGGTGGCCAGAATGTCATCCCGATGATGACCCAGGGCAATTTTGTTTGCGCCCAGTTCATCGGCAACACGATATAAAATGCCGCGTCGCAGGCGTGAACAGAGTGAACAGGTTGTTTTTCCTTCCGGTATAAGACGCTTGACGATGGAGTAAGTATCCTGGTTTTCAATATGAAAAGGAACGCCGATTTTGCTCAGGTACTCGGGCAGGATATGTTCGGGAAAGCCCGGCTGTTTCTGGTCCAGGTTGACGGCCACAATATCGAATTTGACAGGGGCGCGTTTTTGCAGCGTCATGAGGATATCAAGCATGCCATATGAGTCTTTGCCTCCTGACAGGCAAACCATGACTTTATCGCCATCTTCAATCATGTTGTAATCAACAATAGCGGTACCGGCTTCCCGGATAACCCGTTTGCTTAGTTTGTTGTTTTCAAGGCGGATTTTTTCGGCCGCGGCGCCACGATGCTCGGTACTCATGTTTATCTTCCTGCAACAACTTCAATGCCAACTGCGTCACAATCGGCGAAAGCCATGGGTTTGCTGATCCTGAGCATGACTTTTTGAACCTCGGGGAAATCTTTCAGCAAACGGTTGGCAATCATGTCGCCCAGTGACTCCACCAGGTGAACGTGTTCACGGGTACATTCTTCAATAATGGCTTCCCGCAGCTTGCGATAGTCAAGAACACTGCTGATATCGTTGTCATTCAGCTGCCGGGGCACATGAATATCTATTTCTGCATCGATATGCAGGGGTTGGGTTGCGCGCAGCTCATGTTCAAGAATGCCAATACGGGCATCAAGGGCAAGGCGGGAGAAGAATATACGACGAGTTGACATAGAATTAAGGTTAATATGTAGAGACAAAGAAGAAAGCGTTTTCTTTGCAATTTATCAAGGGCTTAATTGTAGTGTTTATCTTATTTGAAGAGGCTGCAATGAGGCTTTCAGGGTAAAGAAAATCATTGATTTTTCATGGAAAAAAGGATTTGGCTGCATGCAACCGGTTGTTTATGATGCGATTGTGATTGGTGCAGGCCCGGCAGGCGCTTCTTGTGCTGTCTGGCTTGCCCATTTGGGCTTTTCTCCGTTAATTCTTGATGCCTCAGAGCAGGTTGGTGGCCTGGCTGCGCATAATCCCTTTGAAGATGCCTGGAATGTCACCGCTCCCGGCCTGACCGGAGAAGAGGTGGCGGTTCAGATCAAGCGCAGTCTTGATGGGGCAAGGGTGCCTGTACTCTTGAAGATGCGGGTGGACAGGGTGGATATTATTGAGGATCCTGAGCAGATCAATATCTTGCTCAAGCGGGCAGGCAACCATAAAAAACCAGCCTGTCAAAAACTGTTTCGGGTTTACTTTGACGGTCATTCTTTGCTGGCCCGTTTTGTGGTGGTGGCCAGTGGCGTTACTTCCCGCTTTCCGAAAGAACTGGCGAATCAAAAATATGATCACGTCCTGGTTGGACCGGGCAGGCATATCTCAAAATATGAGTTTGCCAACAAGAAAGTGGCCGTCTTGGGAGGGGGCGACAACGCTTTTGAAAATGCCATTTTTGCGCAAAAAAGAGGGGCTTTGTCGGTGGATATTTATGCCCGTCATGTCCGGGCGCAAAAACAATGGTTTGAGTCCCTGGAGCAAAAACGGATTCATACGGGTGAGTATGTGTTTGATCCGTTGGCCCGAACTGTCAACGGGCATCAGTATGATGTTGTTATGGTTTTTTATGGGTGGCAGGCCCAGCTCAATGGCCTGGAAAGCCTCGGTCTTTCCTGCAGCGAAAAAGGCTATGTCAATACCCACGTACATACTGCTGAAACAAATGTGCCCGGGGTATATGCCATTGGCGAGGTGGCCAACCGGCATCATCCCTGCATTATTACTTCCATGGCCGATGGGGTGGTGGCGGCCAAAGCCATACAGCGCCGGCTCGAGCAGGAAGAACTTGGCTTGATTGACTAGGGTTTCGCGCGGGCGCGAACCTGGTCGATGGATTGGCAAAGTCCGGGCAGGGCACGAATCAGGCGATCTGAGGGGCGAAATAATATATCAGGGTGTTGGGTAACAATGCCCTGATTGCCGAATGAGAACCCTCTGTTATTGAAAAAAGCCTGTATTTCTTTGGGCTTTTCTTCCCCGTAGGCACCGGCCAGTATCAGTTGGGGCTGTCGCTGCATAATGCTTTCCATACTAACAATGGGTGAAGGATTATTCAGGTCCCTGAAAATATTGTAGGCACCACAAACCTGCAACACTTCGTTCAGGACAGGCCTGCCCCCCAGCGTGTAAAGCGGGGTGCTGCCCAGAAAAATATAAACCGGTACAGGCGTTCGGGTGCTGTAGGTATGACGGGTTTGTCGGATGATGGCATCCAGCTCATTGGCCAGAAAGCGGGTTTGTGCCAGCGTACCGGCAAGTGTGGCAATTTGCAAAAGATCTGCCGTGATATCGGCCAGTTTTTCGGGTTGAAGAGATAATACCGGCACCAGGTGTTCAGCCTGTTTGAACCCCGTCACGGGCAGCCCACCCGAAGACCATGTCACGATCAAGTCTGGATTCAGGCTTAGCAATAACTCGGCATTGGGGCGCAGGCCATCGCCCACGTCGGGAATGTTTTTTACTTCAGGAGGGTAGTTGCTGCCCTTGGCAACGCCAATTAGCTGTTTGCCGGCCCGGGCCGCAAATATCAGTTCCGTGGCATGGGGCGACAGGCTGATGATGCGTTTTGCCGTTCCCGGCACGGGTGCGCTTAAGGTGCCTGCCTGGGTGGGCAGGGAGGCATTGAATGAACCGGCAAGAAGGCAGAGCCCGGAAAACAGACAGTGACGAAGCTTCATGGGCTATTCACATGCGCCAGGCAAGGTTTAGAAATACATTCGAGCCTTGGGTCTTGTAGCCATAGGCGGTCTGGTATTTCTTGTCGGTGACGTTGTTCCAGTAGATCTGGCCTTGCAGGTTTTTGTTGAACTGGTAGGACGCCTGCAGGTTGAGCAGGCCATAGCCCCCCAGTTGTTTGGCGGCGGTATTGTCTTTGTCATCATAGCGCTTGCTGACAAATTGATAGCTGGCACCCAGCTCGGCATTGTCCAGCTTGTGGGTAACCGAGAGACGATAAACCTGTTTGGCCCGGCGGATCAGGGTTTTTCCGCTTGTGTCATCCTTGGGATTCAAAAAGTCGGCACCGGCACTGAACAGGGTGTTGCCAAACTGGTGTGAGGCTTCCAGCGACAGGCCCCGGACTGTGGCTTTGTCTGTGTTTGTTGCGGTGCAGTTGTAATTGGCATCGCACACATAAGGATTGATCAAGTCCCTGAATTTGTTCTGGAACACCACCAGACTTAACTGGGTGTCCTCTGTCTTATAGCGCAGGCTGGCTTCAAGGTTTCTGGATTTTTCCGGCTTCAGGTTGGGGTTGCCCTGGTAACCCCAGCTTAATGGATAATACAGATCGGTAAAGGTGGGGGCCCGAAAGCCGGTGCTGGCCACCATGCCTAATTTGAGTGAATCGCTTAAATCATAGTCATAACCCAGGCTGCCGGTGGTTTTGTTGCCAATGCCGGAAATATTGTCATGGCGGACACTGGCCTGCAAGTGATGACGGTTAAAATCACCCCGGTAGATCAGTCCAGCCGCATTGGTGTCACGGTGCTGGCGGGTTAACAGGGCAGTGCCGTTTGCCCGTTCGTCAAGGTGTTCCAGCACCAGGGACAGGGCATTGTTTTGGTTAAGCGTAAAATTGTTTTGCCAGCTGTACTGACGCTGGATGGTACCCATTTCCGTGCGGCCAGAATCGCCATCAGAGGTTTGCAAGTCGTGGTCGCTTTTACTGTAGCCAAAACCCAGGATGCTTTCCCAATTGTCTGTAATCTGGTTGGTACTGCTAAAGGTATAGGCCTGCTGGCGGGTAATGCCATAGGTGTTTTGGTAATACTCGCCTGAATCGAAATCGCCATGGTTGTAGCCATGCAGGAATGTCAGGTCAAACCGCTGTCCTGGGTTCCATTCATAACCCAGGGAACCGGTCAAGCTGGTTTGGGTGTAGCCATCGTCGTCCGGGTTGTAAACATAGGGGCCGGCATCAGGATTGGTGGCATTAAAGCCATCGCTGGAGGCATAGCTGGCCGCCAGACTGTAGTTCCAGTTGTTTTGTGCCCCTGAAAAACCAAAACCGGTCTTGAAGGTGCTGTCAGAGCCAACACCAAAATTGCCAAAGGCGCTGAACGGGCGGTCTTGCCCGTCGGATTTGGTGATAATGTTAATGACACCACCCATGGCGCTGGAACCATACAGGCTGCTGGCCGGGCCGCGGATAATTTCAACGCGCTCAATCGTGGATGGGTCTATGGCCGCCCAGTTGGTGCTGCCACTGTTGGTGTCGTTAATACGCATGCCATTGACCAGAACCAGGGATTGTGCCGGGCTGGCCCCACGCACAAATATCCCTGAAACCGTTTGCGGGCCTCCCTGGCTATATATCTGGATACCTGGCTGGCGGGATAAAATCGCGGGCAAGTATTCCGCCCCTGCATTTTTCAGGCTGATACCGGAAATAACCGTTACATCACCCATGACATTATCCAGCGGCTGCGCCATGCGGGCAGGGGTGGCAACAATGGTGTCCAGGATGGGGACATTGGGAGCAGGGTTGGTAAGGATTTGGGCAAAAAGCAACGAGGGTGCGAAACAGGCAGCCAGTGCCAGCGCACGAGGGTGGAGCGTAAAATTCATGTAAATGGCCTTCACGGTATGTGCGACCCCGCACATAGGAATTAGGGAATGTTTATTGTTTGGCTGGTGTCGGGCTTGTTGCCGGCAGTTGAATACCTGGCAGCTTACCGTTGCGGGGGCAGCACAGACTGAACAGGGCGGTGTGAAAAAATGACCGGCTGTTTTCTGTTTCCCATTTAACTTTCACAGTTCGAACGAGCTGAAAGCACCTTGCAATAAGGGCAATACTGTAACACAGCCATAATATTTAGTACACTAGTGACCACGACAATTTAATTTTCAGGTTCAACGTGTCTTATCCTAAACTTCCTTATCCGCTTTCCGCCTATACAAAGGGTGCCGAATTTGTACGCCAGCTGGGTTCCGGCCGCATTCTTGTCCTAGATGGTGCAATGGGGACCATGATCCAGCAATATAAACTCACCGAGTCTGATTTTCGCGGTGAACGCTTTGCGGAGCATGGGAAGGATGTGAAGGGCAATAATGAGCTGTTGTCGCTGGTGCGTCCCGATCTTATCCTGGATATCCATCGCCAGTATCTGGCCGCGGGTGCCGATGTGATTGAAACCAATACCTTTGGCGCGACTGCGGTTGCCCAGGGCGATTACAATCTGGCGGAATTGGCCTACGAGCTGAACCTGGAGTCGGCCAAACTGGCGCGCCAGGCCTGTGATGAATTCAATACGGCAGAACATCCCCGTTTTGTGGCGGGTGCCTTGGGCCCGCAGCCCAAAACGGCATCCATTTCGCCTGATGTAAACGATCCGGGAGCACGCAATATTACTTTCGAAGAGTTGGCCGAGGCCTATACCGAGCAATTGAACGGCCTGCTTGACGGTGATATTGATATCGTCCTGATTGAAACCATTTTTGATACCCTGAATGCCAAGGCGGCCATTTTTGCGGTGGAAAGCGTCTTCGAAGCGCGTGGTGTCCGCTTGCCCGTCATGATTTCCGGTACCGTAACCGATGCTTCCGGACGTATTCTTTCGGGGCAAACCGTCGAGGCATTCTGGAACTCCATCCGCCATGCCCGCCCCGTCACTATCGGCCTGAACTGCGCGCTGGGGGCGGCGCTCATGCGCCCTTACGTGGCTGAACTGTCTAAAATCTGTGACACCTATACCTGTGTGTATCCCAATGCCGGCCTGCCCAACCCCATGAGTGATACGGGCTTTGATGAAACCCCTGAAGACACGTCTTCATTGCTGGCAGAGTTTGCCCAGGCCGGTTTCGTGAATATGGTGGGCGGCTGTTGCGGTACCACGCCCGGGCATATTCAGGCCATTGTGCAAAGCGTGAAGAACCTGCCGGCCCGTGAGGCGCCAGAGGTGCCGGTTAAAACCCGCCTGTCTGGCCTGGAAGCCCTGAATATTGATGGCGAGTCCCTGTTTGTCAACGTGGGAGAGCGGACCAACGTAACGGGTAGTAAGGCGTTTTTGCGCCTGATTCGTGAAGAAAAATTTGATGAGGCGCTGTCAGTAGCCCGCCAGCAAGTGGAAAACGGCGCGCAAATCATTGATATCAACATGGATGAAGCCATGTTGGATTCCAAGGCCAATATGCGCCGCTTCCTTAACCTGATTGCTTCTGAACCCGATATCGCCCGGGTGCCCATCATGATTGACAGCTCCAAATGGGAAGTCATTGAAGAAGGGCTGAAGTGTGTGCAGGGCAAACCGGTGGTGAACTCAATCTCCATGAAGGAAGGCGAGGAAGCGTTTCTGGAACATGCCCGTCTTTGCCGTAAATACGGAGCCGCCGTTGTAGTGATGGCCTTTGATGAACAGGGCCAGGCCGATACCCTGCAACGACGCAAGGATATTTGCGGCAAGGCTTATCGTTTGTTGACTGAAGAAGTTGACTTCCCGCCGGAAGACATTATTTTTGACCCAAACGTCTTTGCCGTTGCCACAGGCCTGGACGAGCATAACCACTACGGTGTTGATTTTATTGAATCCGTCAAGTGGATCCATGAGAACCTGCCCCATGCCCGAACTTCAGGCGGGATTTCCAACGTGAGTTTTTCGTTTCGTGGCAATGAAGCCATGCGTGAGGCCATTCATACCGTATTCCTTTACTATGCCATTCGTGAAGGGCTGACCATGGGTATTGTGAATGCCGGCATGCTGGGTGTTTATGCCGATCTAGATCCCAAAATCAAGGATCTGGTTGAAGATGTGATTCTTGACCGGGATCCACCTCTTGGTAAAACCGATTCTGCCGATGAGCGTACGCCGACCGAGCGGCTGGTTGAGTTTGCTGAAACCGTCAGAGGAAGTGGCACTAAAAAAGAAGAGGATTTGACCTGGCGTGAGCAGGATGTTGAAAAGCGCCTTGCCCATTCACTGGTGCATGGCATTACCACGTTTATTGTTGAGGATACTGAAGAAATCCGCCAGAAAATTGCCGATCGTGGTGGTCGTCCCATCGAGGTGATTGAAGGCCCGCTGATGGATGGCATGAATATTGTGGGCGACCTGTTTGGTGCCGGCAAGATGTTCCTGCCCCAGGTGGTCAAGTCTGCCCGTGTCATGAAACAGGCCGTGGCACATCTGGTGCCTTTCATTGAAGAAGAAAAAAAGCAGATTGAAGCGCAGGGCGGTGATGTGCGCGCCAAAGGCAAAATGGTCATCGCGACAGTCAAAGGCGATGTGCACGATATTGGCAAGAATATTGTGGCTGTGGTTATGCAGTGCAATAACTTTGAAGTTGTGAACATGGGCGTGATGGTGCCTTGTGCAGAGATTCTAGCCAAGGCCAAGGAAGAAAATGCGGATATCGTCGGGCTGTCAGGGTTAATTACACCCAGCCTGGAGGAAATGGCATATGTGGCCTCTGAAATGCAGCGCGATCCTTATTTCCGTGAGCGGAATATTCCACTCATGATTGGCGGCGCCACCACCAGCCGGGTCCACACTGCCGTCAAGATCGCTCCCCATTATGACGGCCCGGTTGTTTATACGGCCGATGCCAGTCGTGCTGTTGGCGTGGCCACGCAGCTGGTCTCCGATCAGTCCGAGGCTTTTATTCGTGAAACAGCTGAAGAATACGAAAAAGTACGCGAGCGTCACGCCAATCGCAAGGCAACCCCGATTATTCCACTAGAGGAAGCCCGTAAGGCCAAGCCTCAGATTGACTGGCAAAATTACACCCCGCCCAAGCCCAAATTCATTGGCCGCCGTACGTTCAAGCAGTACGATTTAAGTGAAATAGAAAAATTCATAGACTGGACACCGTTTTTCCAGACCTGGGGATTATTCGGTCAGTTCCCGGCCATTCTTGATGACAAAGTCGTGGGGGAACAGGCCAGAAAATTGTATGAAGATGGCAAGGCCATGCTGAAAAAAGTCATAGAAGGTCGCTGGTTGACCGCCAGTGGTGTGGTGGCTTTTTATCCTGCCAATACGGTTAATCATGAAGATATTGAAGTTTACAAAGACGAGTCCCGCACCGAAGTCCTGTTTACCTGGCGGAATTTGCGCCAGCAAACCGCCAAGCGTGCAGGGGTGGACAACAAGTGCCTGGCCGACTACATAGCCCCCAAAGAAAGCGGTATTAAAGACTATATCGGCTTTTTTGCCGTCACCGGTGGCCTGGGTATTGAAGCGCATGAAAAGCGCTTTGAGCAGGAAATGGATGATTATTCCAGCATAATGCTTAAGGCGCTGGGCGATCGTTTTGCAGAAGGTCTGGCCGAATGCCTGCATGCACGGGTGCGCAAGGATCTGTGGGGATATGTACCCGATGAAACACTTGATAATGAAGCGGTCATCGCCGAAAAATACCAGGGTATCCGTCCGGCGCCGGGCTATCCGGCTTGCCCCGAGCATACTGTCAAGCGGGCCATGTTCGATGTGCTGCAACCCGAGGAAATCGGCATGCAGCTAACCGAAAGCCTGGCCATGTACCCCGCATCGAGCGTTTCCGGCTTCTATTTAAGCCATCCGCAGTCCTCTTACTTTAACGTCGGTAATATTGGCGAGGACCAATTGCAGGACTATATCGCGCGTAGCGGGCTTGACGAAGAGGAAGTCCGCAAGGCCCTGATGAGCAGTCTCGGGTAACTCCGGTCATGGGCATCAAGTCAGGGGTTCCTGCCAATAAACAGGTGTTGGGCGAGTTTGTGCGCAATGCCCGGTCCAGGGTAACACCACAAATGGCCGGCCTCAGTCACGGCCAGCGTCGCCGTACCCCGGGCTTGCGTCGTGAAGAGGTGGCGCAATTATGTGATATTAGCGTCACCTGGTACACCTGGATTGAGCAGGGGCGCGATGTCTCTGTTTCCAGTGCGGTGTGGTCCCGGTTGGCCGATGTCCTGCACATGACAAAGGCGGAGCGGGCTTACCTGTTTGAACTGGCTGAAGTGACTGATCCAGATCATGGAAAAGCCCAGCATGGCAGTCTTCCTTTGTCCTTGCAGGCCTGTGTCAATAATTGTGCCGGACCTGCCTATATCCTTGACCGTTGCTGGAATATCCTGTTTTTCAATCAGGCACTGGACACGGTTTTCAATCACTGGCCCAGCCGCCAGCAAGCGCCCAACTTACTCAGGTTTATTTTTAAAAACCCCGATGCCCCTACGGTAGTGGTCAATTGGGAGCAGCGTGCGCGCCGCTCGGTGGCTGAATTCAGGGCCGATATTGGCGCTCATCTTGATGAGCAGGATATCAGCCAGATCATTGAGGAATTGCTTGCCTCCAGCGAGCTGTTTCAGCATTGGTGGTCAAGGCAGGCGGTGGTGGAGCGTGAGGGGGGGATACGTGAATTCATGCATCCGCAAAAGGGCTATCTCGAGTTTGAACAGATCACTTTTCGCTTGGCCACTCACCTTGACTACAAGCTGGTGATGTTACTGGTAAGACCCGATTGATTGCACGATTGAATATTCTACAAAACATTGCGGATTGTCATTAAAATATAAGAAATGTCAATTCTTAATGATATAAAAAAATATTTAAAAACAATGGCGTAGCTGATATTTTGGTTTTTTTGTCCATACAAAAGGAGATCTTGCCAGTACTTGTGTCTGACGTAGTATGTTAGTATTCCAGCGGAAAGCATATTAATTTAAGATATGGGCTTTTTAACCATATATTATTTTGATCATACTTGCCGTTGTTCATCATCAAGAACACAGATTCGAATAGGAGAAGTACATGAATTATCGTTTAACACGTCTAGCCGGTGTTCTGGTCGCCGGATCCATTCTGGCTGGTTGCGCAACACAGGGCGGTAACACCGCTGCCGGTGGCGGTATTGGCGCGGTAGTGGGTGCTGGCCTGGGGGCGTTGATTGGTGACAGCTCCAAAGCGGCAGGTATCGGAGCCGGTATCGGTGCGGTCACCGGGGCGATTGTTGGCTATAACTGGGATCGTATTGTTGGCAAGGTTGATCAGGCCGGCGGCAAGCAACTGGGTATTTCAACCACCCAAATGGCCGATGGCAGCCTGAAAGTCAATATTCCAGACGGCGCCACTTTCGATATCAGTAAAGCCACGCTTAAGCCTGCCATTTACCCTGTCCTGAATGCACTGGCAACTTCCATGATCGAAGAGCCTACGTTGCGCCTGAAATCAGTCGGTCATACCGACAGCACCGGTTCAGCCGCCTTTAACCAGACCCTCTCGGTTAACCGTGCCTCAAGCGTGGTCAACTACCTGGCTTCCCAAGGAGTTGCCGCTGGCCGCATGAGTGTAGAAGGCCGTGGTCCTAATGATCCTGTTGCCGATAACAGCACGCCAAGCGGACGTGCCATGAACCGTCGCGTAGAGCTTTATCTATATGCTGTTCGTTAAAATTCGCTCATAAGCCTGGGCTTGCCATGCAACCCTGATAAAAGACCCTTGCAGTTTGTGTGGCAAGGGTCTTTTGCGTTTTATTTGGCTGTTGGCATGGCAAACTCTGCGCCTTTGGACATGCTTTCAGGCCAGCGCTGCATGATGGATTTCTGGCGAGTGTAAAACCGCACGCCTTCTTCTCCGTACGCATGCATATCGCCAAAGAGGCTTTTTTTCCAGCCGCCAAATCCGTGCCAGGCCATGGGTACCGGAATGGGTACATTAATGCCCACCATGCCAACCAGAATGCGGCGGGCAAATTCCCGCGCCGTGTGTCCATCGCTGGTAAAGCACGATACGCCATTGCCAAACTCATGGTTGTTGATCAGTTCAATTGCTTCACCCAGATCGGCAACCCTGACGCAGGACAGCACAGGTCCAAAAATTTCCTCTTTGTAAATACGCATTGCGGGCGTGACGTGGTCAAACAGGGTGCCACCGGTGAAAAAGCCGCTTTCGTGTTCCGGAACAGTATAACCACGGCCATCAACAACCAGGCTGGCCCCTTCCTGGACACCTGATTCAATATAGGACTCAATTTTGTCCAGTGACTGACGGGTAACAATGGGGCCCATTTCAGCTTCCAGGTTCATGCCGTTCATGATTTTGAGGTTGCGGGTACGTTCTGCCAGCATTGGAATCAGTTTGTCTCCTACATCGCCCACCAGCAAGGCAACGGAAATGGCCATGCAGCGTTCACCGGCAGAGCCGTAGCCTGCACCCACCAGGGCATCAACGGCACGTTCCAGATCGGCATCGGGCATCACAACCAGATGGTTTTTGGCACCGCCCAAGGCCTGTACCCGTTTGCCGAAATGGGCAGCGCGTTCACTGATATAGTGGGCAATGGGGGTAGAGCCAACAAAGCTGATGGCGGATACGTCAGGGTGTTCCAGCAAGGCATCAACCGCAGGTTTGCCTCCTTGTACAATGTTGAAAACACCATCGGGCAGGCCGGCCTGTTTCAACAGATCGGCCATGAACAGGGAGGCGCTGGGGTCCCGCTCACTGGGTTTGAGAATAAAAGTATTGCCTGCCGCAATAGCAATCGGAAACATCCAGCAGGGAACCATGACCGGGAAATTGAACGGTGTGATGCCGGCGACTACGCCCAAAGGCTGGCGCATGGTCCAGTTGTCAATATCGGTGGAAACCTGATCGGTGTAATCGCCCTTGAGCAATTGGGGAATGCCGCAGGCAAATTCGATAATATCAATCCCTCTGGCCACTTCGCCCTGGGCATCGGTAAAGACTTTGCCATGTTCGGCGGTAATGATGGCTGCCAGGGTATCAGTATGCTCCTGCATCAGGCCCAGGAATTTGTTGATGATGCGGGCCCGGCGGATAGGGGGGGTATTGGCCCAGTTTGTGGCAGCAGCTTTGGCAGCCGCCACGGCATCGTTTATTTCCTGTTCGCCTGAAAGCACCACATGACGGGTTACAGCACCCGTGGCGGGATTGTAGACCGGCTGTTTTTCTGCCTGGGAGGGAGTGGTTTTTGTGCCATTAATATAATTAACAATATCTTCACTGCTGGCATAGGCCGGGACTGGATTCATGATGCTGATCTCCTGTTTTGAAATGATGTTTTAAAGCAGTATAGAGAGCTGCCACCTGATGATCAATACTTGAAAACTGGATTTATTGTTCATAATATTGGACAATGCTTAAATGGATATCCGAAAAATAGAACCTCTCTGGTCACACATTTACTGGCTTGGCATTCTTGATGATGCGGGCAGTTATACAGCAGCGGCACAGCGATTGGGTGTGAGCAAGGCGGCCATGAGCCAGCGCATCCAGGAACTTGAAAAAGCGCTGGGCATCATGCTGGTGCAGCGTACGACCCGTAGCGTGCGTTTAACCGAAGCCGGGCAGGCCATGGTTGCCTTAACGCGTCCGGCTTTTGCCGAGATAGAAACCGGTTGTGAAAAAATACGGGAACTGGCCGGGCAGCCAAAGGGGGTCATCAGGGTAACCGCACCGGTTGCACTGGCCCGTCAGCAAATCGTACCGCGTCTGGCTGATTTCATGCGGGTTTATCCTGAAATCAAGATTGAAATCGAGCTGTCCGATCATATCAGCACGCTTGCGCAAGAGGGGTTTGATCTGGCTATCAGACATACTTCGGCCGTGCCTGAAACCTATGTGGCATGGGTTTTGTGCCAAACCCAAACCCTGCTTCTGGCCAGTCCCGAATATATTCAGAGTCATGGCATGCCAGCCCATCCTTCAGATTTAATGAAGCACAATTGCCTGACGTATTTGCGTTCGGGGTCCCGGCCTACCTGGCATTTTGAACGCAGGAAAGGCGCAGGGGAAAGAGTCAGTGTGCCGGTTAATGGTTCTTTTTCTGCCAATAATAGTGAAACGCTGCGGGAACTGCTTCTGGCCCATCAGGGTATTGCCGCCATTCCTGATTTTTCGGTGGCTGCCGAACTGAAAAAAGGCAGCTTGGTACCGGTTTTGTCACACTGGAAACCAGTGAGTGTTTTTGGAGAAAGCATTTTCGCTCTTCGCCCCTATAGCCCGCATGTACCTAATATTATCCGGCTGTTTGTCAGTTATCTGAAAGCCGCTTTTGAAAATGAAAATTTTATTTAGATTTCAATTAAAAAATCAAACTTATTCTGGCTAACTGCCTGACCCATGGAGTTGTAAGTCATTTCACTGAACAGGGCTTGGCCATTTTTATGCACCGCAATAATGGTTGAACAGCGGGTGCCATAGTCGGGGCTGACAATAAACGGACTGCTTAGCAGTCGCTCACGTTCCAGTGAAAGCCCGGTATTGGGCAAATCGTTGTCGGCAGCCCGGGTATTATCACGCAAAATATCAAAAATATCGGGTAATTGATCGGGCAGGAAATCAAGCTCAATACTGTCCAAGGCCTTGCGTAACCGCTCCGCCTTGGGCCATGGCGTATCCATCAGGTGGTTGGACAGCACATGGCTGCCCGGTTGCAGTTCTGCGGGTTTGGTCTGGTGGCTGCGATTGCTGATATATACGCTTTTATCCGGGCTGCCCACCACCAGGTTGAAGGCATTGTAATGTTCTGCCTTGGTTAAAATGGCACTGGCATAATCAAGAGCCGGCGTATCTTTTTGCAGGAATTCGCTAACCAAGTTGCCACGGGATGGGGCATTTGGGAGAATGGAATTGATGTCGCGGTAATTGGTTAGCAGGGCAAAACGGCCATTTTTATTAATGCCAAGCCAGGTGCCGCCACCCTCGCAGTCTATGCCGGCAATAATGTCCGGGTTGCTTTGCCATGGAGCGGCTGCCAAGGCCTTGCGCTGGTGAAATTCGTCCCGGTTGGCAGCGATGAATAATGGCCACTCGGGATGTTTCCTGATGGATAGATAGGCAATACACATAAAAATTTTCCCCGTAATAATCAGACCCTGTCTTCCCAGTCAATCCATTCCACAATGTATGCATTCAGATAACCATTGACGGCCTGCCCGATCGTCGGGAAGAAACGGTCATTGTCAAAACGGTCAGACAGACCGAATTTGCGTAATTTATCCCTGACCGGATCTTTCATTTCGGCAAAACACAGTTCAATACCAGCCGCCTTGAGCTGCTCGTCCAGCTCAACCAGCATATCTGCAGACGTGACATCAACACTGGTCACCGGCTCTGAGGTGATGACAATGCGCCGCACCGGGTGGGGGGATTTGGCAATGCTATCAAGGACGCAGTGATGGAAAAGCTCGGCATTGGCAAAGAAGAGGGGGGCATCCCAACGTAGCAGGACTAAACCTGGTATGAGGCGGGCGGATGGATGACGACTAATGTCATGATAGCCCTTGAGTTGGTCAACTCGGCCAAGGATGGCGTAGTGTGGTCGCCATCCATCCCATAAATACTCCAGGATGGCAATTGATATGGCGATGCCAATACCTGGTAAAACACCGAATATGACGACACCGGCAAAACAAACGATAGAAAGCCAGAACTCCCATTGCTGAATGCGATAAATGCGCTTGAGATCTTTGAACTCAAAAAAACCGAGAATAGAGGTAATGACAACGGCGGCAAGCGCTGGGGTTGGCAGATAATAAAGCAGATCGGGGGCCAATAATAAGAGCAGCCCGATAATGACAGCGCCAGTAATGCAGGCTAATTGGGTTTTTGCACCGGCCGCTTCAGATACCGGTGTACGTGAGACACTGCTGTTGACGGGGAAGCCCTGAAAAAAACCGGCGATGAAATTGGCAACCCCAAGCCCGAAGATTTCCTTGTTGGGGTTGATGTGGTCATTATATTTGGCAGCATAGGAACGGGATAAAATACTGGTTTGAGAGTTGGATAACAGGGCGATGGCACCCGCTCCCACAAGTAATGATGACAGGTCATTGAGACTGATCAGGGGGATAGTGAATGAAGGCAATCCTTTTGGTAAAGCGCCCATGATTTTCACATCATGCCGGTCAAGCCCGTAATAAGCGCTTACGATGGTTGCCAGGGCCAGTACCAGCAATGCGCCGGGTAAACGCTTGAAACGTTTGAGACTTAACAATAATACTAAAGAAACCATGCCTATCAGCAGGGATATGTTATTGGTTTGGGTATTGGCCAGTGCCAATCCGATTTCTTTCAGCTTGAGAAAAATTCCGTCTGAACTTACCGATACGCCCAGCAAGGCAGGCGCTTGACTGATCAGTACGGTGAGTGCAATGCCGTTCATATAACCGTAGCGGATGGGTTTTGAAATCAGCTCAGTCATAAATCCAAGCTTTAATAAACTGGCAAGGATGGAGATCAAGCCTGAAAGTATGGCCAGTGCGCCGGCCAGCGTAACCAGCCGTTCGGGGTTGCCGGCAGACATGGGTACAATAATGGCAAAGATTATGCCGGCCAATGCGGAGTCGGGTCCAATGACAAGTAAGCGGCTGGGACCGAAAATGGCATAAGCCAGCAGGGGGAGAATTGTGGCATACAGACCGTAAATGCCGGGAAGTCCTGCGGCAATGGCATAGGCAATCCCAATCGGAATCAGCACGGTGGTAAGTACCAGGCCTGCGACCAGGTCATGACGAAGCCATTCCTTGCGATAGTGCAGGAGCGTGTTAAGCCCTGGCATCCACGATAATAGGCCAGTGGTGTCATCTTTGCGGGCGGCCAGTTTTCCTGAAGATGAAGGTGCCTGAATGGATGTTTTATTGTTTTTTGTCATGGTCAATCTGAAAAATCGGTAGGGTATACTCTCTAATCATTGGTATTGTAATGAAAATGTTTCATAATTTACTGAAATGTATTTTTTGGTTTGATGTCGATACCCCAACATGATTAGTGTACCTGGGTAAGTAAAGGAAATTTGTATGAATCGAAACGATCGTTTTCAGGAGCTGGTTGATATTGCTGCCGGTCTTGAAAAAAAACATGTTTGTGTGGTGGTTCATCCTTGCGATGAAGCTTCCCTGTCCAGTGCGGTACAGGCCGGTAAATTAAACTTGTTTATCCCTGTTCTGGTTGGTCCCGAAGAACGTATTCGTGTGGTTGCCCGGGAATATGATCTGGATATCAGTGGTTTGCAAATTATTAATACCGGACATAGCCATGCCTCGGCTGATACCGCAGTTGCCGAAGTGCAGGCGGGCAGGGCAACGCTTATGATGAAAGGCAGCCTGCATAGTGATGAATTGCTGCATTCGGTGCTGTGTTATAACGGTGGCCTGCGTACCGAACGTCGTATCAGTCATGTGTTTGTGATGGATGTGCCCAGCTACGATAAACTTCTATTTATTACCGATGGGGCGATTAATATTTTTCCGACCTTGTGTGAAAAAGCCGATATTATCCGCAATGCTATCGATTTGCATCTTGCGCTGGGTCTGGATACCCCGCGTGTGGCTATTTTGTCAGCGGTAGAGCAAATCAATGAAAAACTGCAAAGTACCATTGATGCGGCCGCCTTGTGTAAAATGGCTGATCGTGGGCAAATCAAGGGTGGCATTCTGGATGGTCCGCTGGCCATGGATAATGCCATCAGCCCCGAGGCAGCCGCCATCAAGGGTATCCGCTCCGAGGTGGCCGGTCATGCCCAGATTCTGGTGGTTCCGGATCTGGAGGCTGGTAATATGCTGGTGAAAAATTTAACGTTTTTGTCAGGGGCCGATGCCGCGGGTATTGTATTGGGCGCAAGAGTGCCTATTGTTCTTACTAGTCGGGCAGATAGCGAACGAACCCGTTTGGCTTCGTGTGCAGTTGCGGCAGTGTATGCCGACAGTCTGCTTCAAAACAGGGTCATTGGCAAATAAAAAACAGGTTGAATATGCAAGACACAATTTTAGTCATGAATGCAGGAAGTTCAAGTTTGAAGTTCCACCTTTATGAAACCGATGGGATCAATACGCTTGAGTTTGCTTTGGGTGGGCAGGTTTCAGGCATTGGTGGCAAGCAGCCATCGTTCAAGGTTAAGGATAAACATCAAAAAATATTGGTTGAACAGTTTTTGCGGCCGGAGCAGGCCCAGAACTTACAGCTTTCCCAACGGGTGGTTGGTGATTGGTTTGGTACGGTCATTACCAAAGAACCGTTAGCCGTTGGGCATCGCATTGTGCATGGCGGGCCTGATTATGACCGTAGTGTCATGGTTGATAATGAGGTGATAAAAAAATTGGATGCCCTGGTATCGCTGGCCCCTCTGCATCAGCACAACAACCTGGAACCGGTTCATGTGATTTTTGAGAATTGGCCCCATATCCGGCAGGTCGCCTGTTTTGATACCGCTTTTCACCGCTCCAAGCCCGAAGTGGCTGATCGTTTTGCCTTGCCACAGTTTTACTATAAAGAAGGTATTCGTCGTTACGGCTTTCATGGGCTGTCATACGAATATATCGCAGGAAAAATGAGGCAGGACTACCCGGATGTAATGGCGGGTAAAGTGGTGGTGGCCCATTTGGGTTCCGGTGCATCGGCTTGTGCCATGCTTAATGGTCGTAGCCAGGAATCAACCATGGGTTTTACCGCACTGGATGGCTTGCCTATGAGTACCCGTTGCGGGCAAATGGATGCCGGTGTGGTATTGTGGATGCTTGAACAGGGCATGACGCATGATGAAATCCAGCACTTGCTGTATAAAGAGTCTGGCCTTAAGGGACTTTCTGGCATCAGTGCTGATGTGCGTGAACTGCAAGGCAACCCTGATCCGCGAGCCAGGCTGGCGATGGATTATTTTACATATCATATCGCCAAAGGTATTACAGGTTTGCTCACTGCGACCCAAGGGTTGGATGCGCTTGTATTTACGGCCGGTATCGGGGAAAACAGCCCGCGGGTCCGTTACGAAGTATGTAAGCATCTTGCCTGGCTGGGTGTCAGCATTGATCCTGACCTGAATGACAACAATCAAGCCTGCATTAGTACGCCTGAAAGCAACATTGGCATTTATGTTATTCCCACCAATGAAGAACGGGTGATTGCCCGGCAAACACTGGCCCTGATCCGGGATTCGCACCGAGCCTAGCGTGATTGGACAGTTCCCTCATAATACGCTAGACTGCCTGCATCTTGTCGGGGTGCCTTGCTCCTAGTGGTAAAGGCTGAGAAAACACCCGTGAACCTGATCCAGTTCGTACTGGCGGAGGAAATAGGATGCAATACCACAGGCCTGCACTTGGCCGGTATTTTCTTACGATCTTCTTTTGTCCATCACGCAATGATCAGAATTATTGTTAATTGCCATACAAAAGGAATCATTTCTATTCATGTCACCCGGAATCAGCCTGCAAGCTATTGGCCTGAGCTACGCAGGCAAGCCCCTGTTCAGCCAGTTGAATGCGCATTTCAAGGGTGCTTGCTGGCATAGCATTTTGGGGCGTTCGGGCGTGGGCAAAAGCAGCCTGCTGCAAAGTATTGCCGGCCTGTTAAGCGGCACTGCGCTTGCTGGTAGTATTAATGCCAGTGACGGGCAGCCGTTACATGGCAGGGTGGCCTGGATGGGGCAGCGTGATGCCTTGCTGCCCTGGCTCACGGTACAACAAAATGTATTGCTGGGTGTCCGTTTGCGTAAACAGGTGTCGGCCCAACATCAGGAGCGTGCCAATGCCATGCTTGAGCGGGTTGGCCTGGGCGGCAAGGCACAAAGCATGCCCGAGCATTTATCGGGTGGCCAGCGCCAGCGCGTGGCACTGGCACGAACCTTAATGGAAGATAAACCCGTGGTATTAATGGATGAGCCTTTTTCGGCACTGGATGCCATTACCCGGCTTCAATTGCAAGACCTTGCGTCTACCTTGCTGCATGGTAAAACCGTGCTGTTGATTACCCATGATCCGCTTGAGGCACTTCGTTTAAGCGGGCAGGTTTGGGTCATGACAGAACGGCCGGTGGTATTGAAAATGATGTTTGCGATTGATACACCGGCACCGCGCGCCCTCGATGATGCGCAGATTTTATCCTGGCAGGGTCAGTTACTGGCCTATCTGCAAAAAGACCAGGAGACACCGGCACCATGAATATTCATAAAACCTCACCTGGCTTGCGCCTGTTGCTGATTACCGCTGGCTTGCTGGCTTTGTGGCAGGCCCTTGTATGGCTGACCAATACGCCGCATTTTATTTTGCCGGGTCCGTTTCGGGTCTTGAATGCCCTGTGGGAACAGCGTTCCCTGATTGGCGAACATGCTTTGGTTACCATGGCGGAAATTATCATGGGTATGGTGCTGGGCTGCCTGCTGGGCTTTGCCAGCGCCATGCTGTTGCAATGGTCCCGCTCATTCAGGGCATGGTTGCTGCCGGTGCTTATTGTCAGCCAGGCCATTCCGGTTTTTGCCCTGGCACCCATTCTGATGATCTGGTTGGGGTATGGCATGGCCTCCAAGGTGGTGATGGCTGCCCTGGTGATTTTTTTTCCGGTTACATCGGCCTGTTACGACGGCTTGCAGCGCACGTCGCGTGACTGGTTGCAACTGGCTCAAACCATGGGTGCAAGCTCCGCGCAGGTATTGTGGCAAATCCGTTTGCCAGCGGCCTTGCCGTCACTGGCATCGGGCCTGCGGGTGGCCGCAACGGTGGCACCTATTGGTGCGGTCATTGGCGAGTGGGTGGGTTCCAGCAGCGGCCTGGGTTACTTAATGCTGCATGCCAATGCCCGCATGCAGGTAGATACCGTGTTTGCCTCGCTTATTGTGCTGGCTTCTTTGTCATTATTGCTGTATTTCAGTGTTGATTACGTATTACGGAAATTGATTCACTGGACTGCATAATTTATTTTAGTTTTAAATTGATTTTTGGAAAAATTAATGAACGGGATCAGGAGATCAGAAAGGATATGAATAGTTCAGTTTCAGGAAAAAAATGGCTGGCCGCATGTGCCTTAAGCCTGCTGGTCAGTGCGCAGGCATTGGCCGAAGACAAGGTCACGTTATTGCTGGACTGGTTTGTGAATCCCGACCATGCTCCTATTGTGATTGCTGAAAAGAAGGGCTATTTTGCCGAACAGGGTCTGAAAGTGGATATCCAGGAACCGGCAGACCCGTCCATGCCGCCCAAGCTGGTGGCGGCTGGCAAGGCGGATATGGCGGTTACCTACCAGCCCCAGTTGCATATGCAAATTGATGAAGGCCTTCCCCTGACACGGGTGACGACGCTGATTGCCACGCCCCTGAATACCCTGGTGACCCTTAAAAGCAGCAATATCAAATCGATTGCAGACCTGAAGGGCAAAAAAGTGGGGTTTTCAGTAGGGGGCTTTGAAGACATCCTGTTAAAAGTCATGCTTAAAGAAAAAGGCCTGACTTTTGATGACGTTGAGCTGGTGAATGTGAATTGGTCCCTGTCCCCTTCCTTGATTACCGGCAAGGTGGATGCCGTGGTGGGCGCATTTCGTAATTTTGAGCTGAACCAGCTTGATATTGAAAACCATCCCGGCCATGCGTTTTATGTTGAAGAAGAGGGCGTGCCTGCCTATGATGAATTGATTATGGTGGTCAACAACAAAGACCGTGACGACGAAAAATACCGCCGTTTTAATGTGGCCCTGGAAAAGGCGGTGCAGTATATTGTGAACCATCCCGATGAGGCCTGGACGGTTTTCAAGGACTATAAACCCAAGGAACTGGATAATGAGCTTAATCGCCGGGCCTGGAAAGATACCTTGCCCCGTTTTGCCCTGCAGCCGGGGGCACTTGGCCAACGGCGCTATGAAACCTTTGCCCGCTTCATGCAAGAGCAGGGCCTGATTAAAAACAAGGTGCCGGCACTGGCCGATTATGCCATTGAACCTTGATGATTTTGAATAACAGGAGTTTTTTGGATATGTCTTTTTTTGAGCAGTTAAAGCAATCTTGTGCCCAAGACTGGCAAGCCTATACACAGCATGAGTTTGTGCGCCAGTTGGGGGCGGGAACCTTACCGGCTGAAAGTTTCAGGCATTACCTTAAACAGGATTACCTGTTTCTTATCCAGTTTACCCGTGCCTGGGCGCTGGCTGTATATAAAAGCGACAACTTCGCCGACATGCGTTACGGACAGGCTGGCATTAATGCCCTGCTTGACCTGGAAATAGGACTGCATATTGATTATTGCCGGCAGTGGGGCATCAGTGAAGCTCAGTTGCAGCAGGAAAAAGAATCCTCGGCCTGCGTGGCCTATACGCGCTTTGTGCTGGATCGTGGCTTAAGCGGAGATCTGGCCGAATTGCATGCAGCGTTGGCGCCTTGCATGATGGGCTATGCCGAAATTGGCACATGGCTGATGCAGCAACCGTACACCAGACTGGAAGGCAATCCTTACCGCAACTGGATAGAAATGTATGCGGGGCAGGCGTTTCAGGATGCCATTAAGGTGGAAAAGGAGTTGTTGGAACGTTTATGTGCCGACCTGCCCGATGCCTGGCTGAGCCGGGTGAAAAAAACCTTTGGAACGGCAACCCGCATGGAAATCGCTTTTTGGGACATGGGCCTGAACCGTACAGCTTGAACTGAACTCGTTCCTCGTTCTGTGAACTACCCCCAAATAGTTGGACACCCATTCAACTTTTTGAGGGCAGTTGGACTCGTTCCCAACGCTCCCGCGTGGGAACGTACACCAGGCAAGTCGAGCCCAGAAAAGCAAAGAGGCATGCCAATGCATGCCTCTTTTATTTGACAGTCACAGGTGGCCTTTGGTGACGCACCTGTTGGTGAAGGTTGTGTTAATTCAGGGTTTTTGATTTGGCCAGGCGATTGGATGACAGGAATGACATGCCGTTATTGACGCGCTGGTAACTGTGCTGGGTATTTTTTTCAGCATTGTTTTTGCTTTCGCTTGCGTTGTGAGTAGAAAATTCCTCACGAAGTCTGGTTAATAGTTTCATATTTTTTCTCTTTATAAAAATAATTGTTGATAATGCTTTGGTGTGAGCAAACGTCTCGGATTTGCTCCCGATTTTTACTGCAAAACGGGGTGGCACCAATAGAGTAACCCGTTTTTATTGCAATTTTATGATTGCTGGTTTTTTTTGCAAGCCCGAATGGAGAGATTGCTGGTTTTTAATATATTTATATAATAAATTGCTATAAGTGCTTGGTTTTATTGCCTTATTTCTTTAGCAATCCAGCCAAGTATATCTTATTTTTGAATTTTAAGCAAGTTGTTTTGAATAATGACCTAGGTTGTTGATTTTTAATGATTTTGTTGTTTTTGTTAAAATGTTCAGCTTGAACCTGCCTTGGCCCGCTTTTTCCGTGATGGCTAAGTAATTGTCAAGTTCTACTGCGGGCGTAGATGTTTTTCAGAGGGTTTTTACAGGTTATTACGCACGGATTATTTTCTCTATGCAGGGGAATAAACAGGGGTGGAAGCGTTAATAATGTGAAGATTTTTTCGGGCTTGCACAAGGAAGTCAGGCCATTGCTTTATCTGGCAGTTGCTTTGACAATTGCCTGGAATGATAATTTTCAAAAAAGGATTACAGGTTACGTCATGGATAAGCGCTTATCATTAAAAACCGATGCGGCTGAAAACCGCCGGCCTATTGCCAGTCGTCAAAACCGCCTGGTTATTGGCTTTGTCTCTTTTCTGGCCAGACAACCCTTTCCTACACCCAACCAGATTTCCTGCATCAGCATTTTGTTTGCCGCCATTGGCGCCCTGGCCTTACTTGTTTGGCCAGGCATATACGGGCTGGTTTTATGCGCAGTTGGCATACAGTTACGATTAATATGCAATTTGTTAGACGGGATGGTGGCTCTTGAAGGGGGCAAAAAAACGGCTACAGGGGAAATATTCAATGAGTTTCCCGACCGTATTGCCGATACTTTGCTGATTGTGGCCCTGGGCTATGCCATCAATCTTTCCTGGTTAGGCTGGCTGGGAGCCCTGCTGGCTGCCTTAACGGCTTATATCCGTGTTTTTGGCGGGAGCCTTGGTTTACCGCAAAGTTTTCGTGGACCCATGGCCAAACAGCATAGAATGGCTGTCTTCACCGTAGCCTGCCTGTTGGGGGCCATTGAGTCCCACCTTTGGTCCACTCAATACTGCCTGATACTGGCCAATAGTGTTATTGCCGTGGGATCGTTAATCACCTGCTATACGCGTACCAAAGATATTGTCACTGAACTGGAACATCGCAGGAGCCAGGCATGATTTCTCCTTTGCTTTCATTAATCACCCGCTTTCTGATTGGGGCTTTGCCACGCTGGCAGGCAAGCCAGCCAGAACACCGGCAGCGTATTTATTTTGCCAACCACACCAGTCATCTGGACACCCTGGCAATCTGGTCTTCCTTACCGGCTGAATTACGTAAAACAACGCGTCCGGTAGCCGCACGCGACTATTGGGACAAAGCCGGTGTTCGGCGGCATATTGCCACACAGGGTTTAAATGTCGTGTTTATTTCCCGTGATAAACAGTCGGGTGATCCTTTATCACCTTTATACGAGGCACTTGAAAACGGCGATTCCCTGATTATCTTTCCGGAAGGTACCCGCCATTTTTTGCCTTTACCTGCCCCATTCAAGTCCGGGCTTTATCATTTGGCCCAAAAGTTCAAGACGGTGGAGCTGATTCCTGTTTATCTGGATAATACCCGGCGCTGTCTGCCAAAAGGTAGCCTGATTCCGGTGCCCCTGGCATGTACGGTTACATATGGTGCGCCACTTGAAGTTTTTGAGCACGAAGAAAAAGCCGCCTTCCTGCAAAGAGCCAGAGAGGCGGTCATTGCCTTGGCACCCACTGAAATAACAACAGACTGAACCCGGCATCAGGAGCAAGTAAATTGGACAGTTTCATTTCAACCGTGATTACGCAGGCCCCCATTAAATTCTGGTGGATTTTGGCCGGGCTTATTTTTTTACTCGTCGTGGCCAGCAGTATCGGGCAATATCTGGCCCGGAAAAACAATAACGAAGTCATACGCAATTTGAATGACCGGATCAGGGCATGGTGGATCATGGTTGCGGTCCTGGTGGCCTGCTTTGTTATCGGAAAAGTGGCCACCCTGGTGCTGTATGCCTTGCTGTCATTTTTCGCGCTGCGTGAGTTCATTACCCTGACGCCCACCCGCAAAGGTGATCACTGGGCGTTGTGTATCTGTTTTTATATTGCCATTCCCCTGCAATACTGGCTGATTGGCGCAGACTGGTATGGGCTGTTCGTGATGTGCCTGCCGGTTTACGGGTTTTTGCTGTTGCCGGCCGTAACCGCTTTGTCGGGTGATACCGATGCCTTTATTTCCCGGGTTGCCAAAATTCAATGGGGACTGATGCTGACGGTTTATTGCTTAAGCTATGCACCGGCCTTAATGCTCTTGCCAATCCCCGGTTATGAGGGGCAAAACCTGTTGTTGTTAATGTACCTGTTACTGGTGGTTCAATTAAGCGATATTTTCCAGTACATTGTCGGGAAACTGTTTGGAAAAACCAAAATCGCACCCAATGTCAGCCCCTCAAAAACCGTCGAAGGCTTTATTGGTGGCGGGTTTTTGGCCATTGCGGCTGGCACGGCGTTGTGGTGGATAACGCCGTTCACTGCCTTGCAGGCAGCCTTCCTGTCATTCATTATTGTGGCCTGCGGTTTTCTGGGCGGGCTTTCCCTGTCTGCCATTAAAAGAAGCATAGGCACGAAAGACTGGGGGCACATGATTTCGGGTCATGGCGGTGTGCTCGACAGGCTGGACTCCGTTGTGTTTGCCGCGCCGGTTTTCTTTCACCTGACCCGTTTTGTTTTTGTTCCCTGATAAATTCAAAACTTAAAACATAAATACTTTTTTATTCAATTTTAAATAAAATTCAGGGCTATCCTGTAAGATAAAAAAACCGGACAGGGCGTCCGGCTAAAGAGGTTGTTGGTATGGGGCGTTAGCTGTTTTTACTTAGTAGCGTGCGTCCTTGGGTTTATTTCCCTTGGCCCAGTCATTGACCTTGCCCGCAAAGTCGGGGCGGGGCATATGGGTAAAATATTCGGCGATATCAACGGCTTCCTGGTCGCTGAGCACACCGCCCTGGCCCCATGCGCCATGCTGCTGTACCCCCATGGGCATATTGTATTTAATAAAAGCGGCAGCCTTGTAGGTGCGAGCCATGCCGGCACCGATATTAAAGGACTCATCTCCCCATAATGGTGGAAAAACAATATCGCCACGGCTGTCTTTCAGGCCTTCGCCATTGTCTCCATGGCAGCTGACACACTGGGCAGCATAAAGCACCTTGCCCTTCATTGGGTCGGGCACAAGGTCTTCATTGATCTTGCCGGCATTCTGTATTTGCACTTTCTGGTCTTTGGGCACTTTTTGGCCGACCCAATCAATATATGCAATCATGGCTTTCATTTCACGCGAATCCGGATCCAGTGGCTTGCCATTCATGGAGCGCTGGAAGCAGCCATTAATGCGGCCGGTCAGGTCCACCTCCTTGCCGGCCCGTGGCATGACTCTTGGATAGCTGTTGGAAGTGGTGAAATAAGGCGCGCCCATGTTTAACTTGCCTTGCGCCACGTGACAGCTGCTGCAGTTCATTGAGGCACCGACATGTTCCGGCAACAGGCGTTTGGTTTCATTCATCAGGCGCTTGCCATAAAGGATTTCTTGCGCATTGGGCTCCTGGGTTATGGCAGTGTCGTCAGGAACGATATATTGCCCAACGACATTTTTGTCTTTGTCCAGAATCTCAAAACTGATGGGGGAGGCTTCAGTTAGCGCAGGTGGCTGGGCCAGATAAATTCCCACACCAACGGCAATAACAGCAGTTGCGATGACAGACCATTTGACCGTTTTATTCATGTTGATCTCCTGTAGCGTTGATATGAGGGGCTTTACCCGATACGAAATGACGGATTTTTGCAATGTCGACAGCCCTGACTTCTGGCGCCTGGTTGGTCCAGCTGTTGCGGATAAAGTTGATGACTTCAGCCAGATCCCGGTCGCTCAGGTGATTGAAAGCAGGCATGGTGAACGCCATTCTGTCTGCGGGTGTCCCAGGCATTTTTCCACCCTCAAGGGTAATCTGGATGACCGATTGGGCATTGTTGGCGAAGATGGCGCTGTTTCCGTCAAGAGCCGGAAAAATCCGTTCTACGCCTTTGCCATCAGCGCGGTGACAGCTTGTGCAGTGCTCTGTGTATAACAAGGCACCCCGGCTGGTATAGTTGCCATTTAGCAGATCACCGGTTGTGGTATCTGTTTTGGCGGGCATGCCTGTTTCCCTGCCCTTGACCGGGGGTAGATTTTTCAGGTATTTGGCCATGCTGGAAATATCTTCAGGGGTGAAGTATTGGGTACTGTGCTGTATCACATCAGCCATGGCACCAAAGGCGGCAACCTTGTCAGTGCGGCCTGTTGACAGGAACTGTTCCAGTTCTTCCTGGCTCCAGGAGGCCAATCCCCGGGCTTCTCCCCGCAGGCTCTTGGCTCGCCAGCCGTCAATAACGGCACCGGAAAGAAACTCATCGCCATCACTCAGTTTCAGGGCCAACTCCTGATAGGCGATGCCGCGTGGGGTATGACAGGCACTGCAGTGGCCCGGGCCTTCGACCAGGTAGGCGCCACGATTGATCTCTTCATCGGCATTGGGGTCGGGTACAAAATCCCGTTCTGGCGCAAACACCAGTTGCCACCAGGCCATGGGCCAGCGCCAGTTTAAAACCGGTGGTATGGTGGAATCGGCATTTTGCTGTTTGACAGGTTTGACAGCGGCCATGAAATAGGCATAAAGTGCTGTCAGATCTTCATCGGGCATAATCGCATAAGACGGGTAAGGCATGGCAGGGTATAAAGCCTGTCCGTCCCCGCGCACACCATGCTTGACGGCACCAATGAATTGGGCCAAAGAGTAATTGCCAATGCCGGTTTCCTTGTCGGGCGTAATATTGGTTGAATAAATGGCACCTACCGGTGTTTCCATAGCCAGTCCACCCGCATACTCTGCACCGTTAGGGCTGGTGTGGCAGGCAACACAGTCTGCGGTTCGGGCAATATAAGCCCCTTGCTTGATCAGTTCCTCATTGTTAAGGTCAACGTTTGTCACGGTGTCCGGAACCCTGGTTTGTGGAAGGACGGCTGCCCCACCATAAGCCACGGCAAATAAAACTGCTGCGGCAATCAGGCTTTTATGCAGTGTTCTCATGTTACATTCCTATAAAAATTACACGGTTTTCAGTAAGACGGGCAGGCTAATGGCCTGATGCCTGTACAAACCGGATAGTGATAAGGACATTCTCGAAGTTATCCGTGGAAAGGCATATTGTGGAACTCCACATAAGCCGGATAGTTTTGATTTAGGACAAATACATAATGAAATTTTCCTGCAGGCATTTTTACCGGGTTTTGCTGCTGCTATGGCTGGGGACTTATTCAGGCATGCTTTGCGCCAAAACCTGGTATGTGGGTATCCTGGCACCACGTGGGGTACAGGCGGCCCAGCAAGAGTGGCAGCCATGGCTTAACTGGCTGTCCACTCAATGGGAAAATGAAACGTTTATTCTGGTGCCGATGAAACTGGCCGATGCCGAACGGATGATTGCCGATAACCGGGTTAATTTCGTACTTGCGCCACAGGCCCAGTTTTTGTCCATGAAAACGGGGATGGAGATGCGTTGGCTGGCTACGTTGAATCGAGTGGATGATGCCCAGCCAAAGGCTGCCGAATTGGTGGGAAGTGCATTATGGGTACGCAAAGACAGTGGTTTGCATGACATAACGCAGTTGCGTGGCAAAACGATTGCCGCCGTGCAGGAAAATGCGTTTGGCGGTTTTTTGCTGGCCTATAAATTGTTGTATGACGCACAATTGCGTGAAAACCGGGATTACGAACTGGTGTTTACCGGTTATCCGATTGACCAGACCCTGTTGCTGCTTGATCGCAAGCAGGTGGATGCCGCGATTGCCCCGTTGTGCCTGATGGAGGAAATGCAGTCCCAGGGTATTTTGGATCGCTCGCAATATCAACTGCTGCACCCGATCAATAATCAGAGCGCTTGCGCCGGCAGCACCGAACGGTTTCCGAACTGGTCCCTTGCCGCCTTGCCCACTGTTCCTGACGCCTTGGCTACCCGACTGGGTTCACTGCTGTTACAGAATCAGCCGGACTCCTTGTTGCCAGGATGGTCTCCAGTGGTGGCTTCAACACGGGTAGAGGAAATCCTGCATAGCATTCGCCGTCATCCTTTTCAGCAGTCGGTTTGGGCAGGTATTAAAGATTGGGTGGCCGAGTATAAAACCTGGGTGGGTGTTGTCTTGCTGTTTGTGTTCCTGTCTTTGCTGAATTATGCGTGGGTCAGCTGGCTGGCCTGGAGACGGCAAAAACAGATAACGCAGGCCTATGAGCAAATGCGTGCCTATGAGCGAATGATGATGCAGGCGGACAGGTTGAATATTCTTGGGGAAATGGCTTCGGGCATCGCACATGAGATCAATCAGCCGGTTTCAGTGATCAGGCATTATGCTGAAGGCACCCGGTACCGCCTGGAGAAGCAGAAAACGAATGCGGAATTAATACCTGTGCTGGACAAGGTTATTGAACAGGTGGAGCGCATTACACAAATTATTGAGAATCTGCGTAAGTGGGTCAGGTCTGATCGTCATTACCAGAGTGTGGCGGTCAATATTTCCCAGGCGGTGGGCAAAAGCGTGCAGTTTGTCCGCATGCAAAATAACAGGCACTCCATGAGCATACAGATCAATATTCCGGACGATCTGGTTCTATTTACCGTACCCAGTGTGATTGAGCAGGTATTGGTGAACAGCCTGCTTAATTGCTGGCAACAGCACGCAACACAGGTTGATATTGCGATCCGGTATTTTGATGACTCGTTTCTTGGTATTACGATCACCGATGATGCTGGCGGCTTCTCCCGGGAACAGCTTGATTTTCCATTCGTTCCCTTTAGAACCAACAAGGATAAGGGGCTTGGATTGGGGCTGGTGATTTGTGAACGTTTAATGCGTGTGATAGGGGGCAGTTTGTTATTGGACAATCGCAGTGATGGTGTTGCAGGGGCCATCGTAACGTTAAAATTGCCACTTAAAGAAAATACCATAAGCCAGAAGGAATCAACGCTTCATGATGAAAATTGAGACGCTGCCTATTCATATTGTCGATGATGATGCTTCAGTCAGGGAGGCCTTGCGGTTTTTGCTGCAAAGCCTTGGTTATGATGCCCATACCTGGCCTGATGGGCGGTCATTTCTGGATGAGGCGGATATTGGCAAAGGAGGCGTTGTTATCCTGGATATTCGTATGCCCCATTTAAGCGGACAGGAACTTTACCAGCATTTAATTGAAGCTAAAAGTACCCTGGCCGTTATTATACTTACCGGCCATGCCGATGTACCCATGGCCGTTGAAATGTTGAAAAAAGGGGTGGTGGATTTTTTGCAGAAACCGGTTGCCTTGGCCCAGATGGCGACAGCCCTTGACAATGCGCTTGCGCAGGCAGAGCGGAATTTGCTTTGCTGTCGCTTGCGTGGGCTTTATGATTCCTTGTCCCCCAGGGAAAAACAGGTTGCTGAACTGGTTTTGCAGGGTAAAACGAACAAAATGATTGCCGATGAGCTTTATATTGCCGTGCGTACGGTTGAAGTCCAGCGGGCCAGTGCCATGCAGAAAATGCAGGTGGATAACCTGCCCGAATTTGTGCGGGCAGTTAATCAGGCATGCATGAAACCATCATGAAAAAGAACTACATAATCGTGGCTTCGGGTTCGGCTCCGATAATTTCCTTGATGGTGTTGTTTTCACCCATGATGGCCACTTTGGGTTGATGGTTTCCGGCTTCCTTGGCATCAACATAAACATAAGACATGATAATGACAATATCGCCTTTCTGGACCAGGCGGGCTGCCGCACCGTTAAGGCAAATCACGCCACTGCCACGTTTGCCTGGAATAATATAGGTTTCTAGACGGGCACCGTTATTGTTATTGACAATATGCACCTTTTCATTGGCCAGCATGCCAACGGCGTCCAGGATGTCCTGGTCTATGGTTACAGAGCCGACATAGTCCAAATTCGCCTCGGTCACTTGAGCGCGGTGAATTTTGCTATTCATCATCATTCGAAACATTTGCTTGTTACCTTTATACAAAACACAATACTTGCGGTATTCATTGAAAAATATAGATGCATGGTGCCCCCTTTGGAGGGAAAATCTTAATGATAATGAGGGGAGGGGGAGTGCAAATATAAATTGGACAGGGCTAATTATATGATTTGCCGGGCAATTTTTTTGTCTGTCGGGCATAACGGCAGAAAATTTTCCGGCAAATTGCTTAAGGTCAAAAAAACCGGGTAAATGGAATTTCCATTTGCCCGGTTTCTATGTTTGCCCGTTTACTTAAAGGCTGGAGTCTGACCGAGGGCAGCCAGACCGGCCTGTTAACTTAAGCTTCGGCATTGCCATTCGCTTTTAGTTTACGGCTGGCAAAGAATTTACCCAGCGCAACGATGGTCACTGCACCAATAACTTCAGCAGCCAGTTTCAGCGTACCAGAAGGCTCGCCAATTCTTTCCACGATGAAAATGTCGGTCAACAGCATGCCGCCGGCAATCCAGCCCAGCAAAGCAGCGCCCAGGGTAATGACCCATGGGAATTTGTCGATCAGTTTCAATACGATAGTGCTACCCCAGATAATGATAGGTACACTAACGACCAGACCAAAGATAACCAGGCCAAGCTGGTGATCGGGATTGGCGGTTTGGGCGGCGCCGGCAATGGCAATCACGTTGTCCAGACTCATCACGAAGTCTGCCACAATAATGGTTTTAACGGCAGACATAATGGAAGTGCTGCCTTCAATATTGCCATGGGAATCTCCTTCGGGAATCAGCAATTTAACGCCAACCCATACCAGCAGCAAGGCACCGACAATTTTCAGGAATGGAATGCTGAGCAGGGTGAGTGCAAAGGCGATCAGGACAACCCGCAGGCCGATTGCACCGGCGGTACCCCATAAAATGCCCTGCATGCGTTGTTTTTTAGGCAGATTGCGGCAAGCCAGGGCGATTACCACGGCATTGTCACCGCCAAGCAGAATATCAATCAGAATGATCTGAAAGATGGCTGCCCAGCTGAGTGTTTGTAAAAATTCAAGCATCAGTTACCCTTTGAAATAACAAAAAATTGGAAAGAGAAACGGATCTGGCTTGAGTCTGTCCATGCGGTATCCATGTATATGAGGGGAATTTTCCGCACAAAAAAACAAAAAGGCCTGATCCATCAGGACACAGGCCGTCTTTTATTGAGAAGACGCACCTTGCCCGTAATGGCAAGGTCTTGCTTGCAACAGTTGGTATGTTGCCCGGGCACCGGACGTTTGCGTAACATGCAAACAATCGAAATGACGATGCGGCGGAATAAAGCTACTCCCCTTGATTGGCGTAATTATATGGGATACTTGAGCGAAGTCAAGAAAAAATTTTGTGAGCCATGGTAAACCCCAGTATTGGTAAAATAGGGAAATGTTTAATAAAGATCTTGCCTGATGCCTACCCGGAGAAAATGATGAGTCAGCTGAAAACCGATATTGGGAACTTACTGGGTAAGATCCGTGCCAGCACGCCACTGGTTCATCAGATCACTAATTATGTCACGGTCAATGACTGCGCCAATATGACTCTGGCCATTGGTGCCTCGCCGGTCATGGCGGACAGTATCCATGAAGTCATGGACATGGTTTCAATTGCCTCTTCTCTGGTGATTAATACCGGCACTTTGAATGAGGTAACGGTAGTTTCAATGCTGGTAGCTGCAAAACAGGCCAATGCAAAAGGCATCCCGCTGGTGCTGGATCCGGTTGGGGCGGGCGCCACCCCTTACCGGACTGAAACGGTACATCAATTGCTGCAGCAGGCCAGTTTTTCTGTTATTCGTGGCAATCTGTCAGAAATACGGGTATTGGCCGGATTGGATGAACAAACCAGGGGGGTTGATGCGGCCACTGTTTTTAATGCGGGCAGTGACAGACCGGCCATGCAGGCGTTTGCAAAAAACATGGCCAGAAAACTGAATGCCACGATTGCCATTACCGGTGCCGTGGATGTTGTTTCCGATGGTGTGCGAGTGTGTTTTATAGAAAACGGCCGTCCCGAAATGTCCCGTGTCACTGGTACGGGTTGCATGTGCACTGCTCTGGTGGGGGCATTTTTATCGGTAACAGACGACTCCTTTCTGGCTGCGGTTGCCGCGGTGGCTGGCATGGGGATTGCCGGGGAAATAGCCCATGAAAACCTGCAAAAACCAGAAGGCAATGCCAGCTACCGCAACCGGATCATTGACGCTGTTTATCATTTGACTGCAGAACAGATTACGGAAAAGGGTCGTCTACAAGAGTGACATCTAAGTTGTGCTAAAGTTTTCAGAATGTAATTGAAAAACCACCATCAACGGCAAGCGTCTGTCCATTGACGTAAGACGCAGCCGGAGATGACAGAAATAAGGCAGGGCCAATAATTTCCATAGGATTACCCCAGCGCTGCAAGGGGTTTCTTTCCTGCATTTTGGCAATGTTTCTGGTTTCCTGGGTGAGCTTTTCGTTAAACTCGGTGGCAAAGGTACCAGGGGCAATGGCATTGCTGATAATCCCATCACGACCAAATTCAACCGCAATGGCCCGGGTCATGGTGTTAAGTGCCTGTTTGGTGATTGGATAGGCAAAATCGCCAAAGCGGATCAGTTGTCCGGCAATGGAGCTGATGGTAACGATCCGTCCGTAATGATGGGTTTTCATCAATTCTATGGCATGTCGTGAAATACGGATATTGGCCAGGATATTGGTTTGGACTATCTCTTCAAGCTCAAGAGGACTTAAGTCACTAAGTGTTTTGCGGTTCCGGATGCTGGCGTTGTTTACCAGTATATCCAGACGGCCGTATTGCTGCTTTATGTCGGAAAACACGGCTTCACATTTTTTCTGGTCATTAATGTCGAAACCGACCCAGCCAGCATCAAACCCCGTGTTGATAAGGGTTTGTGCGGTTTCCCTGGCTTTGTCTTCGTTTCTGCTGTGAACAATGATGCGTGCACCGGCTTTGCCAAGTCCCTGCGCTATTTGATATCCCAGCCCTTGCGTTGAGCCGGTGATCAGGGCGACTTGCCCTGCTAATGAAAACAAGTTGTTAACGTCATTCATTGATGTGTTTTCCGATATTTCTTCTGTTATTGGGTTCAGTCTTTATAGCCTGGTGTGCGCCGGTCCAGATAACGCAGCATGGCAGGCCATTCCATTAAGCCGAAGGGCCTTCGGACAGTGGGTTGATACAGGTGATGGGTACGGTTAATGACGGCTTCCGAAGGCATGATCAGTTTTGTGCCACTGGATAAAGCATCAACCTGAACCCGGCAGGCCATTTCAAGCCAGTAGATGGCGTTAAAGGCTTCGGCGATGGAGGCCGAGGCAACCAGCAGACCATGATTGCGCAGTATCATGGCATCCTGCTTGCCCAGGTCGGCAACCAGGCGGGCCTGTTCGTCCATTTCAATGGCAACGCTTTCGTAATCATGATAGGCAATGTCTTTAAAGCGCATGGAGGTTTGGGTAATGGGCAATAAACCGCATTCCATCGCCGAAACGGCCATGCCCGCACGCGAATGGGTGTGAATGACACAGCTGACATCATGGCGGGCACCATGAACCGCGCTGTGAATGACATAACCTGCCTGATTAACGCCCAGTTCCTCGCCATGGGGGTTATGCAGCACATCACCCTTGATGTTGATTTTGATCAGGCTGGAGGCGGTAATCTCTTCATACATGTAGCCGTAAGGATTGATGAGAATTTCATCATCGGTACCGGGGATGCGGGCGGTAATGTGGTTGTAGATCAAGTCGCTCATGCCAAACAAGGGCATGAGCCGGTAGCATGCCGCCAGATTGACGCGGGTTTCCCATTCTTCTTTACTGTAATTCATTGTTTTTCAATTCCTGCTGTTTTGACTAGGTTTCCCCATGTTTCGTAGTTTTCTTTCACCATTTCGGCAAATGCCTTGGGGGATTCGCTGCTGACCACTTCCGAGCCCAGGGCAATGAGTTTTTTCCTGGTTTCGGGGTCGTTAAGTGATTCATTCAATGTGCCGTGCAGCTTCTGAATGATTTCCGGAGAGGTTCCTTTCGGAGCAAAAAAACCAAGCCAGGCACCCATATTGAAGTTTGGAATACCCTGTTCTTCGATAGTTGGGATATCGGGTGCCAGTTCGGCGCGTTTATTGACGCTGACGGCAAGCGCATTCAATCTGCCCGCTTTTACATGAGGCAGGGCGGAAACGACGGTATCAAAAGTCATATCCACATTGCCGCCAATCACATCGGATTGTGATTGGGTGCTGCCGGAGTAGGGGACATGCACCATTTCAATGCCGGATGTTTTGCTGAGCATTTCCATTAACAGGTGGCTGGTAGTGCCTTTGCCGATTGAGGCATAGGTGAGTTCTCCCGGATGGGCTTTGGCATAATCAATCAGTTCTTTGAAGCTGTTTACGTTTTTTGTTTTGTTCATCACAAGTACGTAAGGCAGCCAGGTGCTTTGCCCGATCGGCTCAAGATCTTTCAACGGGTCGTAAGTGAGTGATTTATACACATGCGGGTTGATATTCATGGGGGCTGTTGCAGACAGTACCAGGGTGTAGCCATCGGGTTTGGCTTTGGCCACCTGTGCTACGCCCAGGCTGCCACCGACACCCGGCTTGTTTTCTACAATAATGCTTTGCCCCAGTTTTCTTCCCATGCTTTCCCCCAGGATGCGGGCGACAGCATCAGTGGATGTGCCTGGTGGAAAACCGACCACAAAGGTAATGGGTTTTTCCGGATAACTGGCATATGCCTGGGAACAGATGGTTAGCGTTAGTGCTGATGATAGGGCAATAAGTGATTTTTTGAGCATTGTCATGATGTCTCCTCCTGAGTTTTACATCTAAAATATTAATATAATAATTGATTTATATCAATATAAAAGATGATAAGGGGCGTGGAATTGTTGTTTTTCACTTTTTTGAACAAAATTCAGGCGCATTCCCCCGCCTGAACGCTAAACGTCAGGTGAGGTGATTGTTTATGGGAGAGTGGTCAGGCTTGAGTGGATTTCTGCAGTGTCTGATTGGCCAGCTCACCCACCCGTTTTACTTCAGTCTCAAAGGCTTGCAGTAAATTTTGGGCAGCCAGGCTCAGGGGACGACGTGGGTGATAAACGGAAATAAGCTCACGGTGGATCGGGTCGGTAATACGGGCGATACACAGTACTTTGTTTTCCAGGTCCCGGGAAATGGCGCTGACAGGTAAAATGGTTGCCCATTCACCGGTTTTTACCAGTTCCATGGTAGGCATCAGTGCATCCAGTTCAAGATGGGACTGCATGGTTTTGCCTGTCTTGCGCAAGTGGTCGTCAATCAGGCTGCGCAATACCTGGCCACTGCTGGGAACAATCAGGCGTCCGGGGGGGATCTGGTTGAAGTCGGGCGTGTCAGAACTCAGGAACTTGCTTTTGCGGGCTACGACCAATACCAGTTCTTCACTCATGATCGGGCTGGAAATAAGACTGCCCAGTTTGGGGGTGTCATTGGTAATGGCGAAATCAATTTTCCCTGCATCCAGATTTTCAATCAGAATGTTGGTATAACCCACTGAGAGCTGAATGGTCACATTAGGGAAATCAACGCAGTATCTGGACAGTGCATTTGGTACAACATTGACCCCAAGGGAAGGCGCAAGGCCTACCCTGACCAGGCCGGATGCCTCTCCGCCAAGATCCAGCATTTGTTGCTGGATGCTGTCTACTTCCCGGGCAAGGGGCAATAGCATTTTGTGCAGTTTTTCACCTGCCGTGGTGGGGGTTACGCCCCGACTTGAGCGGTCAAACAGACGGATGTCCAGGTCTTTTTCAAGTTTGCTGATTTGCGTGCTTAAGGCAGACTGGACAATGCCCAGTTGTTTGGCAGCCCGGGTAACGTTACCGTTTTGGAAAAGGCATAAAAAACACTCTATTTGACGTAAGTCCATAATTTCCTGGCAGGTAAGTTGGCGGATGTGAAGGAATTGTACTACAGGCGTTGCCGTGTATATTTGCAATGAAGATCAGGCGTCATGTTATGAATCCTTGTTCGGGCCAACGTTTTTCTGCAGGCAGAAAGTGTGTGTTTTTCTTAAGTTGGTGAGTTTTTTTCATGAAGTGGTGACATAAGGTCGTTTGACCGGTTCAGGGCGGGTACCGTAGAATTTCTACAGGCTTTTGTTTCCCAGGCCTTTTCCGGCCGGTGAAACCCCTTATCCGTATTCAATTTATTTTCAAACTGCCAATAATTTATGATGATTTCTTTTGTTTCCGCCAACGAGATTCGCTCCCGTTTTTCTTTTGCCATGTCAGAAATGTATCGTGAAGAGGTGCCCCTGTATGGCACGCTTCTGGATATCGTGGCTGAGGTGAACCGGCAGGTGCTGGAAAAAAATCCGCTTATGCATGAAGCGTTGTCCAATGCCAATGAACTAGGCAGGCTGGATGTGGAAAGGCATGGCGCCATCCGGTTGGGCACGGCAGAAGAGTTGCATACCTTGCGGCGTATTTTTCGTGTTATGGGCATGTATCCGGTTGGCTATTATGATTTATCGGTAGCCGGTGTGCCGGTGCATGCCACCGCATTCCGCCCAGTTACTGAAGAGGCCTTGAAAATCAATCCATTCAGGGTATTTACTTCATTGTTGCGCCTGGAGCTGATTGATGACGAGGCTTTAAGGCAAGAGGCTGCGGCCATTCTGGCACAGCGCCGGATATTTTCGGCAACCCTGCTGGCCCTGCTTGAAAAGTGCGAAGCGGAAGGTGGCCTGTCCTGTCAGGATGCGGGCAGTTTTGTTGCCGAGGTCAAGTCGGTTTTCCGCTGGCATCATGAAGCGACCGTTTCAAAGGACACATACCGTCAATTGCATGACGCCCACCGCCTGATTGCGGATGTGGTCTGTTTCAAAGGGCCGCATATCAATCATTTGACACCCCGCACACTGGATATCGACGAAGTCCAGGAACAGATGAAACAGCGCAACCTTAATCCCAAAGACGTGATTGAAGGGCCGCCAAAAAGAAAATGTCCGATTCTGTTGCGCCAGACCAGTTTCAAGGCGCTGGAAGAGAAGATTGTTTTTGCAGAGGATAGCCAGGCCGGCACGCATACGGCCCGTTTCGGTGAAATTGAACAGCGTGGCGTTGCGCTGACGCCCAAAGGCAGGGCCTTGTATGACCGTTTGCTGGAGCAGGCGCGCAGTCATAACAATGAGGGCAGTGCCGGGCAAGGTTATGCGGATCGTCTGCTTGAGGCTTTCAAGGTATTTCCTGATGACCTTGAACAATTAAGAAAAGAGCGGCTGGCCTATTTCCGTTATGTCCTTAAAGACGAAAACCGGTTCAATGCCCTTGCCCTGGCAGAATCGGAGCCTGATCTGGAAGCCTTGCTGACGGCTGGAGCGATTGCTGCCGAACCGATTGTGTATGAAGATTTTCTGCCTGTCAGTGCAGCCGGTATTTTCCAGTCGAACCTGGGCGGGACCGAACAAAAACACTATGCGGCAAATGCTTCCAAAGCACAGTTTGAAAAAGATCTGGGTGAGGCCGTACAGGACGAGCTGAAGTTATATGAAGTGATGCAGCAGGAATCCATTGACATGCTTTTCAGCCGGTTGGAACAGGCGGTTTAATGCTGCTTTGTGATGTTGGAAGTATGGTAAAGGGCATGCTTGAATGTATTGAGTACGCGTGATCGGAAATGGTTTTCCGGTCTGTGTTATTTGCCAGGCTCCCGGCTGCTCCGGCATTCGTCCAGCAGCCATGTGCGGAACAGTGTCAGTGCTGTTCCGTGACTGTATTCGGTGGGGTAAACCAGGTAGTAGGCGGCGTCTTCCGTTCCGGCTGCGTCAAAAGGAATGATAATGCCCAATTGATCCAGCCGTCCTTCTATGAAAAATTTCGGGATCAGTGCAATGCCCATGCCGGCCGCCGCACCGCTTATAAGCATGGTGTGCAGTTCATAGCGCACGCCGGTTTTTGATTTTGGCGTATCAATACCCTGTGATTTGAACCAGTGATGCCAGCTGTTGGGGCGGGTGGTTGAGTGTAGCAAGGGGTATTCAAGCAAGTCTTCAGCGCGGGTGAGCGGCTTTTTCAGGAGCCCGGCAGAGCAGATCGGGACCACTTCCTCTTTGAAAAGATAATCGGCGGACGTGCCAACCCAGGTGGGGCTGCCGAAATGGATGGCCGCTTCGAAATGGGTTTGTTCAAAATGAAAAATATCGGTTTGGATACCCATATTGATGGAAATGTCGGGGTGTTGCCGGTTAAAGGCCGGCAAGCGCGGAATAAGCCAGTGTGAGGCAAATGTGGGTAAAACGGCCAGTTCAAGGTGCCCGCTCCGGTCGCCGAAAGCGATTAAATCCAGCGTGTTCCTGTCCAGGGCTGCCATGGGCTCACGAATGCGTGATGCATAAAGCGAGCCAGCACGGGTCAGGATGACCCTTTGTTTGTTGCGGACGAATAAACGGACGCCCAGATTGCTTTCCAGCGTGGAAATTTGCCGGGAAATGGCACTTTCAGTCAGGGAAAGTTCTTTGGCGGCAAGGGCGAAGCTTTCATGCCGGGCTGCGGCTTCAAAGGCCGAAAGTGCGGAAATGCTGGGGATGTTGAATTTTCTCATGAAATTTAGGAAAGCCCGGCAGGTATGGTTCTTGTTGCTTGAAATATGGATGCTTGAACAAAGGTGCAAGCTGTCACGCTGGTGCCTGATTCAGGAAATAAAGTAAAAACGGTATGTTTTTAGCCGTCAGGCGACTCACCCAGCAGCCGTCCCAGAAGAGCGCCCAGAACAAGATCGTCAATCTGACCGAAATGGTTGAGCCGTACATATCCCTGTTTATCCAGTACAAGCAGGCTGGGCGTGCCTTGCAAATTCCATTGCGCCATGGTTTTCGGAATGGCGCTGTTTTCGGAAGGGGTATCCACGCCAACCGGAAAGCGTAGCCGGAATTCGTGAATGAAAACTTCAAGCGCATGCGGCTGCATGGCATTATGATGTTCGAATACCGTGTGCAGGCCAATGACTTTCAAGCCTTCGCCAGCCAGGGCCTGATGGGCCCGTATGGCCTGTGGAACGCCATGCAGCACACAGCCCGGGCAGAGCATCTGGAAAGTGTGGATCATGACAACCTGGCCACGAAGGTCGGCCAGCTGCAATGGTTGCGGTGTATTGAACCATTGCGACACATGCCATTCCTGAAGGGGGAAGTAACTTTTGCTCATGTTCTACGCTCCTTGGAAACAGGTAAATCCGGTGGATGGTATGTCAGGCGGATTCTGGATGTTCAGGAGGTATTGTGGCGGTTTCCAGCAATTCCTGCAATGCTGCCAGCAATGCTTCCGGCGACGAGCTGGCATCAAGTACCGGTATTTTCCCTTCTTCTACGGCAGGCGGTTTTTTCAGCGACTGGATATAGTCGCCCCAGTGTTCAAGTTTCCATTGGTCGCGCGGGTCTGCCCGTTTAATGATGCGTTCTTTGCGAATTTCATGAGGCAGGTCAAGCCAGACATGGATCAGGCGCGTGTTTGCCGGCAGGCCCAGTGCCATTGCGGAAAACAGGGCGCCCGAAGCCAGTTCACGGCTCCAGGGTCCGGGAAATACCACATTCAGGCCCAGTTCCAGCTGTTCTTTGCCAATCAGCAGGGTGCTTTTGTATTGCAGGTCACGTATTTTTTCCTTGAAAAAAGGGCTGTCCCTGTCATTCGGGTCCTGGCCGCAGGCTTGCAGGAAAGGGCCGGTCCAGTATTCACCAACGGTATCTTTGTCCAGGACGCACCAGGTGTGCTGCCGTTGCAGCTGCTGCCGGATAAAACGGGTGGTTAATACGGATTTGCCGGTACCGGCATGACCCAGTATGAAAAGTGCGCAAGGGGCAGGCATATGTGGCCTTTTGGAAAGACGGTTCGGGTTTGGATTGTCCGGTTGTGTTTGGCCGGACAGGTGAAAACCGTCATTATATGCCGTGCCGCTTTGCCGGAAACCGTTTTTGCAGGAACCGTCTGAATCAGCTGGCTTGGGTCTGGGTCATGATGGCCGTGCCACATTCGGGTAAAAGCCGCAAAGGCAGTTGCTGTTTGTCCAGCCATGCCTGCAGATTGACGCAGGCGGGGGCCGTCTCCTGTTCCGCACGGACAGGGTGGGCATAATCTGCCCACATCAGCATATTGAGTGCCTGCAGCAATAAACCGGGTTCCGCCTTGAATGGCGGTATCTGGCGCAGCTCGTAAAAAGATTGGGGGCCTTGTGCCAGGGCAGCCAGCAGGGGAGAAAACATTTCTGCCGGTCCGGGAATGGTGCCAATGGGTGTTTTGAATTCCAGCGGGCCTGGAGAAGGCATGCCGGGAAGTGCCCTGAAAACGGTTTGGTTCATCAGGTCGAGGTGATTTTCATTATCCAGTGTTTGGGGGCTTGATTGAAAAACATCCAGCCGCTGGTGCTGGTTGCGAGCCATGTCCTTGACGGTTTCCCGCAGCGCCTGGCCAGGCAGGTTTTTCAGGATTGGCTGGAGATTGCCGGGAACAGACAGGGTATCCATATTTTCAAAGCCATCCGCACTGCCAATGAAACGGACCCCGGTCTGGCTGATAATACGGTGCAGGTCGGCTGAATGCTGGGGGTGCCAGTAATCGGTCAGGAACTCGTGCGCCAGATACGCAGGCAATTCTTTTTCAAGTGCCAGCAGCTCTTTTTCAATTTCGGGGTTGTCCACAAACAGGCCCGCACCGTTATTGGCCAGAATGCGTAACAGTTGCATGCCGTTTTGAATGCCTTGTACTGAATTGCCCCCTGTTATTTTGGCGGTTTCATAAAGTACTTTTTGCAGACCCGTCAGGCGGGCGGCACCGGGATAACACATGTAGTGCAAATACACCAGGCCTTGCGGTTTAAGCGATTGGTAAATCAGTTGAAGAATGCCGGCCTGTGCCTTGGGTGGCAGCCATGACCATGTGCCGTGGCTAACGATAAAGTCAAATTTTTCGCTGTTGTTTGTGGCAAATTCCTCGAAACCCGACTCAATAAAACGGATGTTTTCAATATTCAGTTTCTTGGCCAACGCCTGGGCGCTGGCAATATGTGCCTGGTTGAAGTCAATTCCGGTGAATTGTCCGGCAGGGTTGCAGGCCGCGGCAACCAGCAGGTTGATGCCGGGCCCGCAACCCAATTCGCAATAGCGGTAAGGCTTACTGATATCCGGTACGGCACAGCCTAATGTCTGTATGGTGTGGCATAGCCAGACCGGCTGCATTTCCTTGTGAAAATGAAGGGGATAGGAAACATCAATGATATAACCGTCACGGTGTTGCATTAGTGGCTTCTTGAAGGTTTGTGGGCTGGGAAAGTATATCGCTAAAAACAAGGGGAACTTCGGGGGCGCATGGCCGAAGTTCCCGGTTGTATAAACGGTATTATGTTAGAAACGGGCGGTCACACCCATGTAGTAGGTACGGCCATTTCCATCTCCGTAATCGTCATCGGTTCTGGCGATATTGTTGGTCAGGTTTTGAATGCCGGCACGCAAAGTCAGGTTTTTGTTAACGGCATAGTTAACACCGATATCAAGCGTGGTGTTCGCATAGGCAAAATGGTTGTTCGCGGTAGAGTCTGCGGGCGGGGTGTAAAGTTGTTTGCCAATATATTGTACCGATGCATAGGTGGACAGTTTTTCAGTGGCCTGCCAGTCAAGCAGGGCATTGGCCGTCCATTTGGGCGTCATGTTCAGCCAGCTTCCAGTGGTTTTGTTTTTTGACTTGATCATGTAAGTGGCATTGCCGCTCAGTCTTAAACCATCTGTAACAGGCAGGCCAAATGAAGCTTCCAGGCCGGCGGTTTCTCCCTCTTCAATATTGAATTGCTGGGTATACCAGGTGCCGTTGATATTGCCCAAAAAGCCATTTTGGATCATATCCTTGATTTTGCTTTGGAAGTAGGTCAGATCAAACGAGTAACCGGCCTGGTCAAAAGCGATACCCAGCTCATAGTTGGTGCTGACTTCAGGCTTAAGATCGGGGTTGCCAATCATGTAGCATTGACCGCCGGTATAGCCCAAAGGGCGCAATGAAGTACAACCCATGCCCATGGATGATGTTCCAGAGGTCAGTGAGCGCTCTTTCAGGTTGGGGGCACGGAAGCCTTTTGAAACGCCACCCTTGATGGTCCATGACTCGGTAGGATGATAAACCAGATATCCACGTGGACTGACATGCAAATCGAATTCGTCTGATTTGTCGCCACGCACCCCCAAGGTCAGGATCAGGTCGTCCCGCAGGAAAATCTGGTCTTCAACAAACAGTGACCATGCCCAGCCCTTTGGCTTTTTTTCAGCGGTGACCGTATCACCACCAGGCAACAGGACGCTAAGGATATTACCAATGTTGCTGGGATTTTCAACTTCTTCCCGTTTGTATTGGGCACCTACTGTCAGCCAGTGCTCCACGCCAGCAGTGCTAAAGGGCATGTCAACCTTGAAATCGGCAACATGCTCTTTGGATTTTGCGCCCAATTGATCTCCATCACCTTTGTTTTCATAGCTGTTGGCATACAGATCCAGTTTAGTACGGATTTCACCGAAACGTCCTTCGTGCCCAATCCCAAAATAGGTATGTCGCATGTCAGAACCAAAAATTTCATTGGTCACGTCTTCTTCGGCTTCACGCTGGGCCTGGTTTGGGAATTCTTCAGCCTTGTTGCGTCCAACGGAGCCATCCAGATAGAAGCTGTGGTTTTCGTTGAGTTGCCAATTGAGTTTTGCATTCATGTTCTGGTTGGCTGAGCCACTTGAACCACGGGTGCCTGTATCGGGTTCGCGGTTGGTATAACTGCCACCCAGCCGTATGCCCAGGCTTTCGGTAATGGGACCGCTAATATTAAAGCTGTGAGAGTTGGTGTCACCGGATTTGCCGGAATCGGGCACGCTCAGGTTGTTCGTTAGCGAGCCGCTCCAGACATTGTCAATTTTGCGGGTAATGATGTTAATGACCCCGCCCATGGCTTCAGAACCGTACAGGGTGGACATGGCACCACGCACGACTTCAATTCTCTCAATGGCATCGGGGGACAGCCAGTCCAGGTCTTGGGGGATGGTGTCAGGACGGTGTCCCAACAGGTTGGAGCCACCAATACGCTTGCCATCAACCAGGATCAGGGTGTATTTGTCAGGCATGCCGCGGAAGGCAATTTTAGAGCCTGCACCGGCAGGTGCAAAGCCACCGGTCACACCGGGAATAGTGCCAAGTACTTCGGCAATGCTGGCGTTGGGTTTGCGATCCAGTTCTTTACGGGTAATCACGCTGACGCTGGCAGGCGCATCACGAATTTCGCTTTCAACACTGCTTGCGGAGGCGAAGATGGTCTCCAGCTCAACAGCGGAGGTGTCATTGACATTGGTGTTGTCCTGTGCATAAGAAGAAGTGGCGGCCGTTGCCAGTAAAATGGCGCTTGCTAAACGGTTTAGTTTGAAAGAGTGGGGCAGCCTGGGGGTTTGTGTATTGCTCATGTTATAAATTCTTAAGATTAATATTTTTAAGATTGATATTGATAATGATTATCATTAAATATATAGCATGATAATTAAAAACCTGTAAAGATTTATATGGGAAATGGTTGCTGGGATGTTGTTTTTAGCCAAGAAGGAGTGCGCGTCCCGGTTTGGTAAAATTTGCCCTGGCTGAACAGAAAGATCGTATTGTTTAACCAGTTTTGCTACACTAAACAACAGTCTAACCAGTTGAAAGGCATTTCATGAAACTAGCGTTGTTGCTAACGGTTCCCGTCCTGTTTGTCGTGTCAGGCTGCGCCCATCCGGTTAATGTTGTGCCAGCGCTTGATGAGGCCGAAAAACAAACCTTGACGTGCAAGGACATAGGCAGAGAGTCCGATCGCCTGAATATTTTGTTGAACCAGCTGCGTCATGGCAATGAGCCGCTGTTTGGCAATGATCCTGCGCGGGTGCAAGAGGCAGAACAGGCCGCGCAAATGCGCCTGAACCAGATTCGTGAGTTAAGTGTCCAAAAACTGTGTGTTTTTGGTTAAAGTTAAATAAGTCCGGATTAGTGAATCCATTTGCCTTTTAAGGTTAAGTCAATGAAAAAAATTATTATTCTTCCATGCCTGTTATTGGCAGCCTGTGCCAATGGTCCGGTTGATGACAGCAAGGTTGCTGAATGCGCACAGGTCCAGTCCCGGATTATCCAGCAACCTGGTATTCCCGGAACCAGCAATTTTCTGTCGCGTGCCAATGATAATGTCCGTTCGGATGCCGAACGTGAGCGTGCCCGACGCATGGGGTGTCTTGAATAAACCCGATTCCCGCTTAAATCACTCTGCGGAGTGATTTTTTTTTGCCATCAGGACGCCTTCATTGGCCAGCTGGTCTGCGCGTTCATTTCCCGGGTCACCCGCATGTCCTTTGACCCATTTCCAGGTAATGTCATGCTGTGCCACCTGTTCATTCAGTTCAAGCCATAAATCCATGTTTTTCACCGGTTTTTTATCGGCGGTTTTCCAGTTTCTCCTGATCCAGCCGTCCATCCATTCGGTAATGCCTTTTTGTACATATTGTGAGTCAATGTGAAGCAGGACCCTGCAGGGGCGCTTCAGGGCTTTAAGTGCCTGGATGACCGCGGTCATTTCCATCCGGTTATTGGTGGTTTCGGACTCTCCTCCGCAAAGTGTTTTCTCATGATGGCCCTGTTTTAGCAATACGCCCCACCCACCAACGCCGGGATTGCCCTTGCAGGCACCGTCAGTCCATATTTCGACTAGTTTTTTATCCATTTTCCGTATTGAACAATTGAGTTATATTTCTTTGGGTAACAATGGCAGGTCGTCTGTTTGCCAGACTTCTTCTGCGTTTTTTCTTTAGCAAGGGCCCGACAAGATGCATGCCGCGCGCCCTTTTTTCGGCTGAAAGCAGGTAGACGCCTCCGGCCACTGGCCACCAGCGGTCTCCGGCCCTGTTCATGAAGTCCCAGCGTTTAAGCCACTTTTCAGTTTGGCAGGCAGGAGTATAGCAGCCGAAATGGCCCCTATCGATGTCGAGGGATAATAATTTGAACCAGTCTTTCAGGCGACGGACCGAGACCATGTTGCGGTTGGGAATGGGGATCCAGGGGTCCAGGAATGGCATGCCATTGCGAAGGCCCCATAAGCTGTTGGGATTGAAACCGGAAATGACAACCCGGCCTTCGTAAACCAGTACCCGTTCCACTTCCCGTAAAATCTGGTGCGGGTCTTGTGAGCACTCAAGAATATGTGGAAGGATGACCAGATCCAGGCTGCAATTGGGAAAGGGGAGTTGGTCCAGGCGGCCGTGAATGATTTTTGGCTGATCGGTCGATGTTACATTTTTTTTGGATTCATCCGTTAAAATCACTTTTGACCTGATCCGGTTATTTCGCAGAAAATCCCACGCCGGCAAGCCAATTTGCAATGCATTGAAGCCAAATGCGTTGGCGACGATTTGATCAAATTTATCCGTTTCCCAACGGATAACCGTTTGACCGGGATCAGTGTTCAGCCATTGCGTAAGGTTTAAAATCTGCGAATTGGTTTGTGTCACGCCTGCCTCGGGGTAAGTGTAGATATTTCTTGGAACATTTAAGTATTGGATATGACCTGTAAAATTCTGCCCATCAGTGCCTTTAACGATAATTATATCTGGATAATTGTACAGGGTGACAATGCCGTGGTGATTGATCCCGGCCAGGCCGAACCGGTGCTTAAGGTGCTTCGGGCCCAAAACCTGAACTTGCGGGCCATTCTGGTCACCCATCATCATGCCGACCATGTGGGGGGGATTGCCGGTTTGCGTGAGCACACATCTGCCAAAGTGTATGGCCCTGCCACTGAGTCTATTCCTTTTTGTGATGTGCCACTGCAGGAAGGCGACAGGATTGGCATAGACGGTTTTTCCTGGTCGCTTTCAGTCCTTGAGGTACCCGGGCATACTTTGGGGCATATTGCCTATTACGGCGATATCAATCCCAACGAACCCGTACTCTTTTGTGGTGATACCCTGTTTGCCACCGGTTGCGGCAGAATATTTGAAGGGAATTCTACGCAAATGTACCAAAGTATTGATAAATTTAGGAAACTGCCGCAAAATACGCTGGTGTTTTGCGCTCATGAGTATACCTTGGGTAATATTGAGTGGGCGCTTGCGGTAGAGGAGAGCAATCCTGATTTACAGCAGTGGTCACAAGAAGCCCGCGTCATCAGGAGCCAGCAAAAACCAACCGTTCCCACTACGGTCGGTCACGAACTTAAGACCAATCCGTTTATGCGGGTTGAGTGCGAATCTGTTATTAATGCAGCACAGGGCAAAGCCGGGCGCAGTTTGAATGCCCCCGATGAGGTATTTGCCGTGTTGCGCGATTGGAAGAATTCATTCTAGGGATACTCATGAAATTAGTTAAGCTTGCCGTTATAGCTTCAGTTGTTGTTTTAACCGGGTGTGCATCCTCCGGCAATTCTTCCAAAAATTATTCTTCCTCAAATGGGCAGCAAAAAGATGTTTGGGAAAGAATCCGCAAAGGGCTAAAGATGCCCGATCTGCAAGATGACAGGGTTGAATACTGGACCAATTACTATGCGGCCCGTCCTGCTTCCGTGCAAATAATGGCGCAGCGCTCAAGCAAGTATATTCACTATATTACCCAGGAACTGGAAAGACGCAATATGCCCACTGAACTGGCTTTGTTGCCGTTTGTTGAAAGTGCCTATAATGCGAAAGCGGTTTCCAGTGCCAAAGCGGCCGGTCTGTGGCAATTCATTCCAAGTACGGGCACGCATTACAACTTGACGCAAGACTGGTGGAAAGACGAAAGACGGGATCCGGTCCAGTCTACCCATGCCGCGCTAAATTACCTTTCTTATCTGCACGGTTTTCAGGATAATGACTGGCATTTGGCCCTGGCTTCTTACAATTGGGGAGAGGGTGCGGTTAAACGTGCCCGTGACCGTAATGCCAATACGGGTCTTGGCACCGACTACCTGTCCCTGAGAATGCCCAAGGAAACGCGCGATTATGTTCCCAAGTTACAGGCTTTCGAAAACATCATAAGAAACCCCGCCCGTTATGGTATTAAACTGCCTCATGTGGCAGACCAGCCTTATTTCGAGAAGGTCAGTAACACCCATGACATTGATCTGGACGTTGCGGCCCGACTGGCCGAGATTTCCGTTGAGGAATTTCGTGAACTGAATCCATCGTTCCAGAGAAATGTATTGCTGGACGAGCACGCTTCGCAAATTCTGTTGCCCAAACATAAAGTGACTGCCTTCAAGCGTAATCTTAAAAATTACCAGGGAGAACTCTCGGCGTGGGAAGGTTATACCCCTGCTCCGGGCGAGTCCCTGGCAAGTATTGCAGACAAATACGGCATTTCCCTGGACAAGTTGAAGTCGCTGAATGGTTATGGTCCAAAGCAATCGGTTGCCCTGTCTTCCAGAACCCTGATGGTGCCACGCAATTCGGGCGCCCCTGCCGGCATTACGCCTAACGACATCATGGCACCTGCCATTAACACGGCAGCACCGGCCATGCTGGCCAGTAATGACAATGTAGCAAGGGCTTCCGCCACATCACCTGCCCGGGTTTCTGCGCCGGCACCTTCGCCTGCGCTTAATAACAGGCCCGTCATGGCTTCTGCATCTGCAGTAAGCGTTGATCCTTTGGCCGATATCATTTACTCAAGAAGCAACAACGCCGGATTAACGGCTGGTGTGCGTGCCGTTCCGGTAGCGGCCTCAAGTACCGCCGTTTCTGCGGCAGCGTCACGGTCTGCGGTGTATAAACGGCCAGCTGTGGAAGTGGCCGTCAAAGCCACTGCCAAGCCTGCCGTACGCACGGCTTCTTTAACCAAGCCGGCTCCAAAAGCCGACGCAAAGAAAAAGGTATCTGTTCACAAAGTGGCCAAGGGAGACACACTTTACTCTCTGGCAAAACGTTATAATACGTCGGTTCAAGATTTGAAAGCGTTGAATAACATGAGTAATACAGCCCTGAAACCAGGGGTGTCGTTACGTATTCCCGGAGCAGGAAGCCGAGGCTAGGCCAGGCTGAACCGCTAAATTTTCAAGATGAAAATTGCGTAATACTTTCAGGTTACGCAATTTTTTTTATAATAATTCCGTTTTGCAAAATAGGATAAGAAACAATGGGTTTTCTTGCAAATAAAAGAGTCCTGGTCACAGGCGTCATTTCCAATCGCTCCATTGCATATGGCATTGCACGTGCCTGTCATCAGCAAGGTGCCGAATTGGCGTTCACCTATGTCGGAGACCGTTTTAAAGACCGTGTCACGGAATTTGCCGCTGATTTTGGCAGCAATATCGTGATTCCCTGCGATGTTTCCGCTGATGAAAATATTGATGCCGCGTTTGCCGAGCTGGCAAAGCACTGGGACGGTCTTGATGGTCTTGTGCACTCTATAGGATTTGCACCCAGGGAAGCCATTGCCGGCAATTTTCTGGAGGGCATCACCCGTGAGAATTTCCGTATTGCCCATGATATTTCGGCTTACAGCTTTCCTGCCATGGCAAGGGCTGCGTTACCGTTGCTGCAGGCACGCAAGGGTTCTGTACTTACCATGACTTACCTGGGGGCAGAAAAATCCATCCCCAATTACAATACCATGGGTCTGGCTAAAGCTTCCCTTGAAGCCAGTGTCCGTTATCTGGCCAGCGCCTTGGGCGAGCAAGGTATCCGTTCCAACGCGATTTCCGCCGGTCCCATCAAAACATTGGCAGCCAGTGGTATCAAGGATTTTTCGGTTATTCTGAACTTTGTTGAAAAACATGCTCCCTTGCGCCGCAACGTTACTATCGAAGACGTTGGTAATACCGCAGCCTTCCTGCTGTCAGAATTGGCGGCAGGCATTACCGGTCAGGTGGTGCACGTTGATGCCGGCTTCTCGGCAGTCGTGCCAGGCATGGCTTAATTGTTTTTTTGCGGGGTTGTAAAATAATGCGTCAGATTATTCTTGATACCGAAACCACTGGCCTTGATCCTGATCAGGGCGACCGCGTTGTTGAGCTGGGGTGTGTAGAGGTTGTTAACCGGGAGTTAACCGGGAATAACCTGCATCTTTATTTCAACCCCGACCGGGACAGTTCCCCCGAGGCTTTGGCGGTTCATGGACTGACAACCGAATTTTTGTCCCGGCACAACCGTTTCAAGGATGAGGCGCAGCGTATTGCCGCCTACCTGGAAGGCGCCGAAATTATCATTCATAACGCAGCCTTCGATACCAAATTCCTGAATGCCGAGTTTGCCCGGGCAGGCATGCCCACTGTCAATAGCATTGCCGGTCTTATTACCGATACCCTGGCCATGGCGCGGGAACGATTCCCCGGCAAGCGCAATAACCTTGACGTGCTTTGCGAACGTTTTGATATTTCCAACAAACATCGTATTTTGCATGGTGCCTTGCTGGATGCCGAGCTGTTGGCTGAAGTCTGGTTGGCCATGACACGCGGCCAGTTTGGCTTGTTGATAGAAGAAGCGGGTGAACAGGGCACACAAAAAAAAACGGCAGACAGACTGGCGCTGGATACGCTGATATTGCCGGTTGTCAGGCCCTCAGACCCAGAGTTGCTGGCGCATCAGGAATACCTGGATGCCCTGGATAAAACCGCCGGAAAAACCTGTTTATGGCGTGAGCTTGCCTAGTTTACCTCTTTGGGTAACGTGTGGCCGCCTTCGCCTATTTCACGCTGCATCAAGACCGTATCAATCCATCTGTTATGTTTGAAGCCCGTGTTGGGCTGTATGCCAGTCAGGGTAAATCCGTGACGCTTGTGCAGATTGATGGAGGCCAGGTTTTCAGTGCCGCCAATAACCGCGATCATCTGGCGCCATGGTCCTTGTTCACAATGTCTGATGAGCGCCGTTAACAGTTGGCTGCCAATTCCTTTTTGTCCCATGTCATGACGCAGATAGATGCTGTTTTCTACCGTGAAGCGATAGGCAATGCGTGGGCGGTATGCCGATGCATAACAATAGCCAACCACTTCATTGTTTTGCAGGGCAACCAGATAGGGATATCCGGCAGCGATGACCTTGTCATAACGCTGGCGTATTTCGGCCACATCGGGAACCGTTTCTTCGAAGGTGGCCATGCCGTAAAGGACATGATGGGCATAAATGGACTGAATGGCGGTTATATCACTGGCCTGTGCCGGGCGGATGTGGCAGGTATCTGCTTGCATGATGAATCTGGGGGGTAAATTGAAAAATAATTGTTTACAATCAAATAAACTAGCATAAAATCAGATAACCGAAAAGGATAAAGAGTACGATATCTTTATGTCCTTCAAACAGTTTATTGAAGAGGAATTCATGTCAACACCTTTTATATCATTAAGTGATACCGTTGCCGTCGCACCCCAGTTAAGCGCCAGTGACATGGCGGCTGTCAAGGCGGCCGGTTTCAACAGTGTTATCATCAACCGTCCCGATCTTGAAGGTGGCGACACCCAGCCTCTTTCAGCCGAGATCATCAAGGCCGGGCAAGAGGCTGGCCTTACCGTGGTGTACCAGCCTGTAGTCAGTGGGGCAATGACCCAGGAAAATGTTAACCAGTTTCAAGAGTACCTGGAAACCTTGCCAACGCCTATCCTTGCTTTTTGCCGTACCGGAACCCGTTGTACGCATTTGTACAATGCTGCCAAACAAACATCCTAGTCCAAAGGAGCTTACTTTATGTATAAAAAAATATTGCTGCCTATCGATGGTTCAGAAATTTCTGCTCAAGCCGCTAACTCCGGCATTAGTTTTGCCCGGCAAATTGGTGCTGAAATCGTTACCATCAATGTAACCCAGCCCTTTTCAACACTGATTGGTTTTGATGGCATGGCTGCGTCATACGCCATTTCCGATGGCGATTACGAAGAGGCAGCTAAAAAAGAAGCACAGGAATATCTGAAACCTGTTCTTGAGCGGGCCGAAACGGCAGGGGTTAAGGCAACGTCTGTCATTACCTCCAATTACAGTGTGGCCGATGGAATTGTGGAAGCTGCCAAAGAGCATAATTGTGATCTTATTTATATTGCCAGTCACGGCCGCAGCGGTTTATCCCGCTTGTTGCTGGGCAGCGTAACTGTCAAGGTGTTGTCTTTGGCCCATACCTCGGTTCTGGTTTATCGCGTCAAGGAAAGCAGCTAGTCTTTAAGTCATTTTTTTGTAAAAAACCGCCTTATTCCATAAATCGGGATAAGGCGGTTTTTGTTTCCTGGCACATTTGTTTTTTTTCAAGGCATGTAGTGATACACTTTCTTTTCATACAGGCTTATTTCAAGGAGAAGTCATGACGATTAAAATTGGTGATAAAGTTCCAGACGGTACACTAACAGAATTCATTGAAACCGCTTCCGAGGGATGCTCCCTGGGGCCAAATGCTTTCAAGGTGTCCGAGCTGGTCAAGGGCAAGAAAATTGCCCTGTTTGCAGTCCCCGGTGCCTTCACGCCCACCTGCTCTGCCCAGCATCTGCCGGGGTATATTGAACTGGAAAGCCAACTCAAGGCCAAGGGTATTGATGAAATCTGGTGTGTTGCGGTCAATGATGCATTTGTCATGGGCGCCTGGGGACGGGAGCAGAATGCACAGGGTAAAGTACGCATGTTTGCCGATGGATCGGCAACATGGACCAAAGCCATGGGTCTTGATCTTGATCTGGTTGACAAGGGCCTGGGGGTGCGTTCACGCCGCTATTCAGCGGTATTGGATGATGGAGTGGTTACCCTTCTTAATCTTGAAGAAGGTGGCGGCTATGAAGTGAGTGATGCGAACACATTGCTGTCCCAGTTAGGCTAGTTTTTTTGTTTTTCATAAGGTCCCTGCGTTGGCAGGGACCTTTTCCTGTTCTGGATTGCGGATTGCAGGTGTCTGGGTATGATTTCACTGTTTTTGTCTTTTTTGTCGCTTTACACTGCAATTCTTTTCCTGTCTCTGGGTACGGGTTTGTTCAACACGTACATCGCGCTATTTCTTACGCAGAACAATGTCAGTGAGGTTTGGGTGGGCCTGCTGATGGCAGCCTATTATACGGGGCTTGTTCTGGGCGCGCGCACCGGGCACAAGCTGATTGTCTATGTAGGGCATATACGGGCTTATGCCATTGCGGCAGCCATCGTGGCTATTATGGTTTTAATGCAAACCATTGTGTCAAATATCACATTGTGGCTGTTTTTTCGGGTTGTCGTGGGTATGGCCATGGTCACACAGTACATGATTCTTGAAAGCTGGCTGAATGATCAGTCTGATTCGACAACGCGCGGCAGTATATTCTCTTTTTACATGATTATGTCCAGTCTTGGGCTGGTGTTGGGGCAGGCTTCAATTTCCGTTTTTCCGTCATTGGACCATACGCCGCTTATTGTGGTTGCCATTGCAACGGCCCTTTGCCTTATTCCTGTTGCCATGACACGCCGGGTTCATCCGGTCATCCATTCGCAGGCACCCATTAAGTTTCAGGTGTTTATCAGGCTAGTGCCCATGTCCATGTTTATTCTGTTTATGGCGGGCTGTATTACCGGCACTTTTTACAGTCTGGCGCCCGTATATGGCATTAAGCTGGGCTTGGATACCAACCAGATTGCCATGTTCCTGTCTGTTTGTGTGATGGCCGGCGTGCTGTTCCAGTGGCCAATGGGGTGGCTGTCCGATCGGGTCGACCGGGTCAAACTGATCGGCATTAATGTTTTTCTGCTAACCCTGGTTACGATTCCTTTATATGGATATTGGTCGGTTTCGTTTCCTTTGGTGCTGCTGCTGGTGGCGATTGTAGGTATTTTGCAATTTACCATTTATCCCTTGGCGATTGCTTTTGCCAACGACCACGTGGAACCGGGGTTACGGGTCGGTTTAAGTGGCGTTTTGCTCATGGTTTACGGAGTAGGTGCTGGCCTGGGGCCCGTTGTGGCCGGCAAACTGATGGATGTGGGTGGTGCGGGGATGTTCTACATTTTTACATCCGCCTGTGCGTTTATCTTGACTCTGTTTATCAGCCGTCAAAAAGTATCCGGTAAATATCGTGTCCAGCAAGAGCCTTTTGTACCTATGCCTGTAGATATTCAGCCTGCTCCGGCCGTCCTGGAGCTGGATCCGCGCGTTGATCGCAGTATTGATATTTCTGCAGATGAAGCGAAAATGGAAGAGGTAATCGAACAGTTAAAAGCAGATGAGAAACAGGAAAGACTTGAGGCAGTTGTTCCGGCGGCTGATGGGCAGGATGGTGCGCAACGGGAAGAGGTGCTGTTGGCTGAGCCGGCCGGGGATGTTGCGGCTGAAACTGAAATCTTGAGTGACAGCAAACTGCGACCTGCTGAACCTTAACTCAAGGAAGCCCCGCGGGTTGGCGAGGCTTCGCAAGTGTTTTAAGCAATAACCCAGTAATACAGGCAGAGTACGGCCAGGATGGCAAGCACAATGCCAATAGCATTAACAATGCTGATTTTTTCCCTGAAAACCAGGGCGCCAACCAGGGTGCCAAGGCTGATGACACCAATGTTCATGGTGGTAAAAACCAGGGTTGGGTTTTCGCTGAAGTGCTGGTGTGCCTTGATATAAAAAAGGATATTACCAAAATTCAGGCAACCCAGTACAAGGCCACCCACCGCATGACGCAGGTGCCATTGCGCTTTGCTGGTAAATAAATAAATAAACATGAGCAAACCGGCCATGGCAAAGGCAATAAACAGCCCGGTCGGGAAGGCGGTGCCGGTTTTGGCCATTTGCTTGAACAGGATATCAATCACGCCATAACCGATCCACACCATTAACAGATACAGCGCACTGCTGCGGGTTTGAACTGCGGTGGCGTTTGAAGCTGGTTTCCACAGCAGACAGAACAAGGCAATGAAGGCAATGAGCAGGCTGATACCCCGTGGCAGTGACAGAGTCTCTCCAAAAATCGTGAACGAAGCGATAATGGGCAGGAACAGGGACAGTCTTTGTGCCGCATCGGCACGAACAATGCCGGCAAACTCAACCGCCTTGAACATGGCCAGGAAAATAAGCGGTAATAATACTCCCAGAATGGTAAACAGTCCCCAGGGTAATGCCTGTATGCTGGCACCCGAGAGCTTGGGTTGTAAAAGCAGCCAGCATAAAACAATGGCTGTGACATAATTGAAGGCAATCGCCTGCTTGATGTCAATGGCATGTTGGCGGGCTATTTTCAGCAGGACTGAAACCGTCACACTGCATAAAATGCTTAAGAGAAGGTAAATCATAAGGTGTTTCTTGTCCGGTATGGCTTAATGATGGTTTTGGGCGCCAGTTGCTTTCAGGTTAAGCCGTTCCAGTAACTGTTGGTCGGCCTGTGCCTGGGGGTTGCCGCTGGTCAGCAGTTTTTCTCCGTAGAAAATAGAATTTGCGCCAGCCAGGAAGCAGAGTGCCTGAATGCCATCACTCATTTGCTCGCGTCCGGCAGACAGGCGAACATAGGCCTTGGGCATGGTAATGCGGGCCACCGCAATTGTGCGGATGAATTCAAACGGGTCCAGGTCTTGATTATCAAATAAGGGAGTGCCCTTGATTTTAACCAGGTTGTTAACGGGTACCGATTCCGGATAAGGGCTCAGGTTGGCCAGCTGGGCAATCAGCCCAGCGCGTTCCCGACGGGATTCTCCCAGGCCAACAATACCGCCGCAGCACACATTTAGTCCGGCGTTACGTACTCTTTCAAGGGTTTCCAGGCGGTCTTCATAAGTGCGCGTGGTAATGATTTCACCGTAGAATTCGGGTGAAGTGTCAAGATTATGGTTGTAATAGTCCAGGCCGGCGTCACGTAACTGTTCTGCCTGTCCTTCTTGCAACATGCCCAGGGTGACACAGGTTTCCATACCCAGTCCCTTGACGGCCGAGATCATTCTGGCAATTTCATCCAGTTGGTGTGGTTTGGGATTGCGCCATGCCGCACCCATGCAAAAGCGTTGGGCACCATTATCGCGGGCTGTTTTTGCTGCATTAACGACCTCTTCAAGGGGCATCAGTTTTTCGGCCTTGACTTCCGTGTTGTAACGGGCAGACTGGGGGCAATAAGAGCAGTCTTCGGCGCAACCGCCGGTCTTGATGGATAGCAGGCTTGATAACTGGATTTCATTGGGGGTATGGTTGGCACGATGAATTTGCTGGGCCTGAAATAGCAGATCCATGAATGGAAGCTCAAATAAATCGATAATTGAACTGATATTCCATCCTGTATTCTGATGGGATGGGTCTTGTTGTGTTAATGTATCCATTTGCTCTTGTTCGCTTAAGTAATAAATATTGAAACTCACCCATCCTAAGGTCGCAAAGGTAAATTGGCAACAATGTTAAAAATGCATTTTTTTGATTTTTAACGTAATTTAATTGTTTTTTCGCTGATTTTAAAGTTTTTTATGGAGTGCGTGGTAAATATCCAGTATTTTTTCCGGTTTGTTTTTTGAAATTTTGTTTGTGGAACATGTCGTTCAAAGACTATTCGCGTCGTTTAAGTGGAAAAATAAGAACCAAGGATGCTAATTCATCACTGGCTTATTATTTGACATTTATTGCGGGGGCAATAAATGCTGGCGGTTTTTTGGCTATCGGTCAGTACACGTCGCATATGTCGGGGATTGTCTCGGGCATGGCAGACTCCCTGGCTTTGTGGAACTGGACAATCGTGCTGTCTGGCCTGGGGGCTTTCATGGCCTTTACGGCCGGAGCGGGCTCAACGGCAATCATCATTAATTGGGCCAGGCATTCTTATTTACGAAGCGAATATGCACTGCCTATTTTGCTGGAAGCCATGATGCTGATCCTGTTTGGTGCCCTTGATGGCATGCAGTGGTATTACGACTGGCTCTGGACGTCAGTAACCGTGGCGGTGCTGTGTTATATCATGGGGCTTCAAAACGCCATTATTACCAAGATGTCCCACTCTGAATTCAGAACCACGCATGTAACCGGTATGGTTACCGATATCGGCATTGAATTGGGTAAGCTGTTTTATTGGAACCCTAATAAAAACGATCCCAAAAAACCTGTTGTCCGAGGAGACCGGGTCAAGCTCAAGCTGTTAAGCAAGCTGGTGTTGCTTTTTTTTCTGGGCGGTGTAACCGGTGCTTTTGGTTTCAAGCATTTGGGGTTCACATTTACGATGGGGCTGGCATCCATTCTGGTTCTGATTTCCAGTGCGCCAATTCTTGATGATCTTCATGCGGCAAAGGTGTTGTTCCTGCAGCGTCGTCACCCCAAGAACGGGTTGGATGAAGGTGAGAACCGTTCTGAATGAACCACGTGTGGCTTAATTAATGTATACGTCCTTATTCAATTGGATTATCCTATATTTTGCGCATGCGGGCGTCTTCGTAAATAGGCGTTGAACGATAGAAAGCAGAAAGTATCGGGTTGCCACAATAAGGGTGTCTAAGTGTCTTTGATTCCTCAGGAGTTTCATGCTTTTATATACACGGTATGGACTGTGTATATTGTCGCCATAGGTGGCTGGATCCTATTACAGAAAAGATCTCCCATCTCCACGCTTACCTGGATTCTTACCCTCAGCTTTATTCCAGTGCTGGGATTCTTCATTTACTACCTGTTTGGGCCCAAAAAAATCATTCGGCACCGGTTGAGCCGCCGTCGCAGCAGGCAAATTGTTGATCGTAATTATGCAATTTGGGATCCCTATATCCAGTCAGAAGATTTTCCGGAAGAATATAAGTCGATGGCCCGGCTTATTTTCAATATCACGAATATCCCTCTGTGCCACTCTATGGATTACCGTCTGTTGTCGGGTGGCGAAAAAACCTATGATGCCATTTTTGAGGCCATTCGCAAGGCTAAGAATTATATCCTGCTCGAATACTATATTTTTGAAACCGATGAAACCGGTATAGCGATGCGGGATTTGCTGACGGAAAAATTAAAAGAAGGCGTAAAAATTTATTTATTGGTTGATGCCTTGGGTTCTTCCCGGCTTACCCGTAATTTCATGCATGATTTTGCCCAGGCTGGCGGAGAACTGGGTTTTTTTCATAACATCACATGGCGTCGCCTGTTTTCCCTGATCAATTTCCGCAATCACCGGAAAATCGTTATTTGCGATGGCCTGACCGGTTTCACAGGCGGCGTGAATATTTCCGATGAGCAGGATTTACGAAGAAATGCCAACGCTTATCATGATGTGCATATTCAGGTGGATGGCCCGGTTATTGCCTGGCTTGAAAGTATTTTCATTGAGGATTGGCACTATTCAACCGGAGATCTTTCTTTGGTGAGGGCATTAAGAAAAGCCGAGCGCAAAGATATTGACGTGGAGCGTGTGGTGACCGAGCCGGGCCAGGCTTATCGCATGCAGGTCATTCCTTCTGGGCCCGATTCTGATTTTGCCCCCATTTTACGGGTGATGCTGTCGGCCATGTACCGGGCCCGCAAACGGATTTATTTAACCACACCTTATTTTGTGCCGGATGAAGCCTCGCTTTTTGCCCTGACATCAGCGGCCCTTAAAGGGGTGGATGTGCGTTTGCTGGTGCCCCGAAAAAGTGACAATCTGGTGGTGACGCTGGCAACCCAATCCTGGTACGATGATCTTATCAAGGCGGGTATCCGGATATATGAATACACGCCTCGCATGCTGCATACCAAAACCCTAGTCATTGATGAAGACCTGTCTTTTATTGGTAGCGCCAACTTTGATTACCGCAGTTTTTACCTTAATTTTGAGGTATCGGTATTGTGTTATGAGTCCAAGGCCAACGAGTTGCTGGCCCGTGAGTTTCATGAAACATTGAAGTCTTCCGAGGAGGTTATACCCGGAAAGCAAGGTTTTGCTTATCGTCTTTTGACCTCTACCGCCCGTTTGTTTTCTCCTTTGCTTTAATTTGAATTAAAAGAGTATTTTCATGTCTGATATTGGTCTTGTAGAAACCCTGAAAGAAAGTCGTCCGGTATTTTCCGGAGCGGTGGTCAAGCTGTCGGTTGATACGGTGGAGTTGCCCAACGGCAAGCAGGCTACCCGTGAGGTAGTACGCCATTGCGGAGCCGTGTGCGTACTGGCGGTGACCGCGCAGGAACAAGTGGTGCTGGTCAGGCAATTTCGTCACCCGGTAGGCGATGTGTTGCTGGAAATTCCGGCTGGCAAGCTGGACATGGCTGGCGAAAGCCCCGAGCAATGCGCCTACAGGGAATTGGCCGAAGAAACCCCTTATACGGCGCAATCCATGGCATTGATCCAGAAATTTTATACCGCCCCCGGGTTTTGTGATGAATTGATGTACCTGTACGAAGCCAGGGGTATTACAGAAAACAGCAAACTGAAGGCGGATGAGGATGAGTTCGTGCAAACCGTTCTGTTAAACCGGCAACAAGTAAAGCAAGCCATTAAAGACAGGAGCATTCGGGACGCAAAAACCCTGATTGCCCTGCAAAGCTGGCTGCTTGACTGAAGCCGCTACGGGTTTTGTGTTGTCCCTGGTTATATTTCAGGAAGGTAAAGGGGAACGGTTACTTCTTGAATTTGCCACCAAACAATATTGAAAGTATGGCCAGGACAAGGAAAACCACAAACAGGATTTTTGCTATGCCGGCAGCACTAGAGGCGATACCGCCAAATCCAAGTACGGCGGCAATAATGGCAATAATAAAAAAGACAATAGCGTAGTGCAACATGTTCCGTCTCCTTTTTTATTCAAAAAGTTCTTTTCAGGATAATTGAATAGATTATTGTAAATATTGATGAATTAAGGTTAATCAGAACCAGGGTGCAAGTCAATGCATTTCTGCGGCAAGCGTTAGTATTTGTAATTATTGTGGATTTGGCCGGATTTTGTTAAAGAAGCGTTTCAAACTGTATTAATATCATGCGGGTGGCAGGGCTTGCAGGGCATAAAATGTTTTCATGATAAAGTAGGTGCATACTTTATCTGACAAATTTAAAGTATTAAAACCACCACTTAAAGACAAGTATCAATGAATACACAGGAACTCCGTTCATTTATCCGGGATCTGCCCAAGGCGGAATTGCATCTTCATATTGAAGGCACGCTTGAGGCCGACATGATTTTTGCCTTGGCCGAACGTAACAAGGTCCGGCTGCCTTATGCTGACATCGAGTCATTGAACAGGGCTTACCAGTTTACCGACTTGCAGTCTTTTCTGGATCTTTATTATGCCGGTGCCGCAGTCTTGCAAACCGAGCAGGATTTTCATGACATGACCTGGGCCTATTTGCAGCGGGCTGCGGCCGACGGGGTGGTGCATGCGGAAATCATGTTTGATCCGCAAACTCATACGAGCAGGGGGGTGGCCATTGAAACGGTGTTTGCCGGCCTTGCCAGTGCCATGCGACAGGGTCATAAAGAGCTGGGTATCAGCAGCAGCCTGATCTTCAGTTTTTTGCGCCATTTAAGCGAGGCTGAGGCCTTTGCCACGCTTGAGCAGGCCTTACCCTTGCGCGGGCAATATGACGACTTGTGGCTGTCGGTCGGGCTTGATTCTTCTGAAAATGGTAATCCACCGGAAAAATTCCAGAAGGTTTTTGCCCATTGCAAAGAATTGGGTTTCAGGCGGGTGGCGCATGCCGGTGAAGAGGGGCCGGCTTCTTATGTACGCGACGCCCTTGACCTGTTGCAGGCCGAGCGTATTGACCATGGCGTGCGCAGTGAGGAAGACCCGATTCTGATGCAGCGCTTGCGGCAGGAACAGATACCGTTGACGGTGTGCCCCCTGTCCAACCTGAAATTATGTGTGGTGCCAGATCTGAAACAGCATAACCTGAAACGGCTGCTTGAACAGGGGCTGTGTGTCACCGTCAATTCGGATGACCCGGCTTATTTTGGCGGCTATATTCTGGATAACTACGTTGCCACGGCCCAGGCCCTTGGTTTGTCTAAAGAGCAGCTGGTACAGCTTGCCGCCAATAGCATGGCGGCGCGTTTTTGAGTGGTGGATATGTGCTTCTAATATGCATTCCCACGCGCAGCGTGGGAATGCATGCTTTTTTGGGGTTGCTTAAATCCGCCATGACTCGTTCCCATGCTCTTGCATCACTGCCATTAAGTTAAGCATTTTTTGAGATAATAAGCGGCTTTGATTGACAGTTGAACATGGCTAAAAAAAGCAGGCAATTGAAGTTACCCAAGAGCGGCTTGAAGCGAATAGCTTCAAGCA
>NZ_BMYS01000020.1 GCF_014652395.1 Advenella faeciporci
GCACCCGTTACCGGCATCTCCGCCATTGATGCGGAACAAGCGGCTGTGTTAGCCAGCCTGAAGGTTAAAAAACCGACCACTGATGTTGAATATGTGAATTTGTAATGGAGCGTTTATAACATAATCCTTTATAAATCAATAACTTAAAATTTTAACTGTCGAGCTCGGGTGACCAGATTGAAGATGCCCGGCAATGGGTTCATCACTTTGTACGGTGGTATAACGAAGAACATCGTCATAGCCAAATCCGCTATGTCACACCGGCTCAGCGCCATGCTGGCCAGGATGAGAATATCCTACGGGCTCGCCACGAACTGTACCAACAGGCCCAACGTGCCAATCCCGCCCGCTGGTCAGGTCAGACACGTAACTGGCAACCGATTGGAGAAGTCTGGCTCAATCCCGATAAAAACCTGGAGATCATTCAACAGGAAAAAACGTTAGAGGCGGCATGATTCACGTTCCAACTAGGTTGACAAACACCGGTTATATTCGGGTTGTAACCCATTAAATAATGCACTTGAAATTTGTTTGTTGGTTTATAAAAGTTTTTTAGAATAGAAGTATTCTTTAAAAAAGATGCTTTACAGATACTTTGTTAAGGATAAATTGAAATGTAGTCTATTCTAACAAAACCTCAATCAACCCTCGGGTAGACCTATCCAATCCTGCCAAATCCCCAGCATCCCTATTCAACAGAGGCAGTAACTGATTGGCAATTTCCTTGCCTTTCTCTACCTCCACTGGTCAAACGGATTGATATTCCTCAGCACTGACTGCACAAACACCTTATGCTCATACATGACAATCAGTATATCCAAGCTATACGGGTTGAGTTCATTTAACAATATGGTATGCTGGGTTGATTCCCTTCATATTGTTTGTAGCCCGGCAAATTGAATGGGTTTCCTGATGCAGTAACTGATAAAACGTATGCTGGTTATCGAATAGTTGAACATTTCATTTACATTTAGGGAAAAAAATTGCTGCGTGGGCCAGGATACCCAGTTTCCATCTGGTTAGCCAAGTCTTCTCCAGAAATACGTCTTACAGCAGAAGCTGCCACAAACTGTGCGTCTAGAGCGAGGTCTATAACCGCCAGCCGCGTCAACTGTGTTGCTCGATAACGATCACCTACATAATCAGGAAATTTTTCCAAGGCTTTTAAGAGCAATGGATCATCTCTATGCTTACTCTTTTGCGTCATTTTTTGACTTAGTTTGATTAAGTCATGACCAAAGAGTTTCGGATTTTTTAATTCGTTCTCTGGTATACCTAGGTGTAAAAGGGTACCTTTCATCGCCAACTCTGCGGTTAGGCAAATTGGTTGCAATACGGCACTGCTGACTGCGCCTGTCTGTGAGAGGTTCTCCGCTACTAATTTCAGTTGTTCGGCTGCAAGCCCCCAAAATGTCTCGACGTTTCCTTGTTTGGGACTACTATTAATGCCATAGACAAGGTCATGCATATCTGCAAAAGCAAAGGCTGATCTTTCTGCAATTTTTTGGTTACCACGACACCATATAACCCATTCCTGTTGGTTTGGAAAGCCTAAGCCTTCATAGAGGGTTATATTTACCTCTCCAAAAACAATGCCAATGGTTACTTTCCTGATACGATCTATTGAGGCCACTAACCCGGTTCNCTTCGTGTGCAAAACGTTCATCAAGTTTCAGAATATCGTTATCCGTAAATTCGATCATATCAAATTCTTGTTTTTTGTTAGAGGTGAATTGATTGGTGGCTCTTCACCTAGATTCCAAGAATCGAATCTGCCATCTTCTGATTTCGGCGTTGGATCTGAGTTTTGAGCTCTAATGCATGTCGGTAAAGCAACGGTTCCTCCCATTACAATGGCGTGTTGCCTGGGGAGCCCGGCAATTCTTGATACTTCCCGTTTATCTGCCCATTCACATGCGGATGAAATAACGCGCAGGTCTTGCTCTGAGGTAAGCCGGAAAGAAACCCATGTGTTGCATTGAGAAAGCACGGTTGGCGATACTTCGGATGGCCTCTGCGTACTGAGCCATAATGCCAAACCAAATTTTCGTCCTTCCTTTGCAAGACGCTCATAAGCGAGTGATGAACTTCCAGAGTCGCCATCGGGAACGGGGCGAAGGTAATGGTGAGCCTCTTCAAGGACAAGCAAGGTTGCAGGATTTTTGCCTTGACCTCGACGAAAAAGCACTTGTGAATAAAGCTCTAACATAGACCCAAGTACAAGAGGCATTAAATCCTGAGGAACTTGGCGCAAATTCACGACATGTACTCGCCATTGAGTGTTTACGCTGCCAAAGATCCTATCTACAAGATGTTCACCTTCTGCGCGCATATCCAAGTTGCCAACTTTGACAGGTGGTCCACCAGACACATCTACCACTGCGCGTAGCATTTCATCTTCAACTAGACGATGGATTCGGGTTATTAACGGAGAGACGTTTCCATATTGAAAACCATTACGTTCAATTGTTCCTCTATTGTTAGGAGCTAAACTATGGCTTTCTGCAACTAGAGCTGACAGTGCAGACATATGTGGCCAGCTTTGCGCGGCTTGACCTTGCCTCTCTCTAAGAATATTAATGGCATGGTTCGCATCCGTTGCTCCGTTTTGCCGGCAATCATCAAAAAGCACTGGGTTTTGGCCATCTAAGGACGCACCTTGTTCGGCTTGATGCCAATGTACATATTTCAGGTTATCAATGGCAAATGAAAGTGCAGGTCGTTGTGTCTTTTCACTTGGTAACAGTAGCCGGTTTAGTCCTTGTCGTCCCAGTGCATAATAGGGGATGCGGTAACCTTGTGCGCCATCAGCATCTTCGCCAATAACGGTATGTTGATAGGCACCCTCGGAAAGTCGGCAAGTAAAATCTCCTTCAGAAATTGCGCTTTCGGATTTCCTGAATGCTCGGTCGTACTCTCCATTAATGTCGAATATAACAATACGAGAGTTAGGCATATCGGCAAGCTGCTGCAATACGGCAGCAGTGAAACAGCTCTTGCCTTGACCGGAGCTACCCAAAACCGCAATGTGTTGGGCTAATAGTCGATTCAGGCCAGTTTTAACGCTATTCCCGGTTTTATATTCGGTGCCAAGCTTGATTGGTCCGTTAGGTTCTGGTCCACCTAAAACGATTTGCGATTCGTTAGCAGTTAGCGGAAAGGCCTCGGCTCCCAATGGGGGCGATACTAAATTGTCGGGAACAAACTGCCCAGCTTCTATCCAGCCAATCAACGTGCCATGCAAATGGCGTAATGGCTGTCCATTCTCACTTTGCTTGCCATTCGTTGGTCGATGTATTTCTTTTGGTTCTGAGAAATTAAGGCCAGAAATTTTCATTACGAAAAGCCGGTAACCCCCATCAATAACAAGCAGGCCGCCTACTTCTCCCACAGGGGTGACACCTTGATAGTGACTAGCCATCTGTCCGCGATGATGGTCAAGCAAGTTCAAGGTTATCTGGCCAGCATCAATTTGCACTACATAGCCTATAGCGATTCTACTTCGCATTGATGTCACCGCTTAGTATTTTTATTTTGTCTCGAAACTCCTGTTCTTTCAGATCATAAAGCATAGGATCAGGTAGAAACTCGACCATATTATTGAAATAAGCGTTTTCTCCATTGCCAACAAAGGTCAATCTCGGCGATTTCAATGCGATTAAACGCCTGACTTCAGGTTTTAGCTTTTTAAGCTGCTCTGCCTCGGTTCCTGAAAATTCTGGTAAAAATGCCACTATTTGCAGCGTTGGGTTGAGCAAAGCAGATCGTAACAGGCGGTTGATATGCTCGTCTCCGAAAGAATAGCCAGTCAGAATAATGCAACTTTGCGGCCTGGCAAGGAAATCTGAAAATCGGCGGAATAATTCACCAGATAGAAATCCTACCGTTTGCAAGTACTTGGCCGCCCGAGGAAAAACCATCAACGACTCATCAACCGCTTTTTTTCCATTGACAATGTCACTCAGGTTTGGCCAAGCTTCAGATGCAGCCAACTCTCGATACTCACCATCAGCGCTTTCCCATGTTAGCGAACCATGTAACTTTGCCAAGTACACATCATTACAACCAAAACGAGCTTCGCCTTTAGCATTAATATTCCGATACCCTAAATCGAAGGATTGTGGAGAGAAGGTGCGGTTATGAATGCCAACAAAGCCAGTATGAGTATGAATACCTACTGACTCTGCCGCCCACTCAACAGCCAAGTCATAATTTGTAGTGAAAATCCATGGGCTGGCTTGGCCTGGTTGTCTAGCACCAACCAGCCGCTGGAGCAATTTAACGTGATAGGGGAGGCGATCAAATGCAGGGGCCTTTTCCCATGCATTCTGATCCAGAATAGCTGCCTTGACTACGTACTTTAGTAATAGCCCGATATCGGTTTTGAAAATTTTTAAATTTCTACTAGCGGGCTTACGACGCGACCAGTCAATCTGTGACATTTCCAGCTTATCAAGTAACCCCTCAATATTTGGCAGCTCTCTGGGGTTAGCACTCTCAAAATTGGCAATAACTGTGTCTTCTTTCGCGATGAAATTTTCATTAGCAAATCGCAGTGCAGTCTCGTGGTGGTGAAGGATGAAATCTTTCCATAACCGCATCATGGTCATACCACCTGCCACTACGGATGCGCCTGCGCCAAGAAGCACAGCAATGTTTTCCAAACGTAGCATGGCTGCTAAATGTGCTAGCAAATCCTGCTCGTTTAACGCAGTATCACCTCTTAAACATACAATGCTCATTTTTTCTCTTGTCTTGTTGGTTTTGATGCCTACTAAATCTGTTATCGTCGTGGACTAATCAGTTCTTTAAATCCTTTTGCTTCATTTTTGCATAGTTCTTAAAAGGCATCCCAAAGCAAAGGCACGACTTGTTGAGGATTTACCTCAAGAGTGAGTAATCGATCGTACTTTGTTTGGCGTTCTTCCTCCGAGCGGCAAGCAATATGCCAATGTGTAGAAGAATTAAGTACACTTTGCAATTTTTGGATGTAGGGACGATCCACGTCGGATAAAGAATGCCCCAATACATGTACGGTTTCAATTTCATTGAGTTGATTAAAAAAGGCTTGATGCTTGTTAATCAAATGAGCAGAAGGCTTAAACGTCTGGGAAAAATAATCGTCCAGGATGTCATTAGCCTCCATTAATCGAGTATCTATTTTATCGATATCAAACCGATCATTGAGGGATTTTCGTTGTTCTGGATCCCAAGCATGTCCGAGAATCAACTCGCTATTTTCCATCCCGGCCTCTCCGTGGATATGTAACACCCGGTTGTCGGGTACTGCATAGAGGTCTTGAAGCGTAGAAGTGTAGTTGAAGGTCAGGAAAACAGCGTTCGCATCAATGCTTTTCAAGCGTTTCGTTGCCATATAAGGAGTTGGAATTACTAAGGTGCGTATCCATTCGCCAAACAGTGCTCTGAGTTCGGTCGAGAGACGTTTCACGACCTGTTCAACTTTATACTGAAAATCATGATGACTAGCGTCACTCCAATCGTCGGCGCCATAGGGTTTCATGAAATAGCTAAAATCGTCGATGATGTTATATACGTCCAGATCAGCTAATGCGGATTCAAGATAGCTCCAGTCCTCATCGGCTGGAAGATAATTCTCAACAGCATCAAAAATATCATGATCGTGGCGTTTTACGTATTCCTTGAACTGTGAGTAGCTTGAAGGAATTTCATGCCATAGATCGAAGCCGTTACCGATGACGTAAAGCTTAGTTGGATGCATGAGCTACTTACTCTTTCATGTTATTCTTGGTTAATCGTTGAAACTGAATGGTGCCGAGCGTTGCAGATACCTTCAGCGAATCGTCGTATTCCGGGTAGCCTCCTCTGGCAGGGTAGTTGACATACATCAAGTATTGGACAACTAGTCTGACACAGGGGCACCGTTTTCGATGTTAAAAATGCGCTTCAGATGGAAGAGTTCTGACTGTAGGATGCCGAAGAAGCTTACGATTGCCGCTTTGTCCAGATTGTTTCCTTTCCTGGACATGCTTTGCTCAATACCCCTTTCTTCCAGCATTTTCCGGTAACAGGCATGTTGGTGACCAATTGAATCCGGGTACCTTGCCATCTGCCAGGCCACGATTTCACGCTTGGACAAGCTCATGAGGGTCGAGAGTTACCGCTTTTTCCTATTGAAACTACAAGTCAGATGTTTTATTTCTGCTTTATTCTGATCAAGAATTAACAATACGATCCATTTCAGATTTTAAATCTTTAATAATAATTTCAAAATCCACTTCATTCGAACTGGTTTCTACGGTAGGCAGTTCCATATAAATAACTGCTTTTGAACCATCACGGTAAGGAAAAACCTCTACAAAATAGCCTGCTGCCTTACCTTGATACTCCGTTTCAAAATATTGATTGAATATTTTTCCAGTAACAGGGTCAGCCATACCACGTGTGTTGGGTTGCACTGTTGCCATACGCATAAAGTTTGCCATAGTAGATTCAGAGTTGTATTTTGAATCTACTTCAAACTTATAGATCAAGGAAAATGCGCGAAGATACTCTCTCATAGCTTCTTCAGTGAAGTTAGGCAAGGGGAATTTACCAATCAAACCTTGCTGATACTCGGTTTTAAAATTAGGTGTTAATACCACTTGATATGCATTTCCTTTCCCAGGCAGCATCTCGTATGAAATATTATATTTAATGCCAGATCCTGCTATGCCATTATCATTTCGAGCGTGCACGACAAAATCCTTATCAGTTTTATTCTCAACAAATACACGACTATATGATGCATTGGGAATATGTGTAACGCTTAAATTCGGGATAATTAAATCACCTACGATCGTATTACTGTTTTTACGCAAAATACCCGCATCATCAGGCACTTTAATTTTAATAGGTGTGGTGTTGATGGTCTTTTTTTCTCCATCAGTAGATAAAAAATTAAGGCTACCGAGCGAACCGCCGTTTTGATTCATCGTATCACAACCGGATAATACTACTGCCACTCCAACCATCGTTAGCGTCAATAATTTTCGTTTCATCTAATTCTCCATACTAGAAAATAAAAAATTTATTAAATGATATTATTTATATATATAATCATAAGTTAATGAATAAATTTTTATTCATACCTAAAATTTCATTTTTCAATACTTTCTTTTTGACTTTTTATTTAAATCGTAACGCTCTGCCTATCCGAGCTCGATAGTTAAAAACATAAATCATTGATCTAATGAATTTTTTAAAAATCGCTCCACTGCAAGTTCATATCCCCCTTTGTCAACTATTTGTCCGATATTTCATGCAACCAACCTTCTGTTTTCAGGAGGTATTTATGCATTCTAAACAGGACCTTTGAATATGCATTATCACTATTGCTCAAAGGGTCGACTGAATGACGGTGTAACATTTCTAGGTGGGTCAAAAATATGCCCTATGTCCAACTAACTAAAACACAGATGACTTCTCAGATAAACTGTAATTCTCGCTTTTATCCCTAAAATATCGGTTAATTATTAATTTTTAAGCGATTCAGTTAAAAATCGTTCTGATTCCTCTACAAGCAGTCCCAATTTACGGTTTACATTCGCATAATCAACGGGCGTATTCAACAACTCATCTACAATATTTTTATCGTAACTATTCAAGAGTCTGTGGGTCAGACCAAGTTCATCTGCTATTGAATAAAACCTTGAGGCCCCTCTGCTTGGATTTATCAGGCTAATGAAGGGCTTATTGAAAATAATAGAAAATACCGTACCATGAAACGAGTCGGTGATAACAAAGTCAGCATCAGAAAAGCCTTTAACCCAACCTTCAAGGCTGGGCATTTTGTAGTCATCCAGGTTGCTTTTGGAAAATTTCGATAAATCGGTTTTTCGCTGGTTACTATACTGGGGCTTTTTAAGAACTTGTTTGGCAGTTTCCACTACCTGGTTTTTCCAGTCAGCCTGGTCCAAGATGTATGTGTATATTCCTTGTCTTTCAGGTATATCTTTATTTTTATAAAGCGCTTCGTAGGCTTCCCGTCCCACCAGCAGTGTTGGATCCAGGACATGGGTGGCTTCTACCCCTAGATGGGTTTTACACAGCGCTACACCTGATTTTTCCCGTACGCTGATGGCATCAAAATGTTTTGCAAGTGGAGCGCAGCGCCGGGTTTGTTCTTCGGTAAATTCCCATTCGTCAACACCGAAGGAAGACGCATAAGCAATGCGCTTAATATCATTACCTTGCAGAAAATCCAGAAAAAAATTGTCAATCTTGGGTGAATATTTTGGTCGCCAAGTCTGGTCACTCCCAACAATCACAGCATCGTACTGTTCGCGTTTAAAATGCGCCTTAAGTTTTTCTGTGCTGTTTAGCAGTTCGGACATACTAATGTGTTGATCAATAAATGCATGGGTGTGTTGCAGAATGTCCGGCAGATAGCGTTCAAGATTGATTGGTACTTTTCGTTTTCCTAATATTTTTTGCAATGTGTGGTAGCCAAAGCGGGCGGCACGGTAAGCAGGGCTTTTGGCATCTACTTGCCTGTCTATGGTTATGGGTTCATGCCCTGCATTTTTGAGTACCTGCTGCAGCGCCCATGCCTGAATCATGCCACCGTAGTTGTGGCCTAGGGGTTGGGTCATTATTGCGATTTTCATGATTAATGCTGCCTTAAAATTTTCTCAACTGGATGCTTTTCTGATTGCGCAACACTAAATTCATCCAACAAATTGCCTACTGCAATCATCATGATCACACGTTCATGTTGTGCAATACCTGCTGCTTTTTTCATTCTCTTTTCCATTAACCAAGGCATACACGTATTCAGAGGACAAGAGCCTAAACCAACGGCATGTAATGCCAACATTAGGTTCATTGAGTACAGGCCGCCATCAATAAACAACTGATTATGTTCATAACGGGTAAATGCCTTGACTGAACCGGTTACTATCAATAGTTTATCTATACTGTCAGTAAAACCAGCGTTCCCATTTTGAAAAGATAGAAGTTTTTTAATTTTTGATTTGTCGCTGTAGTAATGTACGAACCATCCTTGACGGTTGCATACTGATGGTGTGTTCTGACTGAGCGATAAAGCTTTCATAATTTCTGCATTTTCAACTGGAATATCGCTGAAATTTCGTATGCTGTGCCTGCATTTCAGAAAATCGTTAAACTGCTCACTATCAAATGTAAGCATTTTTGATTTGTTGAGGTATTTCAATCCACCTTTACTTTGTGCTGGCTTTTCTTCTATAAAGTTATTTACACCATTTAGAAAGTTATTGGGTAATTTTTGCAGATCATCTCCATGAAACTCTAAATATTCCCGAAGTGTATCACGTACCATCAGACCGATTTGGCTTTCAGCATAATGTTTTTCGTACTCACGGGTTTTTTTTATTAGGTTTGTGATTTTAGGTTGACCAAACCCTTTACGTGGTTCGGGCAATGCCAATCCTTTTTCAACAATATGGCAGTGCTTAACCAAGTAGTATTCCAGCCGCTCTTTATCTAGCCCAGGATTCCTGTCACTAAACGAAAATCTTAAATGTAATAAAAGGCTATTAAATATAGTCAGAGCTTCGCCGATGGGTGTTCTGTAAAATACATCATAATAAACTTTATTTCTGATTTTATTCATAAAAGACAACATCAAATTATTTTCCTATATAACTGAATCACAAGCATGGACAAGTGTTTTTTTTCTTTAGCATCAAGACCTAACAAATAGACAACTACCATGGTGCAAACCAAATTACTTGTTAACCCCAGGAGAAGTAGCATGCCATGGGCATTTTGAAAAACAATAAAGTAACTTAGAAGACCAGCAGTAGCTCCAACCATAGCCACTCGGCAAACAACGGTTCTGATATAAAGCATTACAGTCATTTCTGTTAAGTGCTTCAATATAAACAAACGTGCGATAAGAGCAAATATTGAAACTACGATACTGGACCATATAACAAGTGTTGGAGAGGGCCATATTTGTATGGCAATAAAAGCTAGTGGCACGTTTAATAACAGTATCCCGCCGACTACACTTTGGTATAAACGAATTTTTCCTGTGGCCTGTACCGATGTCATTAACGGTCTTGAAATTGAGTCAATCAAGGACACAATTATTGTCAACTGCAAGAATATTGCCGCATATTCTGGTGGTTCAACCAACCATATTTCTAGCAGTTGCTGAGTATAAAGGAGTACAGGCATTGCAAGAGTGACTAGCAGCAAGAAGTTATATTTTGATGCCCGCTGTACTAATTCATGCATCTGCTGGTGTTGTCCGCTTGCGTACTGCTTGACAATTTGCGGGTTAACCGCAGCCTGTATATTTGACACAAAGCTGTTCAAGGCGCCGTTGGCCTGGCTGGCAATACTGCGCCCTGCGTTGACGGTGGGACCGAAGAAAATGTTAAGCAGGACGTTATTTCCTTGCTCCGACATAGCTGCGGCAAGATTTCCCCAGGTATTCCAGGCGGTAAAACCTAGCATATTTCGAAAACTTTTTGTATTCCAGATCCACCGCAGGCGTACTGTCGGAAAGACTGAGCGATTGATGAGTACATAACCGTTAAAGCTAAGTAATGCCACCGCCAACAGCAAAGCAGCGTACATGCTTAGCTTGTCATGGGCCAGATACGACAAGAGCAATACGGCCACCAGTTTAAGCAGGACATCTGCCATGCTCATCAGGGCATACAGTCCCATTCGCTCATTGGCCATCAGCATGGCTGTTAGGGGCACGGTCATTACATTTACGGCAAAGGCACCGACCGACAGGTGATAAGCAATGAGCGCAGCATCCAGCCTGCCCGGAGGGATGGTAAGTTGGGTACTTACAAACCAATAACCTAGGGTTTCGGCTATTAAGACAATAAACATGGCCAGCAATGCATGAACCTGCAAACTGGTATTGAACAGTTCATTCAAATTTTTGCCGCTGTTTTGGCCCAAGTCGAAAGCAAAGTAACGCTGTGTAGCGGTAGTCATGGCACCTAGCATGAAACCAAGCAATGCAACGAAGCCTGCCACCACATGGTAGATACCAAAATCTTCAACCCCCAGTACATTAAGGACCACACGAGAGGTGTATAGACCAACCGCCATGGCAAACAGCATGCGTATGTAAAGCATGCTGGTGTTGCGCAGGATACGCTTGTGGTGGTCGGCTAGCATGGTTTATTCATTATAAGGGTTCTCTGTTTTCTCGTTCCCACGCTCTGCGTGGTAACAATTGTTCTGTAATGGTTTTGGTTGTTGTTTTGAGTTGGCCTGCATTCCCACTCAAGCAGAAAGCTTCTCCGCTTTCCGTTTTTTCACATCTTGCAAAATCGCCATAGGCACATAATCCGGCAGCTGCACATTCTCCCGCAGCTCTTCCTGTTGCTTATGCACCCAGTCCACAATATGCTCATCCGGTTTAAACCCTTCCACCAGCAAATGAAACACATCGCGTACTTTCTGGTAATCATACGCACGAATGGAATCATCCAAGGTAGCCAGGTGGAATTTCAGTTCTTCCCACTCTGTATGCAGTTCATTGGCGCGCTGGATCATGGGGTGTTCGGTTTTGCTGACGTTGCTGCCAATGAGCAGTTCTTCGTACAGTTTTTCACCAGGGCGCAGGCCGGTGAATTTTATTTCCATTTCACCCTCAGGGTTTTCTTTAGACTTTAAGGTTAAGCCTGAAAGCTGGATCATTTTCTTGGCTAGATCCACAATCTTTACCGGTTCACCCATGTCCAGCACGAACACGTCTCCACCACGCCCCATGGAACCGGCCTGAATCACCAGCTGGGCGGCTTCGGGGATGGTCATGAAATAGCGGGTAATTTCCGGGTGCGTGACGGTAAGGGGGCCACCGTTAGTGATTTGTTTGCGGAATAGCGGAATAACCGAGCCGGATGAACCCAGCACATTGCCAAAACGCACCATGGTGAAACGGGTCTGGTTGGAAAAGTGCCCGTATTCCTCTGCCCCAAACAGCACCGGGGTAGATTCCCGCGCCAGGGCCTGCAGCACCAGTTCGGCCATGCGCTTGGTACTGCCCATGATATTGGTGGGGCGTACGGCTTTGTCGGTGGAAATCAGCACAAAATTCTTTACATGCGCGCGAATGGCAGACTGTGCGGTATACAGGGTGCCAAAGATATTGTTTCGCACCCCCTCGGCAATATTGTGCTCCACCATGGGCACATGCTTGTAAGCGGCCGCGTGGTAAACCGTATTCACCTTCCAGCCGCTCATCACGTCAAACAGGCGGCTTTGGTTGCGAATGGAACCCAGTATGGGTACCACTTTTATATCCAGCTGCTTGTTGCGCACGTAAATACTTATTTCACGGTGAATATCGTAAAGGGCGAATTCAGAATGTTCAAATAAAATAAGTACTTTAGGCTGCAAGTGAACTATCTGGCGGCACAGTTCAGAACCAATAGAGCCACCGGCCCCGGTTACCATCACCACCTGCTGATTTACGCACTTTTCAAACAGCGCCATATTGGGGGCTACGGGGTCTCGGCCCAGCAGGTCGGCAATATCCACTTCGCGCAGGTCTTGGACTTTAATTTTGCCGCTGACCAGGTCCATCATGCCGGGTACGGTGCGAACCAGCACCTTGTAAGGTGCCAGGGCATTGATAATTTCAAGGCGGCGTGCACGCGTGGCCGAAGGAATGGCCAGCAGCACTTTTTCGGTTTGGGTGTTTACAATCACTTCGCCCAATTGTTGTGGGTCAAAAACCGTTACCCCGGCAATCACACGGCCGATCAGGGCGGGGTTGTCGTCTACAAACCCTACCACTTTCATGTCACTACCCATGTTAATGCCATTAAGCAACTGGTTGCCAGAGCGGCCGGCACCGTAGATAAGCACTTTTTTACGCTTGTCTTTACTGTTGGTGGGTTTGCCATTGTAAAAGGGAATAAATACTGATAAACCGGGTGATTCTTTGCTGAAGTAATGGCGCATTAACAGTCGCAATCCACCTGTCATTAGCAGCATAAGCAGCCAGTAAATAAAAATTACCCCACGTGGCACGACAGGGCTACTGGGCCCTATATAAATAACAATACCCAGTAAAATCGTGGCAATGGTAACTCCTTCAAAAATAGTGGTACTGGCCTGTGAACCCAGGTAACGCATCACGGCCCGGTAAAATCCTTTAACCGCAAAAATGGGCAGGCTCACCAGCGGGGCCATTATAAACAGCCAGGCATGGCCGCTAAAAGGCTGTATAAAACCGGTTGTGTCCAGCCGCAGGTAAAAAGCCAGCCACAAAGACAGCCAAATAATGGCCACATCGGCCACCACCTGCAACAGGCGTTTGTTTTTGCGGTCAAGCTGCAGTAAACGATTCCGCAGGTTTTGTTCCATGCAGGAATCCTTTTTGGAAGCCGTCATTGCCTAACTCCTGATGGCCTGTTCCATTACACTGCGCAAAACCTGGCAGGTTTTGTCTATTTCTGCCGGGGTAAGGGTAGGGTGCACCAGGAACATAAGGGAAGTTTCACCCAGTTCCATGGCTACCGGCAGGCGCTGGGCCGGGCGCAGGTTGGTATGGTCGAACGCCTTTTCCAGATACACTTCAGAGCAGGAACCTGAAAAGGCCGGTACACCCGCCGCCACCATTTCATTAATAATGCGGTCACGGTTCCAGTCAGGTTTTAACTGTTCGGGTTGCACGAATACATAACATTTGTAGGCGGCGTGTTCACTGCCTTCGGGGAATTCCGGCACCCGCAGGGCAGGCAGCTGTTTGGCGGTTGCCCATATTTTGTTGGCGTTTTGCTGGCGCAGTCGCGTCCATTCCTGCATGCGTTCCAGCTGAATCAGGCCAAGTACGGCCTGCACTTCGGTCATGCGCCAGTTGGTGCCAAAGCTTTCATGCAGCCAGCGGAAACCGGGCGGGTGTTCACGCTCATAAACCGCTTCCCAGCTTTTGCCATGGTCTTTATAGGCCCACATTGTTAGCCAGTAATCGCGGTTATTGGTGGTAACCATACCGCCTTCACCCCCGGTGGTCATGATCTTGTCCTGGCAAAAAGACCAGGCACCAATATGCCCAATGCTGCCTACCGGCTTGCCCTTGTAAATGGCCCCATGCGCCTGGGCGCAGTCTTCTATCACGTACAAACCATGTTCTTGCGCCAGTGCCATAATCGGGTCCATATCGCAGGGCCAGCCCGCCAGGTGCACGCAGACAATGGCTTTGGTGTTGGGCGTTAAGACGGCTTTGATGGTTTCTGCCGTAATGTTTTGCGAATCACGGCAAACATCGGCAAACACCGGTTTGGCACCGGTATTGATAATGCTGGACACCGAAGCCAGGAAGGTGCGGGACGTTACAATAACCTCATCACCCGGGCCAATATCCAGTGCCTTGAAAGCCAGATCCAGCGCCAGTGTGCCGTTTGCCACGGCTATTGCATGGGCGGTATCAGTCCAGGTGGCAAAGGCTTTTTCAAAATCGCGGCATTGGGTACCCGTCCAGTAATTAACCTTGTTGGATAAAATAACATCACGAACGGCATCGGCCTCTTCAACAGTGAAAGAGGGCCAGGGGGAGAAGGGGGTATTTAGCATGATGATTTGACTTTTAACTAATTTTTAACCAAGGGTTTGGCCGGATTGCCAACAACCGTGGCTCCAGCAGCAACATTCTTTGTAACCACGGCACCCATGCCAATCACGGCACCGCGACCAATAACCAGCGGTGCACCGGGTTTGCCCTGTTTTATAACGGCACCGCTACCGATATAGGCGTGGTCTTCTATAACAACATTGCCGTTGCATTTCACCCCGGGGGCGAAGGTCACGTAATCGCCAATGATGCAGTCGTGTTCAACATAACTGTATAAATTGGCGTGAAAATATTTGCCAATACGGATATTGGAGGTAATGGTTACAAACGGGCTTAATAAAGCACCTTCACCAATTACAACATTATCCATGGTGACTACATTATTGGCAGTCACTGCCCAGGGCGTAATGCCATCTGCCAGACATTGAAGGGACAATTTTTCCCTGACGGCGCTGTTGGCAATAGCGATAGCAACAAAACGCTGCCTTGCATCATGCTTCAGAAAACTGGCATAGCTTAAGACTTGATGCCCATTTATTTCAGAAGCTGTGGCATTGTCATCAATAAAAACCAGCTTTGATAGCTGAATACCGGCATTTTGCAGTTGAATGCGGGCAAGTGGCATAATGCCACGGCCACAACCACTGGCACCGTAAATGGCGTAAAGGGGTTGATTCATATTTTATAAATAAATGGATTATTGCTGCTCTTGTTTTGAAGAAGAACCTGTGAACTTGGATGTGGTGGCTTCACCTTCGGCACTAATCCCATCACGGATAAATACTTTTTTGACGGTCAGGAACAGGATTTTTACATCCAGCCAGAAAGAGTGGTTATCTACATACCATACATCCAGCTTGAACTTTTCTTCCCAACTGATGGCATTGCGACCATTAATTTGTGCCCAACCGGTCACACCCGGGCGTACCTCATGGCGGCGAGCCTGTTCTTTGCTGTACAGGGGCAGGTATTCCATTAATAAAGGGCGTGGCCCTACCAGACTCATATCGCCTTTTAATACGTTCCATAATTCTGGCAGTTCATCCAGGCTGGTGGAACGCAGGAGGTTACCAAAGGGTGTCATTCGTTCTGAATCAGGCAGGGGGTTGCCGTTTTTATTCAAGGCATCTCGCATGGTACGGAACTTGACCATGGTGAAGGGTTGGCCGTTCAGGCCAGGGCGAACCTGGCGGAAGAGAACGGGGGAGCCCAGTTTTTTTGATATGTTCCATGCAACGACCGTTATTATGGGTGATAGAAGAATTAAGGCAAAAGCTGATACAAAGATATCAATAAATCGTTTAAACATGGAGTATGGTTACAAGAAAATTAATGAAGATGGTTAAGACCTTGATTGTTTTGAATAAAATGCTTAGCTTCTTCAAGAAGTTTATTTAATATGCCAGAAAGTTCTTCTGCTATGTCGTACTTGCGCTTGGAAAGTGCCCAGTTACTGAATTCATCCATAGAATCAGGGTCTAAAATAATTTCGTTGTTTTTGTCTATAAACAAAACAAAACCGGCCTTATGCAAAATTTTGTTGGTTGAAATAAATTCAAACATGATGAGACTCCTTAGTTTTAAAAAGTATCATTTTAATAATCAAAATTAAGCATATCTATTCGTACTTTCCGAAATGCCCATTGCTTTTAGCATACTGTCATTGACTTTATGAACATCGTATTTTTCTTCTGCTATTTCTCGTGAACGCTGCCCCATTTTTTTAATCAGATCAGGGTTGTCAATTAAATTTTTCATGGCAACAACCAGTGCTTCTACTGACTTAACTGGAACAAGAAAACCATTGTCATTATCAATAACAGTTTCCCTGCAACCGGGGGCGTCCGTTGTAATAATAGTTCTACCCATTGACATGGCTTCCAGCACGGTTCTGGGTGTACCCTCTCGGTATGATGGAAGAACGTAAACAGAGCAGTTTGAAAGAGCAGGGCGTACATCTGCCAGCTTACCCAGGTAATTAAGCGTACCTTCCCCAATCCAAGTGTCTAGATCCTGTTGTTTGATGGCATCAGGGTTTTCATCTATCCAGCCAACCAGGTCAAAATTTACTTCCGGATGAGTGCTTTTTATTCTTTTGGCTGCTTGTGCATATTCACGCACACCCTTGTCACCCAACAGGCGTGCAATTAGCAAGAAACGGGGCTGTAGAGGCAAGGGTACAACTTCATATTCAGAAATATTGACACCTGATCCGTTCACTACAAAAGTGGGCGTTGATGGTTTAAGGATCTTTAACTTTTTGAATAAGGCCAGGTCATCTGGGTTCTGGAAAAACACTTTATGAGTTCTACCCAAAGCCAATGAATATAATCGTTGTACCAATTGTCGGGTTAAGCCACGTTTGGTGGAGGTACTGTCTTGCTGCCCCTGAAAAGCATAACCCAAACCGGTAATTAATGCAAAGCGGTTCGGCACTTTTGCGAGCCATGAGGCCATGGAGCCATAAATAACAGGTTTAATGGTGTATCCCAATACGTATTCCGGTTTAATGCGAAGGATAAGCTTTAATAAATGTACTAAAGTTATCATGTCAGCCAAAGGGTTCATGCCAGTTCGACGTAAAGGTATATCGTGAACAATAATACCTTTGCTTTCCAGCTCATTTTTAAGGATGTTGTTATTTGCAATATTTGGCACAGCAACATGGACTTGTAAGCCCTTTTGGCTTAGCGCATCAATTAATGGGCCACGAAATTTAATAAGTGAATCAGGATAACTGGCAATTAATAAAAATGACATTTAGGCATTTTCCTCAAGCCATGCTTGGAACATTAGTACAGGCCATAGCTGGTATTGCCAATTATATTTACCGCTTAAGTGTTCTTCCCAGAGTTTTCTAATTGGTTCAGGGTGGAAATAGCCTTCGTTACGTAAACGTTGCTCATCCAATAAAGATTCTGCCCATTCACGTAATGTACCCCTAAGCCATGCGTCAATAGGAATACCGAAACCGGTTTTAGGACGTTCAATCAACTCCTTAGGAACATGCCTATACAGAACCTGACGCAATAACCATTTACCTTGCCCATTGCGAATTTTCATATGCAAAGGCATGCGCCATGCAAGTTCAACAACCTGATGATCAATCATTGGGGTTCGTGTTTCAAGGCTGTTTGCCATGGCTGCACGATCAACTTTTACCAATACTTCTTCAGGCAAAAAACTCTGTGCATCCATTGCCATCATTGAGTGCTCAAAACAGTCTGTTGTGGGCCATGCACTATCCGTGGTTAGTAATGTGGGAGGCTCTTTTGCACCAATTACAATATTTTCAGGATTTTGCCAATGGCTGGTAAGTCGTGAGAAATAGGATTTTTCATCAGATAAACTGAGCACATCAGCCAGCTTTTGCGCTTTTGTGCCAGGTATAGCTATTTGGAAACGTCTAGGTAGTATAGGTTTTGCAACATCAAAAAGCTTATCCCAGGTAGATGGGGGCAACGCCCGTAGAAAGTGTGCGAATGTATTTCTTGCTAAAGGTGGTAGTCGCTGCATTTTTTCCCACACAGTCTTTGCTTTCAGATAGCGATTGTATCCACCAAATAATTCGTCCCCACCATCACCACTTAATGCAACGGTTACATGCTGTCTGGTTAATTCACTTAATAAAAAAATCGGGATTTGAGAGTCTGCACTAAGTGGTTCGCAATAAATTTTGGGTAATTTTGGAATGACATTAAGCGCATCTTGGGAACTAATATGTAGTTCTGTATGCTCAGTTCCTAAATGAGCGGCCACTGCTTTTGCATGCAATGTTTCGTCATATGTTGTGCCATTGCCTTCAAGCCCAATAGTAAAGGTTTTTACAGGACGACTGCTTTGAGCCTGCATTAAGGACACAATAGTACTGCTATCAATACCACCACTTAAAAAGGCCCCTAAGGGAACGTCAGACAACATTTGTGACTTTATACTGGCAGAAAGTTGGGTTTCCAAGGCATCAATAGCTTCAGAGTCGTTTCCTGTAAAGGGATTGGACAAGCCGGTTGCTACTGCACCATTAAACTGCCAATATGGTTCAGGTGATGTTTCTTTATTCAACCTACCTTCAGCTAAAGGAAGTGTTAAAAAATGCCCTGGTGAGAGCTTATGAATATTTTCATAAATACTGTATGGGGAAGGGACATAGCCATGCCGTAAAAACAAGGCAAGGGCGTTTCGGTTAATATTCGATTTGAAGGCAGGGTGGGCTTTTAAGGCTTTTAGTTCTGAACCAAATAACAAAGTGTTTTCTTGCCAACCCCAGTAGAGCGGTTTTTCACCTAATCTATCCCGTGCAAGCGTAAGTGCTTTATTTGTTTTGTCCCACAGTGCTATTGCAAACATGCCAACCGTTGCCTGTAAGGTTTTTTTGATACCCCAGGCAGAAAAGCAAGCCAGCAATGTTTCTGTATCAGAGTGACCCCGCCAAAAAGCAGGGGTCTGTAATTGTGCTTCCAGCTGTTTGCGTAATTCGAGGTGATTGTATATTTCACCATTAAATACCAATACATAACGATTGCATGAGGACAGCATGGGTTGATGCCCGGCTTCAGATAATTCCAGGATGGATAACCTGCGATGGCCTAAAGCAATACCTGATGTTTCATCAATCCAAATGCCGGAATCGTCTGGTCCACGATGAATAATTTGATTATTCATTTGGGAAATGTTTTCCTGATAATTATATTCTTTAATTGAATTGTTTAGAAATCCAGTAATGCCACACATATAAAAATGCCTTTTCTGCTGTCGTAAAAAAAATTATATATTTATATAATTTTATATTTTTATTTGTCGTTTGATATTTTAATTAAGTCATACATATTAAAAGATTTCATTCCATATTTTATATTTAAATTATTATATTCAATTAAAATTTCTTCAAGTATTTTTAAGTTTTTATCAGTATTTTTCCCAAAGTTATGTGGATGCCACCATAAATGAAATATTTCATTGTTTTTTGCAGCATGTTGGAGGGATTTTTTAATTCGTTTAGATCGATATTTTTCTAAAAAAGAGAGTTTTTCTGAGTAAGGTCTGAGTAAACGACTTGAAGGAAAATTATAAGGTTTAGTATGTTGACATGATTCTAAAGTATAGGTTTGGTGTCCGACTAAATTAATATAAGTATCAAATAGTCTCCCTAGTCTTCGAAATAAATTCTGTCCACTATCTTCAGTTGATTTATAGAACCAACTTTTTTCATTCCCTCGATATGCTTCTATTCCTACTTTCTCTAATTCATGCAGATACTCAGGATTCCATTGGTTTCGAGGGAAAATAATGCTTTTAATATCAATATTGTATTTTTCTGCTACTTTTAGAGCTGCATTGATATCCGCTTTGAAGGACTCTAATGATTGGCCTGGTTCCAGACAGTAATAATGTGAAAATGTATGCGTTGAAATTTCTTGATTTGGTGTCAAAAGTATTTTTTTTATTAAATCTGGTGCAAAATGAAATTTTGGATCAAGTATTTTATTTTTATTTATATAATTATAAGAACATAAGTTTTTATTAATGTATTTTGGTTTATTTTTGGGCGAGTAATTTATGGCTTCATTAACATTATTACAAAAAAGTAAACCAACTGTTGACCATGTAGCATGAATTTTATATTTAGTGAAAAGGTCAAGGATTTTTGGTATGGCTTGCCATACACCAATAATATTTTCTTTATAACTTTCTAAACTTCGTTGGTCATGAACACCCCAGTATAATTCAAAGTCTATAGAAATTAATAGTGAACCATGGTTTATTTTCATTATTTAAAAAAAAGAATTGAAAATTATTTAATAAAATAAAGGTTAGTGGTTTAATAGTTGTTAATTTATAAATTTGCTCTTGTTTTATTTTTATTTGATTTTTTGTCAATTAATGAAATCAAGAGGAATATTAATATAGGAGCAAACATCCATTTCTGTCTAACAGCAATTCCTAAGTTTGATGTATTCATTGCAAGTACTATCCAGATCAAAATTGTATATATCCATAGAAATGAACGGACTCCAGGTAATTCAACCTTTTCATTTTTGAAAATATTCTTACCACCTAATATTATTAGTAACAACATAATTATATTATCAATTGATGCTAATAAAGAAGTTATATTATGCGCTTCAAAGGGTAAAGGTCTCGCAATATAGGTAAATAATTGCATAGGTAAGTTCATTGATGCAATATCTACACACAGAGTCTGTGTCTTGGTAATAATTTTGTCTTTTATCAATATACTCGATAATATCATTTTTATTAGCGCCAGATTCAAGGCCAACATAATCAAGGGTGGTTGGTATTAATAAAATTGTTATCAGTAAAAATAAAAAACCAATAAAAATTCTTGGCAAGATATTTATCTTGGATTTAATTAAAATTCCAATTGCTAATGCCGCAACCATAATTGCAGCTACATGTGTTCTTACCAAAAACATGATAAAAAAGGAAAAAGTAATAAGCCATATTCTTTTATTTATATTTAAAGCTGCATATAAAGCCATTCCAACAGCCAGAAAAGAAAGAGAGTCTTTACTTAGTCCAGCACTCCAAAAGCTTATGGATGGGAGAAAGACAAGTGTAGTACCAAGTAATTGTATTATTGAGGATTTATCATATGTAACTATTTTTATGCTTTTATAAAATAAAAGTAATCCAATAGAACCAAAAATATTAAAAACTAAAAAAACTCCAAAAAAAGAAAGATTCAGACCAGATGAAAAAAAATGAGTGATATAAATAACAGCTTTAGTTCCCAAAGCAAATTCAAGATCAGAGTTAAAGGAACTGCTATAGTACATATAGGAGTCACTTATATAGAGTTTAGTATAACTAAAATTGATTATTGAAAATAATGTGTGCCAAAAATATATTAATATTCAAATTTTTTTTTTAATTTTTAAGTTGTTACTTAATTTTATAGATAAAATTAATCCTGTAATGAAAACAAGTAGGGAACTAATAACATGCCATGGAGAAGAAAAAGTATCAAACATTTATATATGTAAACTATACAGTATCAGAGTCGGAGTAAGTAATAAAGAAATCTGAATTTTTAATTTCTATATTTTTATTATTTGTTTTATAACCAAAAAATAATTTTATTGGTTGCAATTTTCTTGATAGCTTTATAAATTTGGTTTTTTTATATGATTCAAATAGAAAATGATTGTCAGGTATCCAACCAAGGATGACGTCTATTTTTTGATTAATCATTTCAATAACTGTTTGTTTTAGCAATACCTCAGCAGCTGATCTATGATTTGGGTTGCAAATTACATCCATAACATAACCAATATTTCCATTGTGTTTTTTTTCAATTGTATAAATTGATTTACCAATTAAAATATTATCTTTGTAAATGGATAAGAATTTATATTTTTTGTTTGGTTTTTCTTTATATCTCCAATTCATGTATTTACTGTCACGCCAAATGGTAGTGTTTATTTCTGATGAAAATTTTTCCCATAAATTATCATAGTCTTCAGAAAAATCTTCATTTGAATTTATTAAATAATTTGATTTTTTGCTTAATTTTGAAATTGTTTTTTTTAAATAAAATTTAATTAATGTATTTTCAAGAAATACATTTTTTTTTGTTAGATATACTAGTGGAAATAATAAATTATTAATATAAATAACAAAAGGTGGGTATCCAAGTTTTTTCCAACCTAGTCTAGAGAAAAAAACAGGTCCGGAACTTTTATTAGGGAAACCATAAATGATGTTATGATCGCTTAAATTGCATTGTTCATAAACATCATTTGCTAATATTCCGAATAAACCTTTTCCTCTATGATTTTGATCGGTTAATGTATCTAAGGATTGATATGCGAAACCCATAGAGGAATTAATTTTTGCTTTAATTTTAAAAACACTATATACGGCAGTATCATTTTTATTCTCATCAACAGAAATAGAAGTTATACTGCCATGTTGAGGTCTTAGATATTGCCAAAGTAAATGATTTTCATCTTTTTCGTTACTGTTTTTTTTAAACAATTCCCCTATTCTATAAACTGATTCTTTACTATTTGTTCGATTAATTTCGTACTTAAATTTTTCTTTAGACATTTTGATGACTAGTATATTTAAAATGAATTATTTTTATAAATTTCTTGGTATAGCTCTAAATGTTTTTTTGTTGAGGTTTCAATAGAATAAACATTTGAATACTTCATTCCATTCTTTGAATGCTCAGAAATTTTCTCTGGGTTTTCAAAATATGAAACAATTGCGTCAGCCATTTTTTGTGCGTTATCAGGCTCAACTATAATACCATTTATACATGTATTTATAATTTCAGAGCAACCGCCAACATCAGTTACAATACAGGGTAACCCTGATATAGATGCTTCAATTAAGGAAATAGGCAAACCTTCCCAAGCTGATGTCATAATAAAAATATCAAATTTTGACATGAGTTCTGGAATATTATTCTGATTACCTATTAAATGAATAGTTTTGCTTAGTTTTTTATTTTTAATATAATTTTTGAGATTTTCTAAATCTTTATTTGAGCCTTCTCCTGCAATTGATATTTTTATTTTATCTTGAATATTTAATGGTAATAATGCAATGCTATCAACCAATAAAAAATAATTTTTTTGTGGATGTATTCTTCCAACTGCTAAAAAATCTAAATTATTCTTAAATTTTCTTATTGATATATTTTTTGGAAACTTTTTTATGTTTACACCATTCATAATTGTAGTGATTTTTTTTTGTGTGTAATTTCTTAAAGCATCACTACATATATTTGATATACCTATATATCTATTAATTAATTTATCAAAAAAAATGAAAATTATTTTTTTTGTTTGAAATTTTATATTGTGGTGTGTATATATTATTGGTTTTTTTGTTAGTAACCCAAATAATGTACCATAAAGAAAATGTGAATGATAAATATCGATATTGGTTTCATTAATATATTTTTTTACTTTGAATATACCAATCCAAGGTTTTTTTCTTGATTCATATCCGATGAAGAAATATTTTATATTGTTTTTTTCTAGTTCTTTTAAATAATTATCTTCAAAATCTTTATTTCTTCCAAAATCTTTAGCATAGCCCCAAAATCCAATGTGGAGTTCGTGTCCTTTATGTGTCATAGCAATTGCAAGATCTTTGACGTATACTTCGGCACCACCTGCACCAGGGCCTGTAATTAGTTGTAAAATTTTCATTTAGATAAGAAAATAATATTAGATAAAAAATAAGTTTTAATTAGACTTGAGTAAATTTTCATTGTAAAACATAGCATATATTTATGAATTTATTTTGATGATACTTCTATTAATAATTTAATGTATTTTTCTATTGCTTTATCTACACTAAAAAAACTTGCTCTTTCTGATAGATTATACTGATTAGGGAAATTTAAAATTGACTCAATACTTGAAACTAGATCTTGAATATTATCGGGTTTTACCAACTTACCATATTTTCCATAATCTAATATTTCTCTAGGTCCACTAGGGCAGTCAACTGAAACTACAGGAGTTCCAAGAACAATTGATTCAATTAGAACATTGGGAAATCCTTCATATTTTGAAGTAAGTAAAGTTAAGTTTGCATGTCGATAATAAGGTATAACGTCAGTTTGAAATCCTTCAAAATCAATTCTATTTTTTAATCCTAATTGTTCAGCCTTCTGTTTTAGCTGAAACTTTAAACTACCTTCGCCAACAAATTTAAGTCTTAGATTTTTATAGTTATTAGCAATTATCGAAAATGCCTCAATTGCAAGATGGAAAGCTTTCACCTCTTCTAATCGTCCTATACAAAGGATGTATGATATATTGGAGCTTTTATCTAAATCGTTTTGTTTTGCGAATTGTTCTATATATGAAGCAACCGGATTATGGATAACTACACTTCTCTCTTTTAAAGAAGGTAAAGAAGTTAGTAGATCTTTTTCCATCTCATAGGATTGATTGATGATACAATCTAATTTTTCCATAGGTATGCCAAAAATTCTTTTAATGAATATCTGTTGTATAATTGATTTTTTTAATTTATTATTCTCACTGAATATACTAATATTTCTACCAATAACTTTTATATTTAAACGAAATATTTTTTTTAAAATTATAATTAAATCGATTAATTCATATTTAAATACTAGTAAAATTTTAGGTTTGTATTTAAGTAAATAAAATAGTAAAGCTGGGGCTGCATATCGTGTGCGTTGTGCTTTTAAATCAATTAGGTTAACTTTATGTGAAAGTTTATCTATATAGTTTTTTTCATTAGTATGTAAGACTAACAAATCAACTTGCAAGCCACGTTCTGCTAAACCGTTAGCTATGTTAACACAAACAGCTTCGGCACCACCATTGGATATAGTACTAACAAAAAAAGTAACTTTATTTTTTTTAGTAAGCATAAATTTAGATATTCCTTAATAGTTTTATAATGCCAATGTAAGTAAAGAATAAAAATAAAGTAAAAAAAATCAATGATGTATGTGTGGGTATTAAGTTTAAAATACTTGATAAAGCTTCATAAAAAAAATAAGGTATACAGATTAGAAAATAATTTGTTTTTTTTGCATGTAACCACATTTTTTCAAGTATGCCTATTAAATAAAATTTAATAAACCCAAAAAATATTGCCCCAATAAACGGGAAAAAATAGGCTGAGTAACCTGGTAATAGAGGTGGGATTGTACAATCACTCATTGAAAAATATCTAGTATTTACACATGCTAAGCCTGAATCAACATAACCGTAGTATAAATCTTTTAATCCTATACTTTCTAATACTTTTACAGGAATAAATCCCCAAATAGAATAAACTATATCTTTAGGTATATAAGGACCATTTGTGAAAAAATTTGTTATTCCAGCTTGTATAGAGTACCATGCAAACGAAACATTGTTAAATATTGTACTAAAAAAACCATGATCTGCTTGATAGGTAGAAACTTTGTAGATGGTTTCTCCTTGAAAATATGCAGAAACAGAATGTCCAAAAGTTTTTCCATATATTAATATAATATATGCTAAAAATATTAAAGGTATTAATTTGATAAAATTTTTTGGGCTTAGTTTATACCTGGCTATTATGAAAAATGGGATTATTAGTTGTTCCAACCACATTCCTCGACCAAAATTATTAAAATATGTAAATAGTAAAAGTATAATATATAGAACAATGAAAATATAATCAGTTTTTGTTTTTTTCTTTAACAATATCCATGGTAGAAAAATAACTGAGTATAATGAAATTTTTGCTAAAGTTTTTAAAAAAAGATATTTTTGATTTTCGCCAAAACCATCTAAAAACCCTGATCTTGCGGCTGAGGCATTTATTAATGCAGTATCAAATCCTACCAGTTGAAAAAAAATAAAATATATTACTAAACCAAATAATATTAATCTATAAAATAATTTACTTGGATTTATATAAGTTGCAATTGTATGAAAAAAATTTAATCCAACAGATTTGTTTTTTAAAGAAGCAGTATATCCTAAAAATGCAGATAAACAATATAAGAGAATATGTAATGCTACTGCTAAACTAGGAGTGTTATTAATATTGAGAAAATATTGACTTGTTTCATTAGTAATAACTAAATCAAAATAAATAAATATTGGATATATACATATTCCAATAACTAAAAACATAATTTCATTAAAAAAAACTAAAATTCCAAATTCACTTCTTTTGATTAGTATAAAAAGTAAAAATAAAATTGTTATAAGAGAAGTTGAATAAATAAGAACTAAAAGGAATTCTAACATTGTTTATATGCCAAAGAAGTTTTATACTTCTTTTTAAAATTAAATTTTATTTTTTTTAATACTGGTTGGTTTTTTTGAATAATCTATATTTTTTAGTATAAATAATTTTTTTTTGTTTTATTTTTAATTGAAATTTTTCTTAATAAGAATTTAAAGTCAAGTGCAAGTATTACTATCAATAAATTTACTGAGGCAATTTTTGAAAAAAAACTATTTAGCATTTTTTTATTTTTTATATAAAAATTTTTATATTCTTTTGCAAAAGGTTTTATGTCTATTGAGGTATTTTTATATAAAGAAAGCAAACTTCCAAAATAATTCTTTAATAATATATTTGCTTCAAATATTAATTCTTCTTTATAAGTTGAATTATCCTTTACTAAGTCAAGAATTCTATCAACAAGCATTAAGCTGTTTTTTATTTTTAATGAGTTCATTTCACTTCGAGATAAAGAGTTGGAAACAAGAAATTGTGTGTGTAGTGTTTCTCCGACAAAAATTGCACTTTTGATGTTAACCAATGTTTTATACATGAAAAGTATATCTTCGTTGTACTGCATATCTTCAGAAAATCTAATATTTTTATCTTCTATTATTTGTCTTCTAATAATATGCAGCCAAACACATAATGATCCTATGTTTGAAGTTTTTATAAAATCTGAAAATCCAGTTATTTTTTTTACTTCATGATTTTTTAAAGATTGCCTATATGAGATAATTTGGCTATTTTTTACTCTTTTTGTTCCAACTTGAATAATGTCTATTGTATCATTAAAATAAACTGATATTTTTTCAAAAAAATTTTTCTCAATATGGTCATCACTATCTAAAAAATAAATCCATTCTCCTCTCGCTAATTCAATACCTCTATTTCTGGCGGAACTAACACCATTGTTTTTTTGACATGTAAATATAATTCTTTCGTCTTTAGATGTAAATTCTTTACAAATTTCCGAAGTTAAATCTGTAGAACCATCATCAACAAGAATTAGTTCAAAATCTTTATATGTTTGTTTAATAACACTTTGAATAGTTCTTGATATATATTTATCAGAATTATATATGGGGATAATTATAGAGATTGTTGTCATATAATCTTTAAATAAATTTTAAAATTTAAGATGTTTAAGATTTAAGTGAGGATTTCGCTCAAATGCCTAAAAATTTTGCATAAGAATTATATATTTTTAGTAAGGTTATCTTTATTTTCACTAGGAGTATGTGTTTAATAAGTCCTACTTTTATATGTTTGAGTATTTTTTTTGTAATGTTATTTTTCGAGTAGATAATCCTAATTAATAAGGATTATTCAATAAGGATTATTGTGCTTTTTCATGTGTTTTTGTGATAAATTACAGTTCTTTATTTTGTTGCAGAGGAGTATGGAGTATATTCATAGCTTGAGTATTTGTAAGACCCGTATTTCGATCCATATCTACGATTTTTAGCCACCATATCGTTAAAGATCACACCCTTAACCTGTCCCCCCGCCTGACGTATACGCTTGGCTGATTCGTCCAGTTCACCCAGGGTGGTTTGATTGGCGCGTGCCAATAGGAAGGTGGCGCCAGCGTGGGGTGCCAGTGTCATGGCATCAGACACGGCCAGTACTGGGGGGCTGTCTACCAGAACCAGGTCATAATGTTTGGCCAGCTGCTGCAATTTTTCAATTGCATGTGCAGATAACAGCAGTTCTGAAGGATTGGGGGGTAGTACGCCGGTGCTCATGAAGTCTACGTTTGGCAGTACATTTTTATGAATGGCTTGTTCCGCGCTAATGGAACCGCTAATGAATTCACTGGTGCCGTTGTTACGATGCTTGCCAAAGTATTGGTTAATATAGCCTTTACGCAGGTCGGCGTCTATCAGCAATACTTTTTTGTTGGCAGAACCCAGTACGGCTGCAAAGTTCACGCTAATGAATGATTTCCCAATAGTGGGGGTAGGGCCGGTAATCAGCACGATATTGTTGGTGGCTTCCAGCATGGCAAATTGCAGGGCGGTACGCAGGCTACGCAGGCTTTCAATGGCGGGATCTTGCGGAGCGACATAAGCCAGTACATGGTTGCCGGGGGTTTTGCTGCTGGCTTGTTGGAATTGTGTGTTTTGCTGGATTGAGCGGGGTACGGTGGCAAATACATGCATGCCCAGGTTGCTTTCAATTTCATTGGCTTCTTTAATACCTGGGTGCAGCATGCTGCGTGCAATGGCAACACCCGTGCCCAGCATTAGTCCAAGTAAAACGCCTAGTGCCAATACCAATGCTTTTTTGGGCTTAATGGGGTTGTTAGGTGTTACTGCGTCGTCAATCACCCGTACATTACCCACTTTGCCTTCTTTCACCAGGCGCAGTTGCTGGGCACTGTTAAGCAGGTTAACGTACATTTCACTGTTCACCTTAACGTTGCGGGTTAGGGTTAGCAGTTGTTGTTCCAGCTCGGGCATTTTTTTCACGTTGCTGGTAACGTTGGCAATTTCCTTGTTCAGAGCGGCAATTTGCTGGTCTATGGCTTTAATGCTGGGGTGGGCAGGGGTAAACTGGGGGGTTAATTCGCGGCGTTTTTGTTGCAGCTCCAGCAATTTAAGTTGCAGGTTAACGCTGGTATCCAAAGAGGCCTTGCCTTCAGCACCCAGGTCAAAGGTGCCTTTTTTATCACGAAATTCGGTGTACTGGCTTTCAGATTCCTGCATTTGCTGGCGCAGTTCAGGCAGGAAAGCATCCAGAAAGCTTAAGGATTTGTCGGCTTCGGCTGCTTTTCGGTCTATGTTTTGTTTGACGTAAACGTTGCCTAAAGTGTTCAGGATTTCGGTAATCAAACGGCGATCTGGGCCTTCTAGCGTAACGGCCAACATGCCCGATTGCTTGCCTTTTTCACTTACTTGTAATTCTCTTTGTAATTCTGCAATTTTTGCCTGGCGAGAGGTACTGACTACTGTAAAGCGGGCACCGGGTTTGGCTTGCAGGCTGGCAATATTCACGCGACCGGGTTCACCGTTGTACAAAAATGTATGGGTTTGGTCGGTTGGGCCGCTTACCAGTAAATCATTGTTTTCGGTGTACAGGTCATAACCGGTTTCAGTGGCCACCAGTTTCAGTTCTGTGCCTAACAGTTCAGCGGGTACATCCAGTTGGCTTAAACGAATGCTTTCAGTGCCCGATACATAACCGCCAAAACCAAAAATACCCGGCTCAGACAGTTCTGTGGCCCGTTTGGCCAGCCATTGGCCAACAATAGGAATGTAATCAGGGGTGGCGCTGTTGTTCAGTTGCAGGCGGTCTACGGTTTCACCCACTACCAGGCGTGAACGCAATATTTCAATTTCAGCCGCTACCGGTGAACCGGCATCAAACAGCAGGGCCAGTTCGCCCATGGCGGGGTTGGTGTTGCCCTGGTTTTGTTCCACCTGAATTAGGGTGTTGGATTGGTAGATGGGGGTGCTGAACATGGCGTAGGCAATGGCCAGCAGGGTGCAAACGCAGGTTATGGCAACAATCAGCCATTTGGCATCTAAAATAGTGTCCAGAATGGCCAGTAAATCAATTTCGTCGTTGTCTTTTTGTTGATTTAAAGACGAAGAAGGGTTTTGCTGTGATGCGTTCATGAAATGCTTAGGTAAATAGAAAGATAGGGGTGAAACAAAAGAGGGGGCGAAAAAGCCTGCTTAACTGATTTGTTTGATCAGGTTGGCCCAGTGGCTAACGCCTTGTGCAATTAGCTGGTGCGAGGTTTCAAACGCAGTGCGGTCTTTTCGGTAGGGGTCGGCAATTTCGGTTTTTTGGCTTGGGCCGGTGTGGCCAAGGCAGTGTACTTTGCCACGGGTGAACGGGTATTTTTGTTCCAGCTCTTGTTTGTGGGTGGTTTCCATCACCAGAATTAAATCCGCCTGGGTGCACATGTAGCTGCTGATTTGCTGGGCCCGGTGGGCGGAAATGTCCAGTCCGTGTTCCAGGGCAATTTCCTGGGCGGTTTTGTCGGCCGCATGCCCTTCAAGCGCAGCCAGGCCGGCTGACCAGATGTTTTTTTCGGGCAGGGCGGCCTTCAGCAAGGCTTCGGCCACGGGGCTGCGGCAGATGTTGCCAATACAAACGGTAAGAATGTTGTTCATTACGGTTGTGTTTAGTTGGTGGCGTTTACAGTAGAGATGGCGGCACCGTAACTAGGCAGAATGTTGCTGATGACACGGTTCCAGCGTACCACGCGGGCGGGGTCTACATACACCATATCTTGCGGGTTTAGCTGGAAGCCGCTGGCCAGGATAAGGGCGGTGGGCGAATTGGCGTCCAAGTGGTAAATTTCAGCCTGCTCCTGCTTGCCTTTGCGAATCACGTAAACCTGGCCGGGGTTACTGGCAATAGAGGTACCGCCGGCTTCACCCAATGCCTGGGCCAGGGTAAGCTGGCCGTCGTTCATGACCAATGCTTGTGGTTTTAATACTTCGCCTATCATGAACACTTTGGCGCGGTCGCGGTTGTTGACCCGCAGCATGTCACCGTTTTTAAGCATGATGCGGTTGGGGTTAACGCCCTGTGCAGTCAGCTTTGCCAGGTTGATGTGGGTTTCTTTGCCATTGCGGGTTAACACAATGGAAGAACGGTCTGCATTTTGGGTAAGTCCGCCTGCACGGTTAAGAGCTTCGGGCAGGGTCATGGGGATGTCGTTCAGGTTTTGCAGGCCGGGGGTTCTTACTTCACCGTCCAGGTAAACGCGGCTGTTACGGTAAGACTGGACGCGTACGGTTAGCTGTGGGTCTGTAATGTAGGTGGCCAGTGTTTTGGTTAGTTTTTCGCGAATTTGCAGTTCGGTCAGGCCAGATACTTTAACGGCACCGGCAAACGGGAACTGGATGCGGCCATCTGAGCTTACGTTATAGCCATTACCCACGTTGCTGCCTTCCGTGCTGGCAGCGCCTGTGGCACCTGACAGGGACAGTTCGGGGTGATCCCACACAATAATGTTCAGGACGTCACCCGGGCCTACGGTGTAGGCGGTGGGGTTGCCAAACAGGTGGTTGACATTGGTAATGACGGGCTGGTTCAGGGTTTGTTGTTTAATAAGGGCTGCATCTATGGTTATTAAGGCACCGGCGGGTGCTTCACCGTCTTTTAACTGTTCGTTGTTGTTCAGTTCGTTTTGTACTGAACCGGGGCCACCCATGTACATGCCAGGGGCCATGGCGCAGGCGGAAAGGGCAACGGAAGTAACGGCTAAAAGTAAGTGTGTTTTTATACGCATGAGTCAGTTTTATGTGTGAATGGGTGTTGGTGTTATTTTGGCATTTTGCTTTTATTGTAGTGGGGTGCCAAATTGAACATGAAGCGAAATTATAGGCTTTTTATGCGCCAGTTTGGGCGATTACATAGCTGGCAGGCAGGCTGCCGCAATGTTTTCATGCGTTTTCATGAAAACATTGGTGTGAATTCTGTTTTTGATGTTGCAGGGCAATAAAGGGCAAACCCTGTGTCATGTATAAGACGCAGGTAAGTTTAGGGGAAAAAAGTTAATAATTGTCATGATTTATGTTTTATTTTAAGTTTTTGTTGTTTTATTACATGTTCTTATTCATAAACAAGCCAAATTATTATTTTTTTTATAATTTTTTTGATTTTTTCGTTCTTTTTTTGCAACATTAAGGAGTGGGGGTTGATTTTAATAATACTGAAATAGCTAATGAAAACACATGATTATGTATAAGAATTTTTAATTTGAAATGTGGTTTCAGGTAATGTCAAGCTGATTTGGTTCAAGCTTGATGGTTTTGGGTCTGCCCAGTATTTCCAGCAATACGATCACCCGTTTGGCGGAAGCGGTTTGCACCAGTCCTTCCAGCCCTTGCAGGGGGGTGTTATGGTTCAGTTTTACGCGGGTACCGGGCTTAAGGGGGCTGATCTCTTCAAAGCCGGCCTGGTTACGGTGCTGTTCATATTCCTGTATGGCGGCAATGAGCTCGGCGGGCATGATGGCCAGTTCCACACCAAAACGCACCAGCGTAACAATGCCCCGGGTGTGCTGGGCTTTACTAATGGCCTGTTCGGGGCGGGTTCTTTGCAAGAAGATATAGCGGGGAAACATGGGTTCATGCACTACCTGCATTTCTTGGCAGATGGCATTTTTGGCCGGTTTTTTAAGTTTTTTGTAGCGGGGCAGGTAGGCGTTGAAGTCTTGCTGTAATAAATGTCCTAAGGCAAATTCTTCTTGCCGGGGCTTGGTGTAGGCCACATACCATGGAAAACCGGCAGTGTCGCAGGCTGGCTGTGCAGGGTCTGGGCTGGGGTCGTGCGGAGCCGGGTGATTGGATGGTCTCATGGGAATGATATGGTTGCTTGATTAGGGATAGTGTAGCAATTCTTTGGGGCTTGATAACTGTTTCTAATTGTTGGGTCATGAATTATGGAAAAGGGTTGGCGTAAAGTGAGGTGCCAGGCAAGCGCAAGAGTGCGGGAACGAAGATAAATTAACCGTGATAAAGCGCTTGTGCTTGTTTGGGATTTATTCTAATGCTATATTAACGGGCTGATTGCGTGTCCCTGTAGTTCAATGGATAGAACAGGTTCCTCCTAAGAATCAGATCCAGGTTCGATTCCTGGTGGGGACGCCATCTTGCTTTATGCTAATTTCAATAATTATAAAAACAGGCGTTATCACGCTCTGGGCAGCCCCCAAAAGCAAAACTCGTTCTCATGCTCCACGTGGGAGCTCATACCTTAAGGCTGGTAACCAGAATCCTTGATTACTTTGCCCCAGTAGGCAATGTCACGGTTTAGCATTTTTTCCATCTCATTGGCCGGCACGAACTTGGGTGATAGCATGGCCTTGGTTCGTATTGCTTGCTGGACATCTTCCATGGCCAATACTTTTTCTAGTGCGGCTTCCATCTTATTGATGTCTGCTGTGGGGGTGGCGGCGGGTGCAAAAAATCCTTGCCAGGCTTCTGCAACTTCAAGGTTGTAACCCTGCTCAATGAAAGTGGGTGCATCAGGGGCCAGTTCCCAGCGCTTTTCGGCCATTACGCCAAGAATTTTGATTTTGTCACGTGGGTGGCCCAATATAGCGCCAGTTGGCAGAATGGCGGCCGGTAGTTGTTCGCCAAGCAAATCAACGATCATGGGGGAGGTGCCTTTATAAGTCACGGGCTCAAGGTGTGTTCCCAGTGTTTTTCCGGCAACCCAGCCAACAAACTGCACCTGGCCACCTGGTGCCGGGGTGCCAAATTGTGCTTTTTGCGGGTTCTTTTGTAACCATGCGGCATAGTCCTTCAGGTTGGTCGCCGGAACTTGATTGCTGGCGACCAAGGCCAGTGGGTATGAGACAACCTGGGCAACGGTCCGCAAATCTTTCATCAAGTCGTAGCGAAGCGTGGCGGGTGAATGCATAGCGGTTGGGAATATGGCCCAGCCATCAGGCCCGACCAGATAGGTTTTACCATCTGGCTTTGCATTTTTGACATACTCTGCGGCAATTCGTCCGCCGGCACCGGCACGATTCAACACTATGACGGTTTTCCCCAGCTCCTTGCTGAGCGGCTCAGAAAGAATTCTGGTTACGATATCGGTGGTTCCACCGGCGGCAAATCCAACGACCAGAGTAATAGGGGACTTCTCTTGGGCCATGGATGGCAGGGCAAAGGTGGCGCTGGCCAAAACCAGGGCTGATTGTAAATAAATACTCGACTTCATTTTGTCTCCTCTTTTACATCTACGGTTAGATGTATGGTTTAGTTGTGCTGAGTTTTACGTTGCTGGAAAAAATCCTTGATGCGTTTGTCGCTCTTGCCCGCATTTCGGGTCATGGAAGTCACCATGGTCTCGGCAAAAAGTCCATCGGCACTAGACATTTCACCAATCCGTGAAATACCATGAATAATCGCGTAATTAGAGGTGGGGGCATTTTGTGAAACAATGCCGGCAAGGGCTAACGCTTTATCCAGGCCTTGCCCGTTCTCAACCACATAGTGGGACAGTCCAAGGTTGGCCGACTCATCAACCGGGATTTTTCTTCCGGTTAGCATTAATTCCATGACGCGGCCTGCGCCAATAATTCTTGGAATACGAACTGAACCGCCACCGCCAACAAAAATGCCGCGCTGGCCTTCGGGGAGCTGAAAATAGGTGGATGCTTCGCTGACCCGAATATGCGTGGCAGCGGCCAGTTCAAACCCGCCCCCAATAACGCCTCCTTTAAGGACGCTGATGACGGGTACCTCGCCGTATTGGATCAAGTCAAAAACCCGGTGCCATTGTTTTGAGCGGCGCATGCTCACGATGGGGTCGGCAGATCTTTTCTCCATAAGCTCAAACAGGTCCAGACCCGCAGAAAAGTGCTCACCGGCACCCTGAATGATAATGCATTGACAATCCTCAGCGGGTTGGGAAAAAAAATCCTCAAGATCGCTTATCAATTCATCATCCAGCGCATTTCTTTTTTCGGCTCTGTTCAGGGTTAATACAGTGTGGTTGTCGATTCTTTCCACAAGGAGTTTTTTTTGATTCATGGCAATCTCGTTTGCTATCGCAGTTAAATTAAAATGAGGTTAGGCGACGCATCACCTTCATAAAGCCTTTCGACTTCGCGTTTCCTGTTTTCCAGAACCCTTCTTTGATTGATGTAACCTTTGTCGGTTGTCTCTCCGCTGTCGATAGAGGGGGGTGTTTCCAGTATCCAGATGCGTTTGATGGACATGCTTGAGCCGGGGTGGTTTTTGTTATGTTCAAGGAAGCGGTTTTTCAGGGATTCACGCAGCTTTTCGTTCTGGATGCAGGCTTTTATGTCGTTAGGGGCCAGATTGAATTGCCGGCCACATTCTGCCAGGTTCAGCCACACGAGGGCGCCCAAATAAGCCTGGTCGGCACCCGTTATGACGATGTCATTTAATAATGGAGAGTAGGCATTCAGGCAGTCCACCCGTAGGGCGCTGACCCTGACAAAGACTCCCGATTGAAGTTTAAACTCTTCAGCCACCCGGCCTGCAAAAGCGAAACCCTCTTGCGGGTTGATCGGATCAACAAAAGTGGCGGCATCTCCCATTTTGAAGAAACCTTCTTCATCAAAGCTTTCTGCGGTCAGTGCAGGCTGTTTCAGGTAGCCTGGGGTGACGGCAGCACTGCGGACTCGAATTTCATAGCGGTTTTCATCATTCAGTGGAACGAGCTTCATTTCCACGCCCGGATGCGGTAACCCGATAAGGCCCGTTTTATTGGAAGGCCAGTGTACATAGGTGACTGCGGCTGAGGTTTCGGTTGAGCCGTAAGCGGATACGAAGGGGATTTTAAAACCAGTGTGCCGGATTGCCTGCTGTTGTATGGCATCGTAGACGGTTTCGGGAAGCTTGGCGCCTGAATAGGTCATTCGCTTGAGATTACGGAAGAAACTTTTGCCAAGCGCTTCATCTTTCTGTAGCGCCTCGGCAAGCATGGTATAGGAAACAGGCATGCCACTGAATCTGACAGGGGAAATTTCCTTGAGGTTTTCGAGGGTTTGCTGAAATTCGGTCGGCGTTGGTCTTCCATTATCGATATACAGGGTGCCGCCATCTTCCAGTACGCCGTTGAAGACAGCATGCCCCCCCGCGACATGACTCCAGGGTAGCCAATCCAGTAGTATGGTTTCTGGTCGGTCATCGCCCCATTCAATCATTTGTGATGTCATTGCCATGGCCGTACACAGCATGGATTGAGTCACAATAGCGGCCTTGGGTATGCCGGTTGAGCCGGAAGTGAACTGGTATTTCGCAACGGTATCACCAGTAATTTTCTTGATGGAATCAGCGACATCCCGGGTGATAGGGGTTTGAATGACGTCATGCCATGGTTTTATTGATGGGTGCTTGATAGGGTTATCCACATAGATAACATGCGTATCTTGCCCGATGGCCTGCAGGGCCTTTTCGTACATTTTGCCGTCTTGTACAAAAATCACGGCTGGCTCCAGCAGGTCGTACATGGCCTTTAGTTTTGAGAAATCACGACTTAACAATGCATAAGCCGTTGTGATGGGGGCATAAGGCATTCGGGCTTGCATGGCGGCCACTTCAAGGATGCCGTGCTCGATAGAGTTGGCGCTTAACACCATGACGGTTTTACCCGGCTGATTCAGGTTGAGCAGGTACTGCGTGACCGCATTGACCTGTTGTTGTCCTTCCAGGTAGGAGATTGAGGCCCACTGTTGGGCTTCACCTCTTCTTTGCGCCAGCCAGGGGTGATGGGGACGCTGTTGTGAATTTCTGTGCAGCAGTGATGGAATATTCTTTTCGCACGCTTTCAAGGCGATTTTTGATCGTACGATTAACGTCCCATCCGGACGTGTTTCGATTGAAACATGACGTGGTAAAAAAGGAATGTTGAGGAACTCTGCCTTCATTTAAAATCCTTGATCCTTAACTTAAAGTAAGGTAATCTTATATTAATTAATCACCTTGCAAACTTAGGGAAATCCCCATTTTTTTATTTTAATTCAATGGTTTTTATATTTTTGAATGGGTTTTTATGGTGTTTGCATTATTTATATATAAGGTAACCATAATATGAAAATAAAAGACAAAGCATATATAGCGGGTATTTACGAGCACCCTGTCAGAAGGGCGGGGGAACGGAGCACTGCACAGCTTCACGCTGATGTTGCGTTGGGGGCCCTGGGAGACGCCGGGCTGACGCTTGATGATGTAGATGCCTACTTTTGTGGTGCCGATGCACCTGGCTTGGGTGGGCTAACCATGGCGGAATACTTGGGTTTGCATAATCTTAAATACATGGATACGACCGAAACAGGTGGTTCGTCTTATCTTTTGCACGTGCGTCATGCAGCACAGGCCATTGCCGCCGGTTACTGTCAGGTAGCGCTTATTACGATGGCTGATCGCCCGCTGGCGAACAAACAGGGAACCGCTTTATCGGGGGTGGATCGCAGCAGCATGCCCGATCTGCCTTTTGCGGCAGGTGTGCCTGGCGTGCCGGTTTACGGATACGCCATGGTGGCCAGGCGTCACATGTATGAGTTTGGCACAACGCCAGAGCAATTGGCCTGGGTGAAGGTGGCGGCATCGCATCATGCGCAGTACAACCCTCACGCGTTGCGACAAGAAGTGGTCACGGTTGAGGATGTGCTTCAGTCACCAATGGTGGCGGATCCTTTGCACCGGCTTGATTGTTGTGTGATGACCGATGGCGGTGGCGCCATTGTAGTTGTCAGCCCGGAAGTGGCTGCCGGATTAAAGCAGCCCAAGGTTAAGGTTATTGGTACCGGTGAAGCGACCAAGCACAGGGATGGCGGGTTTATGGATATCAGCTATTCGGCAGGAAAGTGGTCGGGGGAGCGGGCGTTTGCTGAAGCTGGCATTTCGGTGGACGATATCTATTACGCTTCGCTGTATGACAGCTTTACTATTACAGTCATTATGCAGCTGGAAGATCTGGGTTTCTGCCGGAAAGGAGAAGGCGGAAAATTCGTGCAGGACGGCAATCTTATCAGCGGTCAGGGTAGGCTGGCCTTTAATACGGACGGTGGGGGGTTGTGCAGCAACCATCCGGGTAACAAGGGGGGAATGACGAAGTTGCTGGAGGCGGTTCGTCAGTGTCGCGGGCAGGCGCATCCCTTGCTGCAAGTAAAAAATCACGAATTTGTCTTGGCCCATGCAACAGGTGCCATGATGTCAAGCTATCACAGCGCCGGAACAATCATTCTGCAGGCAGAGTAAAGGATATAACGTGCAAACTTCATTAAATACATCAGAGGGCGTTTTGGCGCAATTTTCGCAATTTCTTAAGGCGGGTCAACTTGGCTTCAAATGGTGTGAGCAATGCCAGAAACCTCATTTCTATCCTCGTGTTCATTGTCCTCGTTGTGGTCACCGGGAGACGGTTTGGCATGTTTCAAGTGGAAAGGGGCGCATTTATTCTTTTACGATTGCCGATCGGATTGCGCCGGCCATTATTGAAATGGAGGAAGGTTTTTGCTTGACCTCGACCATTGTCGAGGCGGATGTTCATGCGCTGACTATTGGAGACGAAGTGGTGGTGCATTGTTCTAAAGGGCCGTCAGGTGAGCCTGTCTTAAGTTTTACGACACCGGCAGCCAATTGTGCCCGGGCGTACTCCCAAAAAGCATTGGCGCAAATTCAGGCGTCCATTCCTTCTGCTGATGATGGGGCATTACCTTTGAACTGCGTGGCCATTATTGGTAGTGGTCGTATGGGGCGTGGCATTGCGATGGCCCTGATCAATGCGGGCATTGACGTAGTGCTTTATGATCAAACGCAAGAAGCACTTGATGCCGCCCACGAAGCCATTCATGACGAGCAGCAAAAACGGGTTGATAAAGCCAGAATTAGCCCGGAGGGGGCGCAGAAGCGTTTAGGACGCATACGCGCTACGCTCAATATGTCCGATATTAGCGCGGTCGATGCGGTGATTGAGGCGGTGTGGGAACAGATGGAATTGAAAAAAACCATCTTTGCACAAATAGATCAATATGCCCCACCGCGTGCGATATTGTGCAGCAATACTTCTACGCTGGATATTGATCAAATTGCATCGGTCACACGTCGTCCCGAGCGTGTGATTGGCCTGCACTTTTTCAACCCGGCGCATGTCATGCGTCTGGTTGAGGTGATTAAAGGGCCACGTACCAGTACGCAAGCCATCAATCTTGCCAAAGTGCTTTCAAACCGTCTTGGGAAGATCCCGGTGGTGGTGGGTATTTGCAAGGGTTTTGTCGGGAACCGTCTTATGATTGCGCGAGAGCGGCAGGCCGGCCAATTGTTGCTGGAAGGCGCATTGCCTCAGCAAATTGACAGGGTGTTGCGTGCGTTTGGTTTGCCCATGGGAACCTTCGAGCTGCAGGATATGGCAGGGGGGATTGCCGTGAATTACATGCGCAGGCAGGAAAGTGGCGAGAAAGACCTGATTATTGACCGGCTCTACGAAACGGGGCGAACAGGCAGGCAGGCGGGGAAAGGGTATTACGACTATGTGCCGGGAAAGCGTGCACCAGTGCCCTCGCAAGAGGTGAAAAACATGCTTGAAGCCGCCTCGGTACAGGCGCAGATTCAACGACGTGTCATTGGCGATGAGGAGATCGTGCAGCGGCTTGTTTTTCCCATGGTGAATGAGGGCTTCAAGTTGCAAGAGGAAGGTATTGTTGAGCGTGAGAGCGATATTGATATGGTATGGCAATACGGATATGGCTGGCCGTCATGGAAGGGGGGGCCGATGTATTTTGCCAGGCAGCTGGGTTATGCCAAAATTTATCATAAGCTTGTTGAGCTTGAGCAACGTTATGGCGAGTCGTTCCGGCCTGCCCGTTTACTTAAAGAACTGGCTCTTAATCAATAATACAAGGAATACGCCATGCTGGTTTACAAAGCACCTACAAAAGACTTTTTATTCATTTTGAACGACTTGCTGAAGGTACAGGAGCTTAAGGAGGTAGAGGGATTCGAAAACCTGACGCCTGAGTTCTGCCAGGAGATTCTTTATCCGGCGGCCCGGTTTCATGAGGAGGTGCTGTTCCCGGTAGGCATCGCCGGAGACCGTCATGGCGCGCATCTTGTTGATGGCAAGGTGCTGACGCCACCCGGTTATAAAGAGGCCTGGAAGCAGTACTGCGGCTCAGGTTGGCTGCAATTAAGCATGCCCGAGGAACTGGGCGGTGCGGGCTTGCCGTCCATTATGGCCTCGATGATTGGCGAAATGCGCATTACGACGGCACACTCTTTGGCCATGTATGGCAGCTTTTGCCTGTCGGCCGCGCGGATGCTGAACGCGCTTGCGCCCGAGTGGATCAGGACGCATGTTGTGCCCAATCTGGCCACCGGCAATTGGACAGCAACGATGTGTCTGACGGAAAGCCATTGCGGCACCGATCTTAAACAAATCCGGACCACTGCTGTACCGCAGCCGGATGGCAGTTATGCGATTCATGGCAGCAAAATATTTATTTCAGGGGGGGATCATGATCTGACTGATAATATCATTCATCTTGTTCTGGCAAAAATACCGGATGCCGATGGCAAGGTGGGATCCCGTCTGGATGATGTGAACGTGTTTATGGTGTCCAAGCGCAAGATAGATGTGCATACGGGGGCTCTGCTTGAGAAAAATGCATGTCATGTCAGTTCAATCGAACACAAGATGGGGATTGAGGGTAATGCAACCTGTGTGCTGAATTTTGATGGGGCACAGGCATGGCATATTGGCAGTACTTCCGGGGGTGTGAAGCGTAATTCCATGTTGCCCATGTTTCTCATGATGAATTATGCACGTTTGAGTACGGCGTTATCAGGGGTGGGGTATGCCGAGATTGCGGCTCAAAATGCCTTGTTTTATGCCAAGGAGCGCCGGTCAGGCAAAACGCCCATTTTCCCGTCGGGTACCCAGTGTGTTGCGGATCCCATTGTCAACCACCCGGATGTTCGCCGTAATATTATGGGGGCCCAGGCTTTTGCTGAGGGTGCCAGAGCGACTGCTTTGCGTGTGGCAGTCTGGCAGGCTCAGGCTGAGTCAGACAGGACAAGAGCAGAAGAAAGGATGCGTTTGAAAGATATGGTGGATCTGCTTACCCCGGTGATGAAGGCCTACTTTACCGATAAGGGGTTTGATTGTGCGAGTGATTGCCTGCAGGTGTTTGGCGGGCATGGATATACCAAGGATTATGGTATTGAGCAGGTGGTCAGGAATGCACGAATCGGAAAAATCTATGAAGGTGCCAACGGTATTCAGGCGATTGATTTGTTGCGCAGGAAGTTGCCAGACAATGATTGGAGAGCTTTCGATCATTTTTTTAACACGATCCAAATCAGCGTGGACCAGGATCGTGTGTCTGGGGTGGCCGATCAAAGTTTGGTTGGGCGTTATGCTGAAGCATTGGCTTTGCTGCACCGTACTGTAGAGGTTATTAGACAGGAAAGCCAACAAAATTCGGGCGTATTGCCGCATTTGGCCGTTGCCTATGACCTTTTGCATGCCTTCGGTATTATTGTTGTTGCATGGAATTGGCTTGGAATTCATCAATTGCTGCATGAAAAAGCGAAGGGTGCTGAATTGACATCCTTTGAGAAAAGGAAAGTTATACTGGCTTGTTTTTGGATTGAGTACGAGTTACCCTTGGTTCACGCATTATGTCAGCGAATCCAGCAGGGAATTCCCTCGGTTTTGAAACTGCCACCGGAAGGATTAGATGTCGAGTAAACGCAGACCTTTTTTTTACATTCATCAACTGGAACAGCTTGTTAGACTGCAGTTAGAGAGTACCTTGAATCCCTTGGGCATAACTGCAGGTCAGTACATGATATTAAGTCTTATTAGCCGCCATGAGCCCATATCATCGGCTGAGTTATCACGGCTTGTAAAAATTACGGCTCAATCAATGGGTGAGTTCATCAAATATCTGGAGCGTAAGGACTGGATTCTTCGAAGGGAGGATCCAGGTAACAAGCGTGTGTTACTGATCGAGACGACGGTGGCGGGGCGTGTCTTGCTTCGCCAATGTGAACAAGAGGTGGATAATCTGGAGAAGGAGTTTTTCAAGTCGGTGTCGGCGCAGGAAATGACGCTGCTTGAAGGCATTCTTAAGAAGTTAAGTGCCGGGCAACATTAAGGTGTCAGGTGCATTCACTTGTGAGCGACTCATGAAAATGATGATGGATCATCTGGAAATCAATATTCGGTTATAGCTTGAAAGGAGTGGTGAAAATGAGGTTTTACTTGGTTGCGGATGTATGTTATGCCTAAAAAATCATCAACGTTATCAATGGCTGATAATAATCCCTCGGCGGGCGGTGTGGCCGCTGTTGACAGGGCATTATCCTTGTTGGTTTCTTTTAAGAAGGACGATGAGTATCTGTCTTTGATGGAGCTTGCCGAACGTACAAAAATGTACAAAAGTACAATTTTAAGACTTCTGGCTTCTCTTGAGCATTATGGCCTGGTTCGCAGAACCGCGCAGGGACGGTATGGGCTTGGAGAGACGGTTGCCCAGTTATACGGAGTATACAACGCGTCATTTTCTCAGGCAGATGTGATTGTTCCCGTGCTTAAGGCATTGGTGGAAAAAACAAAGGAAAGTGCCTCGTATCATGTCATTAGCGGTAAGGGGCGATTATGTTTGCACCGTATTAATTCGCCGTTGCCTATCAGCTATCAAACAAGTGTTGGTGATGTTTTACCCCTGGACAAAGGGTCTGGAGGGCGTGTTCTGCAGGCCTTTAGCGGTGCTGTGGGAGAGGTTTATGAACAAATTCGTAAAGAAGGTGTGATTGTGCTGGATGGCGACAGGATACCGGATTTGGCGGGGGTTTCAGCCGCGGTGTTCAATGCGAACAACGACCTGGTTGGGGCCATTACATTAACGATGCCTTCCAGCAGGCTGATGCCTTCTTTTAAAGAAGATGTTTTACAGGCGGCCCTGACTTTAAGTCGAAAACTGGGTTATGTAAAAAAATAAATGGATGGCATCCGTTTAAATATGATATAGCCAGACAAAAGTCTGGTTTTTTTTGGGCTAAATAAATCTTAAATTGTTGACTTTAATATGAAAAAAAGTCATAATTCTATTATGCAGAATCTAATTCTATTAGATAGAATTTAAATATAAATACTGATTTTTTGGAGATGGGTAATGAAATTGGCTAGGTTTAATGAGGGGCGTATTGGTCTGGTGCTTGGCAATGAAGTGGCTGACCTTACCAAGGTCTTGGAGGTCGACACGGCAGAGTGGCCATCAATGGGCTTGTTGCGCGTCATTGCAAATATTGAAAAGTATCAGCCGGTGATCGAAGAGGCGCTTAAAAATGCCCCGCGATACAGTCTTGATGACATCAAACTGGTTACACCAATTCCCTGGCCAAATAAAGTGATTGCTTTCCCTGTTAATTACCATGACCATGGTCAGGAAATGCAGGCCGATTACCGGGCGACCCATCAAGGGTTTTTCTTGAAACCAAACTCTTCATTGTCTGGCGCCGGAGAGCCTGTTGTACTTCCAAGTGTAAATAATAGAGAAGTACATCACGAATGCGAGTTGGGTATCGTCATCGGCAAGGGCGGGAAGGATATTCCTGCTGAAAACTGGAAAGATCATATTTTTGGGTATGCTTGCCTGCTTGATATGGTTGTTCGTGGGCGCGAAGAGCGGGTGGCACGAAAAGCCTATGATACTTTTTGTCCCGTTGGTCCATGGATAACAACCGCCGATGAGGTAACTGATCCCTGTAATCTTGAAATGAAACTGTGGGTCAATGGTGAGTTACGTCAGCATGCCAATACACGGGATCTGGTGTTGGATATCCCGGGCATGATTGAAATGGCATCTGCTGTCATGACCCTGTACCCGGGCGATATCATCGCAACAGGCACCCCGGCAGGCGTGGGCCAGGTCAAAGCCGGAGACATAATACGCATTGCCATTGATGACTTGGGCGAGATGAATATCCCCGTGATACAAGGCGAGGGTGGCCACACCTTTATTTTTGAAAAAGATTACACACCAAATATTATCAAGCAGAAATAATCATGAAAAATCAAATAGACACATTAGAAAAGCTTTATGAGGCATTTGATGGCTTAAGCGTAGAGGGGGGGTGGCATCGTCGCACGCCATCATTATGGCCAGAGCCCAGAAAAACCATGCATCCTTTCATGTGGACTTACGACTCAGTGAAGCCCATTCTTGATGCTGCAGGTCATTTGGTGAGTACAGAGTTTGCAGAACGCCGCAACTTAACCATGACCAATCCCATGGAAGGCAATATTTATTCTACCGTCCGGACCATGGTTGCGGCTTATCAAATGATCAAACCGGGTGAAACCGCAGCTTCGCACAGGCATACCCCCAATGCGCTCAGGATTATCCTGGAAGGCCACGGGAGCTATACAACGGTAGAGGGAACGCGGGTTGAAATGCGCCCAGGCGATGTTTTACTGACACCCAGCATGATGTGGCACTCACATGAGAATGTGGGGAATGAGGATTGTTATTGGGTGGATATTTTAGATGTCCCGCTTGTGCATTTACTTGAGCCCATGTTTTTTGAGCGTCATCCCAACCGTGTCGAGAGCGAGTTTGTGGATGCTGAAGAGTCGCCGATTGCATTCCGCTGGGAAAACACCCTGAAAAATCTTGAGGCGGCCAGCGAAAGTGGTCACCCTATGGCAGAGCGCGAAGTGCAACTGGGCAACCCCGCGATGGTGTCGATTGCGTTATTTGTGCAGCAGTTTGGAGCTGGTTTTACCTCTGCCCGGAAACGGACAACCGCCAATCAGATTTTCACCGTTCTTGAAGGGTCAGGAAAAACGTATGTGGATGACCAGGTTTTCGAGTGGAAAAAGGGCGATGTCATTGCGGTGCCCGGCTGGAGGCCTTACAAACATGAGGTGTTGGAGCCTTCTTATATGGTATGCGCAACCGATGCCCCGGTTTATGCCGGCTTGAATCTGTTACGTGAAGAAATTAATTAAATACTGATCTGGAGACATACATGAAAATATATAAAAACCTATTAAGAAATGTTGTGTTAGGTGTTTTCGCTTTAGGCGCTAGTGCAACGTATGCCGCAGAAACTTATCCGCAAAGGCCAATCAAAATTGTGGTGCCTTATCAACCGGGTAGTGCCGTGGATACCACCAGTCGAAAAATTGCTGATCAGTTGTCAAAACGTTTAAACCAGCCGGTTGTGGTTGAAAACAAAACGGGTGCTTTCGGCCTGATTGCCTTGAAGGCCCTTAGGGATGCCCCTGCGGATGGCTACACATTAATGGTGGATACGCCTGCCATGGCGATTAATCCAAGTGTTCGCAAAGTTGACTATGATCCCTATACGGATATTCAGCCGATTGCACAGTTGATGGCTTTGCCTTTTGTGATTGGTATGAATCCGGCTGTTCCGGCGAAAAACCTGGAAGAATTCATCGCATATGGGAAGAAAAATGAAGGCAAAATGAATATTGCCGAGGGGGGTACGTCAACATTACTGACCAGTCTGCTGTTTGGCATGGAAACAGGCGTAAAGATGCAAACCATTAGCTACAAAGGTGCTGCGCCTGCTGTCATGGCGGTGCTTCAGAATGAGTGTCAGGTGATCGCCATTGATCTGGCGAATCTTGCAACGTATATCCAGGCTGGAAAAATGATCGGGTTGTTGACGACAGGGGAAAAAAGATCGCCTATGTTGCCCGATGTGCCTACCGCTAAAGAGGTGGGACTTGATAATTTTAATGTTTCAACCTGGTTCGGCTTATTTGCCAAAAAAGGCACGCCTCAAGAGATTTTGGATAAATTGAATGCAGTGATTGGCGATACGTTTAATGATCCTGATTACAAAGAGTATGTTGAAGCTCGTGGCGCGACGCTAAATCCCTATTCGGTTGAGGAGTTCACGCAATTCTTTAATAACGATGTAAAAACCTGGGCCAAAATCGTTAAAGACTCTGGCGTAAAGTTTGAGCAGTAAACCGACTTCAGTTCATAGGACAAAATTATGAAAAAAGATATAAAAGTAATTATTGCTGGTGGTGGCATTGGTGGTTTGTCGGCAGCATTGGCGTTATTGAGGCAAGGCTTTGATGTGGAAGTTTATGAACAGGCCAAAGAACTCAGGGAAGTGGGTGCAGGGATCCAGATAAGTCCTAATGGCAGTCGTGCCCTGGATGCGCTGGGCATTTATGAAAACGTTAAAGCAGACTCTTGTAATCCAGAAAAAAAAGAGTTTCGGTTGTGGAATACCGGAAAATCATGGTTGCTTTTTGATCTTGGCGATGACGCCGTTGAAAAGTACGGTTATCCCTATTTAACGGTTTATCGTCCCGACTTGCTCAAAGCCCTGGTTGACGGCGTCGAGGCCATAAAACCAAACGCCATTCATCTTGACAGTAAAGTGCATTCTTTTTCCCAAGACAAGGATTCCATCAAGCTTAAACTTGAAAATGGTCAGGAAATAAGCGGCGACTTGCTGATTGGGGCAGACGGGGTGCGCTCGGCCATTCGTAATCAATTGTGGGGGCCAACCAATCCTAATTTTTCGGGGATGGTTGCGTGGCGCGGTGTGATTCCAATGAAGAACCTGCCAGAACATTTGCAAAAAATGGTGGGTTCAACCTGGATTGGTCCAGGCGGTCATGCCGTTAATTATCCCTTGCACAGGGGTGAGATTATGAACTTTGTGGGCACCATTGAACGCAAGGATTGGCAAGTTGAATCCTGGAGCACGCAAGGCACGGTGGAAGAATGCCTGAATGACTTCAAAGGCTGGCATGAAGATGTCCAAACCATGATTCGTTTATCACCCCAGTTGTTTAAATGGGCGCTGATGCAACGTGATCCGATACCTCAATGGACGCAAGGAAGGGTGACATTGGTTGGAGATGCCGCACATGCGACCTTGCCTTTCCTCGCACAGGGGGCCGTTCAGTCGATTGAAGATGGCGTGGTGCTGGCAAGGTGTCTGGATAAATATGTCCATGATTTGCCATTGGCATTTGAAAAATATGAAAGCGCCAGGATTGAGCGGACAAGCAAAATGGTGCGTGGTGCAACGGCCAATACCGGACGTTTTCACAGCGCTGAGCTGGAAACTGAAGAGGGTGCCGAGGCCTATCTGCAGCGTGAGTGGAGCAGTAACCCTATTGCTGACAGGTATGACTGGCTGTATCGTTACGACGTATTGACAGCTGAAATTTAATCAAAATAAATCAAGATAAAAGAGAAATTCATGTCAAATCATACTGGCGATACCGTGTTGATTAGTGAAGTAGGCCCAAGGGATGGATTGCAGAGTATTAAGACCATTATGCCAACCGCATTCAAGCTTAAATGGATTTCGGCGCTTTATGATGCGGGAGTCAGGGAAATTGAAGTGGGTTCTTTTGTTCCCAGCAAGCTGTTGCCACAATTGGCTGATACAGCCGAAGTGGTGGCGCATGCATTACAGCATCCGGGTCTGACTGTGATGGCCCTAGTGCCGAACTTACGCGGCGCGGTCACGGCTTTTGAGGCGGGCGTGCATAAAATCACCTTGCCTATTTCTGCAAGTGTTGCACATTCTCAAGCCAATGTGCGCAAGACACCTGAGGAGATGATGGAAGAGGCAAAGCGAATTGTTGCCTATCGTGATGCCAATTTTCCGGCTATTAGCATAGAGGCGGGTATTTCAACCGCTTTTGGTTGCACGCTCCAGGGCAAAGTGGATGAGGACGATGTTATTCGTCTTTCAGTCATGGCTGCTCAGGCCGGTATTGATGATATCGGGCTGTCCGATACCACTGGCTATGCAAATCCCAAACAGGTACGCCGGTTATTTAGAAGGCTTTTTGATGAAGTTGGTGAGAAGGCCGGTGCGGCACATATGCATAATACCCGAGGTCTCGGGATTGCAAATTGCCTGGCTGCTTTTGAAGAGGGTGTCAGGACGTTTGATTCTTCTCAGGGCGGGTTGGGAGGGTGTCCGTATGCGCCAGGGGCTTCAGGAAATGTGGTTACCGAGGATCTGGTGTTTATGTTTGAGGCGATGAATGTAAAGACCCATATCAATTATGAAAAATTAATGCAGGCACGGGTTGCTTTGCAGGAAGGTTTGCCAAATGAGCCCATCTATGGAATGACGCCTGAGGCTGGTTTACCTAAAGGGTTCATTCAATAACAATAATTAATAATACAGGAGCAATAATGTCTGAAGATAAAAAACTGCCTTTGGAAGGTGTTAGGGTTGTTGAGTTTACCCACATGGTGATGGGGCCAACATGTGGAATGGTGCTGGCTGACTTGGGGGCTGAAGTCATTAAGATAGAGCCGGTTAAAGGTGATAGCACCCGACATTTAATGGGGTCAGGCGCGGGTTTTTTCCCACTTTTTAATCGAAATAAAAAAAGTATTGCTCTTGATTTGCAAAGTCCAGAGGGTATTGAGATCGCGTATAAATTGATCTCAACGGCGGATATTGTCAGTGAGAACTTCAAGTCGGGAACCATGCAAAAACTTGGCCTGGATTATGAGTCTTTACGTCGTCAAAACGAAAGTTTGATTTATGTGAGTCATAAGGGGTTTTTGCCCGGTCCCTATGCCCATCGTACGGCTCTTGATGAGGTGGTACAGATGATGGGGGGGCTTGCCTATATGACCGGTCGTTCAGGAGATCCTTTAAGAGCCGGCTCCAGTATTAACGACATTATGGGAGGCCTGTTTGGTGCAATAGGTGCCATGGCCGCGCTTATGCAACGCACGCATACCGGTAAAGGGATGGAAGTCCAATCCGCACTGTTTGAGAATAACGTGTTTTTGGTGGCTCAGCATATGATGCAATATGCGGTTACTGGAAATGCGGCAAAACCAATGCCAGAGCGGATTTCCGCATGGGGTATTTATGATGTTTTTACTTTGAAAGATGATGAACAGGTGTTTCTTGGTGTGGTCAGTGATACCCAATGGGATCTTTTTTGTAATGCTTTTGGTTTCAAGGATTTGCGTGCTGATGAACGCTTGAAATCCAATAATGCCCGAGTTCAGCAAAGGTCCTGGTTGATGCCTGCACTGCGTGAGAGATTGGCAGTGTTTAGTGCTAAAGAGATCATGGCGGTTTTTGAAAAGCATGGTTTACCTTTTGCTCCTATTTCTAAACCACAGGATCTTTTTGATGATATCCATTTAAAAACAACGGGTGGGCTTGAAACTATGGCGCTTCCGAATGGTAAAGAGACGTCAGTACCTCTTTTACCCATTACATTGGAAGGAGAGCGTTTGCACATACGCATGGCACCACCAAAAATCGGTCAAAACAGCGTAGAGTTATTGACAGAGTTAGGGTATTCCGAGGCTGAGACAAAACTGTTGTTTGATCGTAACGTGGTTCAGGCTATTGATTAGGTAGCGCGGCAATATCTTCCTCGTTTTCATGCTCTGAACTGATCCCAAATGTTAGACGGTTTCTGGTTCCCATGCTCCTGCGTGGGAACAAAACCGGTTTTGGCGTTAAAATCAAAGATTGCCCAACCATTTTGGAAGACTGTGATGAGTAACGATACTGATCTTGATTTTGATACCGCGTTTGAAAACATTGATTTTGATGAAATCGAAAAGAAAAACGCCGAGCGCATTCAGGAAATGGACGATAGCGTGCCCGAAGCGGATAATGACTGCGGCGATGCCTGCAAGATTTAAGCGTTTTGTTTGTAATTGTTGAATTCAAGCAAAAGGATGGTAATGGCCATCCTTTTTTATGGGCTATTGCCTATGGCGTGCTGGGTTTATTTGCACCCGGCCTGCGGACCCCCTTCATAGCGGTTGGCGGCTTCTATTTCGCAGGTGCGCTCCTGGGTCATGGCACGCAGGCATTCAGCCGCGTTAATCTGGCTAATGCTGCCATCACCCAAGGCGTAAAATTGGCAGTTGGCATCGCGGTATTGAATCCATTGGCGTTGGGCTGATTTCAGCGGGGCTTGCTGGGCGGCGTCACTGCGTTCCATTAAGGCTTTGTAGGATTTGTTCAGGCGGGTATCCCATTTTTTTGCCTGTTTGTTAACACAATCCACAATCGAAACGGTCGTGTTTTGGTTGCATTTTTCGTATTCCTGGTTAAACATTTGGGCCTGGCTGCCGGTGGATAACAAAAGGGCGGGAATGGCTAGTAGCAGGTAAAGAGGTTTCATGATGATTCCTTTTTAGGTGGGTGCTGCAGTGAAAGAAATAGCTGGATGTGTCACTGTGAAGGCCCGTGTGTTTTTGGTGTAGGGCATGAGAAACCGGTGTCTTAATGCAAAAGGTTGCTGAATAAGTTAGGAGCGGCAATATTTTTCAGCCAGCAGCCCAAACAGCCTGTTTGCCATTAAAATGATACAAAACAACAATATAGTGAATAGTAAACCTTTATTGCCAAAAGGGTAATAGGGTATTTTTCAACTTAGGAGACGTGTCATGAGTAAAGCGATTTTAATGATTGCGGGTGATTTCACCGAAGATTACGAAACCATGGTGCCGTACCAGTTTTTGCTGGGTTTGGGGTATGCCGTACATGCGGTGTGCCCCAATAAGAAAGCCGGTGACCATGTGGCCACGGCCATTCATGATTTTGAGGGTGACCAGACTTACAGCGAAAAGCGTGGCCATAATTTTGCCTTGAATTATGATTTTGACCAGGTTAATACCAATGATTATGTGGGTTTGTTAATACCCGGTGGTCGCGGTCCTGAATATTTGCGCCTGAACCGGCGGGTGCTGGATATTGTGCGTGAGTTCAATACGGCCGGCAAGCCGATTGCCGCGGTGTGCCATGGCGCGCAAATTCTGGCAGCTGCAGGTATTTTAAAAGACCGCACCTGCTCGGCCTACCCGGCCTGCGCGCCAGAGGTGGAACTGGCGGGGGGCAAATATGCCGAAATCGCCATTGATGCCGCCGTGACCGACGGTAACCTGATAACCGCCCCCGCCTGGCCCGCCCACCCTGCGTGGTTAAGCCAGTTTGTGAAAGCGCTGGGGGCGGAAATCAAGATTTAACCGTGGGCCTCTGGTTCCCATGCTCCCGCGAGGGAACCACTCCTGTTCTGGATGACAACGCAGGCATTAACCCTTGCTGGCTTCCAATGCCTGGTCCAGGTCGGCAATAATGTCATCAATATGCTCAATACCCACAGACAGCCTGATCATGTCAGCGCTTACACCAGCGGTGGCCAGTTCTTTTTCATTCAGCTGGCGGTGGGTGGTGCTGGCGGGGTGGCAGGCCAGGGATTTGGCGTCGCCAATGTTCACCAGTCGGGTAATAAGTTGCAGGGCGTCAATGAAGCGGGCGCCACTTTCGCTGCCGCCTTTAATGCCAAAGGTTAAAATGCCTGAAGGTTTGCCGCCCATGTATTTTTGTGCCAGCGCGTGTTCGGGGTGGCTAGGCAGGCCAGCGTATTTTACCCATGCCACTTGAGGGTGGTTGTTTAGGTGTTCGGCCACTTTAAGCGTGTTTTCGCAGTGGCGCTCCATGCGCAGGGAAAGGGTTTCAATGCCTTGGATAATCAAAAAAGCGCTTAATGGGGCCAGGGCGGCACCGGTGTTGCGCAGCGGGCCAACACGGCAGCGGCCAATAAATGCGGCGGGGCCAAAAGCGTCGGTGTAGACCACGCCGTGGTAGGCCGGGTCGGGTTCATTCAGAATGGCAAAGCGTTCTTTGTGTTCGGCCCAGGGGAATTTGCCTGAATCCACCACGGCACCGGCAATGGTGGTGCCATGGCCGCCAATATATTTGGTCAGCGAGTGAATCACAATATCGGCACCGTGTTCAAAGGGGCGGCACAGCGCGGGCGAGGCCACGGTGTTGTCAACAATCAGCGGTACGCCATGGCGGTGGGCGGCATCGGCCAGGGCCTGAATGTCAATGATATTGCCTGCCGGGTTGCCAATGGATTCGCAGAAAACGGCTTTGGTACTGTCATCAATCAGCGCTTCAAGAGCGGCAATGTCGTTATGGGGGGCAAAGCGCACTTCAATGCCCTGGCGCGGGAATGAATGGGCGAACAGGTTGTAGGTGCCCCCGTACAGGGTGCTGACTGAAACAATGTTGTCACCGGCACCGGCTATGGTTTGAATGGCGTAGGTAATGGCCGCCATGCCCGAGGCAACCACCAGCGCGCCAATCCCGCCTTCCAGTGCCGCCACACGCTCTTCAAGCACCGCATTGGTGGGGTTCATGATGCGGGTGTAAATATTGCCAGCCACTTTCAGGTCAAACAAATCAGCCCCGTGCTGGGTGTTGTCAAACGCGTAGGAAGTGGTTTGGTAAATGGGTACTGCCACGGCTTTGGTGGTGGGTTCGGGTTTATAGCCGGCGTGAATCGCCAGTGTCTCTAACTTCATGCTTCCTCCGGGGGATAAAAATAGTGAAATATGCGTTCCCATGCTCCCGCGTGGGAACAAAGAATTGTTAATCCGTAGACTAGCAGATTTTACATAACTTAAAATTATTTTGTTATGGCAAATGAGGGTATGCATTCCTGTGCGGGAGCATGGGAACAAGAAAAAGTTAATCTTTGCTTTATAATTCGTAGAAGTAGATGCTGCGTTCTTCGCAAATTCCTTTCTTTGTATTTGTGACAAAATTGCGTACTGTGTTTTCAACACCGTATATTGCTTGTTTCCATGCTCCTGCTTGGGAAAAAAGCGCGATTGCCTACTGTATTTTCAAATATCTTACTTTTCATCGGTTACCGATTACTTTATGTCCAACTTTACCATTGCCGCTTTATATAAATTTGTAGAATTGCCCGATTACGAGGCAATGCGTGAACCCTTGCAGGCTTTTTGCGAGCAGCATGATGTTAAGGGCACTTTGTTGCTGGCGCTGGAAGGCATTAATGGCACGATTGCCGGCCCACGCGAGGGGATTGATGCGGTGTTGGCGTATTTGCGCAATGACCCGCGCCTGGCTACGCTGGAGCATAAAGAATCCTGGTCGGAAGACCGCGAGCCGTTTCACCGCATGCGGGTGCGCCTGAAAAAAGAAATCGTGACCATGGGCCAGCCCAATGTGAATGGGCAAAATGCGGGTACGTATGTGAAGCCCGAAGACTGGAATGCCCTCATTTCCGACCCCGATGTGGTGTTGATTGATACCCGCAATGATTACGAAGTGGATATTGGCACCTTCAAGGGGGCGGTTAACCCTGAAACGGTTACCTTCCGCGAGTTTCCGCAATGGGTGCAGGAACAGGCCCGGGCGGGTGGCTTGCTGGATAAAAACAGGAAAAAGAAAGTGGCCATGTTTTGCACCGGTGGCATTCGCTGTGAAAAATCAACCGCCTATATGAAATCCCAGGGCTACGATGAGGTTTACCACCTGGAAGGCGGTATTCTTAAGTATCTGGAAACCATTCCCCAGCCACAAAGCCTGTGGGAAGGTGAGTGCTTTGTGTTTGATGAGCGGGTATCGGTGGGTCATGGCTTGGTGCCCGGGCCATATATTCAGTGTCGGGCCTGCCGTCATCCTTTAAGTGATGAAGATCGCGCTTCTGCCCATTATGTGCGCGGTGAAAGCTGCCCGCATTGCTGGGACAAGATTACTGAAGAGCAACGTGAGCGTTTTCGGGAAAGGCAGCGTCAGGTGGATTTGGCCGAGCAGCGTCACGAGGGGCATATTGGTGCAAAAATGGATGAGCAAATCCGCAAGCGTCGTGAAGAAAAACGGGCGCAAAAAGAAAAATCCCGCCAACTGGCGCATGAGCTTGATCAACAAAAGAGCAAATAGTTGTTTTTTGTGTTGAAAAAAGGTGGAAACTAGTGCATACCCTAAGTGTGAATTGTCATATTGTGGTGCATAATTCATTTCATGCAGGTGAGGAGACAAAATGCTTGGCAAAGACCGGGCAACTTGCTGGTAACGGCTCATAAGCAGTAAGCGGTTCCAAAATAAATACAAGAAAGGGCGATTAATGTCACAAGCATTAATCGCCCTTATTAATTTCAGCGCGGTTTATGCATTCCCACGCGGAGCATGGGAACGAGTACGCAAATTTTCTGGTTCCCACACTCTGAACTGACCCCAAAAAGTTGGACACCCATTCAACTTTTAGGGGTCTTTTCAATGACAAAATATGATTTGCCGTTCAAAATCAAATTAGTCCAAGCGTATCTATCCGGCCAGAGTGGCTATCGC
>NZ_BMYS01000021.1 GCF_014652395.1 Advenella faeciporci
TTCGCTTCAAGCCGCTCTTGGGTAACTTCAATTGCCTGCTTTTTTTAGCCATGTTCAACTGTCAATCAAAGCCGCTTATTATCTCAAAAAATGCTTAACTTAATGGCAGTGACGCAGAGCGTGGGAACGAGATCGAATGCTTTGTAAATGCTTGTGATTAAGGGGTTATTCATTCCCAAGCCGGAGCGTGGGAACCAGGGGATAAATGCTTGTGATCGATCTCGTTCCCACGCTCCGGCGTGGAAACGCAGACGACATCCAAAACGCTGTTTTTGAGATGGCGTTTTGAACTTGATAAAAATTTACATTTTGAGTACTATTTCATTTACATTTTTTTGTATTGATCTATATCAACAAAATGCTATTTTGTATGGCGCTGAAGCATATGGAAATAATTTCACAATGTGAGATTTCCGAGTGTGGAGTGAGTGGTATGCTTTTTATTATTAGTAAAAAATAAAAATCCTGGACTTTATTTCAAAGAATATTTCAATTAAACGGTTTTAATAAAAGAGATTTATTTTTAAAACAACAAATTAATGCTTAATTTTGTAACAAAATGTATTATTAAATTTTTAAGAAATGTAAATTTCAATGTTTTTATTTTTGTAAAAAAAAATTTCATATAATGCGTTTTTTCATTTGCTAATGATTTGGACTCTAAAAAAATCGTATTTTTTAATAATCTTGAATTTTCATTATTGGAATAATTATTTTTAATTATGGATTTTTTTGTGTGCAAGATGCATTGCATAATTGGCAGTAACAAAACGATTTGTCTAAGGCTATTCTTGTTTTTTTGTATCAAGCGGGCATAATTCGGGTATCAAGGCAATTAATAAAACATAAATTTATTATTTTGTCATTAAGGGTTTTCCGTTAGATTCATAAAATGTTAACAAATTTTTTTATGATGGAAGCTTTGTTAATTAACTTTATGTTTACCAGGTTTATTAACAGCAAATTCAGAAGCGTGCAAAAAAATTTGTAAATTGGCAAAATAATCATCCATTAAAAATGCTGGGGTGTGTGAGGTCTTCGGTGTTGGTAAGGTGGTTGTGACTTTTGCTTGTGTTTCCGAATAAATTTAATAAGTGATCAAGAATAATGAGTATTAGCCAATCTCCCTTTATGCAGGACAACAACCTGGTGAATGAGTTAAGAGAAGTTAACTTGTCTTATTTGTTGTTGGCCCAACGCATGTTGCGGGATGATTTTTCCAAGGGAATGTACCGTTTGGGACTTGGCAGGGATGTTGCCGAGTTGTTAATGGATTTAAGCACTTCGCAGGTATTGTCGCTGGCTTCCTCAAATTCCCTTATTTGTGGTTTTCGCCTGAACGATATTGCCTTACTTGGCGCTCTCACTAAAGACGGCATGAATGGTACCCTTAAGCAGGTACATGCCTCCATGATGCTGGCACAGCAGGAGCCTGATCGCGTCATGCAGGAGGCTTCTCAGTGATCGAAAAGGTGAAAGCCAAGGCAAAACCCAAGGCAAAACCAAAAAGTGTTCTTAAAGACGGCATGGATATCTCGCTGGCCAGCCAGATGATACAGCTGGGTGCCCGCTTGCAGGTGCTTGAGGCGGAAACCGATTTAAGCAGTGACCGCCTTTCCCGTCTGTATCATGAAATTCATCATCGCTCTCCGCCCAAGGGCATGTTGCCTTACTCCACCGATTGGTTCATGTCTTTTTACCAGAATATTCATGCGACCCTGTTTTACAGCATTTATCTTAACCTGGTAAGTCATACTGAAACCCAGGGAATTCAGGCGGTTATTGATGCCTATACGCTTTATCTTGAGCATGATGAGGTAAAACGTGCCTGGGACGAACAAAGCAATGAGCCGGTATTAAGCTTTACCCGCGCCTGGATGCTGGTTCGATTCTTTAAAAGCGATTTAATGCAAATGTCCACCTGCTCACAGTGCAATACTGCTTTTGTCACTCACAAGCATGAGTTGGAAAACGGTTTTGTCTGTGTCATGTGCAAGCCCCCTGCCAGAATTGTGGGCATGCTGAACAAGCAGGCAACCACTTCTTACTACGGCAAGTTTTAATCGATCTTCTTCCTGCCGGCTTTGCCCGGGGATATCCGGCGGCTTGCATTTTACCTGTTTGTAGTGTGGTTTAAGTGTGGCTGTGGGACGAGCCTGTTTTTTTGCTTCTAAAAATTAAATTAATGTCATTTATGGACGTTAAGAAACAGTACAGCACTGAATACTATTAACAATTGTTGGCTGATATTAACAGCCTGAATGGATTGCCTGAATCATGCGTAAGAATTTGCCTGTTAACGATATTGAAACTTTGGTCCAGGATGACCAGTACCTTATTTCCAAAACCGATCTTAAGGGGCGTATCACATATTGTAATCCGGCTTTTGTGGAATTAAGCGGCTTCACCCGGGAAGAGTTGATAGGCAAACCGCATAATATTATTCGTCACCCTGACATGCCTGAGTTGGCATTCCAGGACTTGTGGGAAAGTGTGCAAAACAGAAAGCCCTGGACCGGCCTGGTTAAAAACCGTCGCAAAGATGGCGGCTTTTACTGGGTATTGGCCAATGTGACGCCCATCTTTCAGGGCAATGAGGTGACGGGTTATGCTTCGGTCAGGGTTAAAGCCGACCCCGAGAGCATTGCCAAAGCCGAAGCCTTGTACAGGCAGATTAATAATGGCGAGAAAATACCCTATACGATCAAACAGGGGCGTAAAGTGCCTGTAGGGATTCGCCGGATATTTGCCGGAGCAGGGCGTATTTTTCAGAAAGGATTTGCGCCTGGCCTGATGCGGGCAGGTTTGTTGTCTGTGGCGGGCATGTTGTTCCCGGCATGGTTGGCCGCTACCCAAACCCAACTTCCCGGCGGTAACCCGGCCCTCTTCGGGATCATGGCTTTGTTCATTTTTGCCATTGTGTTGCTGTCTCTGAAAATGGCCCGGGATATCAGGAAGCCTATCGACGGTGCAGCTGACATTATTCGTCAGATTTCTGCCGGTAACCTGAGTAATAATGTTCATTCCATTCCTAAAAACGAGATGGGAGAGTTGTATTATTACCTGGATATGATGCGCAAGGCTCTTATTGGTATTAGTGGCGAAGTCATGGTGGGTGCGGATGCGAATTCAAGAATTGTGACCTCGTTGCAGAAAAACAGCCAGACCCTGGCCATGCAAACGGAAGATCAGGCCGCGTCCTTGCAGGAAACTGCTGCCAGCCTGGAACAGTTGACGGTTACCGTCAAACAGAATGCCGAGAATGCACGTTCGGCCAACTCGATTGCCCTGGAAGGGTTGCGGGTGGCGGAAAATGGCAGTGACAAAGTCAATCAGGTCGTGCGTTCAATGGAAGAAATGAACGATAGTTCAAGAAAAATTGAAAGCATTGTCAAAATTATTGAAGATATTGCATTCCAGACCAATCTTCTGGCGATTAATGCCAGTGTGGAGTCTGCACGCGCCGGTGAGGCCGGACGCGGGTTTGGGGTGGTGGCCGCCGAGGTACGCAACTTATCGCAAAAAAGTTCTGATGCCGCCAAGGAAATCAAGAGCCTGGTCCATGCATCAGTTGAAGATGTCACGCAAAGTTCCCGTCTGGCAGAAGAGGCGGGCAGTGTGATGAAAGAAATCATGGATTCGGTGCAGGGCATGGTCAATATCATGGCTGAAATTTCCACAGCCTCGGTTGAACAATCCAGCGGACTGCAACAAATTAACCTGGCCGTCAATCAAATGGATCACGCCGTGCACCAGAATTCGGCCATGGTGCAAAACCTGTCACAGACTTCTGTTGAGCTGGGTCAGCGGGCACAGGAACTTAAGCAATCCATTGGCGTACTTAATAATATGCAGGGTTAAGCCTGGTTAAATGCTGAAGTAAGCCGGTTTTTACAGGCTGTTCTATTCAATGGCCGGGGTTCCTTGTCGGTAAAATGATATTTTGGTCAGTTTTGGTGCCTTTGGGTACGGGTAAGGGGCTAGCGTGTTAGTCGTCATTGGATACGGTATTGTATTAATTTGTGTTTTTGGAGCCTATGTGGGAATGGGGGGGCATCTTAGTGCCCTTTTTCAACCCCTGGAGCTGGTTCTGATTGGGGGTGCGGCACTGGGTGCTTATGTGGCCGCCAACAACATGCGTTCCATCAAGCAATTGGGTAACAGCCTGATGCGGCTTTTCAGAAAAAACAAATATGACAAGGCGCTGTACCTGGAAATACTTTCATGTCTTTTTGTGCTTACCCGAAAAGCCAAAAGCGAGGGCAAGAACGTTATTGAGTCTCATATTGAAGCGCCTGAGGAAAGTGATATTTTCAGTCAGTTTCCCATGGTGCTTGAAGATAAAAGGGTGCTGAATTTCATCTGTGACTATTTCAGGATGATTATTAGCAGCAACATGAGTGCCTTTGAGCTTGAGCAGCTCATGGATGAAGAAATTGACACGTGTCGCCATGAAATGAACGTCCCGGTCAAAGGTCTCAAAGCCGTAGGAGACGGTCTTCCTGCATTTGGGATTGTGGCTGCCGTTTTGGGCGTTGTTAAAGCTTTGGCTTCCATTGACCAGCCCCCCGCCATTTTGGGTGACCTGATCTCCAAGGCGATGGTGGGTACCTTTTTGGGTATTTTGATGGCTTATGGCTTTGTCTACCCGGTGGCTGATGCGATTGAGCGCCGTAACAATGAAAGCGTCAAGACATTAGAGTGCATCAAGGTGTCTTTGCTGGCCTATATGCACGGCTATTTGCCGGCTGTCGCAGTCGAATTTGGCCGTAAGGTCCTGTTCTCTTCTGTTCGCCCCTCATTTTCGGAGCTTGATGAACAGGTTCAATTGTCCAAGTCAGCCAAGTAAACATAAAGTATGTCAGGTAATGCACCTCGTATAGTCATCCGGAAAAAACGCGCTTCACATGATGAGGGGCATTCGGGTGGGTCATGGAAGATTGCTTACGCAGACTTCATGACTGCCATGATGGCTTTTTTTCTGGTGATGTGGATTTTGTCGCTGGTGCCCAAAAGCGAACTTAAGGATCTGGCTGATTATTTCAGACGGCCGCTTATTTCAGCCGTGACCGGTGATCCTTATTTACCAGCCACCAGAAACGTGATTCCTGGTGGGGGCACGCCATCTCCGATTCCCACCAAAAGCGCCTTGCAGGAAATTACCACCCTGATCCCGCAGGTTAGCCGTGGCGAGCAGAGTGAAGATAACGAGCGTCTGGAAAACCTGAAGCGCAATGTCGATTTGCAAATTGAAAATAATCCGACCCTGAAAAACTTCCAGCCACAAATGGTCATGGACATGACACCAGAGGGTTTGCGTATTCAAATTCTGGATAATCAGCAGCAGCCCATGTTTGCAACCGGCAGTGCACGGCTTAATCCGGAAATGATATACATCCTTAAAGAGCTGGCGCCATTGCTTAATGACATGCCTAATGGGATCTCCATTAGCGGCCATACTGATGCCACCCAATACGTAACCGGTGAGCATGCCTATAGCAATTGGGAGCTGTCAGCGGATCGGGCCAACTCTGCCCGGCAGGCGCTGGTGAATAATGGCCTGTCTGAAAGCAAGGTAAGACGGATACTGGGCTTGTCTTCCACGATTAACCTGGTCAAGGATGATCCGTATTCGCCCATTAACCGGCGCATCAGCATTGTGGTGCTGAATCATAAAACAGAGCAAATGCTTGAGAAAATGAATGCGTCTCCTGGTCTGAAGCAGGAAGACCTGGATGCGAGGCTGAGACAGGAAAAAGACAAACCGCAGACATCCGCGACCTCATCTTTAAGCAGCCTGCAAAGTCTTTCGCCTTCGGTTAATTCCGCCACCCTGGCGGCGACGTCTGAAAAGGCCCCTGAGTTGTTTGCCCGCCAGGAGTCTGTGCAGCCACAGGGCACGGTACCAGTGGCTCAGGATGCGATTGCAGCTCCAGGGGTTGCCGGCCAGGCAATGGCTGGTCAGGTTGCCAGTGAAAAGACGGTTCAGCTGGTTCAGGGTTTGGGTGACAGCGGTTATGATATTGAGCAGATCATGCCATCACCTGTCAGCAGGCAGGAAAATATTCTGTGGCAGACTGCCGATACGGTTGTTGGTTCGCTGGTGGGTACCGCCACGGCAGCCATTGCTCCCTCATTGCCGCCAGAGCAGGTTTCAACCACATCGCTGGTATCGCAAAATAAAAATCAGAATTTGCCCCGGGAAACCAAGGAAATTGAAAATCCTGTCGTTAATGTAAACAGGGCGTTTGAAAATTCGCCAGCTTCAGATGAACCAGTAGTGCCAGCGAAGAAAACAACTTCAGACAAGAACAATGCTTCCGGGAAGAAGCCTGTTTCAGCCAAGGGTAATGTTTCTGATAATAAAGCGGCTTCAGGGAATAAGTCGGCCTCAACACAGAAAGCGGCCCCGGCAAAGAAAGCGGCCCCAGCCAAAAGCGTCAATCTGGAAGTGAAGGGTGACGCCGGGAAGAAGGGAATCATCGCAAAGCAGGGAATGCCTCTGCAAAAGGCAAACCCGGATAACAAGGTTTCGTCTGTGAGTAAAAGCGGCTCCAGGAGTACCTCCGGCCCGGCCAAACCAGGCCCTTCGACCAGAGCGGTCGAGACGGAAATTGATCTCAGGAGTATTCTTCACAACAATTTTTATCAGTGACAGACAAGGTATATGAGCAGCCCAGATTTAAGTGAGTTTCATGATACGTTTTTTGACGAGGCCCAAGAACTTCTTCAGGGTATGGAACAGACCCTGCTGTCCCTGGATCCTGAATCGCCCGATCACGAATCACTGAATGCGATTTTTCGTTGTGCCCATTCCATCAAGGGTGGAGCGGCTGCTTTTGGGGTTTTTGATGATCTGGTCAGCACAACGCATAAACTGGAAAATATTCTTGACCTGGTTCGTAATGGGAAAATGCCCCTGACGCATGAGGCGATCAGTGTTTTTCTAAAAGCCAAAGATGTGTTGTGGGATCTTGTGCAGGCTTATCGGGAGCAAAACGAGCCTGGCAGTGAAAGCGCACGCGAATTGCTGGCCATGTTGCAACAACTAAGCGAAGCAAAACCGGCTGAAGCAAAAACAGCTACACAAAGTGTATCAGGGCAAGCCGTCCAACCCATTAAGACCGCCGTTGCGCAGGAAGAAACGCCGCCGGAAAAACCGGCAACAACACCGGATGTAGTGATTCCCGAAGGTGAAAAACTGCTTAAGGTTACCCTGTTTGATGTGTCGGAAAAAGACCGTTTGTCTTTGCATAATGAAATGGGCATTATGGGGACCCATATCCGTCAATCAAGTTCAGGCAATGAGCATTATTACTGGCTAAGTTCTGCCTTGCCCCCCGAAGACATTATTGCCGTGTGTTGCTTTGTGATTGATGAGTCACAAATTAAAGTGGAAGAAGACAAGCCTGTCGCACAACTGCCTTCTACAGAGGTCCCGGAACAGATGGCGGTAACCCCTGAACCGGTACCAACACCAGTACCAGCGACGTTGTCGTCTTCGCCTGTCGTGGAGCCCACGCCTGGTCCGACACCTGCACCCGCTTCGGCCCCCGTCCTGACGGCAAAAACCGTTAGCGCGGCACCGGTAAAACAGGCCTTGCCCAAAACAGCGGCAGCCAGTAAAGAAAGCGGGACGATTCGTGTGCCCATCCAGAAAGTCGATCAACTGGTCAATCAGGTGGGTGAGATGGTAATTAACCAGTCCATTCTGATGCAAGCCAACCAGTCACTGGACCCGATTGCACACGCCTCGCTGATCCAGGATATTGAACATATGGGCAGTGCCTTGCGGACCCTGCAGGAAGCGATCATGGCTTTGCGCATGATGCCCATGGATTATGCCTTCGGACGGTTCCCACGGCTGGTGCGTGAAACGGCGGGCAAACTGGGCAAGCAAATTGAACTGATTACCAAGGGCGGTGGCACCGAGCTGGACAAAGGCCTGATCGAGCGCATGATAGATCCCTTGACTCACTTGATTCGCAACAGTCTCGACCATGGCATTGAAATGCCTGAAAAGCGCATTGCGTCCGATAAGGACCCGGTGGGAAAAATCACTATCAGTGCGCAGCACCAGGGTGGTCGGATCATTATTGAGGTGATTGATGACGGCGCAGGCATGGATCGAGAAAAATTAATTAACAAAGCCATTGAAAAAGGCCTGCCCGCCTCGCACAACATGACGGATGACCAGGCATTCATGCTTATTTTTGAAGCCGGATTTTCTACTGCGGAAAAAGTGACAGATGTCTCGGGTCGTGGCGTGGGCATGGATGTTGTCAAGCGTAATATCCAGGAACTGGGTGGTTTGACGCAGATCGAATCGGAAAAGGGCAAGGGCACGACAATCCGGATCTCACTGCCGCTAACGCTGGCTATTATGGATGGCATGACCGTGCAGTCGGGCAAAGAGCGGTTTGTGCTTCCCCTGAGCCATATTGTTGAATGCCTGCAACCAAGCAGTGATCAGATCCGTATTCTTGAGGAAAACAAGGCCTTGCTGTTATTGCGAGGCGAGCACTTGCCCATTATTAATTTGTGGGAAATTTTTTCTATTCCCAATACCGAGCGTGACCTGGAAAAGTCTATTATTGCCGTTTTACAGGTTGGCAAAAGCCGGTATGCGCTGGCGGTTGACCAGCTGTTGGGACAGCATCAAATCGTGGTCAAAAACCTTGAAACACATTTCAAACGGGTGCCAGGTGTTTCCGGGGCCACCATTTTGGGTGATGGCAGTGTTGCCCTGATTCTGGACGCGGCGGCCATTCTTGAGCAAAACAGGCTCGGATTGATGCCTTATGGCTCGGGATTCAATAGCCCTGTATTACAACAAGAGAGAGTTTAAGCATGAGTCAGGAAAAAAAAGATGAGCTGAATTATCACTGTCTGGTGTTTTGTGTCGATGGGCAAGAGTTTGCCATTGATATCCTGAAAGTCCAGGAAATCAGGGAATATCAGCCGGTAAACGTGACGCGCGTGGCACATATGCCTTCGTATATACAGGGGTTGATCAACCTGCGTGGGCAAATTATTCCCATTATTGACCTTCGCATCAAACTGAAAGTGAGTGAAGTGGAGTACACCCCGCAAACCGTGGTGATTATTCTGGGTTTATCAGACCGTATTGTGGGCATTGTGGTGGATAGCGTGTCAAATGTAGAGTTAATAGCCAAAAACACCATTGAACCGCCTCCCAATGTGAATAATCCTGCACCGTATTTAATTGGACTGACCACTTATAAAGACGAATTATTGCAAATAGTAGATGTTGAAAAACTGATTGATCACGAGCACTGGACGTTAAGTGACATCAACCAGGAGGCGTGATGGATGCCCTGACAAGATCGGCATGGACGGATGCCAGCTATAAGCATGCCCTGAAAATGCTCCACGATAGAAGCGGTATCATTGTGGGCGAGCATAAAATGAAATCAAGCGAAAGATTGCTTGAGGGCTTGCGCAAAGAGTTTGGTTTTGTAACCATTGACGATTTTCTGATGGCGCTGGACAAAGACAGGGATCACACCGGGTGGCCAGCGTTTATCAATAGCTTCACCATTAACCATACCGCGTTTTTCAGGGAACCACATCATTTTGAAATTCTGGCGCAGCACATAGAAAAACTCCGGACCAATTGTGCCATTTGGTGTGCTTCCTGTTCTACCGGGGAAGAGCCCTATTCCATTGCCATGGTGTTAAATGAGATTGTGGGTGAACAGGCGGCTTGCCCCAGGATTGTAGCCACTGACATAGACAGTCAGGCGATTAAAAGAGCCAAGGCGGGGGTTTACAGCCTTGACAGATTGACGGGCATTTCTGAAGAGCGACTGCGCCGGCATTTCCTGAAAGGAAACAACCAGTTTGAGGGTATGGCCAAAGTCAAGCCGGCCTTAAGCGCCAGGGTAGAGTTTTCCGAATTGAACCTGATGTCGTTTTCATGGCCAAAGCCTGCCATGTTTGACGTGATTTTCTGTCGCAACACCATGATTTATTTTGATCACGATACGCAGGTGCGTCTGGTGGCAAGCTTCGCCCGCTCAATGAAGCCGGGTGGCTTGTTGTTTATCGGGCACTCTGAAACCCTGGCATCCACCACAGACCAGTTTACCCTGTTGGGCCAGACAGTGTACAAGCGCAATCATCGTTAGTTTTAAAGCAAGAAGAAATATGACTGAGTTGAAAAAAGGATTGATCCGGGTATTGTGTGTTGATGATTCGGCACTGATGCGACGGATTATGACTGAGGTAATTAATGCCGAGCCGGATATGGAGGTGGTGGGAACCGCACCCGATCCGCTGGTGGCACGGGACATGATCAAACAATTGAATCCCGATGTGATTACGCTGGATGTGGAAATGCCCAAAATGGACGGGTTGGATTTTCTGGAGCGCCTGATGCGACTGCGTCCGATGCCTGTAGTCATGGTTTCTTCCTTAACCCAGAAACATTCTGCCATCTCTTTGCGGGCGCTTGAATTGGGTGCTGTTGAAATCGTTTCCAAACCCAATGCGCAGTCAGGCAAAACCCTGGAGGCTTACCAGCATGAAGTCGCTGAAAAAATCCGGGCGGCCAGTCGGGCCCGTTTGAAGCAATATGTAATGCCCGGTCAGGAAGTGCCGGTCATTAAAACAGCGGGCAATGTCAGTAATGTCAGGAATGACTGGGTGGTGGCAATCGGTTCATCCACCGGTGGAACCGAAGCATTGTCCAGGGTTTTGACGGGTTTGCCACGGGAATGCCCACCTATAGTGATTACCCAACATATGCCGGCCGGATTTACCGCTTCATTTGTGCAAAGGCTTGATCGCACGTGCGCGCTGACCGTTCATGAGGCAACAGGCGATGAGGTGCTGGAAAGTGGCCATGTCTATCTGGCACCCGGCAGTGTGGCACACCTGGCCATTCGCAAGTCGGGGGGTGTTTACCGGACAGTATTGATAGAGTCTGAGCCCGTGAACCGTCACCGGCCATCGGTAGATGTCCTGTTTTCCAGTGTGGCTAAAGAGGCCGGAAAAAAAGCCACTGGTATCATATTGACCGGCATGGGTAAAGATGGTGCCCAGGGTTTGCTGGAAATGCGCCAGGCCGGTGCCGATACCTTTGTGCAAAATGAAGCTACCTGCGTGGTTTATGGCATGCCCGGAGAGGCCATGCATATTGGTGCTACCGATGAAGCGGTGGCGCTTGACCAGATTGGTGAGCGCCTTTTCAAGGGGATTGCCAAAGCGCAGTCACCGCTTAAACGATAATAATCAATGTTGAATACTTAAAATTAGGATAAATGCCATATGAATAAAGATATCAGGATTCTGATTGTTGATGATTTTCCGACAATGCGCCGTATTGTTAAAAACCTCTTGAAAGACCTGGGGTTTGAAAGTGTTGATGAGGCTGAAGACGGTGCCCAGGCGCTGGGTAAATTGCGCAATGGGGTATCTGGTTACGATTTGGTGGTTTCCGACTGGAATATGCCGGTCATGGACGGGTTGACCATGCTTCAGGAAATCCGGGCCGATGAAAAACTCAAACAGATTGCCGTTCTGATGGTGACCGCTGAAGCTAAAAGTGAAAACATCGTGAGCGCCGCCAAGGCGGGTGCCGACGGTTATGTGGTTAAACCCTTTACCGCGGCAACACTGGAAGAAAACCTGAATAAGGTGTTTGAAAAGGCCAAGCGCCGCATGGGTGCTTAAGAATGCCAAACACCGGATGGACCGCAATGCCTCCTGAAAAGGACTAAAACAATGACAGATTCAACACAACCTTTACCGGAAAACGGAAGCACCATGGGTGAAGCACCGGTGTATGACCGGATTGCCCATGTGACCCGTTTGTTGCGAGACAGCTTGCGTGAACTGGGTCTTGAGCCCAGCGTTCAGGCTGCCGCCAAGGCCATGCCAGATGCCCAGTCCCGTCTTCGTTATATTACGTCCCTGACCGAAAAGGCCGCCAATGACGTGTTAAACAGCGCGGAACTGGCCCAATCGGAGCTTGGTCACCTGAAAGCGAATGCAGCCAGTCTGTCTGAAGAACTGGAGCAAGCCATGCAGCCGGTTACCCATGCGCAGGTGCAGCTGCCTGTGGAGCTGGCCAAAAATGTCCAGGCTTTCCTGGCGGGTGTGAAAGAGGAAATCCGGCCGGTTGATACCGCCTTGATCGACATTATTACGGCCCAGGCTTTTCAGGATTTGACCGGCCAGGTGGCCGGCAAGCTGACGGTGCTGCTGGATCGCATCGAGCAGGAGCTGGTTCAGGTTCTCATTGAATACATGCCCGAAAAATACAGTCAGGAAATGGAAAAAGAAGCCCGGGAGGAAAATGCCCTGCTCAATGGCCCCGTTGTAGAGCATAAAGAAAACGGAGGTACCGTGCAAAACCAGCAGCAGGTAGACGATTTGCTGGCCCAGCTGGGTTTTTAATCGCAATGATGTTTTTTTTACCTGCCTTGTCAGGCCATAACAGGCGTTAAGGCGGGTTTTTCATCCCTTACTCCCCCAATTGCCTTGCTCGCAAACCCGCTACACTGGTAACAGTTTAGAGTGCGCTCATTCCGGATAGCGCCATTTAACCGTACCTCCCAGCATGGCAGAAGATAGCGACCTTGAAAAAACCGAAGCCGCTTCCCCGCAACGATTAACCAAAGCGCGGGAAGAGGGGCAGGTTGCGCGCTCGCGAGAGCTCAATACCTGTCTTATTTTGCTGGCCGGAGCAATGACGCTTTGGATCAGTGGCGGTTTTTTGTATGACCGGCTGGTTTATGTCATGCGAACCACCATGCATTTTGACTGGACGCCTAAAAGTGCGGTAGAAAGCCTGGCGCCAGGCATGCTGGACAACTTTCTGCATGTCCTGACCGGTTTGTTTCCGCTGTTTGTGGTGTTGGTGGTGATCGCCATCGGTTCATCGGTTGCGCTGGGCGGCCTGGTTTTTTCAGGCAAGGCCCTTAACCCCAATTTTGGACGCATGAATCTGCTCAAGGGGCTGGGACGCATGGTTAGCGCGTCAACCTGGGTGGAACTGTTAAAAACCCTGCTGAAGGCTGCCGTAATTGGTGGCGTTGGGGTCATGGTTATCAAATCTTATTTGCCGCAAATGCTGGCCCTGTCACACTTGTCTTTGCCAAGGGCATTGGCCCAAGGGATGGAAATGGTCATGTTTTGCTGTGCAACCATTATTGCCTCCCTGCTGCTGATTGCGCTCATAGATGTGCCCTGGCAAATGTTTTCCCATGCCAAAAAGCTGCGCATGAGCAAAGAAGAAGTGAAGCGCGAACATAAGGAAAACGAGGGTGACCCGCATATCAAGGGTCGAATTCGCCAGCAGCAGCGTGAAATGGCGCGTCATCGTATGATGAGCAGTATTCCAGATGCGGATGTGGTGGTTACCAACCCGACCCATTATGCCGTGGCGCTTAAATATGAACAGGAAGGGGACCGCGCGCCGCTGGTGATTGCCAAGGGGATCGGAGAAATTGCCCGTAAAATCCGTGAAATTGCCGCGGAAAACAAAGTGGTACAACTGGAGGCGCCGGCACTGGCCCGTGCCCTGTATGCCAATGTCGAACTGGATCAGCCCATTCCGGAAGCGCTGTTTACCGCTGTTGCCCAAGTGCTGGCCTGGGTTTATCAATTGCGGCAGTATCGGCAGGGAATGGCTGAAGAACCGGATCGGCCCGTGAATTTGCCGGTGCCGCCCGAGCTTGATCCGCAGTCCGGGCAGGCGCCTGCGCCTTAAGATACCCCCTGATTCTGCAATACCCTGAATGACCTAAATTATCAAGTATATGAACCGTTTTTTTTCCTCACTGAAATTGCAGGCGGCAGACTCCAGAATGCTGGCTGGTCCGGTGCTGATTGTCATGGTGCTTGCCATGATGGTCTTGCCGTTGCCGCCGTTTTTGCTGGATTTGTTTTTTACTTTTAACATTGCCTTGTCCATCATGATCCTGCTGGTGGCCATGTTTACCAAAAAACCGCTGGATTTTGCCGCGTTCCCGTCGGTGCTGCTATTTGCCACCCTGTTGCGTCTGTCACTGAACGTGGCCTCTACCCGTGTGGTCTTGTTGCATGGGCATACCGGCCCTGATGCTGCCGGTCAGGTTATTGAGGCGTTCGGCCACTTTCTCGTGGGCGGCAATTTTGCGGTAGGGATTGTTGTTTTTGCCATCCTGGTCTTGATTAACTTTGTGGTCATTACCAAAGGTGCCGGCCGGATTGCCGAGGTGGGTGCCCGGTTCACGCTTGACGCCATGCCGGGCAAGCAAATGGCGATTGATGCCGACCTGAATGCCGGGCTGATTGCCGAAGATGATGCGCGCAAAAGAAGGGCGGAAGTGGCACAGGAAGCCGAATTTTACGGTGCCATGGATGGCGCCAGTAAATTTGTGCGGGGTGATGCCGTTGCCGGCCTGATCATTATGGTGGTCAGTATTGTAGGTGGCTTGCTGGTTGGCGTTTTGCAGCATGGCCTTAGTTTTGGCGAGGCAGGCACGGTGTATACCTTGCTGACGATTGGTGATGGCCTGGTCGGGCAAATTCCCGCACTTATCATTTCAACCGCGGCAGGTGTGGTGGTGTCGCGCGTGGCGAACAACCAGGATGTTGGCCAGCAAATGATGAGTCAGCTGTTTTCCAACCCGATGGTGCTTTATATTACGGCTGCCATTATTGGCATTATGGGCCTGATTCCCAATATGCCGCATTTTGCCTTTTTGTCCCTGGCCGGTTTTTTTGCTTATTTGGGTTATCGGATACAGAAAAAAAATGAAGCGCTTGCCTTGCAGGGGCCTGTGCAGGAAACCGACGCCACGCCTGTAGATACCGCTTCAAAGGAAGCCCGCTGGGATGATGTGACCCTGGTGGAGCCGTTTGCCATGGAAGTGGGCTATCGCCTGATCAGTCTGGTGGACCAGGAGCAGGGGGGCGAATTGATTTCCCGTATTCGCAGCCTGCGTAAACAGTTTGCCCAAAATATGGGTTTTCTGCCGCCGGTCGTGCATATCCGCGACAATCTGGAATTGCATCCCAGTGAATACCGTATTTTGCTGTCCGGCGTTGAAATTGGCAAAGGCCAGGTTCAGCCCGGTAAATGGCTGGCAATTGATCCGGGCGGCGTTGAATTTGAGCTCACCGAAGGTGAAAAAACCACTGACCCAACCTTTGGCCTGACGGCTTACTGGGTAACTGAGGATATGCGTGAGCGGGCCCAGGTGATGGGGTATACCGTGGTTGATGCCAGCACGGTGATTGCCACCCACATTAACCAGTTGCTGACGCGGCACGCGGCGCACTTGCTGGGCCGCCAGGAAGTGCAGCAGCTGCTTGAGCATATTGGCAGGGAAGAGCCCAAGCTGGTTGAGGATTTTGTGCCCAAGGCCGTGTCCCTTACCACCTTGCATAATGTATTGCGCGGCCTGTTAACCGAAGGGGTGTCTATCCGGGACATGCGCACCATTGTTGAGGTTCTGACCGAGTGGGGGCCTATTCTGAATGGCCAGACCCAGCCAGGCATGATGATTAATATTGAAGAATTGATTGCGCGGGTGCGTACGGCATTGGGCAGGGCCATTACGCAGCAATGTTTTGGAGATGCGGTTGAGTGCAATGTGATTGGCCTGGCACCCCAGTTGACGCAGGTCCTGACGCAGGCCCTGACCACAAGCGGTTCATTGGAACCCGGTCTGGCCGATAACCTGCAGACGGAAACCGAGTTGGCCCTGCAAAAGCAAACCGTTCACAATTTGCCGGCTGTGCTGGTGGTGCCACCGGTATTGCGTTCTTCGTTGGCCAGGTTGTTCAGGTACGGGTTTCCACAGTTAACCGTACTATCCAACACGGAAATTCCCGAAGAACGGTACTTGAAAGTCACGTCGGTAATTGGTGGCTGATACAGGCCTGCTTCAGGCCCGGGCATGGATGTGAATTCCGGGCAGCAAGGCAGCTGATTAAGCGCTTGCCAGGGGCTTGCCCGTGCTGACCGGTTTACGCATGCCCTTGCCATCATAGGTATGCTGTACGCCAGCGGCACGGTTAAGGGAGTCAAGCGCATCCTGGTTGTATTTCAGGTAACTGTGAATCATGATGGCATTGCTTTCATTCAGGCTTTTTGCCTGTGCAACAAGCTCGTTATAGCTGTTCCATTGTTTGGCCAGGTCGTCCTGTTGCTGCGGGTCAAGCCTTTCAAGAATATCCGCCAGGCCGTGTTGTGTAGCAGAAACCGGAAAGCGTGATTGCACCAACTGCATCCTTTCTTTGTAGGCGGCTTCCAGTTGCTGGCCAATTTGCCATTTTTTTTGCGCCAGCTCGCGCAAGGGTTCAGGTGAGCTGAATTCCATGAGCGTTGCACATTCATCATTCAGGATTTGCAAAAACTGTTTCGCAATTTCTGTTTCCAATACAAGCTGCTCCAGAATTTGGCGGGACAGGGAAGGCGGGAATGAATCGATATGGGCTGTCATGGGCAAGAAGTGATTAAGTCAGTATGTCAATGGCATCTTGTAAAATGCCTTCGGCAATACGGGTGGGGTTGATATTAAGCGTGCCATTGGCCAAAGCCTGGCGAATGGCCTGTACGCGCTCAAGGTCTACATCATTGTCCGAACTGGTAAGGTCGCGGGCAACCGGGCTTAAATCCACCTTGGTGCTGCTGCCGGGTTGCGCGGTTGCTGGTGTACTGGCGGGCGCAGACGCACCGTTACGGTAGGCGGGCTTGGTAGAAACCGCGGTTGACTGATAGAGCGAAGCGGGAGAGATTTTCATGGTCATGATCTTGGGGTCTGCCGAACGGGTAAAAACCGCTTGGACAGCACTAAAACAGTTGGCTTACCGGTATTAACGGATGAATCAGTGAAAACTTTAGCCAAAGGCCGGTTTTTTCTGCCGTTAATGTGTTGATTATAAGCCAGGGCCGCCATCATGCTGCCTAAAAAAGCACATTCACCGTGTTGGCATTAATAACCGTTCCCATGATGACCTTGCCGGAACCGGTTTTAACCTGGATGCTGCCACCCACGTCTGCCGTGGTAAGTGCTTCTCCTTGCTGGGTAACGGTAAGGGCGCCTTGCCTTACCTGAAGCCGCACAGGTTGTCCTTTGCTAATGGATTGCGGGCTGCGAATCATGTTCAGCTTAATGGGGCGTCCGGCCGGGATGCGTGTATTGGCAATATGCCCCAGTAATTGCTCGGGGGTTGTACGTGAGTTTGCCGGCAGCTTAAGCAGGTCACCCTGTTTTTCTTCAATATGGTTGGGCATAAGGGTTTGCCCGATATCGATGTTTTGGGACGCAACGTAATAATTGCCTGCAATTGAAAGCGAGACACGCAGGTATTCGGTTTTGCCTGAGTCCATGCAGCGAATGCCTACGGACATCGAGGAACGCAAGGTGCCTTTGTTGGGCAGGAAATACACCCGGTCATGACAGGTTTCAAAGGACTGGGCCTTTGGTACGCTGACATTAATGGTGGGGGTGCCGTCAATGGTGGCGGCCTGTTCGGCAAGATAGTCTTCGGTTTCCTGCATGATGGCCTGCTGTAGCCCGGATATCTCATTGGCATGAGACATGCTGCCTAAGGCAGCCAGGCAAAGCAGGACCAGGCCGGGTGTTTTCAGGCCGGAGCCAAATAATTTTGTGCGAGCCAAAGTCATTATCCTGTTCATAAATCAAATTCTATCCTGACCCTTTATTTTTGATTAGCCTGAATTAAGCAGGAAAACCCCCGTTTACCTTTCCTTTGTATTGACTTCGGATAGCTTAACATATTGACTGTAATGGCTTAAATGTATGTTGCGTCAGCAGCAGGGACAGGCACTATGGACAGAATTGGTAACGAATTCAAATTTTTGCAGACCGCAGTCGGTTTGCGCCAGCAGCGGATGGAATTGCTTTCCACCAACATTGCCAACGCGGATACGCCCAATTACAAGGCGCGCGACTTCAGTTTCAGGGAAGTGCTTGCGCAGGCAAGCGGCGCGCAAAAAGGCTTGGCCGACACGCAGCTTACCCTGACTTCTGCCAGGCATATTCCGGCGGCGGCAATGGGGCCTTTGCAGTTCTCGCCCCAATATCGTTTGCCAACGCAAAACAGCCTTGATGGCAATACGGTTGAGATGGATGTGGAACGGGTGGCTTTTGCGGACAACACCATGCAATACCAGGCCACCCTGACGCTGTTGAATGGCAAGATCAAATCCATGCTGTCCGCCTTGCAGCCTAATTAATCAAAAGGAAACAGAATGTCTGACATGATGAGTATTTTCAGCATTTCCGGTTCGGCATTGAATGCGGGTTCGCAACGCATGAACGTTACGGCCAGCAATATTGCCAATGCCGACAGCGTGGCCGGGCCCGATGGGCAGCCTTACAAAGCCAAACAGGTGGTTTTCAAAATGCAGCCGCTGGGCAATGCCTTCAGTCAATACCCGATTGGGGGCGTGCAGGTCAGTAATGTGGTTGAAAGCCAGGCGCCCATGCGCTTGCAGTATGACCCGCAAAGTCCTTATGCCGACAATAATGGTTACGTTACCCTGCCCAACGTTGATGTGGTGGGCGAGACCGTCAATATGATTGCCGCCGCCCGTTCTTACCAGGCCAATGTGGAAGTCATTAATACGGCCAAGTCAATCATGATGAAAACACTGACGCTTGGCCAGTAAAGGATAAAGGCAACTTATGACAACCATTAATCCAACCAGCGGTGCCAGCTCCCTGAGCGGTGGCGCAAGCAGCCTGGGCACAAGCAGTATCGCAGAAACACAAGAGCAGTTCCTGACCTTGCTGGTAACTCAGTTGCGTAACCAGGATCCCCTGAACCCCATGGACAATGCCGGCATTACGTCGCAGCTGGCCCAGCTGTCTACCGTAAGTGGTATAGAAAAGCTTAACCAGACCGTTCTGGCCCTTACCGGCCAGCTGGATGTGTCGCAGTCAATGCAGGCTTCAAACCTGATCGGCCGCCATGTATTGGTGCCCGGTGAAGCCATCAAGCTGGGTGAAAGTGGTGTGGCCACCCCTTTTGGGGTTGACCTGATGGGTGCAGCCGCCAGCCTGAAAGTGGAAATTGTGGATGCCGCCGGCAATCCGGTACGCACCTTCGATTTGGGGCCCCAGAATGTGGATGTCATTTCCATGCAGTGGGATGGTCTGGGCGATAATGGTACGCAGGCACCGGCGGGCAAATACACGGTTCGTGTAACGGCTCTTGATGCGGCCAATAGTTCCGTTCCTGCAGAGGCCTTGCAATATGGGCAGGTACAAAGTGTTTCTTACAGCACCGAGGGCATGAAAATGGACCTGGGGCTAACCGGTCGTTACGCGCTGACTGATCTGCGTAAAGTAATGAACTGAAGATTAATTTTTTATAAGTGATTTTTTATCATGGCATTTGGACAAGGTTTATCAGGCTTGAACGCCTCGGCACAGAATCTGGACGTGATTGGAAACAATATTGCCAACTCGGCCACGGTGGGTTTCAAGGCATCGTCAGTAGCATTTGCCGATGTATATGCTTCATCACGGGTGGGTATGGGCGTGCAGGTTGCGGCCATTAACCAGCGCTTTACCTTGGGTAATATCTCTTCAACGGGTAATTCGCTTGATTTGGCCATTGATGGTGAAAAAGGCCTGTTCCGTTTGGTGGACACCAGTGGAAACGTGTCTTATACACGTAATGGTCAGTTCCAGGCAGACCGTAACAATTACATTGTCAATAGCAGCGGGCAGCGTCTTACCGGTTACATTGGTGAAAACAGCACCTTGCTGCAGGAACTGAAAATCCCGGTTGGCAATATTCCTCCCAAAGCAACGCAAAATACAGGCTTGATCACCAACCTGGATGCCAATGCGTCCATTATCTCCATTACCGGTTCTCCTGAAGTGTTGGGCGAAGTTGCGCTGGAGTCTGGTGGCGTTACCACGACCTATAATTTTCGGGTAAGCAGTACCGGTGGCCTGACCTGGACCGATGCGGCCGGTGCCACTGTACCGGCACCGCCAGATGGCACTTACACCAGTGGCACCTCAACCGTCACCCTGTCAGGTGGGCAGGTGGTTAGCGGGGCCCTGGACCCCACAGTGGCTTATCAGCCCGCACAGCAGGCAAGACCATTTTCACCGGCTGATCCGGCCAGCTTTACCCATTCGCTGAACATGAATGTGTATGACTCTTTGGGCAATGCCCATGAGCTGACCCAATACTTTGTCAAACGTGCCGGTACCACTGGTACCGAAAGCGAATGGGATGTTTATTACTATATGGACGGGGTCCCGGTGGATGCGCCTGCCGGTGGTGGCCCGTTACCCATGACCTTCGACAGTATTGGCCGTTTAACCAGCAGCAATACTTTAATGGTCACGGTTAACCAGCCCGGTACCGCAGCCGCCCCGGCAGAACCATTGGTTATTAGAATGGATTACACTGGTACCACGCAGTTTGCCGGTGCTTTTACGCCCAACTTTGTCCAGGACGGCTATGCAACGGGTGAATATAACGGTTTGTCCGTTTCTGCGGATGGTGCCATTGTGGCCAATTACACCAACGGTGAATCACAGGTCATGGGTTACGTGGCGCTGGCCAATTTTAACAACCTGAATGGCCTGCAGCCCATCGGTGGCAATGCCTGGCAGGAAACCCGTGACTCAGGCCCACCGGTTTTTGGTAAACCGGGTACCAACAGCCTGGCTCGTCTTAAAGGGCAGGCGGTTGAAGAGTCCAACGTGGATATGAGTTCCGAATTGGTGAACATGATTATTGCCCAGCGCAATTATCAGGCCAATGCCCAAACCATTAAAACCCAGGATCAGATCTTGCAGACCCTGATCTCCCTGCGTTAACCGGCAGGAGTGAAATAAATGGATCGTGCCATATATACAGCCAGCAACGGGGCAGCCAGAATCCTGGAGCAGCAGGCGGTTCTGTCCAATAATCTGGCGAACGTGAACACGCCGGGCTTTCGGGCCCAGCTTTCGCAATACCGTTCCACACCGGTGGTCAGTCCCTTAATTGGCAGTGCTGAAACCACCCGGGTGCTAACGGTGGCCACCACCTCGGATAGCGATATGGAGCAGGGGGCGTTTATGACCACCGGCCGTGACCTGGATGTTGCCATTCAGGGTGAGGGCTGGTTTGCGGTGCGGGCCCTTGATGGCTCCGAGGCGTATACGCGTGGCGGAAACCTGCAGCGTAACGCTGATGGTCTGCTGGTGACGGGGGGGGGCCTGATGGTGTTGTCTGAAGATGGCCAGCCCATTGAAATTCCCGATGCGGCCGCGATTGGTATTGAGCGTTCTGGCGGTATTAACGTCTTGGCCGCAGGTGATGCGCCCACCGAAGTGCAGCGGGTGGCCAAATTAAAGATTGGTGATCCAGGCAATGCCCGCATGGTGCGTGGTGATGATGGTCTGTTCCGTGCCGTCAACGCCCAGGGGCAGCAGGTTGAACTGCCTGATACCACACAGGTAACCGTTGTAAGCGGCATCCTGGAAGGCAGCAATGTCAGTGCCGCCGGCAATATGGTGGGGCTTATCCAGAATGCCCGTCGTTTTGAAATGCAAATGAAAGTTATCCAGGAACTGAGCAGCAAAGAGCAAAATGCGAACAGTCTGCTTTCATCGGCCGGGTAAACGCATTTTGCATGATTTTGTACTTAATTTATCATTGATTTAATCAGGAACCAATATGATACGCTCGCTATGGATTGCCAAGACAGGCCTTGAGGCCCAGCAAACCAATATGGATGTGATTTCCAATAATATTGCCAACGTCAACACCGATGGCTTCAAGCGCAACCGTGCCATTTTTGAGGACCTGATGTACCAGACCGTACGCCAGCCCGGCGCCCAGGTGGGCGATGCCAACCAGTTGCCTACCGGCCTGCAGGTGGGTATGGGGGTGCGTACCGTAGCCACCGAGCGTATCCATACCCAGGGCAATCTGAAAAATACCGGCAACAGTCTTGATATTGCCATCGATGGCAGGGGTTTCCTGCAGGTTGAAATGCCCGATGGCACCTTTGCCTATACCCGCAATGGTTCCCTGCAGCTGGACCAGAATGGCCAGCTGGTTACTGCAGGTGGTTACCCCATACAGCCGGCCATTACCATTCCCGATAATGCCTTAACCATTGAAATTGGCCGGGATGGTACGGTGTCGGTCACCCAGCCCGGTGCAACCGGCACGAGCATCCAGGTGGGCCAGCTGGAGTTGACCACTTTTGTCAATCCGGCCGGTTTGCTCAGCCTGGGTGAAAACCTTTATGCCCAAACCGATGCATCGGGCGCCGAAACCGTATCCACACCAGGTTTGGATGGCACCGGCAGAATTTTGCATAAATATACCGAAACCTCTAACGTGAACGTGGCTGAAGAGCTGGTTAACATGATTGCCACCCAGCGGGCCTATGAAATGAACAGCAAGGCCATTACCACTTCCGACCAGATGCTTGCCCGCCTGACCCAGATCTGATTGACTCACTCACTTTGCGATACCGCCTTATGTCTATGTCTTTTCGTTCGATTCGTCTGTTTACGGTTGGTCTGATTATTGCCCTGGCCAGTGGTTGTGCCATGGTGCCTCATCCCAAAATCGTGGATGGTCCCCTGACAGCCGAGCCCATGCAGCCCATGCCCGAGGTCCGGCAAGAGCCGGACGGTTCTATTTACCGGGGTGGACAGGCAGGCGTTTTTCCCTTGTTTGAAGACCGTCGGCCACGCAATGTCGGCGATATCGTGACTGTGGTGATTGAAGAGAAAACCAATGCCTCCAAGCGTGTGGCAACCACCACCAATCGTAACAGCGGCATGGATTTTGGTGTAACCGCTGCGCCTGACTGGATGCCAAGCGCATTGTCTGCCGATGAGCGTTTTTCTGCAGACGGTAGCAACGATATGGAAGGCAAGGGTAGCAGTACGGCCAATAACATGTTCACCGGTAACATTACCACGACCGTGATTGGCGTGTTGGCCAATGGCAACCTGAAAATTGCCGGGGAAAAAGCCATTGCGATTAACCAGGGCAGTGAGCACCTGCGTTTTTCAGGGGTGGTTGACCCGCGTTCCATTACCGGCACCAATACCGTGTCTTCCACTCAGGTGGCCGATGCCCGCATCGAGTTTCGTAGCAAGGGTGTGATGGACGAGGTGCAAACCATGGGCTGGTTGCAGCGGTTTTTCCTGAACATTGCACCGTTCTAAGTGTTTAATACTCATAATTGGAGTTGCAGTTTGACAATGAAATCCGGAATCCTGAAACACCTCATGGCATTGGTCTTATGGGTCGGTGTGGCTCAGGGTTTTGCCCTGGCTGAACCGTTGCGAGACCTGGCCTCCATCCAGGGGGTGCGCGACAACCAGTTGATTGGTTATGGTCTGGTGGTAGGTCTGGATGGCAGTGGTGACCAGGTGCGTCAGTCGCCCTTTACCCAACAAAGCCTGACCAATATGCTGGCCCAGCTGGGTGTTACGGTGCCTGCAGGGGTCAATATGCAGGTTAAAAACGTGGCGGCAGTCATGGTAACGGCAACCCTGCCTTCGTTTGCCCAGCCTGGTCAATCCATTGACGTGAACGTCTCTTCCATGGGTAATGCCAAAAGCCTGCGGGGCGGCACCTTGTTAATGACCCCTCTTAAGGGGGCCGATAACCAGGTATATGCCCTGGCGCAGGGAAATATCGTGGTGGGTGGGGCGGGGGCCCAGTCTGGTGGCAGCCAGGTCCAGGTTAACCAGTTAAATGGCGGCATGATTACCGGTGGTGCTCTGGTGGAGCGCACGGTGCCGACACGTTTCAGCAAAGACGGTATTATCCGGATAGAAATGCATGATACCGATTTTGGTACCACTGAAAATGCCGTGGCAGCCATTAACAAGGTTATGGGAGCAGGCGCGGCAAGATCCGTGAACGGACGCGTCATTGAGGTGCGTGGCCCCATGGTTGAATCGGCGCAAGCCGCTTTTCTGGCCCGTTTGCAGGCTATTAATGTCACGCGTGCAGCGGCACGCGCCAAGGTTATCGTGAATGCGCGTACCGGTACCGTGGTCATGAATCAGTCGGTCACCATTGATCAGGCTGCCGTGGCTTTTGGCAGTCTGGCCGTGGTCATTGACCAAAGTGTTGATGTGAACCAGCCCGATACCCCTTTTGGTGGCGGGCAAACTGTTGTTACACCCAATACCAATATCCAGGTTCAGCAGCAACAGGGCAAATTGCAAATGGTGAATCGAGGCGTGCGTCTGACAGATGTGGTGCGTGCCTTAAATGCCCTGGGTGCCAGTCCGCAAGACCTGATTTCTATTCTCCAGGCATTAAAAAGTGCCGGTGCCCTCAGGGCCGATCTGGAAATTATTTAGTTAACAGGAGTCGCCATGACAATTACCAGTTATATCCCCCGTCCCGGCGTGAGCCGTTCTGCTCCACAGTTTGTCATGGACATGAATTCGCTGCACCAGCTCAAGCGCCAGGTGGCCGGGCAAATGAATACCTCGCTGGAAGATATTGAAAAAGGCGAAAAAGAAGTTGCCCAGCAATTTGAGGCCCTGTTTATCCAGACGCTGTTAAAGCAGGCACGTGCCACGCGTCTGGGGGAAGGGATGTTTGACAGCGACCAGACTCGTTTGGTGCAATCCATGGCCGATGAGCAAATGGCGCTCAATATGGCTTCGGGCAAAGGCATTGGCCTGGCCCAGTCCTTGCTGGAACAAATCAGGGAAAGTGGTTCGGCAGCCTTGCTCAATGCAGGCAAGTCAATGGATGCGGGTTCTGTCCCGGGCGTTAATAACGCAACGTCAGCGTCCATGCCCATGGAAAACAGGGATGCGATTGGCGATCTGATTTCCACCCTGGGCAACCGGGTAAGAAGTTTCGCAAAAAACATGGCTTCGGTTATTGGTGTGGCGGATAACGCCCCGGAAAGGATCAGCAGTTTTGTTGAGAAAATGGGCCCCGCCGCCAGTGCGGCAGCAGCCGGTTCAGGTATTCCGGCTTCGCTTATTTTAAGCCAGGCCGCGCTTGAGTCGGGTTGGGGACGTCGCGAAATTTTGCATGAAAACGGGCAGACCAGTCATAACCTGTTTGGCATTAAGGCAACCGGTGGCTGGACAGGTAAAGTGGTGAATGTCATGACCACCGAATATGTCAATGGGGTGGCCAAAAAAATGGAACAGCCTTTCAGGGCCTATGATTCTTATGAGGAATCCTTTGCCGATTATGCACGCCTAATTAGCCAGAACAAGCGTTATCAGCATGTATTGACCGCAGAAAATGCCCATGAAGCGGCCCGGCAGATCCAGAAAGCCGGTTATGCCACAGACCCCAAGTACGCCAGCAAACTGATCAGTATCATGGGTTATTTTGAAGACCGTTCTCTGGCTGGCAATACAGGGTCAGGCGCAAATAAGCGGATTGCCAACATTTAAGACGGCCAGCGTGTTTAAGCCAGCCAGCGTGCCTTTTTTGGCGGTCCGGCTAAACAATTGGATTTTTCTGCCGTTAACCAACAGAAAGACAAGCAATATTTATTGACGGAAAATTATGAATTTGGCCAAACTTGGGTTAACCGCCCTGAATACGGCGCAGGCTCGCCTGACAACAACCAGCCATAATATTAATAACTACGATACCGCCGGTTATACCCGGCAGGAAACCCTGATCTCAACGGCGGGCGCTTCTTCATCGGGTACCGGTTTTTTTGGCCGGGGTGTTGCGGTAGAGACCGTTCGCCGTGCTTATAGTTCTTTTCTGAACAGCCAGCTTGTTAACAACGAAAGCAAGGGTGCATTGCTGGCTGCCTATGGTGGCCAGATTTCGCAAATCAATAATGTGCTGGCAGACCGTACCGTGGGTATCGGGCCATCCATCCAGTCGTTTTTTGATGGTGTCAATGCGGTAGCCAGCAACCCTGCCGATCCGGCTTCGCGCCAGGAACTGTTGGGCCGGACCCAAACCGTAGTTACCCAATTCAATGAACTGGGCCACTTCCTGGATCAGCAACGCGGCGAAATCAATAGCCAGATTGACAACTCGGTCATCTCTATTAATGCCCACCTTAGCCGCATTTCCCAGCTTAACCAGCAAATTGTGCAGGCCAAGGGTGTGAATCCCAATCATGAACCCAATGACCTGCTGGACCAGCGCGATTATGAAATTTCACAATTAAACCAGATTGTGAATGTCAACGTGGTTGAACAGGACAACCAGGTCAGTATTTCGGTGGGAAATGGTCAGCAGCTGCTGACCCAAAATAAAATTTATCCCTTGACAACCGGGCCGTCGGCAGAAAACCCCAAAAATACCGTGGTATATGCCACCATTCCGGTTGGCAGGCAGGGTGAAGTGGTTAAGGTTGAACTGGACGAAACCAAAATAACCGGTGGTTCGTTGGGTGGCTTGTTGAAATACCGCCGCGAAAGCCTGGAAGTCGAGCAGCGCGAGGTTGGCCAGCTGGCCACTGCGTTTGCCCTGTCCATGAACGAGGCCAATGCCAAAGGCCTGGACTTGAAAGGTGAGCCGGGGCAGGCGTTTTTCAATGTGCCCGCTCCTATTGCCACCGCCAATTCGCAAAACGTGGGTAATGTAAACCTCACAGCCAGCTTCCAGTCTGACGCTGCAGGTAAAATACAGGCTTCCGATTACGCCATTTATTTTGATGGCAATAATTACACCGTCACACGCGAAAGCGACAATCACATTATTCATACCGGTACCACGCTTGATGGCGTTGCCGTTGATGGCATGCAATTGAAAATGGAGGGCGGTGTGCCCTCGGCGGGCGATCGCTGGGCGTTGTCTGCGGTGGCGCACAGTCCGGTGCAAATCAGTGTGGCCATGACCAGTGCCGACCAGATTGCCGCTGCTGACGCAGAGGGTGGTGTGGCCAACGGCAATAATGCCCTGGACATGGCAAAGCTGCAAAGCAACAAAGTGTTGGGTGGCACCAAAACCTTTAATGAAAGTTTTTCACAAATCGTCAACCGTGTAGGGGTTCAGGCCCAGCAAAACGAATTCATGATTGCCTCCCAGAATGCCCTGACCAAACAAAGCTATTCATCACAACAGGCTTTGTCCGGGGTTAACCTGAATGAGGAATACATCAAGCTTGAAGCAGCCCAGGAAATGTTCCTGGTCGCCTCACGTATTATTGAAGTCAGCTCTGTGCTGATGGATACCATTTTATCTTTGAAGTAAAGGCTTAAGGCATGCGCATCAGTACCAGCCAGTTTTATAAAACAGGATTAAACACCATCAATGCCCAGCAATCCCGGCAACTGGATATCTTTACGCAAATCGGTACCGGCAAGAAAATTGTTTCGCCCAAAGACGATCCGCTGGGAGCCGCCCGGGCATTGAATTTATCCAACAATATGGCCATTAATGACCGCTTTGCCGAGAACCGTAGCATTGCCAACCAGAACCTGGCTTTTGAAGAAAGTATCCTGAACGAGGTGGCCACCACGCTGGTTGCCATCAAGACCAGAATTGTGGAAGCGGGCAATGGCACCATGGCAGATGCCGATCGGGCTACGCTGTCCGAGGTGGTGAACAGCCTGCGCAACCAGGTACTGGGCCTGGCCAATAGCACTGACGGTAACGGGCAGTTTATTTTTTCCGGCAACCAGTCAGACCGTGCCGCTTTTGCTCCCGATGCCACCGGCAAGATCAACTGGCAGGGAGACTTGGGCAACCGTACCATTCAAGTCAGTTCTTCGCGTCAGTTAAGTTCTGCCGATACCGGTTATGTGGTATTTACCCGTGCCGTTTCCGGAGAGAACAGTTATTTGACAGCGGCCGCCAGCACCAATACGGGGACCGGGCAAATCAGCAGCCCCAATATCAGCGATGCGGCTGGTGCCAATGTGGGCAACAATTTCAGTATTGTCTTCAGTGGTACGCCGCTGTCTTACACGGTTGAAACCCGGAATGCCGATGGCGTGGTACTGGGTACTGACGGCCCCAAGGCCTATGATGCCAGTCAGCAGCGCCTGGTCTTGCCAGGTGGCGTCGATGTTGCCTTTTCCGGCACTCCGGCCGAGGGAGATACATTCAGCGTTAATCATGCCCGTAATGAAGATATCAATATTTTCAACACGCTGGATAACCTGGCTGCCGCCCTTAATACGTCTACCAGCAGTGACCCGCAGGCGGCCGCCAGATTGCGCAATGCAATGTCATCGGCCACCCAAAGAATTGATGCCAACTACAACACGGTGCTAACCACCCGTGCCTCAATTGGTACAAGAATGAATGAAATTCAGGCACTGGACGCCAGTGGCGAGCAGCGCAGGCTTGATTTCAGAAGTGAAATTTCCGCCATTGAAGATGTTGACTTTTATGAGGCAAGTACCGAGCTGACCATGCGCGGTATGGCGCTTGAAGCCGCATCCCTGGCATTCAAGAAAATCCAGGGCCTTAGTCTGTTCAAGACTTTAGGTTGATATTGGAGTTGGTACAATGAATTTATCTGCAATACAAATTAAATCCAGCCTGCGTATTTTGGTGGCCATTATTATTTTCGGTACCCTTGCCGTGCTGGCCATGGCGGTCGTCAGTAATTTCCAAAGCACAAGCTCTATCCAGACATTAAGCCAGGCGCTTTCGCAGTATGCCCCTGCCGATGTGGCATTGGAAAACACAAAATTGCTTGAGCAATCCGAAGAAAACACACGTTATGTGATGGTGACATCGGTGGTGATTGCCCTGTTCACCCTCTTTTTTGCTTTCTTTGTGCATCGTCTGTTAACCGCGGTGATTGTCAAGCCGTTTGCCCGGGTGGAAGACTACTTCAGCCGCATGTCCAAGGGTGAGCTTAACCAGAATATCCAGGTGGTTGGCAACAATGAAGTGGCGCGTATCATGCGTGGCCTGGTGGACATGCAGGACAAACTGGGCAGTATTGTTGATCAGGTACGCGATAACCTGAATGTCATTAATGAAAACGGTGACAAGCTGGGTGAAGACAACCTGAATTTAAGTGCGCGTACCGAGCAGCAATCGGCCGCTTTGCAAGAGACCGCAGCCAGTATGGAAGAGCTCTCCAGTACCGTTAAGCAGAATGCTGAAAATGCCCGCCAGGCCAATCAATTGGCGGTTCAGGCTTCACAGGTGGCGGAAGAGGGCGGCGATGTGATGCGCAAAGTGGTTAGCACCATGGAAGAAATATCCGTGGGCTCCAATAAAATTGCCGATATTGTCAGCATGATTGACAGCATTGCCTTTCAAACCAATATCCTGGCCATTAATGCCGCGGTTGAGGCGGCACGTGCCGGTGAGCAGGGCAATGGTTTTGCGGTCGTGGCTTCAGAAGTTCGTGCGCTTTCCCAGCGCAGTGCCGAAGCAGCCAAGGAAATCAAATTGCTGATTGACGCTTCGGTGGACAAAGTGGGGGATGGTGCCAAACTGGTGGGTCAGGCCGGTGAAACCATGAGAAACATCGTGACTTCCATTTCAGAAGTGACCACCATCATGGGCGAAATTTCTTCCGCAACCGAAGAGCAGGCCACCGGGATTGACCAGATCAACCGCGCGGTGATCCAGATGGATAACGTCACTCACCAGAACTCGCAACTGGTTGAGCGCCTGACTGCCTCAACCAATTTCCTGAATGAAAAAATTGATGAAGCCATGAATACGATGGCCCTGTTTGTGACCAAAGGCCATCGCTCATTTGTAGACCAGGCAATTTATCAGTCCAGGAAAGCCGGTGTTAAAAAATCATCGCCCGCACTGGTTGCCGTTAAAAATGAAGCGCCATCACTTTCATTGCAAGAAGCCTGGAGCCAGCGCATGGAGTTTGGCGAGCAAGACGTGCCCATGTTAACCGAAAGGCCCGATGAAGCGTTGCGTTCTCCGCTCAAACCCCATAAAAAGCAGGATGACTGGGTCTCTTTTTAATTAAAACCCATTCATGATACGCCCCATCTGTTCAAACCCGTTGAAGAAAAACACTTCAAGGAACTGATTCAGATAGGGCAACACGACCATTAACAGCATCATGCTGAAGGTCAGGGTAATGGGGAAACCCACTGCGAAGACTGATAATTGCTGCGCGGTACGGTTAAGTATGCCCATGGCCAGGTTAATCGTGAGCAGGGAAACAATCATGGGAATGGCAATGAGCATTCCGGCAATAAAGATCTGTGTGCTCCATTCTATAAGCAAACCAATGCCATTCAATTGAAGGGTGGCATCGCTGATGGGAACAATTTCAAAAGACCGTGCCAGTCCCGAAATTAAAATAAGATGCCCGTTGCCAGCTATAAAAATAAGCATGGCAAGGGCATTGAGCAGGCGTGACATGACGCTGGTATTGCCACCGCTGGCCGGATCAAAAAATGAGGCGAAAGAAAGTCCCATTTGCAGGCCAATCAACTCGCCGGCCATATTCACCGCGGCAAACACAATACGCATGGTAAAACCCATGGCCATGCCAATCACTATTTGTTTGGCCATCATGATCATGGCGGCCCAGGAATCGGGCGGAATGGTTTCAAACGGGCCAATAAACGGCGAAATGGCCACCGTTAAAATAACCGAAATGCCAATCTTGACCATCACGGGCACGGTTGATTCGCCCAGTACCGGTGCACTGCCCACAAAGGCCGCGATCCGGCACATGGGCCACAGGAACAGGCCAATCCAGGTGTACAGTTGATCCAGGGTGAAGTTAATCATAAGGGGTAGCGGCTAAGCGGGCGCTTGCAAACGCAGGCGTTTACTGGGCCAGGCCAGGAATGGAAATAAACAATTCCCGTATATAGTCAGTGAGCGAGCCTATCATCCAGGGCCCCAGCAGCACCAATACGGCACCCACAGCCAGAATTTTAGGAATGAAAGACAGTGTCATCTCGTTGATTTGCGTTGCCGCCTGGAAAATGGCGATTACCAGGCCCACCACCAGCGTGGTCACCAGCAGCGGGGCCGCCAGCGAAAAGGCCAGACGTAAGGCAATATACGTCATTGACATGATGGATTCTGAAGTCATGCAAATTCCTTGTAAACAGGCGCAGGCCGTGATTATTGGTAAAAGCTGCGTGCCAGGGAGCCCAGCAGCAAATGCCAGCCGTCAGCCAGCACAAACAGCATCAGCTTGAACGGCAGGGAAATGGTGACCGGTGGCACCATCATCATCCCCAGCGACATCAAAACGCTGGCAATCACCAGGTCGATAATCAAAAACGGGATGAAAATCGTAAACCCGATCTGGAAGGCGGTTTTCAGTTCACTGGTCACGAAGGCCGGAATCAGGATCCGCATGGGTACGGCTTCGGGACTTTCAAATTCGGTCAGATTGGCCATATCCGCAAACAAGGCCAAGTCGCTTTCCCGGGTTTGACCAATCATGAAGGCATGGATCGGGCGTGAGGCCCGCTCTACGGCCTGTTCAAAGCTGATCTGGCCTTCATTCAGGGGAACATAAGCCTCTTCGGCAATCTGGTCAAGGACCGGTGACATCACAAAAAAAGTCAGGAACAGGGAGAGCCCGATAATCACGCTATTGGGGGGTGAAGCACCGGTTCCCAGGGCGTTGCGCAGCAAACCCAGCACAATCACAATACGGGTAAAACCGGTCATCATTAAAATGACGGCAGGCAAAAAGCTTAAACCGGTCAGCAAAAGCAGGGTTTGCATGCTGAGCGAATAGGTTTGCGAGCCATCGGGGTTGGCGGCACTGGTAAGTGCCGGCAAGTTCACCTGGGCAAATGCCGGATCCCCCATGAACAAAAGCGCAGGCAACAGGCAAACCAGCAGCATTTTAAGGGGCAAGTGCCGCTTCAGGGCCTCACGAAAAGTCATCTTGCCATCAGTAGAAGAAGTGGGGGGCGATGATACCTTGCCCGGTGAGGAATTGCCAGTGGTCTCGCTGCCAGGAGCACTGCTTTCCGGCGGGGCCTCAGGGGCCGGCATTTTATGCAGCAGATTGATTTGCTGGGCAGTCACACCCAGCACCAGTTGCTCGTTACCCGCCTGTACCACCACCACTTCAGTGCGTGGCCCCAGCGGGGTACGGGAAATAACGGGCAGGGCGGGGTTGCGCCTTATTTTGCCCAGCAGCCCGGTTTTACGGGCCACCATGCCAAACAGGATAATACAGAACAGTACCAGCCCAAGCGCGGCAAAAACCCGGATAATGGCCAGTTGATCCATCATGATCCCTTAATGTGGCTAACCGCGGTTTAGCGACGGTTGAAAGGGCGGTTCAGGCGGTTAAGGCGTTCGGCCGGGGTGATAATATCGGTTAAGCGCACGCCATAATTGCCATTCACGCTGACAATTTCACCCTGGGCAATCAGCATGCCGTTAATAAGGACGTCCATGGGCTCGCCTGCCTGTGCGCTAAGCTCAACCACCGAACCCTGTCCCAGCTTCAGGATATCCTTGATGGGCAGGCGGGCACGACCCAGTTCAACGCTAAGCTGAACCGGAATATCCTTGATGAATGAAAAATCGGGGTGAACCTCTTCGGCAGGAGGAGCGGGATCAAACGACTCGAAAATGGAATCGTGTGTCTGGCTTGCCGTTGCACTGGCCTGTTCGGCCATGGCTTTTTCCCATTCACTGGCCAGATCGTCCTGGTTGATATCTTCAGATGGAGTAGTATTGCTCATGGTTTTTTCAGATTAAATAGGTTTTTCAGCGTTAATACGACCGGCACTCAGGTCATTGTCATCAAGTAAAATTTCATCATCAATGGTGGTGTCTTCAAGCACCACTTTGGGCTCTTCAGGCGTGTCAAAATACGGAATTTCAAGACGCTTGATCACGCTAAGCGCATAGTGTTTGTTAAACGTACCATATTTGGCACTAATCACCGGAATGCCATCCACGGTGGCCTCTATTTCAGTGGGCAACTTAATGGGCAAAACACTGCCTTCTTTCAGCGCCATCAATTGTTCCAGCGTGCATTCGGTGGTGGTGAAATTGGCCACCAGCTCTACTTCGGTCTCGGGAACCTGGCCCGACAGCTGACGCAGCCATTTGTTTTCATTGCCCTTGACGCTTTCATCCTGAAAAGGCTCGGTGAGCAAGTCCCGCAAAGGTTCTATCATGGAATAAGGCAGGCAGACATTCAGCAGGCCGCCAATAGTGCCAAATTCGATACGAATGGGAGTCACCACAACCACCTCGTTGCTATTGGCAATATTGGCAAACTTGGTGTGCATTTCAGAACGCAGGTAATGGTATTGAATAGGATAAACCGGTTTCCAGGCGTGCACATAGCATTCAAGGGTATGCATCAGAAGGCGATGAATGATGCGTTGTTCGGTGGCGGTGAAGTCGCGGCCTTCCACCCGGGTATTTTGCTTTATCTGCCCGCCAAACAGGGTTTCTATAATCAGGAAAACCAGGGTGGGGTCAAAGCAGAACAGGGACAGGCCACGAAGGGGTTCGAGCCTGACCATGTTCAGGTTGCTGGGCACCGGCAGGTTGCGTTCAAATTCGGCAAATGTCTGGATTTTAATGGGCAACACCGAAATATCGGCATTGCGTCGCATGAAACTGAGCAAAACGGCCCGCAGGTTGCGGGCAAAACGTTCATTGATAAGCTCGAAGGTCTGCATTCGCTTGCGAATGACCCGTTCAGGTGATGACAGGTCATACGGGCGGACGCCATCGGGGTACACCTGTTCTTCAACCTCGATCTTGGGCGTGGGTGTACCTTCTATTTCAGCAAAAAGGGAATCTACCTCGTTTTGAGATAAAAACGTATCATAGGCCATTTTTATTGCACAACAAAATTGGTAAACAGTACATTGCTAATGTGCTGGGTATACGGTTCCGGATAAAACGCAGGCAACAATACACGTTTGACCGCTTCTTTAATCAGGTCGGGTGTTTCTTTGTCATGAATGGTTTCAGGGTTCAGGGAAGACAGCTCTATCAGGATGCGGCTACGGGCCTCGGGCAAATACTTGCTTACGCGTTCCATGCTGGCCTGGTCTTCAAAGCGCAGGGTAAAGCCCACATACAGCACCCGCGAGAAACCGTTGCGGTTAAGGGTAACGGTAAAAGGGTCCAGTTCCATGAAAATGGGGTTGGCACTAACCGTGGGAACAGACGGGACGGCAACCGGCTGGGTGGCCTGTTGGGCCTGTGCCGGTTGGGCGGGCAGCATCTTGCCCATGTAATACCACATACCAGCACCCCCTATGCCAAGGCATAAAATGATGATGATTAGCGTCTTGAAAAAAGAACCCGACTTCGGGCTTGCGTTATTTGTCTCTTTGCTCATGAAGGGCCATTATCAAATCTAAAAAAACACCAGGATCAGCGTATATTTTCGCTGATAAACCGCAAAGCCATTGCCTGGAATAAAGGGGGTTTTCTCCCTTTATAGACCATTTAAGGGATAATGCCAAAAATTGGGCAGTGGCCGGGCCAGGCAGATTTTATCAGGCAAATGAGCTGCTCAGGAAAATATCCTGATCAGGCAAAGGTGTTGATCAGCCCATCATGCTGGCGTGACGGGCCGGTGGCAGGCACGCCTGCATCGGCCAGGATGCCGGTGCTGCCCTTGGTTTGCCCGGCCGTACCCGGGGCATTATCATCTTCCATCAAAAAACCGTCCCGCCGGTCTTGTTGCCCGACATGGGCCTGGCCCAGGGAAAGGCCTTTTTCCTGCAGGGCCTGGTGCAAATCGGCCAGCGAGTTTTCCAGTGCCTGGCGAACCGCGGCGTTGCTGGCCACAAAGGCTGCCTGGGCCACCCCGTCCTGAATGCTGACGGACACTTTAATAGGGCCCAGCTCGGGTGGGTCCAGGCGCATTTGGGCAATATGCGTGCCATTGGCCTGCTGCCTGAAAAACAGGCTTGCCTGGGTAGCCAGCTGCTGGCTCATGGCCTGTGACCAGCCCGGATGGTAAAAAGACGTACCAATGGAAATAAGCGGGCTGGCGGATGCTTGCGCCTGGTTGCTGGCCGCCAAGGTGCCAACTGCCGGGTTTGCGTTGGCATTGGCATGAGTGGCAACAGTGGCATCAGGCAGTGTGTCTGATGCCGGGTTGGCCAATGGTTGGGCAGGTGTTTGGTGATTGAAATTTCTGGGGTCTGCCAGGTTGGGCGTTACTGCCTCTTGCGAAAGCCGGCCTAACCGGGCCTCACGGATTTGACTGGTCGCCTCTTTATTGGCAGTAAGGTTAACGGCCCGGCCGGCAGCGTTTTGTTTGTCAAGCGCTGCCAGTTGGCTGGCGGTAAGCATTGTATTTTCCGTACTTGACAAAGTATCTGGCTTTTCTTTACCGGAACCGGCCAGCCTGTCTTTAGCAGACGGCGCCAAAGAGCCTGCGGCGGTTTGCGCTTCCAGCTCTGCGTGAGCCGGGTTTTTGCCAGACAGACGGCTGGCCAGATTTCTTTGTGGTTCGATCAGCTGGCTTAAAAGGGTATTTTCAAGAGATGGCTTGCCCATGTCGCCTGCATTGACACCTGCTTCGGATATGCCCTGTTGCAGAATGGCGTGTTCTGCCAAAACATTGACCGGCAGGGCCTCACTTGGAGTTTGCGCGGCATTTGGGCCATTTTCAGGTGTTGTCCGGTTTTCCGCATCTGCGGTATTTTCGTTGGGTGCTGCAGCCTTGTTTGCCTGTGCTGCATCATCATTAACGGATGCTTTGTTTTCAGCAGTGGAACCGTCATTTTCAGTCTTGCCCGAAGCCCGGTTGTTTTGGGCTACAGGTTCTTTACTGGCAGCTTGGGCTGTCACCTTGCCGTTTTCAGTCGTGTTTTGGGTGGCCGAACTTGCAGGCGATGGCTTGTATTGTGATGAGGCCGGCGCCTGCATGGCCAGAATGCCTGAAAACGTGTTATTGGCGCTGTCGGCATTGTTGCTGCCTGCCGCATTGTTTTTTGAGAAGTTGTTGGCACTCAGGTTGTTGCTGATTGTTGTCATTGTCATACCCATAAATGTTAACCCCCTGACTGTTGCCGCCTGCTGGCAAAGTAAGCTCGGGCGGCAAATTCGTCATTCATTTTCTGTTCTTGCCGGTTGGCAATTTTCAGCTGTTCCTGCTTTCTGCGGTCTATCAGGGCCTGCATCGAGTTTACCTCGCGGCGGGCTTCAAACCAGGCTTCACGCTCTTTCTCAACCTGCTTTTCAAGCTGGGCAATAATGGCACGCTGTTGCCCCAGTGCTTCTTCCAGGGTTGAAATGAATTTCTGGAAATTCACGCATTGGGCCGAGCTCATGCCTTCCTGCAGGCGGGCCTGCAAACGGGCAATATAATCCAGCCGGTATTCTCCCAGCATTTCAAGCTGTTTGATGGACTGGGTAATATTGGCTTCGGTTTGCGCCACCACGCGTGCCGCATCGTCCATTTTCTGAACGGCCAGTTCATGCAGGGTCTCGAAAGAATCGTTATTACGGCTCATAGGGTTAGTCCTGCAAACAGACGGCCCAGTTCCCGGGAGGCTTGCTCCATATCAACCTTTTCCTCAATATCCTGCATCAGGAACTTGCGCAGGAAAGGGTAGCGGTCAATAGCCGTGTCAATCTCAGGGTCATTGCCTTTTTTATAAGCCCCAACGGCCAGCAAGTCACGGTTACGCTGGTACATGGAATACAGTTGCTTGAATTTGCGGGCCATGGCCAAATGCTCCTTGCCCACCACCGCCGTCATCACCCTGGAAATGGAGGCTTCAATATCAATGGCCGGATAATGCCCGGTTTCGGCAAGCGAGCGCGACAGCACCACGTGCCCGTCCAGAATCGCCCGCGAAGCATCGGCAATCGGGTCCTGCTGGTCATCGCCTTCGGTGAGCACGGTATAAAAAGCGGTAATTGAACCGGCGGTTTTACCGTTAACGTTTTTACCATTGCCGGCCCGTTCCACCAAGGCGGGCAGGCGGGCAAAGACAGAGGGTGGATAGCCCTTGGTGGCCGGTGGTTCGCCAATGGCCAGGGCAATTTCGCGCAATGCCATGGCATAACGGGTCAAGGAATCCATAATCAGCAATACATGCTTGCCCTGGTCCCTGAAAAACTCGGCCAACCGGGTGGCATACACGCAGCCCTGGATACGCAGCAGGGGCGACACATCGGCCGGAGCGGCCACCACCACAGAGCGGCGCATGCCATCGGCACCCAGGTTTTGCTCAATAAATTCCTTCACTTCCCGGCCACGTTCGCCAATTAAGCCAACCACAATCACATCGGCCTTGGTGTAGCGGGCCATCATTCCCAACAGGACCGATTTACCCACCCCCGAACCGGCAAACAGCCCCATGCGCTGGCCACGGCCAACCGTTAACATGCTGTTAATGGCACGCACCCCGACATCCAGCGGGGTGTCAATGGGCGCGCGATCCAGCGGGTTAATATACGTGGCGGCCAGTGGGGCCGACCAGGCATTTTCAAACGGGCCAAGACTGTCCAGCGGTTTGCCGGCGCCATCCACCACCCGGCCCAGCAAAGAAAACCCTACCGGTAAGGTATGGCCCCCCTGGTTGCTTAAGTTGGCATAAGCGTCATCGGCTGCCTGCAATGGCACCCGGGGCGGCAGGGGGGCTTCGGCAGCTTCAACCCGCGCATTGGGCGGCAAGCCTGAAATATTGCCATAAGGCATCAGGAACAGGGTTTGCCCCTGAAAACCCACCACCTCGGCCTCTACCCATTTGTTACCCACCATTTGAATGCGGCAGGCAGCCCCCAAGGGCAAGGCAAGGCCGCTGGCTTCCAGCACCATGCCGGTAGCGCGGATAATGCGTCCGGCACTGGTTTGGAGCGGGCTGTCTTCAACCCGGCTGGCAGCACGCTTAAGCTGGTCTTGCCAGGCGGCAGTACCGGAAATGGCGGGGGTTTGGGCAGGGACAGAGGCGGGCGCGTTCACGGCTTACTCCTGTTTCGTCTGGGGGGCAGGCAGGCCAAGGCTGGCCAGTGCCTGTGCCCAGCGGGTTTGCAAGGTCGCGTCAATCTCGCCATAGGCGGTTTGCACATACCAGCCGCCCTGTTCAATATTGGGGTCTGCTTTCAGGCGGATATGCCCGGGCAGGGGCAGCTGGCCGCTTTTTTCAATCAGGGCGTAATCCTCGGGGTTAAGCTGCACCTCCATGGCCTGGTTCACGCCCGGTGGCTGGGTAATGGCCTGCCTGACCAGCGGAACCAGATGTTCGGGATGCTGTTTAAGCTCTTGCCCAATCACATGGCGGGCAATGGTGGTGGCCAGCTCAATAAGCGCCTGGCCCATGCTGGCATCCAGGTTGGCATACTGCTGTTGGGCCTGTTCGGCAAGGGCCAGCAAACGGGACTGGTGGGAAGCCGTCAATTCGGCCGCCGCCGCCAGTCCTTCACTGTAGCCCCGTTCGTAGCCGGCATCGTAACCTTCTTTATTGCCAGCGGCCAACCCTTCGGCATGACCGGTGGCATAGCCCTGTTCCTGTGCTTTTTGCAGGGTGTTCCTGCGTTCCTGTTCCAGCTGCTGCTGGCGCACCAGTTCCGGGTCGGGTGCGGCCTGTTGCTGTTCCTGCTGTTTTCTAAGGGTTTCAGGGTCAACAATCGTTTCCATCCGCCAGGGTGACCAGCCGGTCTCGTTCACGGACGGCTGTCCCGCTTTTTTCTTGAAAACCGGGTCGGCCAGCACCAGGGTTTCAGGCAGCTTGTCGGGCTTAGACGTAATCATCATCAGCGGTTTTGCTTAATGAAATCTGGCCGCTGTCGGCAAGACGGCGGGCGATGCCGATAATCGCACGCTGTTCGGCCTGGACCACCGATGCACGAACGCGGTTCATATCCTGAATCTCGTCACGCAGCATTTGTGCCGCACGGTTGGACATATTCTTGAAGAAGCGCTCACGGACTGCCTCGCTGGCGCCTTTCAGGGCCAGCACCAGCATATTGTTGTCGGTGATTTCGGCCATAATGGCTTGCAGGGTCACGTCATCAAGATCGGCCAGGTTTTCGAAGGTAAACATTTCTTCCTGGACACGCTGTGCCAGCTCGGCGTCACGCTCTTGCAAGTGCGTAATCATAGAGGTTTCCAGGCCCGTGTTCATGGTGTTGAGGATCTCGGCCGCAGCACGAACACCACCCATCTTGCTGCGCTTGGCGGTTTGGCCGGAAAGCACATTGTTGAGGACTTCGGTCAATTCGCGCAGCGCGGTTGGCTGTACGCCACCAAAGGTTGCAATACGTACAATCACATCATTGCGTACCCGCTCAGTCAGCAGCGACAGGGTATCGGCAGCCAGGTCGCGATCCAGGTGCACCAGAATCGTGGCAATAATCTGCGGGTGTTCGCCGGCAATCAGCTCGGCAATGTTCGCGGGCTCCAGCTGGTTAAGGGCCTCGATGCCGTTTTCATGCTTGGTCAGGTCAAGAATGTCTTCCAGAATGCCCGCGGCGCGATCGGTGCCCAGCGCCTTGTTCAGAATGGTGCGGATATATTCCTCGGAGCCCATATTGACCGACATGAACTGGTCGGCATCTTTGCGGAACTGTTCCAGTACGGCATTCACATTGTTGCGCGTCATGTTCTTCATGCCAATCATGGCGGCACCCAGTTCCTGAACCTCATGGGCACTCATGTACCGCAGAACGTCAGCCGCGGCTTCTTCGCCAATGGACATCAACAGGATAGCGCAACGTTCCATTTTATTTTCTGCTGTCATCATTGTTTTGATTCATCCAGGTTCTAAGTACCATTGCCACGGCACGCGGGTCTTCGGCCGCAATTTTCATGACCACATTAAGATTGTCCTCGTAGTGATCATGCTTGACGGGGATTTCGGCCTTGGCCTTGCGTTCGGCTTCTGCCTGTCGCAACGCGGCCTGTTTTTCGGCCAGTTCCATGTTTTTACGGTCTTCAAGTGCGCGGATAAGCGGTTTGAAAGCTTTCAGCCAGATTAACAGGACGGCGATAAACAGCAGCAGGTATTGTCCCAAGGTTTTGGCCAAGGCATGGATTTCCGGATCTTTCCATGCCGGAACCGGCTGGTCTGACGAAGTGAATGCGCTATTGACCACATTCAGGCTGTCACCACGTTCATCAGAGAACCCCACGGCTTCCCTGACCAGGGCATTGATTTGCTGCATGGTTTCTGCAGGCAGGGGGGCGGCTTCGCCGTTTTCGTTTTCACGGAAATTAACCACCACTGCCACAGAAAGGCGCTTGATGGTACCGACCGAGTCTTTAACATGGCTGATGGTGCGATCAAGCTCGTAGTTGATGGTGGCGTTATTGGTTTGGCTGGCCGGGTTAAGGACGGTGGTAGCGGTACCTGTTGTGGCATTGGTTGCTGCATTGGCGCCCGGCGGGTTTTCAATCGGGGCAACTGGTGGCGCAGGGGGCTCGTTAGACAGGGCGCCGGGTATCCCCATGGGCTGGCCAATACCGGCCTGGGCCGTGCGGTTGGTTTGCTCGCTGCGAATGGCGGCTTCATCGGGCTTCTGGTTGGGGCGATAAATTTCTGAAGTTTGTTCGCGCTGGGCAAAATCCATGCTGGCACTGACTTGCGCATGCACATTGCCACGGCCCACCACCGGCACCAGAATGGAAATAATGCGGGCCGTTAAGCGCTGCTCCAGCTCATCGGTAAACTTAAGATGCGTCTGGTTGGCACCAATGCCTTCAAGCCCGGCACTGGAAGACAGCAGGCGACCGCTTTGGTCAACGATAGATACATTTTCAGCCGTAAGGCCCGGAACGCTGGAAGCGACCAGCCAGGCAATGGCGGCAATCTGCCCGTCACCCAGGCTGCGGCCGGGGCTAAGCGTAACCAGGACCGAAGCGGTTGGCAGTTTCCGGTCACGCACGAACAGGGTCTGTTTGGGAATCGCCAGGTGAACCCGGGCGCTTTCCACCGAATTCATGGCTTCAATAGAACGGGCCAGCTCACCTTCAACCGCGCGCTGGTAGGTAACCTGTTCGGCAAACTGGCTGGCCCCGAACTGGGGGTCGTCCATCAGCTCAAAACCCACGCCGCCACCCTGTGGCAGACCCTGCTCGGCCAGCATCATGCGGGTTTCATGCACCTTGTCGGCAGGTATCAGAATGGCAGAACCGTTCTCATTGAACTGGTACGGTACGTTCAGCTTTTCAAGCGCGGTGACAATCGCGCCACCATCCTTGTCCTGCAGGTTGGAAAACAGCACCTTGTACTCGGGCCCGCGCATCCACAGCAGGCTGACAATGATTAACGCCACCAGCCCGGCGGCCGCACCCATTAATACCGGGCGCGGCAACACCAGCAGGCGTTCCACAATGGGGAAGCGGGCAGCAAGCTTATCCATGCCGCTCATGCCGGTCTACCTGTAAACCGTAAGGCAGTTAGGGCTGTGAATTCAATAATGACCATGGGAAACAACAAAAGACAATTATCCAGTTAAACTTTTTCAGACAGGTATTATCACCTGCCCGGGTGTAAAGCAATCAGGCATTAAAGCGGGGTTTTTTGGCTTATTCGGGCTATTGAAACTGGGGGGCAGGGGGTAATATGAGGATTAATTGCATGTTTGCTTTATTTTCATATTTGTTTTATCAGCCACATCGCTTACAGTCAGGATATTTTTATGCAAGCCATCTCGCCATTAGCCATTTCCGGCATGAACACATTGCAGCAACAAATGAAGGCAATGGCCAATGGAGCAAAAGCCGGTGAAGTTTCCGCACAACTGGGTAGCATGCAGCCCTTTGGGACACAAACCCCAGGCGTCACAAAAGCTTCTTTCGCCAGCGAACTGGACGCCGCCATCAAAAGCATCTCAGCCACCCAGCAAGCCGCCAACACCAAGGCCGAACAATTCATCATGGGCAAACCGGGTATTTCGCTGAACGATGTCATGATAGACATGCAAAAAGCCAGCATTGGTTTTCAAAGCGCGATCCAGGTAAGAAACAAACTGGTCCAGGCCTACCAGACCATCGCCAGCATGCCGATATAATTCCCCTCCTGCGGAGGGGTGGCGCGAAGCGACGGGGTGGTTCCAGACCAACCAAAGCGCCCAACGAAGCCCCCAACAATTCCCCTCCTGCGGAGGGGTGGCGCGAAGCGACGGGGTGGTTCCAGACCAACCAAAGCGCCCAACGAAGCCCCCAACAATTCCCCTCCTGCGGAGGGGTGGCGCGAAGCGACGGGGTGGTTCTAAACAAACCAAGCTGCCAATCGAAGCACCAAGGTGGTTCTAAGCAAGCAGAAGTGTTTTTCACGGTGTTTGGGCTTCGAGAGGCGTTTCTGTTTATTTGCAACCACCCCGTCAGGCTGCGCCTGCCACCCCTCCACAGAGGGGAATTATCCTTCTTCGTGGAAACGTTGGTGCTTCACATTCCCCTCCCGCGGAGGGGGGCGCATAGCGCCGGGGTGGTTGTAAGCAACCCAAGGTGCCAATCGAAGCACCAAGGTGGTTGTAAGCCAGCCGAAGCGCCTATCAAAGCGCTGAAGCACTTACTTCTTCAAAGCCACATGTCCTTCTAACCAAACCATAACCCCAGCCAAATTCCTTTTTACATCCTCATCCGTAACGTGAATCACTGTCAAACCAAGACTTTTCAGATAAGCATCACGTCTTGCATCGTATTCCGCTTTGTTAATATGGCTCTCCCCATCTATTTCAAGCGCTACTTTCAGCTCGGCGCAATAAAAATCAACAATATAGTTACCAATGATTTTTTGACGATCAAAATCCAGTCCTAAAAGTTGCTTTTTTTTGATTTGGTTCCATAACAACACCTCTGATAAATTCCCTGCCTGACGCAGTTTTCTTGCTCTTTGTTTTAGTTCGGGGTTGAAGGGCAAGGCAAAATAGTTTTTTGTTTTACGCATGGTGGTTGGGATAAGTGTAGCGGGAGGTTTATGCTACTACTCGGGGGTGGGAGCAGGGTATGAAGTGTGAGAAAAAGAACACTTGTGTTTGGTGGGGCTTCGATTGGGTGTCTTGGTATGTACAGAACCACCCCGTCAGGCTTCGCCTGACACCCCTCCGCAGGAGGGGAATGTGAGGCACCAACGTTTCCACGAAGCAGGAAAATTCCCCTCTGTGGAGGGGTGGCGCGAAGCGACGGGGTGGTTCTAAGCAAACCAAGCTGCCAATCGAAGCACCTAAACAACCCAAGCTGCCAATCGAAGCCCCCGGTTAATCCCAACCCCGCTACATCCCCCGCTCAGTTCCTTTCCAGTCCCGCTTCCAGTGAATAAATCCAGGCCAGCAATTCGGCCACTACGGTATACAGTTCGGGGGGGATTTGCTGGTCCAGGTCCACTTGCATCAGCATGGCCACCAGTTCTGGTGATTCATGCACGGGTATGTTGTGCTGTTTGGCCAGTTCAATAATGCTTTGCGCAATATTGCCCATGCCCTTGGCGACCACCCTGGGAGCCGGGTCTGTGGCATGGTAAGCCAAGGTGACGGCTGTTTTACGTGTTTCAGGTATGCCAGGCTTGTTCATCACGAATTCTCTTTTTGCTGACTGTCAGACTGTGAGTGCCCGGGGTCGGTGAATACTTCGAAGGAGTGGGTTTGCAGGCCCAATGCCTGCAAACGGTTGGTGAATTCGGGCATGCGTTGTAACAACAGCGATGCGGTGCTTTGATTGTCTTTCAGTTTGGGATTGTCTATCACCTGATACTGCGCCTGCACGTGATTGTCAATAATCTGCACCATCACGCGGATTTTCCCCAGCAAGGGCAGGCTTAGTGTTAGCGTGGTTGACCAAGGCGTATTGGCTTCGCCCTGTTCCTGGCGTGCAGCCTCATTACCTGCCTTGTTTTGTTCTTCTTCCGGCTGGTTGGCGGGTTGCTGGGCGGCAAAGGCTTGCGGGTTGTCTTTCTGGATTTCCCAGGTCATGGCAGCCCCTTGCCAGGCTTCACCCTGCCACACAATACGTTGCTGGTGATGCATTTCCAGCTGTTGTTGAACCAGGCTGGCCAGTGGGCCGGATAAAGGTGGCGGGGCAGGGGTTGCTTCTGCCTTGGCCTGGGTAAGGGCCGACAAGATTGATATTTGCCGGCTGATCTGCTGTTCTGCCTGTTGTTTTTTGAGTAACAGCGCCTTGGGGTGGTTGGCCAGTTCTTGTAAATTGCCGTTGCTGCGCAAAATGTGCCATAAAGTGGCCTCATAAGACAGGCCCGGCCGGGCAATTTCGCGGCTTAAGGTTTCACGGATAATTGATGCAAACAGGCTGGATCCCAGCGCCCGTAATGCCTCTTCTTTTAAAGGAGTGCCAGCGCCCGCTGCCTGAGAAGCCGCAGTACCCAAAAAAGACCCGCCCGCTGCCTGGGTGCCTGCACCACCCGGCAAAGACCCACCCATTACCTGAGCACTCGCGCTACCCGGTAAAGAACCGCTTCCCGCCTGCAAACCCGCACCACTACCCAATGCAGAACCGCCAGACGAGGCCGCCTGTTCAGCCGGACGCGACAGAAATGACAATAACTCTTTGGGATTTTTGGGAATAATGGGAGCGTGGTTGGGGTTGCTTAATGGTGCTGCCTGTTCGGGCATTTGCCCCAGCAGGGCCACCACACTTCTTGCGGCGCTGCTCCAGCGGGTAGAAGTTGACTCTACCGGGTTGCGGGCTGTGGCTTCTGCCGTATTGCTGCCTGCCTGGCCAATTGCCTGCTGGCTGCCCATACTGCCTGTATTGCCAACAGGGGCACCTTGTAAAGCGGTACGATGCCCAAGCGTTGCCTGCACGCTTTGTGCCACCGCCTGGAAATTGCCGGTTTGCAAATGCGCCTTGGTGGCGTTTTCAAGCGCCTCGGGCCGAGCGGCCGAGCCTGTGGGTAACACCGATTGCCGGCTACGGGCCGATTGCAGCTGTCCCTGCGCGGAAAGCGTAACACCCAGCGCGGTTTCCAGTCGTTGTACAAGAAGAGTGCTTAAGCTGCTTGATGACATAAGGCATGTTTACCCCGCCAGCTTCATGCCAGAATAAGCCTTGACCATTTTCTTTTGCTGGTTACGTGTATGCAGCAACTGCGACAGGCGCTTCATTTCAGGAGAAACCGCATCACGCACGGCGGCGTCATGCATAAGTACCTGACGCAGTAAATGGGAGCAGATTTCCCTTTCAGCCTTGTTGCCAGGCTGAAGATTGGCCTTGTTGCGAAGCACTTCCACTTCATGCACATAACTTTGACCCAATGCAAGCGTGGCTTCCCAGTTTTCCTGACGGGCCGCGTCTTCCATTTGCCGGGTAATGTTCACCAGTTGCTGGTAGGCTTCTATGACGCAGCTATTGCACTCTGGGGGGAAAGGTCCCGTGGCATTGGCTGGGCTTGCCTTGTTGCATTCTGAAGGATAATAAGTCATTTTTTATATCTTTTTGGTCTAATAGTAGTAAACCAACCCTATTTACGGGGCTTATTAGCAGTGGCTGTTTTCCAGGCACCGGTAATATCATCAAGCATTTTTTCAACCACATCCAGGTGTGATTCCTGCTGGTTCACACTGGCCAATAACAATTGCTGCGACATTAACCTGAAACTGAGGATCATGTTCCTGGCCACTTCACCGGCAGATTCGTCAATGCCGGGAATAAGGCCTGAATCGATAATACTGATGGCCTTTGAAATGTTCTCGCCCCGTTTGGCAATATCGCCATTCTGGAAATACAGCCTGGCTTTCATCACGCAAGACTGGGTGGCTTCCAGCATGATGGTGATCAGTTCCTCGGGGGAGGCGGTAAGTACCTGTGTTTCCAGACCTACTTTTGCATAAGCCTTGACAGGATTCTGGCCATTAGCCACGTTAGTAGTGTTCATCATAATATGAAATAAACCCTTAAAAATCAATCATTATTTACTGCCACTGGTATTCCACATGGACAATTGCTGGCTTAAATAGGCCGATGTCCCATTCATTTTTGCAACCAGTGAATCCAGCGCGGTAAATTGGGCCCGGTAGCGTTCCATCGTGGCTTCAATTTGAGCCTGTTTGCGCTCATATTGCGAATTCAGTTCTTCAATTCGCGTCTTGGTGCCTTTACTGGCAGTGGTCACAATGCCGGTGGTGCTGCTGATCAAGCTTTTGGTTACGTTTTGCGTATACGTGGCAATGCCGTTGGTTTTGTCCTGGAACAGCTTGGCAATGTCGTCCCGGTTTTCTGTCAGGGCTTTGTCAAACTTTTCTTCGTCCAGCTTAATGCTGCCATCGGCCTGGGTGCGGATACCCAGGTCAGACAGCGTTTTAAACGCACCACCATTGCTGCTTTGGAAACTCATAATGCCGCTTAAACGGGTTTGTACCGTACGGGCCGTATTGTCACCGTTCAATATGCTGCCGCCAGCTCCTTCGGTATACGCCGTGCTGCTTTTAATGAACTTCTGGACATTGTTATAAGCCGTAATGAATTCGTTAATGGCTGACTTGGTTTTGTCATCATTGCGCGTAACAGTTAGCGTTTGCGCTTCGGTGTCTACCTTGCTTAAGTTCAGGGTAACGCCCTGGATCACACCTTCCAGCTTGTTGGTGGCCTGGGTAACCTTAATTCCGTTTACATGAATGACCGCATCGGTGGCGGCCTGTTCGGTCATGCCGGTTTTGTCCAGCAATGCGCCCAGCTCAGCGTTATTCTCTACGGTAATATCACTAACGGCTGCCTGCGTACCCGTGGCAGTGGTGCTTATCATTAAGCGGAAGGGCGTGCCTGAACCGTCATTCATGATGCTGGCGCTAAGTCCCAGCTCTTTGTCGGCATTAATCGCTTTGGCAATATCCTGAAGAGAGGTGCCCTTGCCGGTCAGGTCCAGTGTTTTTACTTCTCCGTTTTCCAGCGTAAACTTAACCACGCCACCCGTGCCGTTTGCGGCGGCTTTATCGGCCACGCCATTGGCAATCAGCGTTTGGGTAGACGCCAGGGATTCCACTTTAATGCGGTAACTGCCCGCCACCGCAGAACTGCTGGCACTGGCGCTAAAGCTTTCACCGGTTTGGGTGGCGGTATATTGCCCAAAAGTCGTATCGCCTTCAAACGCTTTGGCAGCCGTTTGCAGTTTTTCTATGGCGCTGGAAAGCTGGCCATAGGCAGACAGGCGCGCGTTTTCAGTGCTTTTGCGCTGGGTAATGGTGCTTAATACGGATTCTTCGCTGGTACGCAGACCATCTAGCAAGGTAGATAAATCTAAACCTGAACCAACGCCAATGCTGGAAATATTAGCCATAATATAAGTTCTGTCTTAATCGTTGAAGGTTATTTCCTGAAAAGGCAAAAGGCATAATGTAAAAAACGCAATGTTGGCCTATATACAAAAACCTGATGCCGGCTTGGTAAACAGACAGAAAATAAAACCTTAAAGCTGTTTATACAGGATTTAACGGCTGGGTTTTGCCAATCTTTAATTTAAGGCCTGCATTAAATAGCGCTAAAGAACAGGCCTGCCATAAATGCATGCCGGCTAAACATAAACAACTTGATCATTCACAATGACTACCAAACATAATGACAGATAAACCCGTTTTCCAAAGCACCAATTACCCGTAAAACCTGGCCTAGTTCTGCCCATTGAATGCAAGCAAAATCGTTAATAATGACAAAATGTATACCAACCATATTCATCGTGCATGAGCAAGGCTACGTTACCAACACCCTCTATAGAGCAGATATTGCGCGAACACGCACCCCTGGTGCGTAGCATTGCCCTTAAAATGATGGCCCGGCTGCCCGCCAATATAGAACTGGATGACCTGATCCAGGCCGGTATGATTGGCCTGCTGGACGCCGCCCAGCGTTTTGAAAACACCGGTGCCGCCCAATTTACCAGCTATGCCAATACAAGAATACGGGGCGCCATTACCGACGAGCTGCGCCGCCAGGACTGGCTGCCCCGCACGATGCGCAGCAAAAACAGCAAAATCCAGAAAGCCATGGCCCAGGCCCAAAAAAAACTGGGCTATGAACCCGGCGACGAAGAAATTGCCGAAGAACTGGGTATTACCGTAGAAGCCTACCGCGAACAACTGCATGACGTCGGCACCGTGCATGTGGTGCATTACGAAGACTTCAGGTTTGACAGCGACGAAGGCGAACGGGAAAATAACCAGCTGGACAGGTTGATGGGGGGCACAGATGAATACAACCCACAAGCCGCTTTGCTAAATGAAGAGTTCAAACAGACTTTGGTTGAGTGTATTGGTAAATTGCCTGAAAGGGAACAGTTAGTACTGTCTTTGATATTTGAACAGGCCTTGAACCTGAAAGAAATAGCCGCTGTGCTGGACCTGACCGAGGGTAGGGTGTCGCAACTGCGTTCGCAGGCCGTGATAAGGTTGCGTGGGATGTTGAAAGAAGCGTATTGGGACCAGTTGCCGGAAAATTTTTAATAAAAAAATTAAAAAATAACAAAAAAACATTAAAGAAAAAAAAACACGGGCCGTTAATATGAACATAAACCGGTAGTAAGCCTTCAAGACAAAGGTGTTATGACTTGGTTTTTCTTGAAGTGATCTTATTTTTTTGGAGTGTTCCATGTCTGTAATTAATACAAACTATCTGGCTCTTGTTTCCCAGAATAACCTGACAAAATCCCAGAATGCTTTGGGTTCCGCAATTGAGCGTTTGTCTTCCGGCTTGCGCATTAACAGCGCCAAGGACGACGCTGCTGGTCAAGCTATTGCCAACCGCTTCACCGCCAACATCAAGGGTCTTACGCAAGCTGCTCGTAACGCTAACGATGGTATCTCTATCGCTCAGACGACAGAAGGTGCGTTGAATGAAATCAACAACAACCTGCAACGTGTTCGTGAGCTCACAGTACAAGCGCAAAACGGCACGAACTCCGCTTCCGATATTGACTCTATTCAACAGGAAGTCAACGAGCGGTTGAAAGAAATTGATCGTGTAGCCCAACAAACGAACTTCAACGGTCAAAAAATCCTTTCGTCAGCCACTGCGACTAAAATTTCGGTCCAGGTTGGCGCTGATGACGGCCAAACAATCGATATCGCCATCGCAGGCAATACTGGCTGGAACCTTTTGTCAACTGGCACAACAGCTGCTGGATCGCTGACGCCTATAGGCACTGAGGCTCGGAAGGTCGACGCAGAAGGTTTCGATGTCCGCTCCAAGAATACCTCTACTGTCGCTACAGCTGCTGGTCATGTGGCTACCCTCGAGGCAGCGGCTGCGACCAAAGCGACGTTCGCTGGAGGCGCGAACTTGGTCTCTTACACGGACGCAGGTGGAAATACCTCCTATGCCATGGTTGAAACCACCGCTCCTACTACTGGCCCCGCTTACGCGGTAACGTTCGATGAGAATGGCGTCGGAACCGTCGGTGACGCGTTGACGGGTGCCAACCAAACGCTCGCTCGTTTTACGGGTGCTACAGTAGCAGATGCTGCCACTGTCACCATTAACGGTGGTTCGGCTAATGCATTGAAAACAATCGATGATGCTCTCAAGGCTGTTGATAACCAACGCAGCTCGCTGGGTGCGATTCAGAATCGTTTCGAATCAACCATCTCGAACCTGAACAACACGATCACGAACTTGTCTTCGGCTCGCTCGCGAATTGAAGACGCCGACTACGCAGTCGAAGTCTCCAACATGACTCGCGCTCAGATTCTTCAACAGGCTGGTACGTCGGTTCTGGCTCAAGCCAACCAAGTGCCGCAAGGCGTCTTGAGCCTGCTGCGTTAATTCCAAGCAGTATTGGGGACGGGCAACCGTCCTCAAGTGGAACTACGAAACCGCCTTTCCTTCAGGATCGGCGGTTTTTCCATTTGGGATGCTGCGGTAGAGGGAGCGTCAGCCCTTTATAGCAAGAGCACTTTCTTTTTGGTCGGCTTTCCATCGCTTCCGATGACGGTCCGATATCCGTAGAGTCCGGCCCTCTCCAAGTTATTCCGAACGGTATTGTCGCTGACGCTGGCGCCTTCTTCACGCAGTGCCTTGCCGATCTGACTCGGGTTGGCATACAGGCCGGACTGGGCCATGTCCCAAATACGCTGCCTCACGTCAGCAGGTAAAGCCTTGCCGTTCTTCTTTGGTGCTCGGCTTTTAGGTGGTGGCACGATGGCCGCTCCGGTCTCGCTGAGATTTTTCTGCACGGAATATCGCCAGCGATTGTAATTACTTCGCGCCAACCCCAAGTCCTCACATGCCTGAGAGACTGTCTTTCGCTTGCTCTTGTCGTAGTGGTTGACGGCGCTATGGACGGCTTGTACCAGTCGCGTTTTTTCTTGCTGCTTGCTCATCAAAAAAACTATAACACATATGAGACAAACAGCAGCCTTGATGCCTGTTTTTCCGACGCGATTCGATAAATACCGGGCCACTTGGTTTCCTACGGCTTTTACCCGTGATACCGAGTGGCCTCATCTCATCAGTACGCACTCATCGGCATATGCCAATGGGGGTCTCAATTTCACGCGACAGGCGACTTTGTGATCAGGAACGTGGGGTCAGTCGTTCAGGATACTCGTCGGGCATTTGCAAATGCCCTTGGTGAAACTATGCCCAGAATATCTGTAATGAATATGGTGAAGTGAACCACATACACGGAATCACCACACAGGCAAAACACCAAAGAAAAGACAAAATATCCCTTTAATCAACATTTTCCTCTAACCACTTCATTGAAGGAATGGTGACCACATGACTGACCTAATCCACATATCTCACACCAGTCTGCCTGTAATGGGAATAACAACACACATAAAGGGCATACATTACCACGCATCACAACACCCAATCACTACAGGGAAATAGCTCTTCTCGTATTGATGACATCCTGGCAAAACTCATGGTTGATCTCCACTTCAATACCAAGCCAGAAGACATCGAGCTTCCACGTATTAAAAGGCGGGCGCAGTACATCTATGACATCACCCAACAGGACTTCGACTGGTTCGTCACATTGACCTTCAGGTACAAGAAGACCGATCACGACGAAGTCGTTCTGCTGGCAAAGAAATTCTTTGATTCGTTGAGTGCTGACCTATTCGGCAAGAGATCGAAGAAAAGAATAATTCATTTCTCAGCTATTGAGCGACATACCGACGGGTATCTTCACATCCATGTGTTGCTCAAGGAACCCAAGCCAGAAACACCTATTGGGAAAGAACAAATGAAAAGCTTAGTTCGGGCGAAATGGCTTGCTGTGTCCGGCTCCAATCTCGATATGTCTGCTCACAAAAACAGCAGCGGTGAGGACGATGATTTGAAGCGCTTTTCTTCGTAATGCTGTCGTAATTGCGCCTCATCAATTCGCCAACTGAGTTTGTGGGTCTTCATGTAAGGTAGATAGTTCTTGAAGATGAAATCGTGGTAGGTCGGGACAGCTCTGCGCTTGTATTATCGCAGTTGGTACCGACATGACCCCCCGAGTTCGACAGTTAAAATTTTAAGTTATTGATTTATAGTGGATTATGTTATAAACGCTCCATTACAAATTCACATATTCAACATCAGTGGTCGGTTTTTTAACCTTCAGGCTGGCTAACACAGC
>NZ_BMYS01000022.1 GCF_014652395.1 Advenella faeciporci
CACCAGCCGTGTTGCGCGGTACCATGCTGGGTTCGGCCCTGGGTATCCTGCCCGGTGGCGGTGCAGTCCTGTCGTCGTTTGCTTCTTACACCCTGGAGAAGAAAATCTCCAAAACCCCCGAGCGTTTTGGCAAGGGTCATCCGGCCGGTCTGGCCGGCCCCGAGTCGGCCAACAACGCGGCGGCACAAACCTCGTTCATTCCATTGCTGACCCTGGGTATTCCCGGTAACGCCGTGATGGCCCTGATGGTGGGTGCCATGACGATTCACAACATCCAGCCCGGTCCGCAGGTCATGAGCAGCCACCCTGAACTGTTTTGGGGCCTGATCGTGTCCATGTGGATTGGCANATTGGCTTGTGGGTCAAACTGCTCAAAGTGCCTTACCGTGTCCTGTTCCCGGCGATTCTGCTGTTCTGCACGATTGGGGTGTACTCGCTGAACTACAACGCGTTTGATATCTATACGATGGGTATCTTTGGCATCATTGGCTATATCTGGACCAAACTGAAGTGTGAAGGCGCACCGCTGTTGCTGGGCCTGGTACTGGGCCCGATGATGGAAGAGAACTTCCGTCGGGCACTGTTGCTGTCCCGGGGCGACTTCCTGACTTTTGTCGAGCGTCCGCTGTCACTGACCCTGCTGTTAATGGCGCTTGGCCTGGTCATTCTGGTGGCCTCACCCTCCATCCGCAAGAAACGTGAAGAAACGTTTGTGGAAGAGGATTGATCTACTTTAAATATTGATCGTTAAGCAAAGGCAGGTTTATTGACCTGCCTTTTTTTATCTTGTTGAAACTTGGTTACTCAGTTAAACCAAACAACAAGCATCAAATTTTCAGTTTACATAACGCTTGCTTAACAAAATAAAAACGGCAATTACCTTAAAAATCGTTACACTATTTGTGTCCATTTTTTAAAGAACAGGCTTTTGTGCCTGCTCTTCCACATTTCCGGAGATCACAACATGACATCCAAATTCCTGAAACTGACCAGCCTTACGATTGCCTTGTTTGCGATGGGCACGGGTGCGGCGCATGCCGAATATCCCGAGCATCCCATCACGCTGGTTGTTCCTTTTGCTGCCGGCGGTCCTACTGATGTTGTCGCCCGCTCCCTGGGTGCGGAACTGGGTAAAATCCTCAAACAACCCATTGTTGTTGAAAACAAAACCGGTGCAGGCGGCACGGTTGCCGCCGCCCATATCGCCAATTCAAAACCCGATGGGTATACATTTTTCCTTCACCACAATGGCATGGCAACGGCACCTGCCCTGTACAAAAACCTGAAGTTCGATCCGCTTAACAGCTTTGAATATGTAGGTGAAGTGGTTGACGTCCCCATGACCTTGTTGGCACGTGCCGACTTCCCGCCCAACAACTTGCAGGAATTCATTGAATACGCCAAGCAAAATGCAGATACCATCAACCTGGCCAATGCCGGCCCGGGTGCCGTTTCACAACTGTGCGGTTCATTGCTGCAACAGGCCATTGATACCAAATTCACCACCATTCCCTTCCAGGGAACCGGTCCTGCCATGACTGCCTTGCTGGGCAAGCAGGTTGATATCCTGTGTGACCAAACCACACAAACCATTCCACACATCGATGCAAAAACCGTCAAATTCTACGGTGTAACCACCAAAGACCGCATCAGCAAACTGCCTGACGCACCCACCCTTGACGAACAGGGCCTGAAAGGCTTCGATTTTAAAGTCTGGCATGGTATTTATGCGCCCAAAGGCACGCCAGAGCCAGTCATCACCAAGTTCAATGGGGCCCTTAAAGAAGCGCTCAAATCAGAACCCTTCAAAAAGAAAATGGCCGATCTTGGCGCTGAAATTGTCAGCGAAGAAAGACAGACCCCTGAATCCCTGAAAAACTGGGTAGATGCTGAAATCAAAAAATGGGGTCCTATCCTGCAAGCCGAAGGCATGAACGTTAATTAATCGTTAACCGGTTTACCGCTACAGAAACACAAGAGATCCCGGTCAGCCTGACAAACCTGGCCAATAAGCCGTAGCGTCAAACTTCAAAAGCACCCCAGGCCGTTTTTCATGACACGCCTGGGGTGCTTTTCATTACTCTTTTGGCTTCCGGGATGCGGAAAAAAGAGCATCAATTCAAGGCCTGGATTTCTATCTCCGCCTCTGCTTTGTCTGAAGAAACCCAAACAGTTCCATCCTGCCTATTAAAATGCAAGATCATGTTCCGGTCTGCCAAGGCCGCCAGTTTTTGGGTTGACTCCACCGGAAGCACATATACTTTCAGATTACGGGCCCGCTCAAGCTTGCTGGCCATACTTGCCCACCAGATAGCGACATTGCGCCCATAAGCCAGCACAACCACCTGCCCGGCACGCCCGCAGGCCTTCAACAGGCGGCGGTCATCGGGCAAGCCCGTTTCTATCCATTGCAAAATAGTGCCTGTCAGGTCTTTACGCCATAAATCGGGCTCATCAACTTCACTCAGGCCCCGCGTAAATGTCAGCCTTTCATCACCATTTTCGTACAGTGCATAGGCCAGGATCCGAATCATGAGCCGCTCTTCGGTTTCTGATGGATGCCGGGCGACGGTAACGGCATGGCTGCCATAATATGCGCGGTCATTATCGGCAATATTGATTTCTGCTTTATAGATTGTTGCACCAAGTGCCATGAATTAATCATCCTTATATAAAACCGGAGTCAGGCTGAACCGGGTCTTCACGGTTTGGCCCGGCAACACATCCTGCCCGCCCACTTCCCGGGCCGAATGGGTATGCCGCATATTAAAACAATCGGTCACATTGCTAAAAGGTTCGGCACAAAACCAGGGCGCACCTTCCGGGCTGTACACGATCAGAAAATCAAACGGTGCATCAGCCGTCATCACCAGTTTGCGTTGTTCATCGGGCCAGCTGATTTGCGCCTCATGCTCCCAATCCATGAAAGGGGTATCCAGCGCATGCCGGGCAACATCAATCCCCCGTGCCATTTCCGGGGCAAGCGGGTGCTCAGCCAGCCTGACCGGCATCACATCCTGGTCTCCGTACCAGGCCTTCCCAACCCGCGCCGTCAAGCGGGTATGTTCGTTTTTGGGAAAATAAGGGTGATGCCCCATCCCAAGTGGCATGCTGTGTTGCCCGGTATTACTGATGTCCAGGTAGATGGTCAGATTGTTTTCATCAAGTGCGAACACCTGTTGCGCCCTGAAGGCGAAAGGCCAGTCGTCGGGCTCATGCACGTACTCAATCACCAGCCGGTTGTCTGTATGTTCCGTGACCTGCCATATACGGTTTCGTAAAAACCCATGAATGCTATGTGGCGAATCTTTTTTCTGTGAGGGGTAATGAATACGGCGGCCTTCATACACGAAACGGCCATCACGAAGACGCCCGGCCCATGGCACCAGCGGAAAACTGGCCATCCCGGATACATCCCGGTTTTGCACATGCACAGGATCAACCGGACGCAGCCAGTGATATTCCCGGTCCGCCAGCACATGTTTATAAGCAACAATGGCCCCGCCAATATGAGGGGCCACTACCAGACGGGCATCACCCGCTTTCAGTTCAAGGCATTGCTGCACGTTTTTCACCTTCATTTTTACGCCTTTCCTGTTCAAGCCAGGCCAGTCCTTCACGGGTGCGCCCGGCCGGACGGTATTCGCATCCGATCCAGTGCTGATAATCCAGTTGCCTGAGCAAGCCAAACAGATAGCCAATATTAAGCTCCCCGTTATCGGGTTCATGCCGATGGGGGACACCGGCAATCTGCACATGTCCCACCCGACCGCCTGGCAAATAAGTGGCCAGTTTTCTGCTTAAGTCACCTTCAACAATCTGACAATGGTATAAGTCCATTTGCACCTTGATATTGGACAGATTAAGCAATTCAATGACCTGGTGGGCCTGTTGCTGGGTGGTTAAAAAATACCCCGGCATGTCAAACGGATTAATAGGTTCAATCAATAACGTTACCCCGGCCTGGGCAGCCAGGGCAGCTGCCCGCGACAGGTTCTGGCAGTAATACTCATGCGCCAATGCCTGATTCAGGTCATCAGGAACAATACCAGCCATGAAGTGAATACGCCGGTTGCCCAGGACAACGGCATATTCCAGGGCCTTTTCCACACCAGCCAGACACTGTGCCTGCCGTCCAGGCAAGCAGGCCAGCCCACGTTCTCCGGCATCCCAGTTACCCGGCACGGCATTGAACAAAACCTGCTCAAGCCCGTTAAGAGACAGTTGACGGGCTATTTCTGCCGCACTGTACTCATAGGGAAACAAAAATTCCACGCCTTTGAACTGATCGTTTGCCGCCAGGGCAAAACGTTCAAGAAAGGGAACTTCGGTGTACATCATGGAAAGATTGGCCGCAAACTTGAGCATGGCTATTCGCTTGTCAGTAAACCATCAACCATTATGCTTCCCAGGAAATCATTTTGCCGGGATTCAGGATGTTTTTCGGATCATAGGCGTGCTTGAGCAAACGCATCAGGTGGATGGCATCTTCACCATGTTCCTTTTTAAGGAAATTCATTTTGTGAATACCAATACCGTGTTCGCCGGTGCAGGTGCCGTTCATATCTATGGCCCGCTGCACCACCCGGTTATTGATTTCTTCTGCCATGGCCCATTCTTGCGGGTCTTCAGGGTCTATCATCATAAGCACGTGGAAATTGCCATCACCCACATGACCCAGAATAGACCATGGAAAAGGCTTGTTTTCCAGGTCTTTGGCCGTTTCAGTCACGCACTCGGCCAGTCGCGAGATAGGCACGCAAACATCGGTGGTAATAGAGCGCGCGCCCGGGCGCAATTGCAGGCAGGCAAAGTACAGGTTATGCCGTGCCGTCCACAAACGGTTACGGTCTTCCTGGTGCTCGGCCCATTCAAAATCCATCCCGCCATTATCTTTGGCAATTTCCTGCACGATCTCGATTTGTTCCTTGACACTGGAAGCGGAACCGGTAAATTCAAACAACAACATCGGGCTTTCTTTCAGGCTTAACTTGCTGTATTGATTGGCGGCCTTCACGCCCTGCTCATCAATAAACTCAACCCGGCCAATTTCGATACCCGTTTGCATGATCTGGTTAACGCATTCCACGGCAGACTCCAGGGTTTCGAAGTTGCAAATGGCGGCTGAAATGGCTTCGGGGATGGGATAAACACGCAGGGTAATTTCAACAATAACACCCAAGGTCCCTTCGCTGCCCACAAACAGACGGGTCAAGTCGTAACCGGCCGATGATTTGCGCGCATGGCTGCCGGTACGGATGATTTTGCCATCTGCCGTAACCACTTTCAGGGAAACCACGTTTTCACGCATGGTGCCATAACGCACGGCATTGGTACCCGAGGCACGGGTAGCGGTCATGCCACCAATAGAAGCATGCGCACCCGGGTCAATCGGGAAAAACAGGCCTGTATGCCTGATCTCCTCATTCAGCCGGGTACGGATCACGCCCGGCTCCACCGTCACGGTAAAATCACCGGGACTCACGTCCAGCACCTTGTTCATTTCCGTGAAGTCCAGGGAAATACCCCCTTCAATCGCCAGCACATGACCTTCAATGGAAGAACCAATACCAAAAGGAATCAGGGGCACATCATACTGGTTGCACAAATTGACAACCGTGACCACTTCATCGGCATTGTGCGGAAAAATAACCGCTTCGGGTGGACAGGCCGGATATGGAGACTCATCACTACCGTGATGTTCGCGCACGGCTTGCGTGGTTATGAAGCGGTCACCAAAAGCGGCCTGGAAAGCGGCGCGGGCTTCATCAGACAGTTTACGTACTTCTTTCATGGGGGAGTTATAGCTCATTGTTTGTCTATCCTGTTAATTATCCTGTTGAACCATTAATCCACAATACGGCCGGCATTGAAAATATCCCGGGGATTGATCAGGTTCTTAATGGCGCTCATCAAATCCAGTTCTTCCCGGCTGCGGCTGTATTTCAAAAATGGTTTCTTGATCCGCCCAATACCATGCTCGGCTGAAATGCTTCCGCCAAAGCCTGAAGCAGTCTGATAAACCAGCTCTTCAACGGCAAAGATTTCCTTCTCTTGCAGCTTGCCGGTGGTCAGGTGCAGGTTGCCATCACCCAGATGACCAAACAGCAGGTTGATGGCTTGGGGGTATTCTTTTTCAAGGACGGCGGTAACCTGTTCAATAAAAGCCGGCATATGTTTAAGTGGTATGCCAATATCAAAAGCCACGTAAGGTCTGATACTACGCAGAATTTCACCAATGGCATCGCGGATCTGCCAAAGAGAATCTGCCTGCTCCAGTGTTTGCGGCACAATCACGTCACGGCCAATTTCACTTTCAATTAAAAACTCAAGGAACGCATGAAAACCATCATGAAACGTGTCCTTATCGGCACCTTCAATTTCTAGCAGCACATAAATGGGATAGCTCCCCTCAAAAGGGAGCTCTTTGTTTGCATGCAAGGCGGCCTGTACCAGATAGCTTTGCCACATCACCTCAAAGCTGGATAAGTCGGGCAAGGCAGAACGTGCCTCTTTCAGCATACGGGTAACGTGATCAAAAGAATCCAGGGCGACCAGGGCGGTAGCCCGGGTTTGCGGGTTAGGAAACAGGCGTAGGGACAAACGGGTAATAATGCCCAGACGTCCTTCGGTACCAATGAACAGATGCTTAAGGTCCAGGCCGGTATTGTTCTTGATAACCCGGTTAAGCATATTCAATATGGTGCCATCAGGAAGCACGACTTCCATGCCCAGCACCAGGTCACGGGTAGTGCCATAACGCAGCACCTTGTTGCCACCGGCATTGGTGGAAACATTGCCACCAATCAGGCAGGAGCCGCGCGAGCCGAAATCCAGCGGAAAATACCAATCTTCCTGCTGAACGGCATGACACAGGTTTTCAAGTATGACACCCGCCTGCACAATTGCGACACCGCCAATGGTGTCAATTTCTTCCACTCGGTTCATGCTTTCCAGGGAAATAACCACATCACCGGCATCGGCACATGCGCCACCGGCCAGGCCGGTCAGGCCACCCTGTATGGTGATTTTCCTGTTTTCAGCCACACAGGTTTTCACAATCGCCGAGACCTGTTCGGTGGAAACAGGCCGAAACACCACCGCCGGCATGGCACCTTCATAACCGCTCATGTCACTCATGTGACGCTGCATTTGGTCCGGGCTGGCAATATGTGGCACACTGGCCAGCAAAGCATTAAATGATGGAGAACTGTTTTTCATTGTATCCTTCTAACTGCAAATCGCTTTAACACTCAATAATAACTTCTTGTGTGGCCACTTATTGATCATTTCACAAGCAGGGTACAAAAATGATTTTTTCATTTCCACCCCAAGACAACGGGCAATGGCACCAAGTAGACACACAAGAAAAAACCTCGCACAAGGCGAGGTTTCTTACTGACATCCGGTATAAGGAAGACTGCTTGTATCGTTGGCAAGGCAGGCCTGAACCTGCCCTGTTATCAGATAATGCGAGAGGCTTCGATCAGACGTACAACACTCCACGATTTGCTGCGTGAAATGGGACGGCCTTCAGCGATTTCCACTGTATCGCCTTCGTTATACTGGTTTGCTTCGTCATGCGCTTTGTATTTGTTTGAGCGGACAATGATTTTGCCATACAAAGGATGCTTAACACGGCGTTCAACCTGAACAACCACTGTTTTATCCATTTTGTTGCTAACCACTTTACCGATCAGGGTACGCTGACGCTTGGCGGGTGTTTGAGTTTCGCTCATGTTACTTTCCTGCTTTCTCAGTTAATACTGTACGAACGCGAGCAATGTCACGACGTACTTTGCCTAACTGGCTGGTGTTAGAAAGTTGCTGGGTGGCACGCTGCATACGCAGGTTGAATTGTGCACGCAGCAAGCTCTCGAGCTCTTTATTCAGCTCGGTTGCGTCTTTTGAACGTAGTTCACTAGCTTTCATAAAGATCCCCTTAAGAGCCCAAGTGACGATTTACAAATGTCGTCGAAATAGGCAACTTGGCGGCTGCCAGACGGAAAGCTTCACGGGCAAGCTCTTCACTTACACCATCCATCTCGTACAGAACTTTGCCTGGTTGAATTTCAGCGACCCAAAACTCGGGATTACCTTTACCTTTACCCATACGAACTTCAGCAGGTTTCTGTGAAATTGGCTTATCGGGGAAGATACGGATCCAGATACGGCCGCCACGTTTAATATGGCGAGTCATTGCACGACGGGCTGCCTCGATCTGACGTGCAGTCAGACGGCCACGACCGGTTGCTTTCAAACCAAAATCGCCAAAGTTGACGTTGGTACCGCGAGTAGCCAGACCGGTGTTACGGCCTTTCTGCTCTTTACGGTATTTTCTACGTGCTGGTGATAACATGTTTATTCTCCTTCTGGCGCAGGTGCTGCTTCAGCTGCCTTGCGACCACCACGGCCACGGCCGCCTGGACGACGCTGACCATCAGGACGATCACCGCGTGGACGACGTGTACGACGCTCATCATCACGGGGTGCGGCTGCAGGTTCTGCAGGCATTTCACCATTAGGCAGCAAGTCGCCTTTGTAAACCCAAACCTTGATACCAATGATACCGTAGGTGGTTTGTGCTTCAGATGTACCATAATCAATGATTGCACGCAGTGTATGCAAAGGTACACGACCTTCACGATACCATTCTGTACGGGCAATCTCGATACCATTCAAACGGCCTGAAGACATGATCTTGATACCCTGTGCACCCAGGCGCATTGCATTTTGCATGGCGCGTTTCATGGCACGACGGAACATGATACGTTTTTCAAGCTGCTGGGCGATGGAATCGGCGATCAGCTGTGCATCGGTTTCAGGCTTGCGGATTTCTTCGATATTGACGTGAACCGGAACACCCATCAGGCGTTGCAGATCAAGTTTCAATCCTTCAATATCTTCACCACGTTTACCGATTACAACACCAGGACGTGCTGAGAAAACGGTGATACGTGCATTCTTGGCAGGGCGCTCGATAAGCACACGACCAACAGATGCGCTTTTCAGTTTACGTTTCAGGTACTCACGCACACGGACGTCTTCGGCAAGCATTGTGCCAAAGTCTTTGTTGTCAGCGTACCAGCGTGAACTCCAGTTACGATTCACTGCGAGACGGAACCCTATAGGGTGAATTTTCTGACCCATTGTGACTCCTTAAACGCCGACTTTGACCACAATGTGGCAAGTCTGCTTCTCGATACGGTTACCGCGGCCTTTGGCGCGAGCGGAGAATCGCTTCATTGACTGAGCTTTGTCTACATAAATTGTAGTGACTTTCAACTCATCAATATCGGCACCATCGTTATGCTCTGCGTTAGCAATTGCTGATTCAAGGGCTTTCTTAACGATACCGGCGGCTTTTTTAGGTGTGAATGTAAGAATATTCAGCGCCTGGGCAACGGGCTTGCCACGGACCATGTCCGCAACAAGACGCGTTTTTTGCGCAGAAATATGTACACCACGAATTACGGCTGTAGTTTCCATCACTTACCTCTTTGACTTTTTATCCGCAGCGTGACCTTTGTAGGTACGTGTGTGTGCGAATTCGCCAAGCTTATGACCAACCATATTTTCGTTAACATAAACCGGAACATGTTGACGACCGTTATGAACGGCAATTGTCAATCCGATAAAATCAGGAAGGATGGTTGAACGACGCGACCAGGTTTTGATCGGCTTTTTCTCTTTGCCATCGACAGCTGCTTCCACTTTTTTAACCAAGTGGGCATCGACGAATGGGCCTTTTTTAATAGAACGTGACATATTAGTATCGCCCCTTATTTACGCTTGCGACGTGAGACAATCATATTGTCTGTACGCTTGTTGCGGCGGGTTTTGAAGCCTTTCGCTGGAGTACCCCATGGGCTGACTGGCTCACGAGCCTCGCCAGTACGTCCTTCACCACCACCATGTGGGTGATCGACCGGGTTCATGGCAACACCACGAACGGTAGGACGGATACCGCGCCAGCGAACTGCACCGGCTTTACCGATTTGACGCAAGCTGTGTTCTTCGTTACCCACTTCACCAATGGTTGCACGGCAGTCGATGTGAACGCGACGAACTTCGCCAGAACGCAGACGGATCTGGGCGTAAGTACCTTCACGGGCCATCAGGACTGCTGATGCACCTGCTGAACGTGCCATTTGGGCACCTTTGCCAGGCAGCATTTCAATACAGTGAATGGTTGTACCAACTGGAATATTGCGGATAGCCGCTGCATTACCTGTACGCACGGGCACTTCCAGGCCAGACACGACTGTTGCACCAACTTCAAGGCCACGAGGAGCGATGATGTAGCGACGCTCGCCATCTGCATAGCAAAGCAATGCAATATGTGCAGTACGGTTAGGATCGTATTCCAGACGCTCTACTTTGGCTGGAATGCCATCTTTGTTGCGACGGAAATCGACAATACGGTAGTGGGACTTATGACCACCGCCACGATGGCGGACAGTAATATGACCGTTGTTATTACGGCCGGAACCACGTTTCTTGGATTCTACCAAAGCGGCAAAAGGAAGACCTTTGTGCAAGCCTGGAGTAACCACTTTTACCATACCGCGGCGACCGGCTGATGTGGGTTTAGTTTTAACTAATGCCATCTTAGTTCACCTCCGAAAAGTCAAGCTCTTGACCTTTTTTGAGTGAAACGTAAGCGATACGGTTTGCACGGCGACGACCGACGAAACGACCAGCACGTTTTACTTTACCTTTACGGTTCAGAACAGAGACAGACTCAACTTCTACTTTGAAAAGCAACTCAACAGCTGCCTTGACTTCTGGTTTGGTTGCATCAGGAGCGACACGCAATGCAAATTGCGGTTTCTCGCCAGATTCAGCAATAAAAGTTGCTTTTTCTGTGATGACCGGCGCCAAAATTACTTGCAATAAACGTTCTGCTTTCATCCCAGCATCTCCTCAAATTGAGCGATAGCCGCTTTCGTGATCAACACTTTTTTGTAGTGGACCAAAGAAAGAGGATCAGCGTAACGCGGTTCTACAACGGCTACGTGTGGCAGGTTGCGGGTTGCCAGGTAGGTGTTCTCGTCTACTACATCGGTAATAACCAAAACGGAATCCAGACCCATTGCTTTCAATTTGCTAGCAGCCAGTTTTGTTTTGGGCGTATCAAAAGAGAAAGACTCGACAACAGCGATGCGATCTTCACGTGCCAATTGTGACAGGATGGAACGGATACCGGCACGGTACATTTTCTTATTCACTTTCTGGCTGAAGTTTTCTTCAGGTGAATTAGGGAATGCACGACCGCCTCCACGCCAGATGGGTGAAGATGTCATACCGGAACGGGCACGACCAGTGCCTTTCTGGCGCCATGGTTTTTTGGTGCTGTGTTTGACTTCGGCACGATCTTTCTGGGCACGGTCACCCATACGTGCGTTTGCCTGGTAGGCAACTACGATCTGGTGAATCAGGGCTTCGTTAAAATCACGGCCAAAAACGGTATCAGGTGCGCTAACGGTAGCAGCAGCCTGACCTTGTTCATTCAGGAGCTTAAGATCCATTATTTTGCTCCTTTAACAGTCATTTTGATAGCTGGAAGCACAACAACGTCGGCATTTTTGTGGCCGGGAACTGCGCCCTTGACCAACAGAAGACCACGTTCTGCATCGACGCGAACGATATCAAGATTTTGTACGGTGCGTGTTACATCACCCATGTGACCGGACATGCGTTTACCGGGGAAAACGCGACCTGGGTCTTGCGCCATACCGATAGAACCGGGAACACGGTGTGAACGTGAGTTACCGTGGGAAGTGCGTTGTGCGCCGAAGTTGTGACGTTTGATGGTACCGGCAAAACCTTTACCGATTGTTGTACCCTGAACATCAACTTTCTGGCCTGCCTCGAAAATGCTTTCAACAGGCAAAGCAGCACCAGCTGAAAACTCAGCTGCTTTCGCAGGATCTAAACGGAACTCTTTAAGAATGGAACCAGCTTCAACGCCGGCTTTGGCATAGTGACCCGCTTGTGCTTTTGTTACGCGAGTTGCACGACGGCTGCCGTAGGCAACCTGTACCGCTGCATAACCATCTGTTTCCAGAGACTTGACTTGAGCAACACGGTTGTTTGATACGTCAAGTACTGTTACCGGGATGGACTCGCCTTCCTCGGTAAAAATACGCATCATGCCAACCTTGCGACCCAACAGTCCCAGCCGATGAGCGGCAGGTGTAGGTGTCGTATTCGACATCATTTTCTCCAATCCCCAGCTACGATTGGCTGGGCCTAATATATAAATTGACACCAGCAGTGAACTGGTGTTGTGGGTTAATTTATCCCTAACCGTTATTGCATTTCGGTTAGCCTGTCAATATAACATTATTCAAACCCCTTGACAAGAATATTTTTTACAGTTGTTGTAAAAAATGTCATTTTTTCAATGGTTTAGTTGCTACTGACTGGACACATTCATTGGTCACCGTTTCCGGTGGGGCTTAAGGCGCGTGCACCCAGTGACTGGCAAGCCACTCTGGCAGCCGCCAGGTCCCAGGCGCCAATACCTACGGTTTTAAACATGATGGGACGCGAAAAATCAATCTCCGTGCGCAAGGCCTGCTCTAACGGAATAACTTCCGACCAGTCTTTTTTGGCCCGGATGTAATCCCCGGCTTCATGCAGGGCACCTACGGGATCATCGACATAGCAGGTGCTGCCCATGACGGTTTGAGGTGCGATTTCACACATGTGCGGCTGAAAAGCGCCCACTGCGATAATCAGCCGACCCACTTGTGCCGGTGCATGATAGATGGGCTCGGTTGCGGTGGTCAGCGTGATAACCGCATCAAAATCATCGGGCAGGTTGCTTTGCTCCACCGGAATGAGAGCATTGGACAGCCCGGCAAACTGCTCGCAAAACCGCTGCACCCTGCCCGCTGACAAAGCCCTTCCGGCCACATAAATGGTTGCGTGAGGATAAAGCGCATTAATGGCTTGCACGTGGGCCACCGCCTGGGTACCCGACCCCATCAGGACAATTTTCCCGGGTGTGCGGGGCGTAAAGCGCTCAAGACCCAGCATGGAAAGGGCTGCCGTTCTCCTGGCCGTAACGGTAGGTGCATCCAGCACAAACAGGGGCACACCGGTTTTACTGTCAAGGACAGTAACCGTTCCCTGGATGGTGGGCAAACCATTGCCGGGATTGCCCGGCAACAGGGAGATAAGCTTATGCGCCAGAATATCTTCGGCAGCGGCCGGCATGGAGAGCAAGACCCCTCCCTCTTCATTGCCCGGCACCGGCAACACCTGGCGATCGGGACACTTAACCCGGCCCGCCGCATATTCCAGGCTCATTTCACGAATGGCACGGACCAGTTCCGCAAAACCGGTCAGGCCGGCTGTTTGTTGTGCATCAAATACCTGAATCGCAGGCTGGCTCATTACGTGTCTCCTGATTCGTGTTTTTGGGAATTTCTTTGCGTTGCAACCCAGATAACCGTAGCGTTCTCTTCACTGACACTGATACATCGATGGCCCATCCGGCTATCTATATAGAAACAATCTCCCGGGCCAAGCCGGGCTGGCGCATAATATTCGGTATGCAGCTCTATTTCACCGCTTAATACATAAACAAACTCTTCCCCGTCATGACGGCTCCAGTCACGAAAATCGGAAAACTTCCGTGCGGTAATACAGGTATGAAAAGGCATTATTTTTTTATTCGACAGCTGCGCGCACAACAACTGATGATTGTAATGCGGCGTTTTATGCAGCTTTCCCTGGCCGGCGCGATCAACCACACACCGTCCGGCACCCATGGCATCACGGGCCGACGTAAACAGCTCGGAGACGTCCAGATTAAGACCGGTTGCCAGTTTTTGCAAAACGTCATAAGTGGGCGACATCAGGCCGTTCTCGATTTTGGAAAGCGTAGAGGCGGCAATCCCGCACTCTTTGCCGGCCTGCTCGAGCGTCCAGTTGTTTTGCTGTCGAACGGCACGCAAACGCTGCATTAAAGGAGTTTCTTCCCGGGTATTCATTTAATGACTTCCCAAATAAGCATCCCTGATTTCCGGATTTGCCAATAATTCCGCCCCAGTTCCTGTCATTCTGATTTCACCATTCACCATTACATATGCACGATCTGCCAGCTTCAGGGCATGATTGGCATTTTGTTCGACCAAAAAGATGGTTTTACCATTTTTCCCCAGTTCTTTCAGCACCGAAAAGATTTGCCTCACAATTAATGGCGCCAGCCCCAGACTGGGCTCATCCAGCAGAATCATGTCCGGACGCCCCATCAGGGCACGGGCAATCGCCAGCATTTGCTGCTCACCGCCAGACAGGGTGCCCGCACGCTGATTACGCCGTTCTTTCAGGCGCGGAAACAGTTCAAACATGGTGGCACGATCCTCATCAATGTACTTGTCACCGATAGGCAGGGCACCAATCATGATGTTTTCCTCAACCGTCATTTTTGCAAATATACGCCTTCCTTCGGGTACCTGTGCAATACCCTTGCCGGCAATCTGATGCGCCTGCAACAGGGTCAAATCTTGCCCCTTATACAGAATCTGACCCGATTTGGCCTTTGGTGCGCCAAAGATGGTCATGAGCAGGGTGCTTTTTCCTGCACCATTGGCACCGATCAGGGAAATGATTTCCCCCGTCCTGATATGCAATGAGACATCCCTGAGCGCCTGGATCGGTCCGTAAAAAGTATTGACATTCTTAATGTCCAAAATAGTTTCACTCATGCCTCATCCTCTACGTCCGTGCCCAGATAGGCGGCAATAACCACTTCTGAATTACGAATGTGTTCCGGGCTGCCACTATCAATGACCGAACCCTGATCCATGACAACAATATGCTCGGAAATATCCATGACCAGCCCCATATCATGCTCAATCAGTAAAACAGTCACCTTGCATTCATCACGCAATTTACGGATCAGGCTGGACAGGTCAACCGTTTCCCTTGGATTGAGACCGGCTGCCGGCTCATCCAGGCAAATCAGGCGTGGATTGGTACACATGGCACGGGCAATTTCCAGACGCCGCTGACGGCCGTAAGACAGCTCGCCGGCCAACCGGTTGGCATCAACAGCCAGATCAACAATATCCAGCCATTCATACGCACGATTGACGCTTTCTTCTTCCCTGTTGGCAAAGTCATGCGTGACAAAAATGCCAGATAAAAGGTTTCTGTTCTGTGAACGATGCTGGGCAACCAGCAAGTTTTCAAGCACGGTCATGTCCTTGAACAGGCGGATATTCTGGAATGTACGGGCAATGCCTGCACGGGAAACCAGATAAGACCCCCCCGTAAAGGGCCGGTTCAGCAAATTGCCCACTTCCACCGACCCATTGGGACCATGCAGAAAAATCTCACCTGAGGTGGCGGCATAAAAACCGGTCACACAATTGAATACCGTTGTTTTACCTGCACCATTGGGGCCGATCAGGGAGGTAATGGAGTCTTCCCTGACCTCAAAACTGACATTATCATTGGCGATAATACCCCCAAAGCGACGACATAAATTTTTAACTTCAAGTAACAGTTTATCGCTCATGGCATGACCTCTTCCCGCTCAAATACCGGACGCTTGGCGCGCAATAAGCCATTAGGTCGCCAGATCATCATCAAAATCATCAACAAGCCGAACATCAATACACGATACTCGGAAAAACTCCTCAGAAATTCGGGCATGAGGGTTAATGTAAACGCGGCAATAATGACGCCAATCGAGTTCCCCATCCCGCCCAGCACCACGATGGAAAGAATCAGAACCGACTCGAAAAAATTGAATGACATCGGGCTGACAAACCCCTGGGCTGTCGCAAAGAACACCCCGGCAATACCTCCGGTTAACGCACCCAGCATGAATGCGGACAATTTGACGGTTACATGATTGATGCCCAGGGACCGGCAGGCAATCTCGTCTTCCCGCAAAGCTTCCCAGGAACGGCCGATAGGCATCAATCTTAATTGCGTAAACACCCGCAGCACAGCCATCGTGATGATAAAGATCATCAAATAAATAAAGATAAACTTATAATCCGGGCTATAGGGCAAACCAAAAAACTCATGAAACGGAATCGCGTCTCCTTTGGCGCGGCGAATGAATTCAAGATTGAAAATAGTGGGCGATGGCGCGGCAGCACCGTTAGGCCCGCCTGTAAAATCAATCCAGTTCACCAGCACCAGCCTGATAATTTCACCAAACCCAAGGGTGACAATCGCCAGATAATCACCATGCATTTTCAGTACCGGAAACCCCAGTAACCCTCCACACAAGGCGGCCAGCAAAGGCGCCAGAATAAGGGCCGTCCAGAAACCGATACCCAGATACTGGGAACCCAGGGCAAGAAAATAGGCGCCTACCGCATAGAAAGCAACAAAACCAAGGTCAAGCAGCCCTGCCAGCCCCACTACAATATTCAACCCCAGCCCCAACAACACATAAACCATGGCCATGGTCAGGTTGGTGGCCCAGCTTTTACCAAAAATACCAAAGTGGAAAAACAGCAAAGGCACAATCAGCCCCAACAGAAACAAGACTGGCAGCGCACCTTTCCAGGGATGCCTCATGCCGCGCCGTTTGGGAATACGCACCCCCATGGCAATCACCACAAACAGAACTATCAGGACCAGCGCGGCTGACGTGCCAATATAAATAGTGCCCGAAAGACCCAACGCCATCGCGATAGCGGCAACCACACTTCCCCAGACAAGCAGTTTCCTTAGTTTTTGCATGCCATCGGCATGCTCATCCTCTACCTGTACGTGCTGCTGAACGGCAAGATACTTATGAGTAAAACGCTGGCCTGCCTCAGTCTGGATACCCACGGAAACAAAGAAACGGACAAAGGCCACGATCAGGCCGATTGAAATGCCATTAAGAAAAACAGGTGTCCGTAACCAGTCAACCTTGAAGGTATATTGTTGCAGTATGAAATTGGTAATCGGGCTGAACACCAGCATGGTCAGCACCCCGGCTATCATGGCGTCTTTCAGGGCATGCCTGAAATCAATGCGTGAATCAGGCACATCCGCAGCCAAGGCTGCGGAATTTGCCTGCCCGGACGGTGTCAGCGCTGCGGTTTTCCCGCTTGAATTAGGCGTTATATTCATTACACTTTCTCCACGGCAGGCCTGCCCAACAAGCCGCTTGGCTTGAAAACCAGGACAAGTACCAGAATGCTAAAAGAAAACACATCTTTGTAATCACTGCTGACAAAACCGGAGAAAAATGACTCGAGCACACCCAGCAACATGCCTCCGAGCATGGCGCCCGGCAAAGAACCTATGCCACCCAAAACCGCGGCACTGAACGCCTTGATACCCAGCACGAAGCCGATATAGAAATCAAACGAACCGTAATTGAACGTGACCAGCTCACCCGCAACGGCAGCCATCATGGAGCCAATGACAAACACGGTGGAAATGATACGGCCTGTATTAATACCCAGAATCGTGGCCATTTTGCGATCTTGTTCCACTGCCCGGCACTGTCTGCCCAGACTGGTTTTTTGAATGATGAAGGTCAACAGCATCATGGCCGATAAACTGACTGCCACGATAATCAGATCCATATAGCGGATGCGGAAAAATTCGTCAGCCGTGCCAATGGTAAAACCACCACTGAAAAGAGAAGGCACCCCCTGTACATTAGGCCCCTGGCTGATCTGGATATAGTTTTGCAATAACAATGACACGCCGATGGCCGTAATAAGCGGGGCGAGCCGATTGCTTGTCCTGAGGGGACGATAGACGGTCCTTTCTATGTACCAGCCATAAAGCCCGGTAATTGACATGGTGACAACCAGGGTAAGAACCAGGGACAGGGCGACCGCATCAACCCCTAAAAAAGTGATCACCGCAAAAGCAATGGCGGTGATATAGGCGCTGACCATATAAATATCACCATGCGCAAAGTTAATCATTCCGATGATGCCGTAAACCATGGTATAGCCAATCGCAATCAGACCATAGATGGAACCCAGCGAAACGCCATTTACGAGCTGTTGACCTAAAATATGCCATTCCATTAAACACCTACCTTTTCGGTAAAGACAAAAAGCTCCCATGCCTTCCGTAAAAGCACTCTTCTTATCTGTTAGTTTGATTCAGTCACTGCATTGCCCGTGGCAAGGGCAATGCAGCACAACCAGACATTACTGAATGGGAACGTAATTTCCTTCTTTATCCCAGATATAAACAACAAAGTCGTTGGTTTTGGGATCTCCTTTTTCATCCCATCCTTTTTTACCCAGAACGGTTTCTATTTCATTGTTCTTGATCCAGTCGGCCAGTTTGGTGCCATCCTTCACATCTTTATTGGCTTCCATGGCTGCGGCAATAGCCTCAACGGCCGCATAGGAATACAGGGTAAAGCCTGCAGAATCACTACCCTTTTCTTTCAGTTTGTCCACAACCGTCTTGCTGGCCGGATCCGTGCGCGGATCCCGCAGGAAGCTCATATAGGTACCTTCGGCATATTGGGGCCCACCCGCTGCCGTTACAAAAGCCGGATCGGCAATGCCATCAACCGACACAAAAGGAATGGTCAGTCCCTGCTGGCGAATCTGCTTGACCAGCAATCCACCCTCGGCATATAAGCCGCCAAAGAAAACAGCCCCGACATCGGCAGCCTTGATTTTGGTTACCAATGCGTTGTAATCACGCTCACCCCGGGTCACGCCATCTTCAAGCACCACATCGATGCCCAGCTTTTTAGCGGCATCCCGTGTGGCATTGGCCACGCCAACACCGTATGTATCCTTGTCATTGATCACGGCAATTTTTTTAGCTTTGAGGGTTTCATGAATGAACTTCGCATCAACATCACCCTGCTGGTCGTCACGACCGCAAACACGAATCAGGGTTGTCAGGTCCCGTTCGGTTACCCTGGGATTGGTAGAGGCCGGGGTCACATTCAGGATATTGGCTTCATCATAAATTTCAGAAGCGGGGATCGTGCTGGAAGAACAAAAATGCCCCACCACGGCATCCACTTTTTCCTGGTCAACAAAACGGTTGGCCACGGCGACCGCCTGTTTGGGCTCGCAGGCATCATCACCCTGAATGATCTTGATTTTTTTACCATGAACGCCCCCCTTCGCGTTAATGGCTTCGGCGGCGGCCTCGGCCCCCATGAGCAACTGTTTGCCAAATGCGGCGCTACCACCCGTAATAGGGGCACCCAGGCCAATCTTGATAAACTCTTCTGCCATGGCGGGAGCAGAAAAAGCGGTTGCAAGTGCTGCTGTAATAAAAAGCTTTTTAAATCCTTTATTCATGCTTTTCTCCTGAAATTGACCAGCATGGATCCTTGTAAACACAAAGAACATAATTAAAAAAAACGATATACAACCAGACTGCTTAATACGTATGTGAACTACCAGACGTTCTTCTCGATAATGGGCTGATTGTTTAACACCCGCTCCCAGCCCAAGCGCTTCAAATTCAAACTTCTGTATTCGCCAAATTCAATCAATTCGGCAAGAGCGCGACCCACTGCTGGTGATTGTTGCATGCCGTGACCACTGAAACCATTAGCAAAAACCATATTGTTGATATCGGGGTGATAACCCAGTATGACGTTCTGGTCGAAGGTACAGTAATCATAATGACCGGCCCAGCTATGTTCACAGCGCAGGGCCTCGAAGGCAGGTACCCGATGCGCCAGGATTGGCCATAGAAGTTCATCAAACAACGGGTATTGAACGTCAAAATCAAAACATTCAGGGTCCTGGTCTGCCGGTGGCTGAATCCCGCAAATAAACCCTTCCCCTTCAGGGTGGATATAAGCACCGCTTGGATCAATCAGCATGGGACAATCATTGACAGTCTCGGGGCAGGTGACATAAAAAACACTGCGCTTGCGCGATTCTATGGGCAATTCAATGCCTGCCTGACGTGCCAGTTTCATGGCCCCGGTACCCGCCGCATTCACAAAAACACCGCAGGCAACGGTCTCACCGTTATTCAGGGTCACGCCGGTTACGCGTGCGCCTTCCCGATGCACCTGCACCACCTCATTTTCTATGTAACTGACCCCTTGGGTAATTGCCTTGCGACGAAAAGCACGCATCATGCCATACGCATCCAGCCAGCCTTCCCCTTTAAGGCCCAACGAACCACCCGCCAAATCAGATACATTCAGCCATGAATATTTGTCTTGCAACTGCCGATCTGACAACAAGGCAATTTGCGCCCCCAGGGAGCGTTGCAAGGCATTGTTTTCCCGCAAGGTCGCATAGCCTTCCGGCGTGGACAGAAACAGATAACCCGCTTCATGAAAATTCACATCAGGCCGCTCACCATCCACTTCAAGGGTTTCGCCAATGCCGTACAGGAACTCACTGCCAAACTGCGACATTTGAATGTTTTCAACGGTGGAAAATTGATGGCGTATGGAAGCTGCCGACAAGGCGGTCGCACATTTCTGGTAAGACGAGTCTTTTTCAATAACCAGAACGGAACCTTTAAACGAACGGGAGGCGCTTAAAAAATAGGCTAAAGCGCTTCCTGTTGCTGCACCGCCAGCAATCACCACATCAAAACAGTTCTTCATGCAACGTCTCATTACAAGTGTCTGAATAAGACATAAATTCTCATAAGAAAAATTTGACGTCAATCATTATTTACACCTAATTTTTTAAACGCTTTATAAAAATAAAAAATAATCATTAAAAATCAAATGCTTGAAAAATAAATAAAATGAATTTAATTTTTTAACCAGGAAAAAAAACTTGATTACAGCACTGGTTTTTGTATTTCCTATCAGTAAAATTACAAAAAACAATTCAAATTTAAAAATTTTATGCCATAAAAATATGACTGTAATTCATTGATATAAAACAATATATTTTGCATAGCAGCAATAGCTGCGTAAGGGAAAACCCTTCCAGTTTATTTTGTTTTCTTATAAGAAATTTTTTGACTTTAAGAAAATCAATTGTTAATCTATTCACATTGGATGCCTTCAACCCATCCCGTCATGTTTCACTTCCCTGCCAGGCAGGGTCATTTAACACGCTGTTCTTACCCTGATGATTCACAAAGGAAACCAGCCATGAGTTCAGTCCAGGAATTACTCGTCTCTTTAGGTGTCAACCCAGCCTCCTTTCAGAATGGCAGCCTGAAAGTTCATTCTCCCATTGATGGCGCCCCTATCGCCAATGTCGTTGAGCAGTCTTCGGCAGAAGTGACTGCCGCCGTTGAGCGCGCCCATGCCGCTTTTACGCAATGGCGCCAGGTTCCCGCACCCCGACGCGGAGAACTGATCCGCCTGCTTGGCGAGGAATTGCGGGCCAACAAAGAAGCCCTTGGACGGTTGGTGTCAATTGAAGCGGGCAAAATCATTGCCGAGGGTCAGGGGGAAGTCCAGGAAATGATTGATATTTGCGACTTTGCGGTTGGCCTGTCACGCCAGTTATACGGCCTGACCATTGCCTCGGAACGCCCGGGACACCGCATGATGGAAACCTGGCATCCGCTGGGAGTGGTTGGCGTGATTACCGCTTTCAACTTTCCGGTCGCCGTCTGGTCATGGAATACCGCCCTGGCATTGGTTTGTGGCGATGCCGTCATCTGGAAACCTTCTGAAAAAACCCCGCTAACCGCCCTGGCCACCCATGCCCTGCTGGAACGCGCCCTGAAAAAATTTGGTGATGCGCCTGAACACCTGTCGCAATTGGTGATTGGGCAACGGGAAACCGGAGAGATTCTGGTAAACAATCCAAGGGTTGCCCTGGTTTCAGCCACCGGCTCCACCCGCATGGGTCGCGAGGTTGGCCCCAAAGTCGCGGCCCGGTTTGGCCGTTGCATTCTTGAGCTGGGGGGCAATAATGCCATTATCGTTAGCGAAACCGCAGACCTGGACATGGCCGTGCGGGGCATTGTTTTTGGTGCGGTCGGCACAGCCGGACAACGCTGCACCAGCACGCGCCGCCTGATCGTCCACAGCAGCATTGCCCATGAACTTGCCGAACGGCTGAAAAAAGCATACCGCACCTTACCCATTGGCAACCCCCTTGAGGCCGGTACGCTGGTAGGGCCCCTCATTGACAAGGCGGCTTTTGACACCATGCAAACCGCGCTGCAAAAAGCGGTTGAACAAAAGGGAATTGTCACCGGTGGCCAGCGCGTCTTGCACGACAGGTTCCCCGATGCCTATTACGTTGAGCCCGCGCTGGTTGAAATGCCGGCACAAACCGAAGTGGTACGTCACGAAACTTTTGCGCCCATCCTTTACATCATGAGTTATGAGCGCTTCGAAGACGCATTGGCCCTGCAAAATGAAGTGCCCCAAGGCCTGTCTTCGGCCATCTTCACCACCAACCTGCTTGAAGCCGAATATTTCATGTCAGCCGCCGGATCAGACTGCGGTATTGCCAATGTCAACATCGGCACCTCGGGCGCCGAAATCGGTGGCGCCTTTGGTGGTGAAAAAGAAACCGGTGGCGGGCGAGAGTCCGGCTCCGACGCATGGAAGGGCTATATGCGCCGGGCCACCAACACCATCAACTACTCGCGTGAATTGCCACTGGCTCAGGGCGTGAAATTTGGTGACGATTAATGCCATACTGAACATTTCCCATTTAACGATGGGCACCCCCGTTCAATTGATGAAAAGGTCTGACTATGTCTTCCGGTTTTCCTTTCGCTGCACCGTTCAAAGAAATCAAGGGTTCACCCATCAGGGAACTGTTCAAATACCTGTCCACGCCCGGTATGATCTCTTTTGCCGGTGGCTACCCCGCCCCTGAACTGTTCGATATCCCAGGTTTGCAGGCCTCAATAAGCACCCAGGCATCCACCCTGCAGGAGTCTATGTCTTACGGCGCCACCGAGGGACTGCCGGTCTTGCGTGAAATACTGGCCACCCTTTGCACACAACGCGGCATACAGGCCGGTAAAGACGACATCCTGGTAACCAGTGGCTCGCAGCAGGCTTATGAGTTGCTGGTGCGGGCCCTGATTGCACCGGGAGATACCGCACTGGTAGAGCGTCCCGCCTACCCGGCCGCCATTCAGGGCCTGCGGCTGGCCGGTGCCAATATTGTCACTGTTGGGGTTGAAGAGGACGGCACCAATCTTGAGGAACTGGCCCGGGCACTGCAGCAGCACCAGCCCAAGTTTTTTTACTGTGTGCCCACTTTTGCCAATCCCAGCGGTATTACCCTGTCATTGGAAAAACGCAAGAAACTGCTGGCGCTGCTGGCCACCACCGATTGCCTGCTGATTGAAGATGACCCTTATGGCCAGTTGCGCTTTAGCGGAGAGCCTTTGCCCACCCTGGCAGAACTGGCCCGCTCAACACCGGCACAAGACCAGGTTATTTACCTGTCCAGCCTGTCCAAAACCGTGGCACCGGGCCTGCGCATTGGCTGGATGGTCGCCCACCCCGAAATTTTACGCCGCTGCGTGCTGGCCAAACAGGTGGACGATATGTGTTCGGCCCCTTTCATGCAGGCGGTCGCCGCCCATTACCTGAACTCGGGACGTTATGCGCAGCATTTGCCTTATATTATCAACACCTACCGGCAGCGGGCACAGTGCATGCTAAACGCTTTTTCAGCCGACTTTGATGGCCAGCTTAAACTGGTCAGGCCCGAAGGCGGCATGTTTATTTGGGGATACCTGCCCCCTGACATCAATGCAACAAGGCTCTTGCCCCTGGCCATTGACGAAAAGGTCATGTTCGTGCCCGGCAGCGGCTTTTATGCTGACAAACCCGATGAAAACGCGTTTCGCCTGTCATTTGCCATGAGCAATGAAGCACAAATTACTGAAGGCGTTACCCGTTTCAGAAAAGCGCTTGACCGTTATTGAGGCTGGCCATTTTTCACCAAGGCATCCAGCCGGCTGACATCAAAATCCGGATGGATAGGCTCGGGCTCAACCATTTTCCGGCTGGCCTTGGCCGACAGTTCATTGAAGCGTTCAACCTTGCCAATCAAGCCTTGCCGGCCGGCCAACGAACCCACCACCGCATTGTAATGCGTACCCACCGTGTTAAGTGTTCCTCCCAGCCGGGACAGGTGCTCGGCTACCCGGGTCACCTGATTGTAAATATCTACGGCACGGTCCCCGATCTGGGCGGCCTGCTCGTTGCTGCGTGCCATCATCCACAAATAGGAAACGGTTCTTAAAACAGGCATTAAGGTGGTATGCGACACCAGCACCACCCCTTTTTCATAGCCATATTGAAACAGGTTGGACGGATGCCTGAGTGCCTCTATATAAGCAGCCTCGACCGGCATGAACATCAACACAAAACCGGGGCTGTGCATTCCTTGCAAATTGCTGTAATTCTTTTCAGACAATTGATCAATATGGTTCCTGACGGCCCGGGCATGGGCATCCAGGGAAGACTGCATGAGACCATCCTGCGTGGCGTTAACCGCCTGCTGATAGTCGTTCAGGGAAACCTTGCTGTCAATAATCATATGCTTGCCATCGGGCAGATAAAGCACAAAATCGGGTAGCTGGCTTTGTCCCGCCTCGTTACGAAAATGGGCCTGGGCCTGAAAATGATCCCCCTTGACCAATCCCGCCATTTCCAGTGCCCGTTCAAGCTGCATCTCACCCCAGTTACCCAGGGTTTTTTTATCCCCTTTCAGGGCACGGGCCAGGGCATCGGCATCCTGGGTCATTTTCATGCCAATATCCATAAACTGTTGGATATTGGCATGAAGCAAGGTATGCCCCTTTAGCGACTGGTCATGCACCTCATTCACACGTGCTTGAAACCCATCGAGCTTTTCTTTTAAGGGTTGTAACAAACCATCCATCGCCTGCTGATTCTGCACTGAAAACAACTGGCTTTTTTCATCCATGATTTTATTGGCCAGATTTTCAAATTCCGTGCTCAATAATTGGCGAGACTGTTGAAAAGCCACTTTAAGTTCATTCAGAGTATCTTCTTTTTGCTGATATTGGGCCTGCAAAAGCGTATTTTCTTTATCCAGATCCGCTATTTTCATCAGGGCTGCCTGCTGTCCTGATTCAAGCTGTTGTTTTATCTTCATGATCTGTATCAACTGTTCTTTAATTAAATGCAGCTCGGTTTCTTTACCCGAGAGCATTTTATCCAATGCGTCTTTTTCATTATCCAGCTGTTTGAAATCCTGTTGTAAGACATGATAAGCAAACTGCTGCTCATCACGCTGGGTATCACTGTCATGCAATTGACTTTCCAACAGAACCGCTTTTGTTCTAAGACGATTAAGCGTTAACTGCATCACAATAGAAACAAGCAAAGCACCAATACCGAAGGCTGCCAGCAGTAATCCGGCAAACATGTAAATTGAATTTAATTCCTGCACTCGTTATCCTGTTTTGATACTTCTTTAGCCAAAAGAGCCATCGTACCTTTTGAGATCCCCTAAAAACAAGGGGTTTTACGGTGCTTTGGTTAAAATCACATAACTGCTAGTACAGTTTAGGAGTGTTTTTATCGTTTTCTTTTTTTGATAATGCTGTAATTACATTAGAGATAGCAAAGGAGAGAAAATGCGTACTCAAGTAGCCATTATTGGCGCCGGCCCTTCAGGATTATTACTAGGTCAGATCCTGGCTAAAAATGGTATTGATAATATCATCCTGGAGCGCCAGACAGGTGAATATGTTCTTGGCCGCATCCGTGCCGGTGTACTTGAAAGTGTCACTGTTGACGGCCTTGAACGTGCCGGTGTTACCGACAACCTTAAAAAGCATGGCCTGGTTCATGACGGTTGCGAACTGGTATTTAACGGCAAACGTCATCGTATTGATTTTAAAGAGCTGGTCAACCGCAATGTCGTCGTCTACGGCCAAACCGAAGTTACCCGTGACCTGATGGAAGCCCGTGCCGCCCTGGGTGCCACTACCATCTATGAAGCCAGTGACGTCAAACTTCATGATGTCAATACCGGCCATCCTTATGTCACCTACACCAAGAACGGCCAGGAACAGCGCCTTGACTGTGATTTTATTGCCGGTTGTGACGGTTTCCATGGCGTATCACGCCCTACTATTCCGGCAGACATTCTGAAAGAATATGAGCGTGTTTATCCATTTGGCTGGTTGGGGTTAATGTCGGATACGCCACCTGTAGCCGAAGAGCTGATTTATGCCAAGCACGAGCGCGGCTTTGTATTGTGCAGCCAACGCTCCAAAACCCGCAGCCGCTATTACCTGCAAGTACCCCTTACCGATAAGATTGAAGACTGGAGCGATGAACGGTTCTGGGACGAGCTTAAAGCCCGCTTATACCCTGAAGCAGCCGCCAATCTGGTTACCGGCCCAAGCCTTGAAAAAAGCATTGCTCCATTACGCAGTTTCGTAACCGAACCCATGCGTTACGGCAAACTGTTCCTGGCCGGTGATGCTGCCCATATTGTGCCGCCTACCGGGGCAAAAGGCCTGAATCTGGCCGCCAGCGATGTACTGTATTTATCAGATGCCTTAATCGAGTATTACCAGCAAAACAGCGAAGCAGGCATTGATACCTATTCAGAACGTTGCCTGAAACGTATCTGGGGAGCCGAACGTTTTTCATGGTACATGACAAAAATGCTGCACACTTTTGAAGACCTTGATGACTGGGACAGGAAAATGCAGGAAACAGAGTTCAATCTGTTATTGAATTCTGAATACGGCGCCAAGCTATTGGCAGAAAACTATGTAGGGTTACCCTATTAAGCAACGCTTTTAACAAAGCTTAAAACCGGTTCTGAATACAGGCGATCCAGAACCGGTTTTACAAGTCATTATTTTTAAGCAAGATAACAATAACGGCATTCCAGGCAATGCACTGTCACCAACAATGCCGGAATTACCAAGATCCTTCCTGACAAGATTCTTTTCTTACTCTTCAAAAGCCTCTGTATCAATCTCGGCCAGTGTCGCCTTGGGATAACGATTACCGGCAATCGTATCCTGATTAATCAACTGCCCCGCTTTTTCAAGAATAACCGGATCAATTTCTAACGAAACCGCCTGAATATTTTCAAGCAAATGGACCAGACTGGTCGTACCGGGAATCGGGATCAACCGAGGGTCCTGTTCCAGTAGCCAAACCAGTGCCAATTGAGCCGGTGTGCATCCGGCCTGTTGTGCCAAGGCCGCATAATCTGCCAATACACGTAAATTTCTGGCATAGTTTTCAGTGCTGAAACGTGGCATATTAAGACGGATATCATTGGCAGGCAAAACTGAAACATCATGCAGTTTATTACCCAGGAACCCTCTGGCCAACGGGCTGAATGCCACTAAATTGGCTCCGATCTCACGGCAGGCCTGCAGTGCCCCCAACTCTGGGTTGCGTGACCATAATGAGTATTCATTTTGAACGGCCGTTACCGGATGTACCTGATGGGCCTTTTTAATGGTTTGTGCCGACACTTCCGATAAACCGATAAACCGGATTTTACCCTGGGCCACTAAATCGGCAAGCGCACCGACACTCTCTTCAATCGGCACGCTTTTATCCCAGCGATGCAAGTAATACAGGTCAATCACATCGGTTTGCAATCGCCTTAATGATTCATCACATTGACGCTTGATGGTTTCTGGCCGGCCGTCTATCACCCGTTTACCATTCACGCCACCCATACCGCATTTACTGGCCAGAAAAATCTGCTGTCGATAGGCATTAAGTACCGAACCGACCAAGGTTTCATTCTTGCCAAAACCATATAGCGTAGCGGTATCAAAATGGTTAATACCTGATTCAAGTGCCTTAAGCAATAAAGCCTTACCGTCTTCTTCGCTGGGTGGCATGCCATAGGCATGACTTAAATTCATGCATCCTAAACCAACCGGAAAAACCGGCTGCCCGCCAATACTACGCTGTGCTTTCATATCTATTCCTTTAATTAGCCGTCTCTTATTTATTCATTCTAAAGTGCCAATTGGTCTGGCACGGGCTGATTAAACATTTTGACGAGACGGGCAAGTTGTATATTCAGCCATTCCAAAGGCAACGCTGTCAGACCCAATAGGATTTGAATACCCCCCAGATCATATGAGCGCTTAGAAGCAGCATTGTTACCCTGAATCCTGTTTTAAAAACCTTTTCAGGCAAGTTGTCAAGCAGGCGTGTACCTATATAGGTTCCCACGACACCACTTGCAATCATGGCAATAAGCATGGGTGTCCATTGTGCAAACGCAAACCCCAGGGCACCAAACACCAGAATTTTAAGACCATGCTGAAGCACCATACATACCGAATGCGTTGCAACCAGCGTTTGTTTTGTATAACCTTTGGATGCAATTAATGCCGCCACCATCGGTCCTGCCGCCCCGACAATCATAGAGGCAAAACTGGTTAATGCGCCACCCACAATAAAATACGTTTTACTGATCGAAGAAGCCGGCTTGATTTTGCTGCCGAACACTGACCACAAAATAAATGCAGCCAATAATAATTTGGCGACCGCATCGGGAATATGCAATACAATCGGACCGCCTAAAGCAACACCAATAATACTGCCAATAAAAAACCATAATGCCAACGGCCAGACAATATACTTGAACTGAATAACCGTACGTCCTAAATTGGACCCCAACTGAACAATCGCATGCACCGGCAGTACACTGGCAACCGGCATGCCAGTACCCATAATAGCCAGCAAGGCAACACCACCGCCCAAGCCCATGGCTGCCGTCAAGGCCGAAGTAAAAAAACTGGCAAAAACAAGAAGAACGGCAAATGCCTTGCTTATATCATCAGGAAAAAAAAACCATTCAATCATATACTATTTTAACTCTTTGATTTAGATCGACACATAGCGGCACTTGCCCCTGCAATCGTGCGTCCGTAGCGGACATACTAAAAAAAACGGTTTATCCGAACAAGACAAACCGTTTTAAATTAGAAATAAATTACCGTATTATTCACATTGACATGAACACAATTAAGCAAAATTACAACGGATACTGCCTTGCTTCTGTCTGAATCGTAATCCAGCGCAGGTCGGTAAACTCGTTAATGGCACCTTTGCCACCAAAACGGCCATAACCGCTTTGCTTCACGCCACCAAATGGCATTTGCGCCTCATCATGGACTGTTGGCCCATTGATATGGCAAATGCCGCTTTCAATCTGCTTGGCTGTTTTCAACGCGCGGTTGATGTTCTGGCTGAATACAGCCGATGCCAGACCATAATCGCTATCGTTGGCAACAGCAATAGCCTCTTCGTCGGTCGCAAAGGTTTTAACGGTTGTGACCGGCCCGAATGACTCTTCTGAATACAGTCTCATTTCAGGTGTGACACCCACCACCAGCACGGGCTTCATTAAAGCACCTTGGGTTTCCAGCGGTACGGGCAGAACAGCCCCCTTGGCAACGGCATCTTCCACCATTCCTTTAATACGCCCGGCAGAACCTGCGCTTTCCAGATAACCCAAAGTATTGCTTGCGTCTTCGGGCGTACCGGTTTTAATCGTTTTGATTTTGGCGGTCAGTTTTTCAATGAAAGCATCGGCAATGGTATCCTGCACCAAGACACGTTCGGTAGACATGCAAATCTGGCCCTGATTGAAATAGGCGCCAAACGCAATAGCAGCTACCGCCTGGTCAAGATCGGCATCATCATACACAATAACAGGCGCTTTGCCACCCAGCTCAAGCAAAGCGGGTTTCAAGTACTTACCTGCTGTAGTAGCGATAATTTTACCCACCTTGGTAGAACCGGTAAAATTAATTCGTTTAACGGCCGGATGGGCAATTAACTGTTCCACAACGGCACCGGCATCTTCAGGAGCATTACTGATAACGTTTACCACCCCGTCACCCAGACCCGCATCGGTAAGCACTTTACCGATCAGCGCGTGGGTAGCCGGGCATAACTCTGATGATTTCAGAATAACCGTATTACCGCACGCCAGTGGCAATGCAATAGAGCGAGTAGCCAGAATAACCGGTGCATTCCATGGTGCGATACCAACGATTACACCACATGGAACACGGACAGCCATGGCCAGATTGCCAGGCACGTCGGAAGGAATGACTGACCCCTCGAGCTGAGTCGTCATTGCCGCTGCTTCACGCAGGATATTGGCTGACAGATGAACATTGAAATAATACCAGGAGTCTGTAGAACCGGTTTCCGTACGAACCGTTGATACAAACTCTTCAGCCCGCTGATCCATTAAATCAGCGGCCTTGAGCAAACGTTGACGACGCTCACTGGGACTCAAGGCAGACCAGACAGGGAATGCATTGGCGGCGGCTTCGATTGCTGCCTGTACATCAGCAGACTGGGCGGCAGCCGCAGTGGTAGCCACCTGATTGTTTACCGGGTTAATCCGGGTAAACGTTTTTTTGCCGGTTGCGTCCTGTAATTTGCCATTGATTAACAATTGTGCTGTATTCATTTATTTATCCTTTAGTCAACTACAGGTTGTTCTCAAGATCAATACCGCATTTTCCAGGAGCCAGAATATTGTTCGGGTCAAGGGCGCGTTTCAGGGTATGCTCAAGCCTGCGTTTGACGGGACCATAACTTTGTGCAACACGCTCCTGGAAGCGGGTATTTACACGATAAACGGCATAGCCTTCTTTTTCGAACTCATCAAGCAGTTCATTAAAGCAAGCGTCGGCACGTTTCATTTCGTCTGGGTCAGCACGATTGTATACAAGATCAATTACGTGGTGCATATCACGCCAGCCAACAATGAACTCACCCACGTAGTCAAGGCCGTGCTTGTTGATAATGGTTTTCGCCAGTGTTTTCTGTTTGTCACATTCGCTGCCACGAGCCTGGCTGACGGGTGCGAACCACATGGAACCACCACCTCCACGCCAGTTGTACAAACCAAATTCCTGCAGGTTGGGTACACCTGACATTAACTCGGCACGATATTTGAAAGGCTGGGTATTACCCGCTTCTTCCTGGGTAATCAATTTACCTTTGCCCAGTTTTTTCAGTGCATTGGTAACGATATTCCAGTTGGCATCAACCTGTTCCTGCGTACCGTACAAGGCAGCATAAACGTTCCAGGCACCCAGTTTTTTATCTTTCTGGATTTGTTTCAGGATAGCATCTGAGGTTGCCCCTGGCTCTGTTGTATATTGAACGCGGCGGGTATCGCAAGTGGCGGCTTCCCACAAAACATTGGCAATAACCACCGAGTTTGGAATAACCTGGTTAATACGCAGCGGACGAATGAACTCCACGATTTCAGAAATATCAGAATCTTCTTCAAACTGGATTTCGAAAGGCTTGAATACAGGCGGGCGTGGCATTAGCCAGATACCCATTTTTGTACAAATGCCGTAATTAGACTGGGTGAACATCCCATCGAGGGTAGGACCGTACCCCCACTTAAACACCTGCCATGCCTTATCGCCTTTAACGCCACCCATACCAGTACGGTATACATCACCGTTAGCCAGCACCACTTCCATGCCACACTGCATCATGAAGTGCTCACCGTAGGGTGTGTAGCCAACGCCACGATCGATCGTGTTACCCAATGGGCCTGCGATGGCTGAAGGAGCTGAAAAAGACAGCATTAAAGGAATATTGTTGTCTGCAAGGTAATCATACAGTTGCTGGTATGTGACGCCAGGCTCTACCAGGGCAGTACACAACTCAGGGTCAACGTGAATGATTTTATTCATTTTTTTCAGGTCAAGAATAACCTGGCCACGCATCACGGGTGCCGAACTACCATAACCGAAGTTTCGACCGGTAGAGACAGTCCAGACGGGAATTTTATGCTCATTACAAATTTTAACAACGCCCTGGATCTGCTCTACCGTTGTTGCCGTAACGGCTGCTGATGGTGCATGTGCGGTATTTTCAACCGACATCATGATTTTTTCGTAAGGAACCAGCTGTTCATGTTCTACCAGAACGTTTTCATCACCCAATAAGGCACGGAATTTTTGTACCGCTTTTTCAAATTCAGATAATTCAACGCCGCGAGGCAAAATCGAGTTTGTTTTTTCAGACATTTCTATTGTCTCCTTCAAGTCTCAATTGAGAATGAAACAAAATGGCCGCTGTCAGGCGACACAGAGTTATTTTTCAATGGCAATGCCGGCTCAGAAAAAAAGCCATTCGGGACAGCCAGTGAATAGCCCAACTCAGCCATCCACTGATGTGTGCCGGCCTGCCTGTTACCTGGCATTTGCAAGCTGATACCTGATGGTACATGCCTGTGCGTTTCATTAAGCATAAAAGCCTGGCCACACTGCTGTAAATTTTTTGCCAATTGAACAGTACAAGACCGGGTACTATCCACACTTGACACGCCATGAATAGACTGGTGTGTCTCAAGGGTATGGTGTCCAATCCATTTAACACTGGCGCCTGCACTGCGCGCCAAGTCAAGAATAATGACCGCACTGGCATCATCGGTCAAACCAAGAATATGCAGTTTTTTTTGTGATGACAGATGTTTGTTGAAGGCATTGACAAATGCCATCCCCGTGTCGGCTACCAACGTTTTTAATGATTTTCCTGACGCAGCAACACCATCAATAAAAGCCGAACTGGATAAAGCCTCATTAACCAAAACAAACAACTGCCGGTCTGAAGCAGAACCGGTTGCAGCCATAACGGTTTGCGAAATACCTGCTCCGACACCGGCAAAACCACCCAGCGCCATCCCTTTCAGAAGCATACGACGTTTTTCATTCATCACTGCCTCCTAGGGGTTTTTAGTGGCAACGGGTGCTGGCGCATTCTGAATATATTCCGCAAGCAGATCCAGCGTTTCATCGCTTATATATGAAGCCGGAAAGGCCGGCATGGCTAACCATCCTTGACGAACACGCATTTTGGTAAACACGGGTGGTAAGCCACGGCCTTTAATATCCGGGCCAACATTTAGGCCATTCGCATTAGCTTCATGGCAGTGCAAGCAAATTTTCTGATAAACAAATTCAGCGCTGTGCCTGATTGGTTCTTCAGCAGCCATTGCCTGGGCAGATACCGCAACAGCGGAAACAGCCAGGCAGGCTAAAGTCATTTTTTTAAATACGCTCATCAGTTTTAAACCATGCTGATATGATTTATGATGCGAAACGGTGTACTTGCCGTTTGTTGATGGCAATACTTCACACATGAACAGCTCCTCACTTTATTTAAGATGATTCATGACAAATCAAATTTCATACAAGAACTTGATTTCCTGTTTGATGCTGTCTCTGAAAACAAGGTTGCTTATACGCGTTTAGCAGTCACGCCAAGAAATATTTTTATTTATTTTCTTTTACATTTATTCATTACAAATAAAGCAACATGAGCAGACTGAATACCCTGTATTTAATTTTTAAGGTCAAAAAATTAATATAGATCAAACATCATAAACGTCGTATATGTTAACATTTCGTCTTATTTTTTCTTATCTAAATTCAATATATCTGTCATGCATAAAAAGTCTTTTTATAATAAAAAATGCCCCTGCTGGCATTTGGCAGGGGCATGAATAATATAATGCTTTATCAATCAGCCTAACTGTTTTTCAAGCGCAGCCAAGGTACGGTAACATTCAATAACAGATGCCACACTTGAATTAGGCTCACGGCCCTCAACAATAGCAGAAACAAACTCACGATCCTGCAATTCGATACCATTCATGGATACCGCCACCTGAGATACATCAACCGGCTCTTCTTTACCTGTTACCAGGTCATCATAACGGGCAATATACGTGCCGTTATCACAAATATAGCGGAAAAATGTACCAAAAGGACCATCATTGTTAAATGACAGTGACAGGGTACATACTGCGCCGCTATCCGTAAGCAACTGGATTGACATATCCATGGCAATACCCAGGGCTGGGTGTACGGGGCCCTGAACCATATTGGCCTTGACCACTTTTGAACCGGTCTGGTACTGGAACAGGTCAACGGTATGGGCAGCATGGTGCCATAACAAGTGGTCTGTCCATGAACGGGGCTGGCCCAGTGCATTGGTATTGGTACGGCGGAAAAAATAAGTTTGCACATCCATTTGCTGGATATTCAGTTCACCGGCCACAATCTTGTTGTGAATCCACTGATGACTCGGATTAAAGCGACGGGTATGCCCAACCATGGCTACCAGATTCTTCTCTTTTTGCAAACGCAACACTTCTTCAGCGTCAGCCAGATTGTCTGCCAGCGGGATTTCAACCTGTACATGCTTGCCGGCTTTAAGGCAGGCCAGCGTTTGTGAAGCATGCATCTGGGTTGGCGTACACAAAATAACAGCATCTACCCCGGCAGAGGCCAACACCTCATCCAGATTGTCTGAAACATTGGGAATACCGTATTTATCAGCCACTTCCTGGGCTTTTTCCTTGGTACTTGTCACAACATAGGTCACTTCGGCATTGGGAATGTTTTTCAGGCCGTCCAGATGCTTGATACCAAAAGCACCTGCGCCAACCAACGCGATTTTAACTTTTTGCATATTATCTCCGGGGATATATGGTTAAATTATTTCAGGCATTAACTATTAATAAAAACAGTTAATGCCTGTTAACAAGGTACTTGTATCAGTCTTTTGGATTTTCAAGAATTAAATGACCTACCGCTGTGTTTGAAGCGGGTACATGGAAGAAACGGTGCATCACATCAGGTGTTTTACCTTCGTCCATGGCACCCCTTGCTATCAGCCACATTACCAGTTCAATTCCTTCTGACCCGGCTTCACGCACATACTCAATATGTGAGACTTCAGACAAACCGGCAGGGTCATTAATCAGACGATCAAGGAATTTATTATCCCATTCCGCATTAATCAACCCCGCACGCGGCCCCTGCAATTGATGGCTCATGCCACCTGTACCCCAGATCTGTACGTTCAGGTCTTCACCATAAGATTCAACCGCACGCCGGATTGCCTTGCCCAGCTCGTAGCAACGTTTGCCTGATGGCACCGGGTACTGCACAACGTTAACGTGTAGCGGAATAACAGGACATGGCCATGCTTCGGGCTGGCCAAACATTAATGATAAAGGTACGGTCAGGCCGTGATCCACTTCCATTTTATTGCACAGGGTCAAATCAAAATCATCCTGAATGACCGAGTGCGCAATATGCGCCGCCAGGTCTGGATGACCTTGAACAGTTGGCACCGGACGTTTTCCCCAGCCTTCATCACTGGGTTCAAAGGACTCGCCGGTACCCAGCGCAAAGGTAGGAATCAACTCAAGACTGAAGTTATTGGCATGATCGTTATAAACCAGGAAAATCACATCCGGTTTGTTTTCCTTGATCCATTTTTTAGAAAACTCGTAACCGTCAAAGACTTTTTTCCAATACGGTTCTTCCGACTTACCTAAATCAAGTGCCGCACCGATGGCCGGCACATGAGACGTATAAACACTTGCAGTTATTTTTGCCATGTGATGTTTTCCTGATAATTATTTAGATTTCTCGTGCAAATACCGGTTACCTTCCGGTGAACGGCCACCTTTGAGCATCATCTCCCGGTACTCTTCTTCAGTCATACCGGTCATGCTGCCAGCCATTTGCTGGAATGAGAGTCCGTCGGTTGCACCAATTTTAGCCAGAAAATAAATATTACCGCCCAATTCCATACAGCGGTTCAGGTCACGTGACATCACAGCCTGTTTCTGCTCTTCGGTCATTGGCCATTCGTCAAGATAGGCCCGCTCATTAGCCTTGAAGCGCTCCCGGTTTTCCGCTTTCATCAGGGACATGCAAAACTGATTTAAATGATAGCCCTTACGGGATTGCTCTGAATCAAAAATAGTGGTTCCGGGAATATCCTTGTAAGGTTTTTCCAATGCCATATTTATTCTCCTTTTAACGTGACGCCGACTTCTTCGGGCCAGTATAAACGCATGGGATTGTCTACCAATATCTGTTGCTGTTCTTTTTCGGTAGATGCAATCTGCACAATATAATCAACCAGCAAACCATCATCAGGCATATGGTCTTTCAGGTTGGGGTGTGGCCAATCAGTACCAAACAGGACACGATCGGGAAATTTCTGCATTAAACGACGGGCGAATGGAACCACATCGGTATAGGCATTCTGTTCACCATCCAACGCTTTGGGGCCGGTTTTGCTTAAGCGCTCAGGGCAGGACAGTTTTGACCAGATGTTAGGATGTTCTTCCATTAACTTTACAAACAGGCTGAACTCTTCACCATCAACAGGCTTAGCCACATCGGGTCGCCCCATATGATCAACCACAACGGTAGTGGGCAGACCGGTAAAGAAGTCCCACAGTTCCGGCAAATCCTGTGCCTCAAAATACACCACAATGTGCCAGCCCAACGGGGCAATTTTATTGGCCACTTTCAGCAATTCTTCTTTTGGCGTGAAATCAACCAGGCGTTTCACAAAGTTGAAACGCACGCCACGTACGCCAGCCTTGTGCATGGCCTGCAATTCCTCTTCGGAAATATCGGAAGAAACGGTTGCCACACCACGGGCCAGACCGTTGGATGACTCCAACGCATCAACCAGGGCCCGATTGTCCTTGCCATGGCAGGTTGCCTGCACAATCACATTCCGGCTGAAGCCCAAATGGTCACGCAAAGCGAACAATTGCTCTTTGGAAGCATCGCAAGGCGTATATTTACGCTCGGGCGCATAGGGAAACTGCTCGCCGGGTCCAAACACATGGCAATGTGCATCTACCGCACCCGCTGGCAATACAACTTGCGGTTTACTCGGGTTGGCATAAAAAGGCAGCCAACCAGGTGTTACGTCAAATTTCATTATTATTTCAACCCAGCATTAATCAATATATTTCAAACCGGCTTTTTCAAGCGGTTCTCGCATTTTATACATATCCAGGCCCAACACGCCGGACGCCAGTTTTTCACGTTTTTCACCTTCGAAAGACTCGCGTTTTTCGGCTAGAGTGGCCACTTCTTCCGCTTTTTCACGTGGCACCACGACAATGCCATCGGTATCAGCAATAACCACATCACCCGGATTCACCAATGCTCCCGCACAAATAACCGGCACATTCACTGAGCCCAGCGTAGCCTTGATAGTACCTTTTGCATTGATGGCTTTACTGAATACGGGAAAGCCCATTTTTTCAAGCTCATCAACATCCCGAACACCCGCATCAATGATCAGCCCCTTGGCGCCACGCGCCTGAAATGAGGTTGCCAGCAAATCACCAAAAAAGCCGTCAGTGTTATCACTGGTGCAGGCGGCAACGGCCACATCACCAGGTTGCAACTGTTCGGCGGCAACGTGCATCATCCAGTTATCACCGGGATGAAGCAGAATTGTCACTGCCGTGCCGCAGATTTTTGCGCCTGGGTAAATTGGTCTCATATAGGTTTTCATTAGACCAATACGACCCATCGCCTCATGTACTGTTGCAACACCCAAAGCACCCAGTCTGGCAACAACGAGCGGATCGGCACGTTTAATATTACGTTTTACAACACCTAATTGATTTAAAGTGACATCCATTTTTATAACCCTTTAGCCTTTAATTTTTTATCCAAAAGCGGAAAAACCCGTCGTGTATTGGATTCATAAATCTGTTGCTTTTGCTGTGCATCCAGATTACTGTTTTCAATGTATTGTTTGGTATCATCAAAGTAAAATCCGGTGCGCGGATCAATATCACGAACCGCACCAATCATTTCAGAGGCAAACAGAATATTTTTATGCGGGATCACCTTAAGCAGCAAATCAATACCCGGCTGATGATAAACACATGTATCAAAGAAAATATTATTCAGGAAATCGCCTTCCAGGTCCGGTTTTTTAAGCATCATGGCAAGACCCCTGAAACGGCCCCAATGATAAGGAACCGCACCGCCTCCATGAGGAATTAAAAATCGCAGGGTTGGAAAATCTTTAAAAACATCACTGGCCAGACATTGCATAAACGCGGTTGTATCCGCATTCAAATAATGCGCTCCGGTCGTGTGAAAACACGGATTGCAACTGGTACTGACATGCACCATTGCCGGAATATCATATTCCACCATTTTTTCATAAATGGGATACCAATATTTGTCGCTTAATGGTGGTGCGGTCCAATGACCGCCTGAAGGATCCGGGTTTAAATTAATGCCTACATTACCATATTCATTCACGCAGCGCTCAAGCTCGGGGATGCACGTTTCAATAGGTACGCCCGGTGACTGCGGTAACATGGCAACCGGTACAAAACGATCCGGATAAAGTTGCGACACACGGAAACAAAGTTCATTACAAATGGCCGCCCAAGTGGATGACACCTGAAAATCACCAATATGGTGTGCCATAAAGCTGGCACGGGGTGAAAAAAGCGTTATATCGGAACCCCGTTCATTCATGAATTTCAATTGATTTTTTTCAAGTGACTCACGAATCTCATCATCACTGATGTGCAGTTCAGATACCTTGGGCATCAGGGCCGGATTGTTAATGGCAGCAATTTGCTTATTACGCCATGTTTCCAGCGCAGCCGGTGCTGTTGTATAATGACCATGGCAATCAATAATTAAACTCATACTAAACCTTTAAAAAAATTTACACCCTGTATTTACTGAAAAACGCTATCAGACGCGAGTTTCTTCGCCGTTTCTTTATAAATAAGCTGCTTGAGAAGCAAGCAGACAACTGTAATTAGTGCGGGCAAGGCCAACACATAAAAAATAGTATCAATGGTTAAGTTCATGGCAACTAATTGGGCAACCAGAAACGAGCCGGCAATGCCACCAAAACGACCAAGACCCAGCATCCACGAAACACCGGTAGTACGCCCTTGGGTTGGATAAAATTCGGCAGCCAGTGCTGGCAAAGAACTTTGGGCCGTATTCATCACAATACCGGCAAAAATAACTACGGAAATCAGGATGCCCATACCCAGATGAACCGTAAAACCAATGAACGCAACCGAGATGGCAGTTAATAAGCTTAAGAACGCAATCAGCTTGTTTGCATTAAAACGATCCATCAACCAGCCATTGAAAATAGCGCCTAAACCACCAATGGCAAACAAACCAGTCACGATTACGGCCGTACCTTGCGGCATATTAATTTCACGAAACAGAACCGGCATCCAGTTAATGACACCGTAAAAAATAACCAGCCCCATGAAATAGGAAATCCATAACAAAAAGGAGCCTGCTCGATAATGACTGGACAAGACAACCGAAATACCGCCTTTATTTTTATCCAGCGTTACTTTACTTTCAGTCATGACAAAATGATCAGCTTCTGCCGCTGCAGGATTAATTTTGATCAGGATTTTTTTAATGGATGCAGCAGAGCGATTTTTTGCCACCAAATAGCGCACAGATTCAGGCAAAATAAAAATCATCAGAATAACCAGAATTAATGGGCCAATGCCGCCGAAAAGCAGCGTAGAGCGCCAGCCGAAATTAGGAATCAGCCATGCTGCGATAAAACCGCCAATCGCAGCTCCCAAAGGGAATCCACAAAACATGGTGTTCACAATAGTTGCGCGCTTTTGCTCAGGACAGTATTCAGATAATAAAGTGACTGCATTGGGCATAGCCGCGCCCAAGCCCAAACCAGTCATAAAACGCAATATTTCAAGCTCAAGCAACGAGGTGGAAAACGCAGAAATTACCGTACCGATAGAAAAAATGGCCACGGCAACAATTAACACCACCTTGCGGCCAATCTTGTCTGCCAACGGACCAAATGAAATGGCACCAATCGCCAAACCCAGCAAAGCGGCGCTCAACACAGGCGCAAGATCTTTACGTTCTATACCCCACTCTTCTAATAAACTGGGGGCAATATAACCGATAACCGCCGTATCATAGCCATCAAAAAAAGCGACCAGAAAAGTAAACGCAAAGACCAGGAACTGGAATTTTGAAAAGCGGTTATGGTTAAAAAATGTTTGGACATTTATCGTTTTATCTATCATGTTTGTCTCGAAATAAAAAATCTGTATCATTATTGTTGGCTGTTCCGTGCCGTAAATATAGATTCATCTCCTCATTTCTTACTTAAATATGACATGACATAAACAGGCATAAACGACCAATATATATGCAACCCATTATCTTTATAAGCACGATGCTTAAAAAGCCCATAACTTATCTAATAGTTATATCAAAACCGCATAACTTGTTTTTCTTTACACTGCGATTGCTGGCACCACAAACAAACAAACCGGCCTTTTCAAAGCCGGTCATTGACAAATTACGCCTAAATTTTTATTTGATTAATGAACGTGCCACTAGTATTTCTCCTTGCATAATAGGCCTTGCCGTACGAAGCAATGCAGCACTTAATACTTGTGTTTTATCCTCAGGATTCAATGTCAGCTCAACTGAAAACTCGCCACTGGGATGTTCTATGGCCAGCAGTTTGCCATCGCTGCCAGCTTCATCAGCCAGCCCTTGGGCAACCGTATCAGGCAATACGCAGGCCGTTGCGACGGTAACCGCCGCCAGCACTCCAATCGCATCATGGCAAACATGTGGAATATAACAGCGGGTATGGATAGCACCACCATGCAATGGCTTATTCAATAAACACATTTTTGGGTAATTCTTATTGCTTACATCTCCCAGCCCCATTTTTTGGGCCGCCTTAAGCCGTAAATCCTCAATAATCGTTTTTAATTGCGTATCCTGGTTTAATTGAGCTACGGGTTCATAGGCAGTACGGCTAACATCCTGAGCACGAACCAGCACCATCGGCATGCCATTATCAATGCAAGTTGCCTGCAAACTGCCAATCCCTTCTATTTCAAAGGTATCAATCAAATTACCTGTCGGCAGTAATGAACCGCACACAGAACCGGCAACATCCAGAAAATTGATTTTCACGGGTGAACTGGTGCCTGGCACACCATCAATACGTGCATTGCCTTCATAGGTAATCTCACCGCCCGGTGTTTGCACCTCAATCTCACTGACCATATTTGTATTCAGCGTCAAAACCCTCACCTTGGTTACATCGCCTTGGGCGGCAATCAGTTTTCTCTCAAGTGCGAATGGAACTACTCCGGCCAGCATATTACCGCAGTTAGGCGTTGTATCAACGGTATCTTTTTCGGGTTGAAGCTGCGCAAACAGAAAGCTTAAGTCTGCCTGACCCGTCGTACATATATCCACAATACCTACTTTACTGGTCAACGAATGTGCACCACCAATACCGTCTATCTGCCGTTTGTCGGGAGAACCTAACGCAGCCAACAGCACTTTATCCCGTTGCACCGTATCTTTGGGTAAATCACCCGCATAAAAAAATGGCCCTTTTGAGGTACCGCCACGCATTAAAATACAAGGAATAGCATATTGACTGGGCATACATTCTCCAGATGTTATTATGATGATAATTGGGCTGTTTTATTAATGGTTTATTATTAGTGAGTAACACGCAATATCAAAGCCGCAATTCAGTCTATTAGATATGTCAAATAAGCATAGTTATGTGCGGGTAAGGACATAATGGAGATCAAGCAACTTAAATATTTTACTCATGTCGCTGAATTAGGCAGCTATACACGTGCCGCCGAAATTATTGATGTAGCGCAACCAGTCTTAAGCAGGCAAATCCGGCAGCTTGAAATTGAGTTACGTCAAAATTTGCTGATCCGGCATGGTCGCGGTGTCGTATTAACCGATGCCGGAAAAACCCTGCTCAAACACAGCCGCATTATTTTGCAACAGCTCGAACAAGCCCATGAAGACCTGAGCCTGTCTGACGGCAAACTTAGCGGACACGTATTTTTAGGGATGCCACCAACCCTGGTCAAGCTAATATCCGTCGATGTTGTCAAGGCTTTTAAACAGCATCTGCCCGATGCCAACCTGACTATTCTTGAAGCACTTACCGTTAATCTGGAAGAAAACATTCATCTTGGGCGAGTAGATATCGCCCTGCTTAACAATCCTACGGCTTCCCCACATATTGAAACCAAATTATTGGCCGAAGAAGAACTCTACTTGATTTGTCATGCCCAAGACCCGATAGCACAAAACAGAAGTTCTGTTTCATTGAAAGAACTGGCAAGTATCCCGCTAATCATGCCAAGCCCGCCCAATACTTTCCGTATGCTGCTGGAACAAGAAATGCTCAAAATAGATTTAAAGCCGCATATTGCATGGGAAATTGACAGCATCGGCATTATTATGAAACTGGTTGCTGAAGGCATGGGCAATGCCATTTTGTCGCGCTTCTCATTAACGCTTGTCAAACATGATGAGCTGTTTAAAGCCATACCCATTACGTCACCCACACTGGTCAACCGACTTTATCTGGGTGTTTCGGCAAAACAGATGCCAACACGTTTGCATCATAAAGTTATTAGTTTACTAACTGAAATATGCGCCCGGCATTTTCCACTGAATACTAACTGAAATATGCACCCGGCCTGTTCCACTGAAAAAGACAAGATGATTCATAAAGTGCATGCACGAGAGAAAATGTGATCAGTATCATGGTCAACACCGCCTCAGTTTGGCTGCCTTGAGCATCGCTTTATTGCAAACAGACAAAACGTCAAATAACCCCATCAGAAAGCAGAAACAATATATGCGTTTTATAAACACACCTTGAAGACCGCCGATTAGTCCTTCAAGATCGTGCCCATTACATTTGATCTGCCCCTCAAACGCATACAGCTGTCTTATTCTACCTCCTTCAAGGCGGAACGGGTCAAGGCCAGTCAACAACCCGGTATTTCACAAGCCGGCCTGGCCCTTTGGTTTAACCAACTGAAAATCGTATTTAACTTGAGGAACAAACCCATTAAAGCTGTTTTTTCATCATCTGGTCAGCGATATACTCTGCCTGCCGGATGGCCAAATTGCTGGAATGATTTCCACTCGTCCTGGATAAAGGTCTCTGTACTCTGCCGGGCGCCCGCCTCAAACAGCACCACCTTGATGCCCTTCTGGCATAGCTCGTTGGCCAGCGTTCCACCGCCGGCGCCCGAGCCGATAATGACCACTACACTGTCGTCTTTCTGATTGAATGTTGTCATGTCCTGTCTCCGCTATTCTTTATTTATAAGTCATCCGTGAAAAACCACTGCCTCAGGACGGAACAGGCGGGCTGGCATCCGCCGGCGGATCAGGCAGCCATTTCAGATCATCAAAGCCGTTAGCCAGATATCCCCCACGGGAAAATACCTCACCTTCATAACCAAAATGCTTATACGCCATATCGTTATCGTACAAAGACGTGATGCACTGGCCCCGTACCTTGCGGAAAAACGGATCACCCTCGTTTTCCATCGCCTTGAGCAAGTCGGTCTGCTTTTCTACAGGCAGCTTGGCAAACTCGCCACCTGCCGCTGCATTCAGCTTTTCCACACCCACTTTAACCAGTTCCGCACCGGCAGCATCCTGTGCCGATGCATCAATATCCTTGACCAGCAGGGCATACACCGCGTCAGGCAAACCCTTGTGCGGATACAGGGCCTTGCCCATTGCCAGGATGCTATCGGCCTGCAACTGGTTAAGATGCTTAAGCTCAAGCGCCCAGACTCTTGAAGGTGCCAGCGTTGCCAGGATAGACCCCGAGGCCAGCATGCCGGTCAGGATTGCCGAGCCTTTCAGGAAGCGGCGCCGGGTCAATGCGCCAGCCTGCCTGTGAACCGTAATGTTTGTTTCCATCGTCTTTCCTTTGTGAATGATTGGTTCCAGACTGAATCTGCCTGTTTTTTATTATTAATTGATTATCAACCCATCTGAAGCAAGCGGGTAATATCCACGTACTACAATCGTTCAAGGTTTTCCCTAAATACGCAGGGTGTTTTCAAGGGTTTTATCTGGCGACAGCCACTTTTTCGCGAACTTGTCTGGCAGGCAAGACCGGGGCTTTACCGGCCATCAGTTTCATTTCATTCAGGAACCGTTCTGCCTTGCCAGCAATATGCCGCACTGCCTGGTAACGCATGCAGGTTACGCGCAGGAAAGAAGTGAAATTGGTTGCCTCACCCCGATAGGCGTAGACCTCATCGTATAACTGGGCAATTAGCTGATTGGTGGTTACGCCATCATTCTCGGCCAGCGTTTCCCAGAACATGTTTTCAAGCCGGATACTGGTTACCACCCTGGCAATCCGGACAGAACGGCTGCGACTTTCATACATGATCGGGTCTGTCTGTGAATAAATGCTGCACATAGTTGTCTCCGTGATGAATAAAAGCTGCCTTATTGTTACTGTCTTTTGGCGGAATCAAGAATCCGATGGCAGGCTTTTGGCCGGTAGCAACCGGCCTTTTCATTATATCCAGACCAGGACTTATTGGTAATGTCCCCATTTTTTTAGCACTTCAATTTTGTAACCATCAGGATCCTGGACGAAAAAGAACTGGGCCAGCACCGTATCGCCATCCCTGAAGGTCTTGATCTCAAGGGGATTCAATCCCGCCGCGGTAAAACGGGCATGCTCCGCCTCAAGATCGTCCACGCATACAGCGACATGGCCATAGCCATCACCATGGGTGTAGGGTTCTTCACGGTCCTTGTTATAAGTCAGTTCAATTTCCATATCGTTTTCCGTGCCTCGCAAGTAGCACAGGGTAAAAGTGGGAAAATCCAGCTCATGGGAAGGCACCAGCCCAAAAGCGGTCTTGTAAAATGCCTTGGACGCCTCAAGATCCTTGCAACGGATCATAACGTGAATAATTTTTGCCATTTTCTAAACCTCTTAACATAATCAGACTGTTCAATTATGGCGTTTAATGGTCTGGATTCGGTAATAACCGGGTACTACACAAAAAAATGGCCGGCATATTAGCCAATATGCCGGCCATTACGTCAATACTGCCAATTAAAAAGCAGGAACAATTGAACCTTTATATTTTTCAGCGATAAATGCTTTCACGTCTTCGCTTTGCAGTGCTTTCATCAGCTTGCCAATTTCGTCTGATTTTTCTTTTTCAGGAATGGTGGCCACCAGGTTGGCATAAGGCGATTCGGCATTTTCAATAAACAGTGCATCAGCAGTCGGATTCAGGCCCGCTTCCAGTGCATAGTTGGTATTGATCAGGGCAATGTCCACGTCTTCCAGCACACGGGGTAAGGTGGCTGCTTCCAGTTCCTTGAACTTCAGGTTTTTGGGGTTCTCAACAATATCACGTGAAGTGGCCAGCAAGTTGGCGGGGTCTTTCAGTTTGATCAAATCCTGCTGCTGCAGCAGCAACAAGGCACGTGCACCATTGGAAGGATCGTTGGGAATGGCAACCAGGGCACCGTCTTTGAGATCGCTGGTGGCCTTGATTTTTTTAGAGTAGGCACCGAAAGGCTCTACGTGAACCAGGCCAACGGATACAAGATTGGTACCCTTCTCTTTATTGAAGGTGTCCAGATAGGGTTTGTGCTGAAAAAAATTGGCATCCAGCTGTTTGTCGGCAACCTGCTGGTTCGGCTGAACGTAATCGGTAAAAACCTTGATTTCAAGATCAATACCTTCCTTGGCCAATGCCGGTTTGATATGCTCCAGAATTTCGGCATGCGGAACCGGGGTTGCCGCAATACTCAGTTTTTCATTGGCAGCAGAATTAAGCCCCACCACACTTGATGCCAATACCAGACCTGCCAGGATTTTTTTTAGTTGCATAAGATACTCCAATACTATTTTCTGTTAAATTTAACTACCAATCGATCGCCCAGCATCTGAACCAGCTGAACCATCACTATCAAAACAACCACCGTTACAATCATGACCTCGGACTGGTAACGTTGGTACCCAAAACGAATGGCCACGTCACCCAGCCCACCACCACCAATCACACCAGACATGGCGGAATAACCAATCAGCGTAATCGCGGTGACCACAATAGCGCTAATGATACCGGTTGTCGCCTCGGGCAATAAGGCCCACATGACCGTTTGCCTTGAATTGGCACCCATAGCGTTGCAGGCCTCATTAATGCCTGGATCTATTTCACGCAAAACATTTTCAACCAGCCGGGCAAAAAACGGTGCTGCACCAACCACCAATGGCGGAATCGCGCCACTCACCCCCAGGGCACTACCCATAATAAAACGGGTAAACGGTATCAGCACAATCAGCAGGATTAAAAATGGCACCGAGCGCAGTACATTCACAACCAGGGACAACACCTGGTACAACACCTTGTTTTCAAGCAACTGGCGTTCGCTGCTTAAATAAAGGTAAACACCCAGTGGCAGGCCAATCGCAACCGTCCATAACAATGACCATCCAGTCATCAGCAGGGTATCAATAGTGGCTTCACCAATCAATGGCCAATCGACTCTATCCCAGTTCATGGTTTCAATACCTCATACTCAACATCCTGTCCTTTGAAAAAAGCTGCCAAAGGCGCGTATTGTTTTTCTTCACTGTCCACCGCCAGCACCAGTTGGCCATACGGCGTATCCTTGATTTTGCCAACCGCACCCTGCAGAATGCTCAGGTTTACATTCAACTCACGGCTGACCTGGCTTAACAGGGGCTGGGCCGTTGCGATACCCCGGTAGGTAAGGCGGATAATGCGCCCCTGGACACCCCCCACCAGCTCCCGCCAGCTGTTGGCATCAACCCCACTTTCCGAGAGCAAGGCCGTCGTTGTTTCATGTTGCGGATGCAGAAAAACATCCAGCACCTCACCCATTTCAGCAATTTTTCCGCCATCGATAATGGCCACCTGATCACAAATGGAACGGATGACATCCATACCATGGGTAATCAGGACAATCGTAATACCCAGACGTTTATTGATATCGGCCAGCAATCCCAGTATGGACTGCGTCGTTTCAGGATCCAGGGCACTGGTTGCTTCATCGCATAGCAACAGTTCCGGCTTGTTGGCCAGCGCCCTGGCGATGCCCACCCTTTGCTGTTGGCCACCCGACAATTGACGGGGATATTTGTGTATATGGTCAGTCAAGCCCACCAGGCTCAACAACTCAATAGCCCTGTCATGCCGTTCTTTTTTGGGCATGCCGGCAAGTCGCAAGGGAAAGCAGACATTATCCAGCACGGTTCGGGAAGTCAGCAGATTAAAGTGCTGAAACACCATGCCGATTTTCTGGCGTACTTTTCTTAGTTCGGCTTCTGAAATGGCGGTAATATCCCTCTCATTGATAAACACCCTGCCCTGCGTCGGTTTTTCAAGTAAATTCAGCATTCGGATAAGCGTGCTTTTACCGGCCCCGGAGCGGCCGATAATACCAAAAATCTTGCCCTTTTCAATTTGCAGATCGATGCCCGACAAAGCATGAAGGGTTTTATCTTTTGTTGTGTAGGTTTTATGAATATTCTCTAAGCGGATCAACGCATTTCTCAATAATGTACGTTCTTGTGAGTGCTATTTTATATGACCATTCAATATTTGTTTTTATTTGCTTATTTTTTATGGTTATAAAAACACCCATTCAACACGATAAATTAATCACAGGCATTACTCGCCACCGGATCCGATAATATAACGGTTTTCAGGCATCATGTTAATCATTTCGCCGTCAACGACAGGTGTATTTCAGGCACTGTAAGCTGAAAGAAGAGACAAAAAAAATACCGCGCCACAGGCACGGTATTTTTTGATATCTTACTGATGGTGGGTGCTACAGGGGTCGAACCTGTGACCTACGCCTTGTAAGGGCGCCGCTCTACCAACTGAGCTAAGCACCCATCTAGTAAACTTTGTTCGCTACGAAAGCGAGTATTTTATTGCAATGCGATTTCTACGTCAACACCTGCAGGCAAGTCCAGTCGCATTAATGCATCAACTGTTTTGTCTGTTGGATCTACAATATCCATCAAGCGTTGATGAGTGCGAATCTCGAACTGGTCACGGGAAGTTTTGTTCACGTGTGGAGAACGCAGTACGTCATAACGTTTGATACGTGTTGGCAGTGGAACTGGGCCACGTACAACCGCGCCAGTGCGCTTGGCTGTATCAACAATTTCAGCTGCAGATTGATCGATCAGTTTGTAGTCGAAAGCTTTCAAACGGATACGGATTTTTTGGTTTTTCATTGTATTTCCCAAAGAACAATATAAAGAACAAATTGCCTTGCCCACAGGACAAGGCAACTGAGCATTGTAGCATTAATTACTTAATACCACACGCGAGATAATGCATTACGCAGCGATTTTAGCAACAACACCGGCGCCAACAGTACGGCCGCCTTCACGAATCGCAAAACGCAGACCTTCTTCCATCGCGATCGGTGCAATCAGCTCAACGTCCATAGAGACGTTATCGCCT
>NZ_BMYS01000023.1 GCF_014652395.1 Advenella faeciporci
ACGATAGCCACTATCGCCGAACAGATACTCCTTTACTAATTTGACTTTGAATTGCACATCATATTTTTCCATTGAAAAACCCCTAAAAGTTGAATGGGTGTCCAACTTTTGGGGGTCAGTTCACTCCCGCGTGGGAACATCCAGGCAGTAGTCAATAAAAAAACGCTATCCCGAAAGATAGCGTTTTTTTTATCCAAGGCTAAATGACAGCCAGGTTCTGTGGTACTCGTTACCACGCGGGAGCGTGGGAACGAGTGGTTCAGAGTATTGCTGGTTCCCATGCTCCTGCGTGGGAACTGTGGCAGTGCAGCTCTTAAACAACGCCTTGGTCAATCATGGCATCTGCCACTTTGCGGAAACCGGCAATGTTGGCACCCAGCACCAGGTTGTGGGGCTGGCCAAATTCATTGGCGGTTTCAGAGGCGGTCAGGTAGATGTTTTTCATGATGGTTTTCAGGCGAACATCCACCTCTTCAAAGCTCCATTGGATCATGCTGGCATTTTGGGCCATTTCAAGCTGGCTGGTGGCCACACCGCCGGCGTTGGCTGCCTTGCCGGGCGCATACATGATTTTTGCATTCAGGAATGCCTCTACGGCCTCGGGGGTAGAGGGCATATTGGCGCCTTCAGCCACCAGGATGCAACCGTTTTTAAGCAACTCATGGGCATCTGCCTGGTTTAACTCGTTTTGGGTGGCGCAAGGGAAAGCCAGGTCGCAGGGAACCGACCAGACCGCATTACGGCCAGCAGGATAGCTGGAAACCGGGGTGTAAACCGCATCAGTGTGGATTTCTGCATATTTCGACAGGCAGGCGCTTTCAACTTCTTTAAGCTGTTTAAGCGTTTCAAGATTTATGCCTGACTTGTGGTAAATAAAGCCGCGTGAATCGCTGCAGGTAACGGGCAGGGCGCAGTTCTGATACAGTTTTTCGATGGTGTAGATGGCAACGTTACCGGCACCCGATACCACGCAGGTTTTGCCTTCAAGGGCCTGACCGTTGGTGGTCAGCATGTTTTGGGCAAAGTAGACCGTGCCATAGCCGGTTGCCTCGGTGCGGGCCAGTGAGCCGCCCCAGGGAATTTTTTTACCGGTGAAAACACCTTCATAGCGACCCGTAAGCCGTTTGTACTGGCCAAACATATAACCAATTTCACGGCCGCCAACGCCAATATCACCGGCAGGAACGTCGGTGGTGGGGCCAATGTGACGATACAGCTCGTTAATGAACGACTGGCAGAACCGCATTATTTCGTTATTGGACTTGCCTTTCGGGTCAAAATCGCTGCCACCCTTGCCGCCACCAATCGCCAGACCGGTTAAGGAGTTCTTGAAGATTTGTTCGAAACCCAGGAATTTGATGATGCCGCTGGAAACGCTGGGGTGAAACCGCAAACCGCCTTTGTAAGGACCAATGGCAGAATTGAATTCTATGCGATAACCCTTGTTGACCTGAACCTTGCCCTGGTCGTCAATCCAGGCGACCCGGAACATGATTTGACGCTCGGGCTCGATGATGCGTTCAATAATGTTGTGCTCAAGATATTTTTTTTCTTTCGCAAACAGGGGTTCAAGGGATTCCAGCACCTCTTGGACGGCCTGATAAAACTCAGGCTGGCCTGGGCTGGATTTTTGCAGTTTTGTTAAAGTTTGTTCAATATAAGACATGGTTGCGGTGTTATGTAGGTTTTTATGAATAATTAAATTTTGTTTTTTTATTATAAAAAAAAATGGCAGGACATGGTAAATAATTGTGCACTGCGATAATGAAAAAAAACATTTTTTTTCCGTGGGTTGTTTTAGCGCAAAAAAGAGCCTTACCAAGCATAAAAATAAGGCCCTTGTGCAACGGCAGTGACGCCAGGGAAGTCAGGGTTATGTCAGGGCATTGATGCCAGCCCTGGCAATTTCCGCATCTTCACTGGCTTTTACGCCTGAAACACCCACGGCACCTACAAACGCTCCGTTAATAACAATCGGAACGCCACCCTCAAGCATGCCCTCTAGCATGGGAACCGATAAAAACGCATAACGTCCATGATTGATGACTTCTTCATAGCCTTTGGATTCACGGCAACCCAGTGCTGCCGTTTTTGCCTTGGCAGGTGCAATATGCGCTGAAATGGGGGCTGCGCCATCCAGGCGCTCAAGCCCCAGCAAATGCCCGCCATCATCAACGATGGCGATAGTAACCGGCCAGTTGTTTTTGTGGGCATGGGCAACGGCGGCTGCCAGCATTTTTTTTACGTCAGCGTGTTCAAGTACAGGTTTTGTTTTCATGATTCTCCTTTTGGTTAAACTGGACAAGCCTGCCTGTCATGGTCAGGCAGGCTTGTCTGGTTGGGGCGGCTTGGACTTTGGCCAGCACCAGGCATATCAATGCATTATAGGGGCTTTACCGCAAATGAAAACGTTTTCCGGTAAAGCCGGTTTCGCTTAGGCCACGTTGCTGAGCGATGCCGCCGCAAAGTCTTTCAGCAAGCGCTCTTTTTTAGCTGCCGCCTTGCGGATATTGTCTTCTTTAATATGCCCATAGCCACGAATGTCATCAGGCAGGCGGGCCAGTGCAATGGCAATGTCCAGGTTGTTTTCGTTCAGGCTGGCACTAAAGCCGCGCAGCATGTCCAGGTAGTCTTCAATTAACCGCCTTTCCATTTTGCGCTCTTCGGTGTTGCCAAACGGGTCAAGTCGGGTGCCACGCAAACCCTTGAAGTGCTGCAGCATGCCAAACGCTTTCATCATCCAGGACCCGTATTTTTTCTTGACCAGGTGGCCATGACTGTCTTTTTTGCTGAATGAAGGCGGCGCCAGGTGAAAGTTCAGCTGGTAGTCCTTCCCGGGTTCACCCTCAAATTCATGGCGCAACTGGTTCAGGAAAGCGGGGTCGGCATACAGCCGGGCCACTTCATACTCATCTTTGTAGCTCATGAGTTTGGCCAGGTTGCGGGCAACGGCTTCGGTCAGCTGCTGCGAGTTCAGGCCAAGGCCTTTTTCCAGCTTGCGAATATGATCCACCGCTTCAGTAAAACGGCAGGCATATTTTTTGTCCTGGTAACGGGTCAGGTGGGTTTCAAGGCGTGCAATCAGTTTATCCAGGCTTTCGGGCATGTTCACCAATACACCGGCTTCCTGGCTTTGCTGCCCGTTAAGTGGCAGTGAAGCGGCGCCATGATGGGCCAGGTAGCGGCCCCATTCGAAGGCATCCAGGTTTTTTTGCACGGCAACGCCATTCAGTTCGATGGCCCGCAGGATGTTTTCCAGCTGAAGCGGAATTTTGCCTTTTTGCCAGGCATAGCCCATTAGCAAGGGGTTGGCAAAAATGGCATCACCCAGCAGCATGACGGCGTATCCGTTAGCGTCCAGGAACTCACAATGATCGGGACCCAGGATGTCGGTCAGCTCGTGGGTGGTGGCCGCGCTGGGGTAACGCCATTTCGGGTCCTTGAACATTTCGGCCGTGGGGGATTTGGCAGTGTTGATGGCGGCAAAAGTCACGCCGTTACGGGTTTTGGAAGTGATTTCCCTGGAAGCGGCCACGATGGCATCGCAGGCAATAATCAGATCTGCTTCGCCCATGCCAATGCGGGTGGCGTGCAGGTCGGAAGGCTGGTTGCCAATCTGGATATGGCTGACCACGGCACCGCCTTTTTGCGCCAGGCCGGTTACGTCCAGCACATTTACCCCTTTTCCTTCAATATGGGCCGCCATGCCCAGCAGTGCTCCAATGGTGACCACGCCGGTGCCACCCACGCCAGGAACCAGGATATTACAGGGGCGTTCAAGTTGAATTTTGGCAGGCAGGGGAATGTTGCCTTCTTTTTTTTCTACCGTATCCAGCTTGATGGCCGGTTTGCGTACCTGGGCACCTTCGGCTGTCACAAAGCTGGGGCAGAAGCCCTTGAGGCAGGAAAAATCCTTGTTGCAGCTGGACTGGTTGATGCGTCGCTTGGTACCCATGGGGGTGTCGTGCGGTTCAACCGACAGGCAGTTGGATTGCACGCTGCAATCGCCGCAGCCTTCGCACACCGCTTCATTAATGAAAACGCGGCGGGCCGGGTCGGGATAGGTATTGCGTTTGCGGCGGCGGCGTTTTTCGGTCGCGCAGGTCTGGTCATAAATCAGCGCCGTGGTGCCAATGGTGTCACGCAGTTCAATTTGCACTTCGTCCAATTGGTCCCGGTGGTAAACGCCGGGGTTTTTTTGCATGACTGCGCCTTTGTATTTTTCAGGCTCATCAGTTACGATCACTACCCGCGTAATGCCTTCAGCCACCAGCTGGTCGTTTATTTGTGGCACGGTCAAGGTGCCGTCTATGGGCTGGCCGCCGGTCATGGCCACCGCATCGTTATACAGGATTTTATATGTAATGTTGGCCTTGGCGGCAATAGCGGCGCGAATGGCCAGAATTCCCGAGTGAAAATACGTGCCGTCACCCAGGTTGGCAAAAATGTGTTTGGTGTCGGTAAAGGCTTTTTGCCCGATCCAGGCCACGCCTTCACCTCCCATTTGCGAAAAAGTATCGGTTTTCCGGTCCATCCAGATGGTCATGTAATGGCAGCCAATGCCGGCCACTGCACGTGAACCCTCGGGCACCCGGGTAGAGGTGTTGTGCGGGCAGCCCGAGCAGAACCAGGGCTTGCGTTCCACCACCACCGACAGGCGCTGGTTTTCTTTTTCCTTGGCTTCGATCACGGCAATACGGGCCTTGATGCGGGCATGGACGTCTTCAGGCAAAGGGTGTTTTTCAAGGCGTTTGGCAATCGCCTTGGCAATAATCGAAGGAGACAGCTCATGGTTGGGGGGGAGCAGCCATTTGCCACGCGGCACCGACCATTCTCCGCCACCGTCATCGCGCGCATCAAACTTGCCGTATACATCGGGGCGCACGTCATCGCGCCAGTTATACAGCTCTTCTTTCAGGGCGTATTCCATGATCTGGCGTTTTTCTTCCACCACCAGGATTTCCTCAAGCCCCTGGGCAAAATGTCGTGCACCTTGTGCCTCAAGGGGCCACACGCAGCCTACCTTGTACAGGCGAATGCCAATCTGGGTACAGGTTTGTTCATCCAGACCCAGATCAAACAGGGCCTGGCGCACGTCCAGGTAGGCTTTGCCCGCCGTCATGATGCCAAAGCGGGCATTGGGCGAATCAATCACTATTTTGTCCAGCTTGTTGGCCCGTACATAGGCCAGGGCGGCATACCACTTGTAATTGTTCAGGCGTGCTTCCTGCTCCAGGGGCGTGTCGGGCCAGCGTATGTTCAGGCCCCCGGGCGGTACTTCAAAATCACTCGGGATAATGGTCTGGATGCGGTCCGGGTCTATGTCTACCGAGGAACTGGATTCAATCACATCGGTGACGCATTTCAGGCTGACCCACAGGCCCGAATAACGGCTCATGGCCCAGCCGTGAAGACCAAAATCAAGGTATTCCTGCACATTGGACGGGTACAGGACAGGTATGCCAGCCGCCTGCAAATCGTGTTCTGACTGGTAGGCAACGGTCGAAGACTTGGCAGCGTGGTCATCGCCGGCAATGAGCAAGACCCCGCCGTATTGCGACGTGCCCGCATTGTTGGCATGCTTGAAAACATCCATGGAGCGGTCCAGCCCTGGCCCCTTGCCATACCACATGGCAAAGATGCCCTGTTTTTTTGCGTCCGGGAACAGATTCAGCTGTTGGGATCCCCAGATAGACGTGGCCGCCAGCTCTTCATTAACACCAGGCTGGAACACAATATCGTTTTTATCCAGGTGCTTTTGCGCTTTCCACAGGGATAAATCCACATTGCCCAGCGGAGAACCCCGGTAGCCCGAGATAAAACCACCGGTATCAAGTCCGGCTTTCATGTCCCTGCTTTTTTGAAGCATGGGCAGTCTGACCAGCGCCTGGGTTCCGCTCATGTAAACCCGGCCCTTTTCAAGGGTATATTTGTCATCCAGGGTAATGGAATCAAGTGCCGCTTGCGCCGCTTTGGATATGGGGGCATTCATTGTTTGTCTCCAGAATCTTTGTCTGTGAATTATTTCTATAATGATCAGCCAAACACGCATTGTATGATTATTAATACAATACCCCTTGTGGAGGTAAAAAGCGAATTACACTGATGCTTGATGCAAAGTTTATCTTTTTTACCGGGTATCGTAAAATTAAAAAAATCATTAACAGGTATCTGGAAAACAAATGTCCAAGCAGGTCACAATCAGGCAGTTCCGGTATTTTGCGGCCGCCGCCCGTACGGGGCGGTTTTCCATGGCGGCGGCCGAAGAGCACGTCTCACAATCGGCCATTACCAGTGCGGTGCTAAGCCTGGAAGCCCACCTTAAAGTAACGCTGTTTGACCGTTTGCAGCATGGGGTTGCCTTAACGGCCGCAGGACACGATTTTTACCGTCATGTGCGGTTTGTGCTGGATGCCTTTGATGAAGCCCTGCATCGGCCCGCTCGGCAAAATAACGGTGTTTCGGGTGTGTTGCGGGTGGCCGCTTCCTACACCGTGCTGGGCTATTTTTTGCCTGAACTGGTGCTTCGATTTAAAAAAGCCAATCCAGGCATACAGTTTGATTTGGTGGATATGGAATTGGCACAGATGGAGCAGGCGGTGTTGAGCGGAGAAATAGACATGGCAGTGGGTTTAACCTCCAACCTTAAGGATATTGGCCGTTTTGAGCATCAGGTCCTGTTGCGTTCGGCCCGTAAACTGTGGGTCTCCCCATCGCACCCGCTGGGCATGCGTGCTTCGGTTACACTACAGGAAATTGCCCCGTACCCTTATATCCTGATTTTGGTGGATAATGCCGAAGAGTCTGGCCTGGGGTTCTGGCGCAAGCACCGGCTTGAGCCCAATGTGGTGCTGAAAACCCGTTCCATGGAGGCCGTGCGCGGCTTTGTGGCGCAGGGTCTGGGGGTCACTATCCTGTCGGAAATGGTGTACAGGCCCTGGTCCCTTGAGGGAAAAAAAATCAATGCCGTGCCTATTGAAGATGGAGTGCCTGTGATGGAGGTGGGTATGTTCTGGAATAAGTCGGTGCCCTTATGCGAAACGGCACAGGCCTTTAAACATTTTTTGGTGTATGCATGTCATTAGTCAAGTTCAAAAGCAGGCTGGGAAAACTCAAAAGCAGGCTGGGAAAGCTGTTGTTTGCCATGGGCAGTGCCCCCATGGGTGTAGCGTTGTTGTTGTGGCTGCCGCTTTGGTTTGTGCTGGATAATTTCCTGATTGCCGGTATGCTGGCCATTTTCATTTCATTCTTATTGGCCATGAGCGTGAGCCTGTACCGGCTGAATACCGAAAAGCGTGAAGAGGGTGAGCAGGATACAGGCGTTACCACGCGGGAGCGTGGGAACGAGTAAACTGCTACTTGCTCCCATGCTCCTGCGTGGGAGCAAATATTACCGGCCTGCCGCCTTGGCGCTAATGCCACCGGCCACGCCCATGTTTTCTTTGGGTACATCAATGGCCATTACCCGTATTTCTTCTTGCGAAATGCCCAGGCTTTCACTGGCAGCCTGGCTTAAGGCGGCAATCAGGGCGGCTTTCAATGCTTCGGTACGGCCTTCAATCAGGTGTACCTGAATAGTGGCAAAAGCCTTGCCTTCCTGGCCGGCAACCATGACCTCATGGGGTTGGAACTCCTGAAGGGTAATGCGGATGCTGGCCTCGGGGGCGCCAATGCTTTCCTGTACCGCCTTGTTGGCGTTTTTCAAGAGCGCCTGTTTTTGTTCCGTGCTGTGACCGGCAAGAATTTGTGCGTGAATAAATGGCATGATTTTCCTTTGGTGTTGGGCAAAAAATTCCCCTTGGCAGGCAAGGGGAAGGAATGCAAAACTGATTAAAAACGAATTAATTCATTTTTTGGGCAATAACCGTCAGGATGCGGCGTGCCGTCGTGCTGTTGTCGGCATTGCCGTTTTGGTCGCGTACGGTTACCAACGACTGGGCACCCTGAGCGTTGACTTCAATGGTGTAAGGTAACGGGGTCAGATTGCCTTTATCACCCCATAAACGGGTAATGAAATTGGCTTCCTGGCGCTTTTCTCCGGTATCGGTATCCAGGTAGCGGATCACGTAAGTACCGTTTGTGGCGTTTGAGTTTTCAATTTTGAAGCCCGAGGCGGACAGCGCATTGCCTACCCGACGCCATGCCAGGTCTTGTGATTCATTTACCGACAGGGCGGTTGTGCCTTCAACAAAATTGGCGATTTTGGGTTTGTTGGCAACGGGCGCAGCCACAGCGGATTGCCTGATTTGCTGTTCGGCCCTGGCTTTGTCAGCCCCCAGATAAACCATCAAGCGAGACAGCATGGCGGCATTCAGGCCAGGGTCTTCGTTGGCAGGCAACCATTTGAATTCGGTGCCATCACGATCCATTTGGGTTTCCACCATGCGCTCGTGGCTAATGTACACCTCTGTTTTGCCATTAACGCGTTCAAGACGGGTATGAAAACGTTCACGCTCGCCGCTGTCCGATACCATGTCTACAATGGAACCCAGCGCGCGACGCAGAAAGTTGCCGGGAATCTTGGCGCGGTTTTCAGCCCAGTCGGTTTCAATAATGCCTGCCTTGGGGTTGTCGCGGTTAATGGTGAAGCCTTCGTCAGACCAGAAAGCCACCAGTTTTGGATAGACAATATTGGGATCCTGGTTGATTTCCAGCCAACGGAGGTCTCCGCTGCGGCGTACTTCCATGCCATCAATGGTTGGCAGCACGGTTGCGCCTTTGGCATTGGCTGCATTGGCGGCAGCCACAGACTTGTTATAGACGCTGGCCGAAGCGACACCACCGGGTGCCGTGTACTGTGGCTTGATATCGGCACTGGACAGATCGGGTGGAATGCTTAACGGGTCTCCGCGAACGGTGCTTTTGTAATCAACCTGTTCTCCATCTCCCATGATTTCAGAAACGGCGTTGCATCCGGCAAGCAGGGTTGCGGCTGCAATTAAACCCGATGCTGTAAGATGGCGTGCATTGATGCGCATAAATCTTGATCCTTGATATTTAAATAAGGCCCAGGCTTTGAAGGGCTTGGGTAACCGGAATCTTGTTTTGTTCACTGAGTCCGCACAGGGGGAGACGATAGCCCAGTTGTGACAAACCAAGCTGGGCAACCGCCCATTTAACGGGAATGGGGTTGGCTTCAATGAATAGCACTTTATTCAATTGAGCCAGTTTGGCATTGAGTGCCCGTGTTGTGGGTACATCACCCAGGCGTGCGGCAACACACAGTTCGTGCATGAGTTTTGGCGTCACGTTGGCGGTGACCGAGATATTGCCATTGGCGCCCAGCAGGATAAGGGCGGCAGCGGTTGGGTCATCACCACTGAAAACCTGGAAGTGGTCGGGTTTGTTGGCCAGCAGCAGTGCGCCACGCCCAATGTCGCCGGTGGCGTCTTTGATGCCGATAATGTTTTGTACATTGGCCAAACGCAGAATAGTGTCGTTGCTGAGGTCGGCAACGGTGCGCCCGGGTACGTTGTACAGAATGATAGGCAGTTCGCCTTCTTGTGCAATGGCGCTAAAGTGCAGGAACAGCCCTTCCTGGGAAGGTTTGTTGTAGTAGGGCACCACCGAAAGGCCGGCCTGTGCACCTACTTTTTTGGCCTGTTTGGTCAGGTAAATGGCTTCATCGGTTGCGTTGGCACCTACACCGGCAATAATCGGGATACGGCCGGCGGCGTGCTCGACGGCAACGCGGATAAGTTCGGTATGTTCATCAAAGTCCACTGTGGGCGATTCGCCCGAGGTGCCCACCACCACCAGCCCGTCGGAACCTTCCTGCACATGCCAGTCGATCAGCTTCTTGTAGGCTTCATAGTCAATCTTGCCATTGGGCAACATGGGGGTAACTAATGCAGGAATACTGCCTGTAAAAATAGGATATGAAGAACTGTCGACTGCCATAATTAAAAAGTCCTGAACAGGGATAAATATAAACCGCTAAGCATAACGCTTTTTGGCGAATAGTTTAATAGAAATAAACGATATGGTTGGGAAAATTGTTGAAAAAAAGCATAAACAAAGAGTTTGCCGGGGTTTTTGCCGGCATGTTTGTGTTTACAGGCCAAGGCTGGCAGGGTTTCCGGCGCCTGTGCGTACCACTTCAGGAATGCCCGAAGACAGGTCGATCACGGTGGTGGGGGTGCCGGGGCAGCTGCCGCTGTCAATCACGCCCGCCAGCTCGTGGCCGTAATGGGCCATGATTTCTTCCGGGTCATTCAGTGGCTCGGTCTCGTCCTTGGGAATAAAAGTGGTGGAAAGCAGCGGAGAGCCAACCGCCTCGATCAGGGCCAGGGTAATGGGGTGATCAGGGACGCGAATGCCAATGGTTTTGCGTGAGGGGTGGGATACCCGGCGTGGCACGTCTTTGGTGGCTTCCAGGATAAAAGTCCAGGGGCCCGGGGTGGCTGCTTTCAACAGGCGGTATTGTTGGTTGTCGACCTTTGCAAAATGCCCGATTTCGGCCAGGTCACGGCAGAGCAGGGTAAGGTGATGGCGCTCGTCAAGGCCGCGAATGCGGCGCAAATGTGCGGCGGCATCCTTGTCGTCAAGACGGGCCAGGATGGCATAGCTGGAATCGGTGGGAACCGCGATCAGGCCTCCGTCGTTAATCATTTGCGCCGCCTGTTTCAGCAGGCGGATTTGCGGGTTTTGTGGGTGAACATCAAATAAAATTGCCATATCAGACCCTCTTGGCTGGAATTGTCAGTGATAAATTTATGGGTTATTGTAGCTAAATTAATGCAAATATTATTTACTCGGGTTAGAATAGCGGGCTTGTGTTGTCTCCGTAGCTCAACTGGATAGAGCACCCGCCTTCTAAGCGGGGGGTTGTGAGTTCGATTCTCGCCGGAGGCACCATTAAATACTCAAAAAAATACTCAAAAAACACGTAATCAGAATTTGCATTATGCCGAATCAGGCCTGCTTTGTACATGCCTGCCTTTTCAGCCATAATGCCCGTTTTCACGTCAGCCACCCATGCAAACCGCTGTTTGCCCCGCAAATACGCAGCATAAAATACCAGTTCCAACAGTTTTCTTTAATATACCAGTCATAAAGCTTGGCTATCCTTCCCGTGCGCGTGTAGAAGAGCCGGGCAGTATCATGGGTAAATCCAACTGAGTGATCCCGACAAGAAAGTGCCTTTCCGTATCGTTCATGAAGATACCAAAGAGCGTTACCTGACCGGTTCCGATTTTGATCTGGCGCAATTGGCGACTTCAACATGATTGATGCCACCACTGCCCTTATTATTGAGCGTGACAATGGCGAGGGTACGCCCGACAAGGCCTGTAAAGAGGGTGAAGACACCAGTAAGTGCTGGCCTGGTAACAGGCAGGCAGGGTGTCAGGCAGTCAAGCCCCGCGTTTGCCGTTAAGGGCCAGGTGAAAACCTGGCCTTTTTAATGTATCGTTTTTTGATTTTTTCGGTCATTATGTTTCAGTTTGTGGTTTGTGGGTTTTTCATAGGTAAAACATGACTTTTTCTGCCTACAATCTATATCATCTTGTTTACACATCTTAAAAACAGCTGAATTTCTTGTTATTCAATAATTTATCTTTTTAATCAAGGCATTAGGCGGTTTTTTCAATTTTTACAAATTTTAGTAATATCAGAGACAGGGTTAAACCCGGATTTTGCGTAAGTTTTTTTATTGAATTTGAAAATTTTGTATCTAAAACAACACAGCATTAATCAGTAAAGCATTTTCAAAATCAACACAGATCAAGAAGTTTTTAAAAGATATATATGAAATATATCTTTCAGGGTGGTTGTTTGATTTAAATCAGAAGTTGATCAGGTTTAACCCGTAGAATTTCCATTAACGGATGCCCGAACATGAATAACGGGAAATTATTCACCAGGGCAATACCCGGAAATTTTATTTTTTATCCAGGAGAAGTCAATGAAAGTGAATAAATTGGTTGCCGCGGTCTCTATGGCCTTAAGCATGGGCCTGGTGTCCAGTGCCGTGATGGCCAAAGAGGCCAATGTTGTTAAAGTTGCCCTAGAGCAACCCGCCTCGGATGCCATTAAAAAATTGCCCATTGAACAGGCCGTGCGTGTTGCCCCTCCAATGGTGCCGCCTCCAATTACCCGCAAGCACCCGGCGCGTGTGGTAGTTGAAATGGAAACCGTTGAAAAAGTCATGAAAATGGCCGATGGTGTAGATTACATGTACTGGACATTTGACAGCACCGTACCGGGAACATTCCTGCGCGTACGTGAAGGTGATACGGTTGAATTCCATTTGTCCAACCATCCCAGTTCCAAAATGCCGCACAATATCGACTTGCACGCGGTAACCGGTCCCGGTGGCGGTGCCGCTTCATCATTGACAGCACCCGGGCATACTTCTGTATTCAGTTTCAAAACCCTGAACCCCGGCCTGTATGTGTACCACTGTGCCACTTCGCCCGTGGGCATGCACATTGCCAACGGCATGTATGGCCTGATTCTTGTTGAGCCCAAAGAAGGCTTGCCTAAAGTGGATCGCGAATACTACGTCATGCAAGGCGATTTCTACACCAAGGGTGCTTATGGTGAGCCTGGCCTGCAACCCTTCGACATGAAAAAAGCCATTGAAGAGCATGCCGATTATGTGGTCTTTAACGGCTCTGTGGGTGCACTGGCCGGTGAAAACGCCCTGAAAGCGGAAGTGGGTGAAAACGTTCGCCTGTTTGTGGGTAACGGTGGTCCCAACCTGGTGTCTTCCTTCCACGTGATTGGCGAGATTTTCGACAAGGTCTATGTTGAGGGTGGAAAGCTGGTCAATAACCACATCCAGACAACCCTTGTTCCAGCCGGTGGTGCCACCATGGTAGAGTTCAAGGTAGACGTGCCCGGTGATCTGGTCATGGTTGATCACTCCATCTTCCGTGCCTTCAACAAAGGTGCTTTGGGTAATATCAAAGTAACCGGTGCTGAAAACAAGGAAATCTATTCCGGCAAACAGATGGACGCGGTGTACCTGCCCGAAGGTTCTGCCATTCAGTCGGTTGATACCGGTGCGGCACCCACTCCGGCTGTTGCCCGGAACCTGGAAGAAAAAATCAAGTTTGGCCAGCGTGTTTATGAGGCCAACTGCCAGGCATGTCACCAGGCCGGTGGTGTGGGTATTTCCGGTGCCTTCCCTCCGCTGGCGGCATCCGACTACCTGAATGCCGACCACAAACGGGCTGCCAACGTTATTGTTCACGGTTTGTCCGGTGAAATTACCGTTAACGGCACCAAGTGGAACAGTGTAATGCCCGCCATGTTGCTGAGCGATAATGACGTGGCCAACGTGGTTACCTATGTCTTGAACAGCTGGGGTAACAAAGGCGGTGAACTTTCACCCGAAGACGTGGCAGAGCAACGCAAGGCAGCACCTGCACAGGCAGTACCCGGCGCGCACTAAGCATTGACATAATGCGTGTAACGCCCACTGCCTTCGGTGCCCGTGCACGGAAGGCAGTGTTTTGTGTTTATATATATAAAGAGCAAGCCATGACAACAACCCATTGCCAGCAGACTTTCCAAAATGCAAATGCCCGAAGCGGCCCCGGACGCCGTGCAGGCAAGCCCGTTCTGGCCGGTATGGCGGCTATCCTGTCTGCCATAAGCATGCAGGCGCAGGCAGTTGAGATGGCCAGTTTGCCGCAGGGTGAATATCGGCCTTTATATTCCAGCCAGGCCAGCCCTTTGGAATGGGTCAAGGCATTCAGAATAGATACGACACCCGTGACCAACCTGGAATTTGCCGAATTCATCAGGCAGCACCCGCAGTGGTCACCCGATAAAATCCAGAAAATGTTTGCTGAAGAAGGTTATTTAAAGCATTGGTTAAAGGAAAATGACCAGTGGATGCCTAAAACCATTGATGCCCAAAGCCCGGTTAGCAATGTTTCCTGGTTTGCAGCCCAGGCCTACTGCAAGGCCCAGGGCAAGCGCCTGCCCACCATTGCCGAATGGGAATACGCCGCGCGCGCCTCTGAAACCAAGGTGGATGCCACCAAAGACAAAGACTTTACCCAGAAAATCCTGAACTGGTACGCCAAACCCGCCACCGCCCACTTGCCCGCCATTAAACAGGACAAACCCAATTACTGGGGCATTTATGACATGCATGGCCTTATCTGGGAATGGACCCAGGACTTCAACGCTACCGTATCCAGCAAACTGCAAACCTCAAACGTTGAAAATGTAGAGGTGGATGGCCGTACCGTTACCCTTGACCTGGGGGCGTTCTGTGGTGCAGGCGCCGAAGGGGTGGCAGACCCCAGCGACTACGCCGCCTTCATGCGCTATGGTTTCAGGTCCAGCCTGAAAGCGCCATTCACGCTGGACACATTGGGCTTCAGGTGCGCCATGGACGGGGCCGCAAACCCGTAGGGCCGAATCCGCCACGGTATTCAGCCGTTTACAAGCCTGCCTGTTGCATTCGCCGCCCGCATTGCCGGGCGATTTTGTATTAAAACAACAGATGTGTTATATTAAAACAACACGAATAATGCGGGCTGCTTGATGTGGCTGCTCAGTAAACAACATATCGTGCATTAACAATTGCAGTGCTGCCCAATCGGCAGTACAGTAAAGATTCATGCGGTTATTAGACGTATGTCTTAAAGTGTTTGGTTGGGTGAGCTTAACAATTTCGAAGGGAAAATGGCTTGCTTGATAATCGGTCTGTTGCATCGGTTTTGTTGCTCGGTACCAACATAAAAACCACAAAAAAGGGTTTTTATGAAGAAGTTGGTAGCCAGAAAGTCAAAAATTTGGTGCAATAACTACAACTTCCCTTCGCGGAGTTTTATAGAGCGGTAGAACATAATGTCTTGATCGCTGCTCTGATCACTCAAAATCTACGGAGATTTAACAAATGAAAAAGACTTTGCTAACTGCAGCTCTAGTTGCTGGCTTTGCTAGCGTAGCTCACGCAGAATCATCAGTAACACTGTACGGCCTGGTTGACGGTGGTGTTGGTTACAACACTCAAAAAACCACATGGAGTGGTGATTTCGGTAGCGGCTCATTCAAAACTCGCGGTTTCGAATTCAAAAATGGCGTTAAAAACGGTAACCGCTGGGGCCTGAAAGGTTCTGAAGATCTGGGTAACGGTACCAGCGCCATTTTCCAACTGGAAAGCGGTTTCGATCTGGGTAACGGTAACTCAGCACAAGACGGTCGTTTGTTCGGTCGTAAAGCTTTTGTTGGTTTGACAGGCGAAAGCTGGGGTACATTGACTTTGGGTCGCCAGTACAACGTTGCTGATGACTTCGTTGCTCCTATCGATCCGTTCGGTACAGGCTGGGGTCAGGCTGCTGTTGGTTCGGCCTTTGGTGGTAGTGTTTCTGCCCGTTACGATAATGTTGTTAAGTATATAACTCCTAGCTTCTCTGGTTTCCAACTTGGCTTGGGCTGGACAGGTACCAACAATAAAGACACATACCGCAATGACGTTTTTGGTACTGACTATGAAACAGAAGATAAATCTAACGGTTTCACTTTTGGTCTTGGTTACAATAACGGCCCTATCCAAGTAGGAGCTTCTTTCGACTACCTGCGTAACAAAGAAACAGATTCACGCACACCACTTGCTAACGTAGATACTAAAGTTAAAGTATGGAACTTAGGCTTTGCCTACGATTTCGACATTGTTAAGCTGCACTTGATGTATGGTCAGCAAAATGATGGCGCGATCGGTGGAATTGGTTTGGCTGGCGCTATTGCTCTGCCTGCAGATCCTCAATTCGCAAGTTTTGGTGGTGACTTGGTTGGTGATGGCTATCGTCAAAAATCATGGTTGCTGGGCTTGACAGCTCCTGTAAGCGAAGCAGGTAAAGTGCTGTTCTCTTACACTGGCAACAACATCAAAAACAAAGAAGAGTTTGATGGCAAAATCACCAGCCACATCTTCAACTTGGGTTACCTGCACAGCCTGTCCAAACGCACCAGCGTTTACGCAGTTGCTTCTTATGGTCAGTCTAAACTGAAAGTTAATGAAACAGCTTTCAATGGCCAGGCTAAACTGAAGTCTACAGAAGTTGTTCTGGGTCTGCAGCATCGCTTCTAATCAATCGCATGGCTTGGCCATGTAATTGAAAAGCTTGAAAACCACCTGTTTATGCAGGTGGTTTTTTTATGTTCGCTTGATTTTTAGTTGTGTTGGGTTCTAAATTGGCAGCGTGCCATCACTTGGCAGCTTTGCTCCGACGCCGCTACGCGCCGAAGTCGCTGCATCTGCCAAGTGATGGCATTTACTACGGGAATAAGCGTATGCATAACCTCCTGGAGCTGGCAAAAGGTGTGGAAAGTGCAGCCTCCGGCAGCGACTTCGGCCCGCAGGGGCGTCGGAGCAAAGGAGGCTGCGCTTGCCGCACCGCTCTAACATAGAACATACCTGCAGAACACTGCCGCTTGAATAAACCAGCCAGCCATGTTTTACTAAACAAAAAGCATCAACCCCATGCGCAAAACAGGAGCTAAATCATGGCTTTCATTCTGCCAACCGCTAAAACAGCCAGCCACCTAACCACCTTGTTATTCATCACGCTCTTGCTACCAACCCCCAGTCACGCCCTTGATCTTCAATTCTACGGCACCCTTGATGGCGGTTTCCACAGCCGTTCCAGCAAAACCCAAGGCCACTTCACCCAACCTGGCTCCAGTCAAACAACCCCCTTCACCATACAATCCAAAAATACCGGCATTGGCAGTGGCCTGAAAGACCAAAGCAAAATTGGCCTGCGCGGCTCGCACGATATAGGCGCTGGCAAGCAAATTTTTTTTGAGCTTGAGGAAGACATAGATATTGCCACCGGCCACCGTAACCGTGATAGGGGAGTGCGGGTAATAGGAATTGGCGGCTAAAACACACGGTTAAATAAAATTACTTGCCGTGTCAAGAAAATTTGCAAATATCCCTCATAATAAGAAAAAAACATGAAATATGTCGTTTTCCCTAAGTGATTGGGTATCAACCTGCCGATGAAATGATACAATCAGAAGGTTTAAGAAATTTAATCAAGTTTTCAATTTAGGTGGCTGCGTAACATGAATTTAGCTGAATATTTTCCAGTATTACTGTTTATTCTCGTTGCGGGTGGTTTGGGTGCATTTCTGTTGCTAGCGGGGCGTTTTCTGGGTCCCAACCGGCCAGACCCTGAAAAAAACTCGCCCTACGAGTGCGGATTTGAGGCCTTCGAAGATGCGCGCATGAAATTTGACGTGCGTTACTATCTTGTTGCCATCCTGTTTATTCTGTTCGATCTTGAAATCGCCTATCTTTTCCCATGGGCTATTGCCAACGGGCATGTTGGTCTGGTTGGTTTCTGGACCGTCATTGTGTTCCTGGCAGTCCTTGCTGCCGGTTTTGTTTACGAATGGAAAAAGGGTGCACTTGACTGGGATTAATCCAAGCGGTGTGTAAAAACTATGTCTGATCAAAATGTATTAAATAAACAGGGCTTTCTGGTTACCAGTGCCGATGCCGTCATCAACTGGGCCAAAACCGGCTCCATGTGGCCCGCCACCTTCGGTCTGGCCTGCTGCGCGGTTGAAATGATGCACGCCGGCGCCGCCCGATATGACCTTGACCAATTCGGTATCATCTTCCGCCCCAGTCCCCGTCAATCCGACGTCATGATCGTGGCCGGTACCCTTTGCAACAAAATGGCCGCTCCGCTGCGTAAAGTTTACGACCAAATGGCCGAACCCCGCTGGGTCGTTTCCATGGGTTCCTGTGCCAACGGTGGTGGCTACTACCACTACTCCTACTCAGTCGTTCGGGGCTGCGATCGCATCGTGCCGGTTGATATCTACGTTCCGGGCTGTCCGCCAACAGCAGAAGCCCTCATCTACGGCATGTTGCAGTTGCAGAATAAAATCCGCCATACCAACACCATTGCGCGTGAAGCGTAAGATGTTGGCAAGCTAAGGTTCACGAAAATCCTATGTCTCGTTTACAAACTTTAAAACAAAATGTGCTTGCCCATCTGGGCGATCAGCTCAACCTGATCGAAGCCTATGGTGAGCTCACCCTGGAAATCCCGGCCAACAAATGGCAGGAAACCTGTACGCGTCTGCGCGACACGCCTGAGCTGGGTTTTGAAACCGCCATAGACCTTGCCGGCGTAGACTACTCAACCTGGGGTGCGCCGGCCGTTAACGCCGCTGAAGCATTCCCTGCGCGCTTTGCGGTAGCCGTCCAGTTGCTGTCCTTAAGCAATAACTGGCGCCTGCGCATTCGTGCCTGGGTGCCCAACAACGAATTCCCCATGCTGGCCTCTTTGGTAAACGTCTGGCCCAGCCTGGGCTGGTTCGAGCGTGAAGCCTTCGACCTCTTTGGTATTGTCTTTGATGGCCACCCCGATCTGCGCCGTATTCTTACCGACTACGGCTTCATTGGTCACCCGTTCCGTAAAGACTTTCCCCTGTCAGGTCATGTTGAAATGCGCTACGACGAACAGGCCAAGCGCGTCATTTACCAGCCTGTTACCATAGAGCCCCGTGAAATAACGCCAAGGGTCATTCGTGAAGAAGGTTACGGAGTAGGACGTTAAACATGTCAGAAATTAAAAACTATACCCTTAACTTCGGTCCCCAGCACCCGGCTGCCCACGGTGTGCTCCGCCTGATTCTTGAACTGAACGGCGAAGTCATCCAGCGGGCAGACCCGCATATTGGCCTGCTGCACCGCGCCACCGAAAAACTGGCCGAGCACAAGACCTATTTGCAGGCCCTGCCATACATGGACCGCCTTGATTACGTCTCCATGATGTGCAACGAGCACGCTTATGTCATGGCCATCGAAAAGCTGCTGGGTCTTGAAGTACCCCTGCGGGCGCAGTATATCCGCGTCATGTTCGATGAAATCACCCGTATCCTGAATCACCTCATGAGTGTGGGTACCCATGCGCTTGACGTGGGCGCCATGGCCGTCATGCTCTACGCTTTCCGCGAGCGTGAAGACCTGATGGACTGCTATGAAGCCGTCTCCGGTGCACGCATGCATGCGGCTTACTACCGTCCCGGTGGTGTGTATCGTGACTTGCCAGACACCATGCCCAAAAACAACATGGATACCAAATACCGCAGCAAGCGCGAAATTGACCGCATGAATGAAGACCGTGAGGGTTCGCTGCTGGACTTCATCGAAGCTTTCACCAAGCGTTTCCCGGGCTGTGTTGATGAGTACGAAACACTGCTTACCGATAACCGTATCTGGAAACAGCGTCTGGTGGGTATCGGTGTGGTGGAGCCTGACCGTGCCAAGGCGCTTGGCTTTACCGGCCCCATGCTGCGTGGTTCGGGTGTTGAGTGGGACTTGCGTAAAAAACAACCCTACGAAGTTTATGACCGCCTTGATTTTGATATCCCGGTTGGTGTCAATGGCGACTGTTACGACCGTTATCTGGTGCGTGTGGCTGAAATGCGTGAAAGTAACCGCATTATTGCCCAGTGCGTGCACTGGTTGCGTAACAACCCGGGCCCGGTCATTACCGAAAACCACAAAATTGCCCCGCCCAGTCGCGAAAGCATGAAGTCCAACATGGAAGAGCTGATTCACCACTTCAAGCTGTTCTCTGAAGGCTTCCAGGTGCCTGCCGGCGAAGTTTACTCTGCGGTAGAGCACCCTAAAGGTGAATTTGGCATTTACATGGTGTCCGATGGTGCCAACAAGCCCTATCGCCTTAAAATCCGTGCTCCCGGCTTTGTCCACCTGCAGTCCCTCGACGAAATGTCTCGTGGTCACATGCTGGCTGATGCCGTAACCATTATCGGTACACAAGATATCGTGTTCGGTGAAATTGATCGCTAATACTGGCGAATAACTGGATAGTAAAAATGTTGCTTTCTGAACAGGCTTATACAAAGATTGATAAAGAGCTGGCAAAGTATCCCGCCGATCAGCGTTCGTCTGCCATCATGTCCTCCCTTCGCATCGCGCAGGAAGAGAACGGTTGGCTGTCTAGCGATCTGGTCGCCGAAGTAGCCCGCTATATCGGGGTGGAACCCATTGCAGTCCAAGAGGTTGCCACCTTTTACAACATGTTCGAGATGAAACCCGTTGGCAAATTCAAGGTAACGGTATGTACCAATTTGCCCTGTGCCCTGCGTGATGGCGTGAAAACCGCTGAATACATCAAGGAAAAACTGGGCATTGGTTTTGGTGAAACCACCCCCGATGGCGCCATTACCCTGAAAGAGGGTGAATGCATGGGTGCCTGCGGCGATTCACCCGTTCTGCTGGTCAATAACCACCATATGTGTGTGCGCATGTCACAGGAAAAAATTGATGAAATGCTGGCCGATCTGATCAAGGAGGCACAGGCATGAGTTTTCTGGATAAATACTCCCACGGTTTAATTGCCAATCCGGGCAATGACCTGTCAAACAGCATGGCCCTGCACGGGCGCCATATCAAACCGCAAATCCTTGATGGTATCAATGGCGAGAACTGGCACCTTGAGGATTATGTGAAACGCGGTGGCTACGAAGCCCTGCGTAAAATCCTCACATCCGGCATGTCCCAGGAAGACGTGATTGCCGAAATCAAGGCATCCGGCCTGCGTGGGCGCGGTGGTGCGGGTTTCCCGACCGGTCTTAAATGGAGCTTCATGCCCCGTACGTTCCCGGGCCAGAAATACCTGGTCTGCAACTCGGACGAAGGCGAACCGGGCACTTTTAAAGACCGCGACATTCTTCGCTTCAATCCGCATGCCGTCATCGAGGGTATGGCCATTGGTGCCTATGCCATGGGCATTTCCGTTGGATACAATTATATCCACGGCGAGATTTTTGAAATTTACAACCGCTTTGAAGAAGCGCTTGAAGAAGCTCGCAAGGCCGGTTTCCTGGGTGATAACATCCTGGGTTCCAGCTTCAGTTTCCAATTGCATGCACATCATGGCTATGGTGCCTATATCTGCGGTGAGGAAACCGCCTTGCTGGAATCCCTGGAAGGCAAGAAAGGGCAGCCGCGCTTCAAGCCGCCATTTCCGGCCAGCTTTGGCCTGTATGGCAAGCCCACCACCATTAACAATACCGAAACCTTTGCCGCCGTGCCCTGGATTATCCGTAATGGCGGGCAGCAATACCTGGAAGTGGGCAAGCCCAATAATGGCGGTACCAAACTGTTTTCCATCACGGGCGACGTAGAGCGTCCCGGTACCTACGAAATTCCGCTGGGCACACCGTTTGCAACCCTGCTTGAACTGGCTGGCGGCATGCGCAACGGACGCAAGCTTAAAGCGGTTATTCCGGGTGGCTCCAGTGCGCCCGTACTGCCTGCAGACATCATGATGGATACCACGATGGACTATGACTCCATTGCCAAGGCCGGCTCAATGCTGGGCTCGGGTGCGGTTACCGTTATGGATGAGTCCCGTTGCATGGTCAAGTCATTGCTGCGCCTGTCTTACTTCTACTATGAAGAAAGCTGTGGCCAGTGCACGCCATGCCGTGAGGGCACCGGCTGGCTGTACCGTATTGTCAACCGCATTGAACACGGTCAGGGGCGTCCTGAAGACATGGATATGCTTGACACGGTTGCCGGCAATATCATGGGACGCACAATTTGTGCATTGGGCGACGCGGCAGCAATGCCCGTACGCGGTTTCTTAAAGCATTATCGCGATGAGTTCGCGCACCACATCGAGCATAAGCAATGTGTGGTTCCTCACTATCTGTAGGTCAAAGCAATGGTTGAACTTACCATAGACGGCAAACCCGTATCAGTCCCTGAAGGCAGCATGGTTATGCACGCCGCCCAGGAACTGGGGGTCTACGTGCCGCATTTCTGTTATCACAAAAAACTGTCAATTGCAGCCAGCTGCCGCATGTGCCTGGTTGAAGTGGAAAAAGCGCCCAAAGCCTTGCCGGCATGTGCCACACCGGTTACCCAGGGCATGGTTGTCCATACCTGTTCGGCCAAGGCGATTGCCGCACAAAAGGCAGTCATGGAATTCCTGCTGATCAACCACCCCCTTGATTGCCCCATTTGCGATCAGGGCGGAGAGTGCCAGCTGCAGGACTTGTCGGTGGGCTACGGCCAGTCCGAGTCCCGCTACAAAGAAGAAAAACGCGTGGTTTTCCATAAAGACGTGGGTCCCCTGATTTCTGCCGAGGAAATGAGCCGCTGCATTCACTGCACGCGTTGTGTCCGTTTTGGCCAGGAAGTGGGCGGTATTATGGAACTGGGCATGGTTGGCCGTGGCGAACATGCTGAAATCACCACTTTTGTTGGCAAGTCCATCGAATCCGAACTTTCCGGCAACATGATTGATGTCTGCCCGGTAGGCGCACTTACCTCCAGGCCTTTCCGTTACACGGCCCGTACCTGGGAACTGGCCCGTCGCCGTTCGGTCAGCCCGCACGATAGCGTCGGCAGCAACCTGGTGGTTCAGGTCAAAGGCGACAACGTCATGCGTGTGGTTCCTTTCGAAAATGAAGAAGTGAACGAATGCTGGATTACCGACAAAGACCGCTGGTCTTATGAAGGCCTGAACAGCGAAGACCGCCTGCAAACCCCCATGATCAAGGGTGACGATAACGTCTGGCGCGAGGCTTCCTGGAATGACGCTTTAACGGCAGCGGCACAAACACTGGGCCGTATCAACGAAACCCAGGGTATTGGTCAGATCGGTGCCTTGGCAACCGAATATGCCACTGTTGAAGAACTGGCTCTGCTGGGACGTCTGGTGCGTGGTCTGGGTTCCGAACACATTGATTTTCGCCTGCGCCAGAACGATGCCAATTTTGAAGCCGCATTAAACGGTGTGCCATGGCTGGGCATGCCCATTGCCGAACTCAACAATCTTGATCGGGTTCTGGTGGTGGGATCATCCCTGCGCAAAGATCATCCTTTGTTTGCACAACGCCTGCGTCAGGCCGCCAAGCAGGGCACACAAATCGTGTTCATCGACAGCTTTGGCGATAATCCGCTGTTCCCGCTTGCCGCACGTCTTACCGTGGCGCCCAGCCAACTGGCCGCTACGCTGGCCAGGCTTGGCAACGCGCTGGCCGCCCAAAAAGAGGGTGCACAGGCCGATGAAAAAGATCCTGTCCAGAAAATTGCCGCAATTCTGGCAAGCGGCAGCAATAGTGCGGTACTGTTGGGCAATACAGCTGTTTCAGCGCCCGATGCCGCCAATATTGCCGCTCATGCACAAGTGGTTGCCAACGGTATTAACGCAAAACTGGGCTTTTTAACCGCCGGTGCCAATACGGTGGGTGGTTATCTGGCTGGTGCCGTCGCCAAAGAAAATGGCATGAATCTGCCCAAGATGCTGCAAAATCCGCTGAAGGCATTTATTGTGCTGCACGCCGAACCCAAACTTGACTGCGACAATGGGGTCAAGGCCCAGGAAATGCTGGCCAATGCATTCTCCATTGCCCTGACACCTTACAAGTCAGCCGCCCTGGATTGGGCCCGTATCATGTTGCCGGTGGCACCGTTCACCGAAACCTCCGGTACGTTTGTCAATGCCGAAGGCAGGGCCCAAAGCTTCAAGGGCGTAGTTGCCGGAAAAGGCCAAAGCCGCCCAGGCTGGAAAGTGCTGCGTGTATTGGGTAATATCCTGAAGCTGTCAGACTTTGAAGACGAAACCTCCGAAACCATTCGTGATGCAGTACTGCAGAATGGCTACATTTCCCGACTGGATAACAAAGTCGTTGCCGCGCCCAAGGCGTCTGCCGTGGCACCGGTTGGCCTTGAACGTGTGGCTGATGTGCCTATCTATCGCACCGATGCGATTGTTCGTCGTGCCGAATCCTTGCAGCAGTCTCCGGCAAGTGCTGCCCCCAGGGCCCGCATGAATGCGGAAACCATGGGCGCTTTGGCACTGTTGGATGGTAATCAGGTAAAAGTGAAATCTGCCAGTGGCGAAGTGACGCTTGACGTCCAGCAAGACGACACGCTGGCTAACAATACCGTGCGTATTTCCCACGCATTCGAACAAACAGCAGCATTGGGTAGTGCCTTTGCTCAACTTACTGTGGAGCGCGTCTAATGGATATCTGGTCTTGGTTCACTGATGGCGTTGCCGCATTTGATGCCTGGGGCGCTGGCCTGATCGGTGCAACACCGTGGCTGGTGGTGTGGTCAATTCTCAAAATCCTGATTATTGCCCTGCCAATCATTATCTGTGTGGCTTTCCTGACTTTGTGGGAACGCCGCATGATTGGTTATATGCACATTCGCCGTGGCCCCAACCGTGTGGGTCCTGGCGGGTTGTTGCAGCCTTTTGCAGACGTGTTCAAGCTGCTTACCAAAGAGGTTATTGTTCCCGAAAAAGCCAACAGGGTGCTTTATATTCTGGCACCTGTAATGACTTTGCTGCCAGCACTGGCAGCATGGGCCGTCATTCCTTTTGGTCCCGAAACCGTACTGGCAAACGTGAATGCCGGCTTGCTGTATGTGATGGCAATTACCTCGCTGGGTGTTTACGGCGTGATTATCGCGGGCTGGTCATCCAACTCCAAATATCCATTCCTGGGTGCCATGCGTGCTTCAGCGCAAATGATTTCCTATGAACTGGGCATGGGTGTCGTGCTGGTTACCGTGCTGCTGGTATCAGGTACCTTAAACATGAATGGTATTGTGCAGGGCCAGTTGAATGGGTGGTTTGCCGATCGTGGCCTGAATTTCCTGTCATGGAACTGGTTGCCCCTGTTGCCCCTGTTTGTGGTGTATGTCATTTCAATTGTGGCTGAAACCTGCCGTCATCCATTCGACGTGGTCGAGGGGGAGTCTGAAATTGTGGCCGGTCATATGGTGGAATACTCCGGTATGGGTTTTGCCATGTTCTTCCTGGCCGAATACGCCAACATGATCCTGTTGTCAGCCATGGCTTCCATCATGTTCCTGGGCGGCTGGTCATCTCCCCTTGATTTTGCCCCGTTTAACTGGGTGCCAGGCTGGTTGTGGCTGGGTCTTAAAACATTCGTTGTCGTGTCCTTCTTTATTTGGTTCCGGGCTTCGTTTCCCCGCTATCGTTACGACCAGATCATGCGTCTGGGCTGGAAGATATTCCTTCCGTTAACGGGTGTGTGGTTCCTGATTGTTGCCATCTGGATGCAGACACCGTTCAATATTTGGAAATAGGCTAGAAGAAAATTATGAGTGCTATTAAAGATTTCTTCGGCAGTTTCATGCTGACCGAGATGTTAAAGGGAATGGCCCTGACCGGCAGGTATTTCTTCAAGCGCAAGATTACACTGCGTTATCCTCACGAGAAAACGCCCATGTCTCCGCGTTTTCGGGGTTTGCATGCTTTGCGCCGTTATCCCAACGGTGAAGAGCGTTGCATTGCCTGTAAGCTTTGCGAGGCAGTGTGTCCTGCCATGGCCATTACCATTGAATCCGAAGAGCGTGACGATGGAACACGTCGCACCACGCGCTACGATATTGACTTAACCAAATGTATCTTTTGCGGTTTTTGTGAAGAAAGCTGCCCGGTAGATTCCATCGTGGAAACCCATATCCACGAATATCACGGTGAAAAGCGGGGTGATCTGTATTTCACCAAAGATATGTTGCTTGCAGTAGGTGACCAATATGAATCCGAGATCGCTGCACGTCGTGCAACCGATGCACCATACAGATAATCGGCAGGTGAGCAAACTATGACTTTTACGACTGTTTTGTTCTATATTCTGGCCGCTATCCTGGTGGTGGCCGGTACACGGGTGATTACCGCGCGCAGTCCGGTGACGGCGGTGCTGCACCTGATCCTGTCATTCGTTACCGCATCATTGCTGTGGATCCTGATTGGTGCCGAGTTCCTTGGACTGTTGCTAATCGTGGTATACGTTGGCGCGGTGATGGTCATGTTCCTGTTTGTGGTCATGATGATTGACGTGGTGCCCGAATCGTTGCGTGCCGGCTTCCGTACTTACCTGCCCCTGGGCCTGGTGGTGGGCGGCATTATGGTTCTGGAAATTGCCTTTGTGCTGGGTACGGTGTACTACGGCTCGGGTGATCCGGTTGCCTTGCCCGATTCCTATAACAACACGCTCGAGCTGGGTGTGGCAATGTATAGCGAGTATTCGTTCCCGATTCAGGTGGGTGGGCTGGTTCTGCTGGTTGGCATGATTTCAGCCATTGCACTTACCCTGCGTGAACGTCGCAATAGAAAATACGTTGTTGCCAGTGATCAGCTGCATGTCAATGCCGCTGACCGCGTAAGACTTGTCAGCATGAAATCTGAAAAAGAAGAAGCTGCGCCAGTAAAAGAAGGGGATTCAGAATGACGCTAACTTTGGCACATTATCTGATTTTGGGGGCAATCATGTTTGCCCTGGGTGTATTTGGTGTTTTTCTGAATCGCCGTAATCTTATTAGTCTGTTGATGTCCATCGAGCTTATGCTGTTGTCGGTGAATATCAATTTCGTGGCATTTTCCATGTGGAACCCGGGTGCCAACGGCCTGCCCGAAACCTCAGGACAGATCTTCGTGTTCTTCATCCTGACCGTTGCCGCCGCCGAGGCCGCAATCGGACTGGCTATCCTGGTCCTGTTGTTCCGCAGAATCAATTCCATTAATGTTGACGACGTCGGTCGTTTGAAAGGGTAAGGGGAATTACAGCATGACACCAACATTCTCTAGTGCCTTTTTACTGCTGATCGCTTTGGCGCCTCTTGCAGGTGCCCTCATTACCGGTCTGTTTGGCACAGGATTCTTCGGACGTTCGGTCAGTCGCAGGGGTGCGCATAGCCTGACGATCCTGCTTGTTGCCATTTCTTTCCTTGGCTCGCTTTATGCCTTGTATGAAGTGGCCGTTAACGGTGCCTATTATGACCAGGCTATTTATACCTGGACCCTGGTTGGCACCAAGGTGTTTGAAGTCGGCTTCCTGGTTGACCCCTTAACCGCCCTTATGATGGTGGTGGTCACTTCCGTTTCGCTTATGGTGCATATTTATACCATTGGCTATATGGTTGATGATCCGGGTTACCAGCGCTTCTTTTCCTACATCTCATTGTTTACGTTCTCAATGCTGATGCTGGTCATGTCCAACAACATGCTGCAGCTGTTCTTTGGATGGGAAGCTGTGGGCCTGGTTTCTTACCTGCTGATCGGTTTCTGGTTTACCCGCGACACCGCCGTTTTCGCCAACATGAAAGCGTTTATCATGAACCGTGTGGGTGACTTCGGTTTTGTTCTGGGTATTGGCCTGTTGTTTGCCTATACCGGCTCCATGCGCTATTCAGAAATTTTCGCTCAGGCAGATTCCCTGGATGTCCTGATTTTCCCGGGTACCGACTGGAAACTGCTCACGGTTGCATGTATCTGCCTGTTCATTGGCGCCATGGGTAAATCTGCCCAGGTACCTTTGCACTCCTGGCTACCCGATTCCATGGAAGGTCCTACCCCCATTTCCGCCCTGATTCACGCGGCGACCATGGTGACTGCCGGTATCTTTATGGTTGCCCGTTTCTCCCCATTGTTCGAGCTGTCTTCTACCGCCTTGTCATTCATTATCGTGATTGGCAGTATCGGTGCGCTGTTCCTGGGTATTTTGGGTATTATCCAAACCGATATCAAACGTGTGGTGGCCTACTCAACCCTGTCACAACTGGGTTACATGACCGTCGCACTGGGTGCCTCGGCCTATTCGGTAGCGGTTTTCCACCTGATGACGCACGCTTTCTTCAAGGCACTGTTGTTCCTTGGTGCCGGTTCCGTCATTATTGGCATGCATCATGACCAGGACATCCGTAACATGGGTGGACTGCGTAAATACATGCCCATTACCTGGATTACCTTCCTGATTGGCACGCTGTCGCTGGTGGGTACACCGTTCTTCTCCGGTTTCTATTCCAAAGAGCACGTGATCGAAGCGGCCGGACTGGCCAATGTGTGGGGTGCCAATTTTGCTTATTGGTCTACGCTCATTGGTGTGTTTGTCACTTCACTGTATTCATTCCGTCTTTACTTCCTGGTTTTCCATGGAAAAGAGCGTTTTGATACCAAGCCTGCACAAGGTAAAAAACATGATGACCATGGCCATCACGGTGGTGTGCCACACGAGTCTCCATGGGTGGTTACCTTGCCCCTGATCCTGTTGGCAATTCCATCCGTCTTTGTGGGCGCATGGGCCATTGATCCAATGCTGTTCAAAGGGTTCTTTGGTGATTCCATCGTGGTTGCCGCCGACCATCCTGCCATGGCAGAACTGGCCAGCACCTACCACGGCTGGGTTGCTTATGGCCTGCATGCTTTCCAAACGGCTCCGTTCTGGCTGATGATTGCCGGTCTGGTTACCGCCTGGTATTGCTATATCGTTAACCCCAAGCTTCCGGCCAAGGTGTATCAGGCATTTTCCGGCATCAACCGTATTCTGGAAAACAAATACTATGCAGACTGGTTCAATGAAAACGTGATTGCCCGCGCCGTCCGTGGCCTGGGTGGCGTTTTCTGGAAAGTGGGCGATAAAGGTATTATTGATGGCGCAATTATTGGTGGAAGTACAAGGCTGGTAGGCTGGATTGCCGCCGTCAGCCGCTACCTGCAGTCCGGCTATATCTATCACTACGCGTTTGCGATGATTGCTGGCGTGATTGCATTAATTACTTTCTTTGTGCTGGTAAACTAAGATGGGCGAAATGACTACTACTATTCCTTGGCTTTCCTTGTCGATATTCGTGCCAATTGTTGCGGGTATACTGGTCTTGATATTCGGTCGTGATGACCGTGCCGACTATACTCGCAAGATGGCTCTGGTTGGCGCTATCGTCAGTTTTCTGGTTACCCTGCCAATTTATTTCGGGTTTGACTCATCAACGGCAAATATGCAGTTCGTTGAGAATATTTCCTGGATTGCGGCATTCAACGCTTCCTACCATTTAGGGGTTGACGGCATTTCCATCTGGTTTGTGCTGCTCACCGCTTTCATCACCATCATTGTGGTGCTGGCCGGCTGGGAAGTCATTACCAATCGTATTGCCCAATACATGGCCGCCTTCCTGATTTTGTCAGGTCTTATGGTGGGTGTGTTTGTGGCACTCGATGGCTTGCTGTTCTACGTGTTCTTCGAGGCAACCCTGATACCGATGTATATCATTATTGGTGTCTGGGGTGGACCCAACCGCGTTTATGCCGCTTTCAAGTTCTTCCTGTATACCTTGCTGGGTTCACTGCTTACCCTGATTGCATTCATCTATCTGTATACCGTTACCGGTACATTTGATATTGCCGCCTGGCAGGCTGCAAAACTGGGTTACACACCGCAGGTGCTTATCTTTATTGCCCTGTTTGCCGCTTTTGCCGTGAAGGTCCCCATGTGGCCGGTTCATACCTGGTTGCCCGATGCTCACGTAGAGGCACCTACCGGTGGTTCCATTGTGCTGGCAGCCATCATGCTGAAGCTGGGTGCTTACGGTTTCCTGCGCTTTTCCTTGCCGATTGCCCCTGATGCCTCACAAAGCCTTTCTGGCATCATGATTGCCCTGTCCCTGATTGCGGTTATCTATATTGGTCTGGTTGCGATTGTTCAGGATGACATGAAAAAACTGGTGGCTTATTCATCGGTTGCCCACATGGGTTTTGTCACTCTGGGTTTTTTCATGTTCAACGTTACCGGCCTTGAGGGTGCGGTGGTTCAGATGATTTCACACGGTTTCGTTTCTGGTGCCATGTTCATGTGTATCGGGGTGCTGTATGACCGCGTCCATAGTCGCCAGATTTCCGATTACGGTGGCGTGGTCAATGTCATGCCCAAATTCGTGACCTTCTTTGTGCTGTTTTCCATGGCGAATGCCGGCCTGCCAGCCACCAGCGGTTTTATTGGCGAGTTCCTGGTTATCCTGGGTGCCGTTGAATACAACTTCTGGATTGGTTTGCTGACCGCAACCGCGCTGTTATGGGGTGCATCTTACTCCCTCTGGATGGTCAAGCGTGTGGCTTATGGCGAAATCAAACATGACCATGTCCGTGAATTGAAAGACATCAATTGCCGCGAATTCCTGATTCTGGGCTTGCTGGCTGTTTTTGTGCTGTACATGGGTATTCATCCGAAACCCTTCACCGATGTGATGCACGTTTCTCTCCAACAATTGTTGGAGCATGTTGCAATTTCTAAACTGTAAGTCTGGACAATGATGGAAAATCAATTTAATTTTGCACTCGCCTTGCCGGAGATTACATTAAGTGTTCTGGCAACGCTGATCCTGCTTGTGGATGTGTTCATTCCCTCCAAAAACAGGTCACTTACCTATATTCTCTCGCTGGGCGCACTGGTCATTGTCACTTTGGTGTCGCTGTACCAGTGGAATGCCGGTGTGGCTGGCCATACTTTCTATGGCCACTACGTTACCGATCCCCTTGCTCACCTCATGAAAGTGGCTTCATACCTGGCGGTCATGGTGACACTGGTATACAGCCGTCAATACGTGATTGATCGTGACATGGTCAAGGGTGGCGAGCTTTACTCGCTTACCCTGTTTGCCCTGGTGGGGCAAATGGTCATGATTTCAGCCTCCAGCATGCTGACCATTTATCTGGGTCTTGAGCTTATGTCGCTGGCCCTGTATGCGCTGGTTGCCGTGCGTCGTGATTCACTCGTTGCGGTTGAGTCCGCCATGAAATACTTCGTGCTGGGTTCCCTGGCATCCGGTTTCATGCTGTATGGTATTTCCATGGTTTATGGTGCAACCGGTCATATCGACCTGGCAGGTGTTGCCCAGGTCATCAAGGCCGGTAATGTCAGCTACATGGCCATGGTGCTGGGCACGGTGTTTGTGGTTTGCGGCCTGGCGTTCAAGCTGGGTGCCGTGCCATTCCACATGTGGCTCCCCGATGTCTACATGGGTGCGCCTACCGCGATTACCCTTACCATTGGTGCCGCACCCAAACTGGCAGCGCTGGCCATGGTGTTCCGCTTCCTGGTTGAGGGTTTGCACGGTGTTGCCGAAAGCTGGCAGCAAATGCTGGTGATCCTGGCTGTGCTGTCACTGGCCATTGGTAACCTGACAGCCATCATGCAAACCAACTTCAAGCGTATGCTGGCTTATTCAACCATTTCACATGTGGGTTTTGTGCTGCTGGGCCTGTTGTCTGGCGTGAATGCGAATGGCTCTCTGGCGATTGGTGCTTACGGTTCAGCCCTGTTTTACATGATTACCTATGTGTTAACCACGCTGGCCAGCTTTGGCATTATCCTGTTGCTCAGTCGTCAGGGTTTTGAGTGCGAGGAAATCAGTGACCTGAAAGGTCTTAACCGTCGCAGTCCAATGATGGCGTTTGGTGTGCTTGTCCTGATGTTCTCACTGGCAGGTATTCCTCCGCTGGTTGGCTTTTATGCAAAACTGGTTGTCTTGCAGTCAGCCATTGCCGCCGGTCACTTGTATCTGGCAGTCATTGCCATTCTGTTCTCGTTAATTGGTGCCTACTACTACCTGCGTGTGGTCAAGGTCATGTATTTTGACGAACCCGCAGCCGATGCGCCGGTTATTGGCAACCAGCTGACTTTCCGTAGCGGTGTCATGTCTGTAAACGGTTTGCTTATTATTCTGCTGGGTATTTTGCCCGGTGGATTAATGACCTTGTGTGTACAGGTTATTGACGCTTCACTGAAATTCTAGGGTATTACATATGTTTCCTGCTTCTTCCATCTGGTTACTGATTCTTCTGGCTTTTGCCACGGCATTGTTGCCATTTCTCACTGAAAGGGCTTTTGCTTTCGTACCGTGGAAGCAGCAGGGTGAGCCAGATAAAAATGGCCTGTTTTACTTCTTGCGGGCCTTGTTGGCATATGTGGCGGTAGGGGCGGGTTGTTATTTGCTGTCACGACCTGCCTCAGATACCCTGATGCTGGCAGCAGGAGCAGCCTTGATACTGTGTGGCGTTTATCTGCCAGGGCAGGTAATGGCCCAAAGTCTTAAAGTCAAAACCTTTGTAAACCGGCTTATTGAAGTGACCGTGTTTTTCTTTGTGGTGGCTGCGGTAGGTTTTGCGCTAGAGGCTTACTATACCAACCCGATTGTTCAGGGCTGGGAGTTTTGGGCTATATTTGCCTGTTTGTATGTCGTGATGGCATACCCGGGGTTTGTGTTCCGGCATTTATTGCGGCACCCCAAAAAACACGTTTAAGATTGTGATATACGGAAGTATTTCATGAAAAAGCCTGGTTATGCAAATAGCCAGGCTTTTTTAGTACAAAACGGAACTTGCCGTGTACCCTATCATAATAATTAGGGTGAGGCCAAAGCCAGGATTTTGGGTTTGTGATGAAACGGGATAGGCTGGGGTAGTGGCTTCGGCTTCGTTATAAAGCGGGGTATTGCCCCTATTGGTGTTGCTCCAACCGCCCTGCGGGCAGAATCGCACCCCCAATAGGGGGGCAATACCCCTTATACCTGTTTAAGGAAACCAGCGTATAACGAGGTGCTTCACGCATCCTGCTTAAAATAATTCAGCACCGCATCCAGCCCCGAATAATTGATACTGAACGCCGCCTGTTCCTGCACCACCGGTTTGGCACGGTAAGCCACCGAATAAGCCGCATGCCCCATCATGATCAAATCATTGGCCCCATCGCCCATGGCAATGCATTGCTCGGGCAGGGCGTTTTCTTTTTCGGCCAGTGCTTTCAGGAAATTGGCCTTGGCCTGGCCATCCACAATATCCCCCAGCACACGACCGGTTAACAGGCCGTTTTCAATTTCCAGGGTATTGGCGTGAATTTCATCAAGCCCCAGCCGCTTCTGCAACCGTTCGGTAAAGAATGTGAAACCACCGGAAACCAGCAACACTTTCAGGCCGGCCGCTTGCGCACCCTGGACCAGTTTTTCCGCCCCGGGATTCAGGCGCAAGCGCTCTTCATACACCTTTTCAAGCGCACTGGCCGGTACACCTTCCAGCAAAGCCACCCGACGACGCAGGCTTTCTGAAAAGTCTTTAATCTCACCCCGCATGGCGGCTTCGGTAATGGCCGATACCTGTTGCTTGCGTCCGGCCATATCGGCAATTTCGTCAATGCACTCAATGTTGATCAGGGTAGAATCCATATCCATGGCCAGCACTTTCATGTCGGTCAGGGGCTTATAGTTATTGATAAAGGCGGTATCCACCCGGTTGCTGGTTGCCCATTGCATGATTTCTTGCCGGGAGGCAGGGTCTACATCAATCAGGCGTGCGGCGCAGCTGTTGATGTGATGAATGCCGTTGGCGTTTGAAATGGCAGCGGCATGTTCAACAAGCGTGCCAAGAATGCTTGAGGTTTGCAATATCAGGTGTGTGGTCATTGTATACATTGGTTTATGCTTGAATAGTATTCGGGATATGGTTAAACGGTCAGGATAAGGATTTAAGCAGCTGGCGTACCGCATTCACGCGCTGGTTGATATCGGGCATTTTAGCCAGTTCCATGCGCAGTTTGTCGGCTCCGCTAAAGCGGATGTCTTTTTGTTTCTGTACCAGCTCTATCATGCGAAGCGGGTCTATATTGGCTTTGGGGCCAAAATTCAGCATGGCCTGTTCATCGCTAATATCAAGGCGGATAATACCCAGGGGTTCGGCCAGAATGCGCAGCCGGTGGGTGGTTATCAGCATGACGGCAGGTTCAGGCAGTTTGCCAAAACGGTCAATCAGTTCTTCCTGTATGCTTAGCAGCTCGTCTTCGTTCCTGGCATGTGACAGGCGCTTGTAAATGGACAGGCGGGCATGCACGTCACCACAGTAATCCGAAGGCAGCAGGGCGGAAGTATGCAGCTTGACTTCACAGACCGGCGCAAAGGGCGACTCCAGATCAGGTTCTTCACCGGCTTTCAGGGCGCGTACTGCTTCGTTCAGCATGTCGGTATACATGGAGAAGCCAATTTCATGGATATTGCCCGATTGTGATTCGCCCAGCACTTCACCGGTGCCACGAATTTCCAGGTCGTGCATGGCCAGGAAAAAGCCCGAACCCAGCTCTTCCATGGACTGGATCGCTTCAAGGCGTTTTTTGGCATTGCTGGTAATGGCGTCTTCGCCCGGGGTTAACAAATAGGCATAGGCCTGGTGGTGCGAACGGCCAACCCGGCCGCGCAGCTGGTGCAGCTGGGCCAGGCCCAGACGGTCGGCACGATGAATAATAATCGTGTTGGCACTGGGTACGTCAATCCCGGTTTCAATAATGGTGGTGCACAGCAGCACATTGAAACGCTGCTGGTAGAAACCTTTCATGACTTCTTCCAGTTCGCGCTCGGGCATTTGGCCATGAGCCACGGCAATACGGGCTTCGGGCACCAGTTCTTGCAGGCGTGCCTTGCGGTTGTTGATGGTTTCCACTTCATTGTGCAAAAAGTAAACCTGTCCGCCACGTTTGAGTTCACGCAGCACGGCTTCCCGAATGGTGCTGCCGTCTTCACGGCGTACAAAGGTTTTGATGGCCAGCCGTTTTTGCGGGGCAGTGGCAATCACTGAAAAGTCGCGGATGCCTTCCAGTGACATGCCCAGGGTACGGGGAATCGGGGTGGCGGTAAGCGTTAATACATCCACTTCAGCCCGCAGTGCTTTCAGGGCCTCTTTCTGGCGCACGCCAAAGCGGTGTTCTTCATCAATGATTACCAGGCCCAGTTGCTTGAACTGCACGTCTTTGGAAAGGATTTTGTGGGTGCCGATCACAATATCTACTGTTCCTTTGGCAATGCCTTCAATGGTGGCGGCCACTTCTTTGCCCGACCTGAAGCGTGACAGTTCGGCCACGTTTACGGGCCAGTCGGCAAAGCGGTCGGCAAAGGTTTGGGCGTGCTGCTCGGCCAGCAGGGTGGTGGGGCACAGCAAGGCCACCTGTTTGCCATTGGCCACGCTCAGGAAGGCGGCGCGCAGGGCCACTTCGGTTTTGCCAAAGCCCACATCACCGCAAACAAGCCGGTCCATGGGTTTTCCTGAGGTCATGTCGTTAATGACGGCTTCAATGGCAGCGGCCTGGTCGGCGGTTTCCTCAAAACCAAAACCTTCCACAAAACTTTGGTAGTCGCTAAAGGGCAGCTTGAACGAGTAGCCCTGGCGTGCAGCCCGCTGCGCATACAGATTAAGCAGCTCGGCAGCGGCATCACGGATTTGTTTGGCGGCTTTTTTGCGGGCCTTGTCCCACTGGCCCGAGCCCAGCTGGTGCAGGGGCGCCTGTTCGGGGTCGGCACCACTATAGCGCGCAATGACGTGTAATTGTGAAACCGGCACATACAGGGTGCTTTTGTTGGCGTATTCCAGGTGCAGCAGTTCTACATCGCCTTCGCCCAGGTCCATATTGACCAGACCATGGTAGCGACCAATGCCGTACTGGACATGCACCACCGGGTCACCTGCACGCAGTTCCGACAGGTCGCGCACCATGGCGTCAACATCACTGCTGCGTTCCTGCTGCTTGCGGCGGCGCTGGGTGTAGGTGGCCGTGCCGGGGTACAGGTCGTTTTCGGTGAGCAGGGCAAAGTTAAGGTGCTTAACCAGAAAACCGGTATTGATGGGGGCCACCACCATGCCAAAGCGGACATCGGATTCAATGAATGCGTGAATGCTTTCCAGATGGGTGTCGGGGGCCAGTTTGTGTTCTTGCAGCATTTGCAGAAGGGTTTCCCGGCGACCGGCAGAATCGGCGCACAGCAGGATTTTATGTTGCTGCTCAAGCACCATTTGCTGCAGTTTGGCAAAAGGTTGTTCGGCACGGCGGGCAACCGCTACATTGGGCGCAGGGGTAATTTCCTCTGAGGCCTGTTTGCTGTCCAGGTTAAGGCGGGCAAAATTTTTGAACTGGTTGTAAATCTGGTCTCGCGACAGGAACAGTTGTTCGGGCGGCAACACGGGTCGTTCCCGGTCTGACTTGATGAAGTTGTAACGACTGTTGGTGTCGCTGTGAAAGCGCGTAATCGCATCTTCCAGATCACCCAGGGTGACCGTGATGGTTTCAGGCTTCAAGTAATTGAACAGGGTGGCGGTTTCATCAAAAAACAGCGGCAGGTAGTATTCAATTCCTGCAAAGGCAATGCCGTTACCCACGTCTTTATAAGGCAGGCAGCGCGAAGGGTCACCTTCAAACACTTCCCGAAAGCGCGAGCGGAACCGTGTGCGGGCGTCTTCATCCATGGGAAATTCACGGCCGGGCAACAGTTGTATGTCATTAACCGGGTAGAGGCTGCGCTGGGTGTCAATGTCAAAACTGCGGATGGAATCTATTTCATCATCGAAAAGGTCTATCCGGTAGGGCACCACCGAACCCATGGGGAACAGGTCGATTAAGCTGCCCCGTATGCAGAACTCGCCGGCGGCGGTTACCTGGGTAACATGAGTGTAGTTGGCCAGCATGAGCTGTTCACGCAGGGCAGACTCATTCACGCGATCGCCTTTTTTGAATGAAAAGGTGTAGGCAGCCAGAAAAGAGGGGGGCGGTAACCGGTACAGGGCCGTGGTAACCGGCACGGTAAGGATGTCCACCTCTTCAAGCATGAGGGCATGCAGGGTTTTCAGACGCTCTGAAATAAGGTCCTGGTGCGGTGAAAAGCCGTCATAGGGCAGGGTTTCCCAATCGGGTAGCTGGCGTGCCTTTACTTGCGGATTGAAGCGTCTGGTTTCTTCGGCCAGCCGCTGCGCCTGTAAGGGATCGGCGCACAGCACAACAATGGTTTTTTGGGTGGCCCGGGCCAGTTCAGCCAATAGCCAGGCATCTCCCGAGCCGGCCGGGCATGGATGGTTGAATCGTTGGCCGGGCTTCAGGCTGGAAAGCAGTTTGGGTATTGAAGGTAAAGACACAGCAGTCGGAAAATGGGGGTTCAAAGCGTTTATTTTACCAGCGATGTTGTGTGCTTTTAGGGTGAATGCGGTTCCCCGGTTTTTTAGCTGCCGGTGCGCTTCCCGGCAAATTCAGGGCATGAGTGGGGCACGCCTGTCTGGTTTTCAGCCCGGGCAAGGGTGCGGTCATGCAAGTGGTCTTGCGTGTGTAATAATGCTGTTTTTGTATATTGACGGGTTTTTCTGCATTAACAATTATGGATGAAAAAATAATCGCCCTTATTCCTGCCGGTGGTATTGGTGCGCGTGCCCAGGTGGGTGGGCATTCTGGGCCCAAGCAGTATCGGGCAATTAGTGGCGTGCCCATGCTGGTGCATACGGTGAGGGCATTGTTAAACCATGGCGATATCAGTCAGGTGCATATTGGGGTGGCGCCCAATGATGCCTATATTACCGATTGTGTGATGCCAGAATCATCGCGGGTCAGTATTCATCGCAGTGGTGGAGCCAGCCGGGCCGATACGGTGCTTAATACCTTGCTGGCCAGCAAGGCTGCCGATAACGATTGGGTGCTGGTGCACGATGCGGCCCGTCCGGGTTTGCGTGCCGATTCCCTGGCGGCGCTGGTTAAAACCTGCCTGTTGCACGACCGGGGTGGTATTCTGGCAACCCCCGTTCCGGATACGGTTAAAAGGGCGGTGGTGGATAATGGTTTGGATGTGATTGAAAGCACGGTGCCGCGTGACGGCCTGTGGCTGGCACAAACCCCGCAGATGTTCAGGGTTGGTATGTTGCGTGATGCTCTTTTGAAGGCCAAAGCGCAGGGTTTTGAGGTTACCGATGAGGCCTCGGCCATGGAGTATTGCGGGTATTCTCCTTTGCTGGTGAAGGGCAGTCCAGAGAACATGAAAGTGACCTGGCCTGGTGATTTTGACATGATGGCGCATTGGCTATAATGCATGACGGACAAGCGGCTTTATTGAAGGTGCCGCTTGGCTGGAAGGTCCGAATCAGTTTGGTATGGACGGATCTGGCGAAATGGTATGATGCCGGAAAAAAGTTTATATATAAAGCAAAAATTTGAATAGGAAAAGAAATGACAGTACCTTTCAGAGTGGGTCAGGGTTTTGACGTGCATGCGCTGGTTGAGGGCAGGCCTTTGATTCTGGGCGGTGTAACCATACCGCACACGCACGGGCTTAAGGGGCACTCTGATGCCGATGCCCTGTTGCATGCCATTACCGATGCCTTGCTGGGTGCCGCGGGGCTGGGCGATATTGGCCGGCACTTTCCTGATACCGACCCCACTTATAAAGGGGCAGACAGTCGAGTCTTGCTAAGGGCTGCCTATGCAAAGGTACAAGAATCGGGTTGGCAGGCGGTAAACGTGGATGCCACGATTCATGCCCAGGCACCCAAGATCATGCCGCATGCGCCTGCCATGGTGGCCAATATTGCCAGTGATTTGGGCTTGCCGGAAGATTGTGTGAATGTGAAAGGCAAAACCAACGAGCATTTGGGGTATTTGGGCAGAAAAGAAGGGATTGCGGCGACGGTGGTGGTGTTGCTGGCGAAGGGGTGACGGGCAGTGAGTGCCTGGTGGACAGAAGACTATTTTACTCGTTCCCACGCTCTGAACTGACCCCCAATGTTTTACTCGTTCCCACGCTCCTGCGTGGTAACGCCCACGGGTTATGCATTCCCACGCAGGAGTGAAGTGACCCCCAAATGTTGGACGGTTAAAAACTAGGCAGCTAAAACCTGAGTCCGGTATTGTACTGGACTCAGGCCATTTAATTTGAGCTTGATACGCTTGTGATTA
>NZ_BMYS01000024.1 GCF_014652395.1 Advenella faeciporci
ATCGCCGAACAGATACTCCTTTACTAATTTGACTTTGAATTGCACATCATATTTTTCCATTGAAAAACCCCTAAAAGTTGAATGGGTGTCCAACTTTTGGGGGTCAGTTCAGAGCATGGGAACGAGTCCAGAGCATGGGAACGAGATCAAAGTCCAGGAAAAGCCTTCTACTCTCCGCACTTCTGAAAAAACCGCTCGTCACGGCTTGTTGCCTGACTCACAAAACTGCCTGGGGCCACATCATGCGTTAACCAGACATTACCGCCAATCGTGGCGCCCTTCCCAATCGTTACACGACCGAGAATAGTCGCCCCCGCATAAATCACCACATCATCCTCAACAATCGGATGCCTTGCCAAACCCTTATGCAACGACCCGTCCTCATTCACCGGAAAGCTTTTTGCGCCCAACGTTACCGCCTGGTAAACCCGTACCCGCTCGCCAATAATCGTTGTCTCGCCAATCACCACACCCGTGCCATGATCAATAAAAAACCCCTCACCAATCTGCGCACCCGGATGAATATCAATGCCCGTCTGGCTATGCGCCAGCTCGGCAATAATACGCGCCACCAGTTTCGCATCCAGCTTATAAAACTCATGTGCAACCCGATGGTAGATCATGGCCAGAATACCCGGATAACACAACAGCACCTCATCAACACTGCCTGCCGCCGGGTCGCCCACATAAGCCGCATTCACATCCGTATCCAGCTGGCTGCGAATCCTTGGCAATGCAATCGAAAACGCCTTCATAATCTCAACAGCACGGTCCTCGAGCGCCTCGGCACTTAAACGATCATTGCGATACTGATACCTGACCTCAAGGCGAACCTGGGCCAACAACACATTCAGCGCCACCCCAATGGTATAACCCACATAATAATCCTCGGTTTCCTGCAGCAAATCATTAGGCCCCAAACGCATCGGGAACAGCGCACTGATCAACGAATCCAGCGCATCACTGATCGCACTGGGCGAAGGCAAATGCCGTCCCCCGATCTCGTGCTGGCGATTTTGCGATACCCGCCACTTATGGCGCGCCTCACGCAGCCCACAGACAATATCGTCTAAAGGAAAAACCTGGGGATTGTCACTTTTGGAATCACACTTGAAAATCGGCATATAACACCCGTAAAAAAGGGTAAAAACTAAATATTACAGTTTTAACACAAGCGGGGAAAACACCGCAATCAAACCACATCAAGACTATGGTGTTAACGGCTCGCTCCAGCCACCGCCCAACGCCTTGATCAAATCAACCGTTGTATTAAGCCGCTGATTCTCCAATTGCAACGCCGTGCGTTCGGCCGCATAGGCCGACGCTTCCACCTGCACCACACTTAAATAATCAATCAGGCCTGCCGCAAACTGATTGCGGGTAATCTGCAAAGACTCGCGGGAAGCCGCCAATGCCTGCAGCTGAACCTTAAGCTCACGATTGAGCACACTTAAGGTACTGATCGCATTCTCCACTTCCTGCAAGGCTGCCAGGACCGTTTGCCGATACCCGGCCACCTCGGCCTGATAAGACGCTTTTGCATAATTGATACTGGCCGCACGTGCGCCACCGTCCAGCAGGGTCATGGCCAGGGTCGGGCCCAATGACCAGAAATTAAGTGGTGAAGAAATCCAGTCTGAAAACGTGGCGGCTTGCAATCCCCCTGACAAACCCAGATTCAGATCAGGAAACCAGGCAGACTGGGCCACCCCGATATCGGCATTGGCCTGCGCCACCCTGCGCTCGGCAGACGCCACATCAGGCCGCCTTTGCAACAAGGTTGCCGGCACACTGACTGGAATCGCGGGCACTTTCACCTCGAAAGCCACAGGTGCTATATTCATGCCGGAAGGCAACTGCCCTGTCAGCACCGCGATCGCATTTTCCGTACGGGCACGCTCTGCCTCAATATCAATGGCCTGCGCGCGTGCATTATTCACCTGCGCCATGGCGGCCACCACATCACCCCGTGCCGACACTCCTTGCGCATAACGGTTCCGGTTCATCTGCAAAGAACGTTCATAAGCCTGCAAGGTACGTTCCAGCAGGCGTTTTTGCTCATCTATCATGCGCAAGGTAAAGTAATTTTGGGCCAGCTCCGACTGCATGCTCAGCCTGACATTGGCCAAATCAGCCGCACTGGCCTGCTGTGCCGCCTGTTGGCCTTGCACCTGCCGACGGACTTTTCCCCACAGGTCAAGCTCCCAATTCAGTGAGCCGCTTAAATCATATTGCGAAGTCCCTGAACGGTTGCTGCCGCCTGAACGGTCATAGCCGGCACCGGCACCCAATACCGGGAAAAATCCCGAACGTGTCTGCGCCGTCAAGGCCCTGGCAGCGTCATAACGGGCCACCGCCTGGGCAATATTCTGATTGGATGCATTAAGTTGTGCCATCAAACCATTCAATACCGGCTCATTAAAGCGCTCCCACCAGTTGCCTTTGGACAAATCATCGCCAGGCCTGGCCTGCACCCAACCATCCACCTTTTCCGCCTTGTAGGAAAGCCCAAGTTCTTGCGCGGGACGTACATAATCGGGCCCTACCGTGCAAGCACTTAGCAGGGCCAGCGCCAGCATGGCCGCGACCCAACTGAAATGCCTGCCCGTGACACGGGAATCATTGCTTGATGCTTCACTCATTCTTCAACCTTTAACTTTCAGTACCCGAAACCACGTCCCCGATACGTTTATGCTTTCTGGAAAAACGCCAGCGCAATTTATCCAGATACAAATAAACCACCGGTGTCGTATAAAGGGTCAGCACCTGGCTCAGGAACAGGCCGCCCACAATGGCCACACCTAGCGGCTGACGCATTTCAACACCCGCTCCGGTTGCCAGCACCAGCGGCAAGGCACCAAACATGGCTGCCAACGTTGTCATCATGATGGGCCTGAAGCGGACAATACAGGCCTCATAAATGGCCTGTTCGGGCAGGTATCCTTCCTGACGTTCTTTTTGCAAGGCAAAATCCACCATAATAATGGCGTTTTTCTTCACAATACCAATCAGCAAAAACACCCCGATCAGGGCAATCAGCGTAAACTCCATGCCCACCAACATCAGCGCCAGCAAGGCCCCCACACCCGCAGATGGCAAGGTGGACAAAATAGTCAGGGGATGCATGTAACTTTCATACAGAATGCCCAGCACGATATACATCACCACTAACGCAGCCAGAATCAACAAAGGCTGCTGACTGGTGGTTTGCTGAAACATCTGCGCATTGCCCTCGAAGCCTGCCTGGATTTCATTGGTTGGCAAGTTCAGCCGCTCTACGGCATTTTCAATGGCATTGCTGGCCTGTTCCAAGGTAACCCCGGGCGCCAGGTTAAAAGCAATCGAATCGGAGGCCAGCAAACCCTGATGCTGCACACTCAGCGGTGCATTGGCCGTCTCAAAAGTGGCAAAGGCGGACAAGGGCACCCGATTACCATCTGCCGTCATCAATTCTATCGTATCCAATACCTGGGCATCCTGGGCATACTGCTGCTCAACACCCATCACCACATGGTATTGATTAAGCGCACTGTAAATAACAGACACCTGGCGCTGGCTGAACAGATTATTCAGGGAGCCCGCAATCAGGCTCATGTCCACGCCCAGCCGGGTCGCCATTTCACGGTCAATCACCAATTCAATCCGGCGCCCCCTGTCTTCCACTGCCGCATTCACCTCGGTAATTTCAGGCAGGGCAGCCATTGCCCTTTGCACTTTAGGCACCCACTCCCTAAGCAGCTCCAGATCGCCGGACATTAAGGTGTAATCATAAGAACCCGTCGAACCACCACCGGGCCCACCCATACGGATATCCTGCTGCGGCACCAATGAAAGCTGGGCCCCCGGAATAACCGGGAACTTGCGACGCAGATTGTCAATCACTTCGTTGGCCGACAATTGCCTTTGTTCAAAAGGCTTAAGCTGGATCATCAGAAAGCTGGAATTGCTGCCACCGCGCCCGCCGGCATAGCCCATGACGGTATCCACATTCGGATCTTTCAGGATTTCCTGGCGGTAAATTTCCAGTTTGGGCACCATGGCCTGAAAGGAAGTGCCCTGGTCCACCCGGAAAAAACCAAGAATCATGCCGGTATCCTGCTGCGGAAAAAAGCCTTTGGGCACAATCACGTACAGGTAAACATTCAGGCCAATCGTCAGCAACAGCATGAGCAATGTCAGAAACCTGAAACGCAGGGCCCAGGCCAGGGTTTTCTTGTAGCCACCCAGCATCGCATCAAAAAAACGGTTCCATTGCCGGGTCAGCCAGCGTTCTTTGCGTATGGCCGGTTTGTTTTTCAGCCATTGCGCGCACATCATGGGTGTCAGGGTAAGGGAAACCAGCAGGGACATGAGAATGGCCACCGACAGGGTGACCGCAAACTCCCGGAACAGACGCCCCGGCAAACCACCCATCAGGAACAGGGGAATAAACACCGCGATCAGGGAAACGCTCATGGTCAGCACGGTAAAACCAACTTCCCTGGCCCCCTGCAAGGCGGCCGTGAAAGGACGCACTCCCCGTTCAAGATGACGGGTAATGTTTTCCAGTACAACAATGGAGTCATCCACCACAAACCCGGTTGCCACAATCAGGGCCATCAGGGAAATGGTGTTCAGCGAATACTCCAGAAAATACATGACGATGAAAGTGCCCAGCAGGGAGAGAGGCACCGAAATGGCGGGGATCAGGGTGGCCCGCACATTCTGCAAAAACACCAACACCACCAGGGTCACCAGCACCACCGACAGAATCAGGGTAAATTCGGCCTCTGCCAGGGTTGCCCGAATACTGGGCGTGCGATCCTGGACAATATCCAGATCCACCTGTGATGGCAGAAGCAGGCTCAGGGCTGGCAATTCAGCCTTGACCAGTTCTACGGTTTTAATAATATTGGCCGACTCCTGCCTGCGCAGCAGCATGATAATGGCCTTTTCATCGTTGTAAAAACCGCTGTTGAATACACTTTCAATTGAGTCGTAAACCTTGGCCACGTCTTTCAGGCGTACCGCCGCCCCATCCTGCCAACGTATCACCAGGTTCTCAAAATCCTTTGCCTTGCTCAATTGTCCGTTGGTGCCAATCTGCCAGCGGTATTCGGCATTCTCCAGAAAACCATTGGGCTTGACCGTATTGGCCGATGTAATGGCCGAACGGACTTCATCAAGGGCGATGCCGTATGAAGACAGGATATAGGGATTCAGATCCACCCGCACGGCGGGCAGGGAGCTTCCGCCAATTGTCACCTCGCCAATCCCTTCCACCTGGGCCAGCTTTTGCGCCAGAATGGTAGAGGCCAAGTCATAAAGCTGGCCCTGGTCCAGGGTCTCGGAAGTTAAGGCCAGTGCCATAATCGGCGAAGAGGACGGATTCACCTTGCGATAAGTGGGTGGTGTACGCATGCTGCTGGGCAACAGGGGTTGGGCGGCATTGATGGCGGCCTGCACTTCCCGCGCGGCATCATCAACATTCTTGTCCATGTCAAACTGCAGGAAGATTCGCGTGCTCCCCTCGGTATTGCGCGAACTCATCGACATCAAGCCGGAAATGTTGCCTAGCGAGCGCTCCAGGGGAGTTGCCACGCTAGAGGCCATGTTCTCGGGACTGGCGCCTGACAACGAGGCCCGGACCGAAATCATGGGGAATGACACTTGCGGCAAAGGAGCTACCGCCAGAAAATAATAAGCGATCGCCCCCATCACGGCAACAGCCAATGCCAGCAAAGAGGTCGCAACAGGACGGGCGATGAAGGGGCTAGACAGGCTCACTGCTTTCATCCCTTGCGGTTGCCGCAGACCGGTTGCCCAGACGGTCAAACATCAGGTAAATGACCGGTGTGGTAAACAGCGTCAGAATCTGGCTGCAAATCAGGCCCCCTACCATGGCCAGGCCCAATGGCTGACGTAATTCGGCACCCGTACCGGTAGACAGCATAAGTGGAATCGCACCAAAAAGCGCTGCCAGGGTTGTCATGAGAATTGGCCTAAAGCGCAGCAGCGCCGCCTGATGAATCGCGTCCTGGGGGCTCAGGCCCTGATGCCTTTCCGCCTCAAGAGCAAAATCGATCATCATGATGGCGTTCTTCTTGACAATACCAATAAGCAAAATAATGCCGATAATCCCAATCATGTCCAAGTCCCTGCCAGTCATGATTAAGGCCAGCAGTGCCCCTACCGCCGCCGATGGCAAGGTGGACAAAATGGTAATGGGATGAATGTAACTTTCATACAGCACACCCAGTACAATATACATGGTAAACACCGCTGCCAGCATCAGCCAGAGCGTGCTGGACAGGGACGATTCAAAAGCCTGGGCAGCCCCTTGCAAGCGCATCTCCACCGAAAGCGGCATGCCAATCTGCGCCCTGACCTGGTTAACCACATTGACCGCATCGGACAGGGACACCCCTTCGGCCAGATTGAAAGATACCAGCGCGGCCGGGAACTGATCAATCCGCATGACTTCAAGCAGGGTTTGCGAGTCATCAATACGGGCAATCTGGGTAAGCTGCACCGGCGTGCCGTTGCTGGAAGCCACATAAACATTGGACAGGTCGGCCGGTGACTGTCCATATTCGGGATTCACCTCAAGGACTACCCGGTATTGGGCCGACTGGGTGAAAATAGTGGAAATCTGGCGCTGCCCGAACGCATTGTAAAGGGCTTCATCCACCTGGGACATGGCAACCCCGTAACGCGCGGCAGCATCCCTGTCCACCATCACATTGGTTTGCAGACCGCCTGCCTGGTAGTTGTCGGTAACACCGGTTAACAGCGGGCTTTGCCTGAGCTGGTCCACAAATTCGGGTACCCATTGCTTCAAAAGGGCGCCATCTATGCTTGACAGGCTGATTTGGTATTGCGTGCGGGCAACCTGGGTATCAATCGTCAGGTCCTGGGCCGGCTGCAGATAAACCTTGATGCCGCTTAACGGGGCAAGGCGCTCTTCAAGGCGTTGCATGATTGCCGCGATACTGGCACGGCTTTCATTGGCCTTGAGCGAAATTTGCAAACGGCCGGTATTCAAGGTGGTATTGCTGCCATCAATACCCACAAAAGACGACACGGACGCCACATCCGGATCTTGCAGGACAAGCTCAACCACTTCTTGCTGACGCGCGGAAATTTGCTGGAAAGAAGACGATTGCGGCGCCTCGGTAATAACCTGGATAAGGCCCGTATCCTGCTGCGGAAAAAAACCTTTGGGAATCCACCAGTATAAAAACAGGGTCAGCAACAGGGTTGCCAACGCCACCACCAGAGTGGTGCCCTGATACCTGAGTACAATCCTGAGCAGGCGATCATAATAGTGGATAAGGCCGTCAATGGCCTTGCCCATTCTGGCGTGGAAAGCGTTGTCCTTATACTCGCTCTCGGGCTTGAGCATACGGGCACACATCATGGGGGTCAGGGTTAAGGAAATGACCAGGGAAATCAGAATGGCCACCGCCAGGGTAATGGCAAACTCACTGAACAACCGGCCAATCACGTCTCCCATAAACAACAGGGGAATCAGCACGGCAATCAATGAGACGGTTAAGGAAATCAGGGTAAAACCGATTTCTTTCGCCCCTTTGAGGGCCGCCTGCATGACCGTTTCGCCTTTTTCAATATGACGGGCAATGTTTTCGATCATGACAATGGCATCGTCCACCACAAAACCCGTGGCAATGGTAAGTGCCATTAAAGACAGGTTATTCAGGCTGAAGCCAAGCAGGTACATCACGGCAAAGGTACCCACAATGGACAGGGGCACGACAATGGAAGGAATAATGGTGGCACTTAGACTGCGCAGGAATACATAAGTCACCAGCACAACCAGGCCAATGGCCATCAGCATCTCGGACTGGACGTGCGAAATTGACTGGCGAATGGTTTCGGTCCGGTCAGAAGCGATATCCACCGTGATAGAGGCCGGCAATGCCGCTTGCAATTGAGGCAACAATGCCTTGATATTGTCCACCACCTCTATCACATTGGCCCCGGGCTGACGCTGGATATTCAGCAAAATAGCCTGCTCGGTGCCAATCCATGCCGCCTGTCGGGTATTTTCCGCATCATTCACCACCCGGGCAACATCGCTTAAACGTAAAGGTGCTCCATCGCGGTAAGCCAGAATAAGCGCCTCATATTCTTCAGGGGTTTTCAACTGGCTATTGGTGTAAATCGTGGTTGCCCGACGTGGGCCATCCAGGTTGCCGGTGGGCTGGTTGATATTGGCCCCGGTCACGCCACTTCTGACGTCTCCAAGGGTCATGCCATTGGCCGCCAGTGCCGTTGGGTTGACTTGTATGCGCACGGCAGGGCGTTGCCCACCGGCAATGCTGACCAACCCCACGCCGGAAATTTGAGACAGTTTTTGTGCCATCCGGGTTTCAACCAAATCGCGCGCCTCGTACAAGGGCAAGGTGGGCGACGTGACCGCCAGGGTCACAACAGGTGAATCAGCCGGGTTTACCTTGTTATACACCGGCGGCATGGGCATGTCAGAGGGCAACAGATTGGAGGCGGCATTAATCGCGGCCTGTACTTCCTGCTCGGCCACGCTCATGTCCAGTGACAGGGAAAACTGCAAGGTAATGACCGAAGCGCCCCCCGAGCTTGAGGAGCTCATTTGAATCAGGCCGGGCATTTGCCCGAACTGGCGTTCAAGCGGTGAAGTTACCAGCGATGCCATGGCATCGGGCCCTGCCCCCGGATACAGGGAAACCACCTGGATGGTTGGGTAATCCACTTCGGGCAAAGCGGAAATGGCCAGTTGACGGTAAGCGGCTATCCCGGTCAGGAAAAGGGCCACCATCAGCAAGGTGGTGGCTACCGGACGAAGAATGAAAGCGCGCGAGATATTCACTGGATAATCTCTATTTTGGAACCGTTGCGTAAACGGTCAACACCTTCAGTGATGATCTGCTCACCCAAGGCCACCCCCTCCAGGACCTGTGTATAGATGCCATCGGTCACACCCAGTTTGACCGGCACCATTTCGGCAGTGTTGTCTTTGCCCACCCTGAACAGAAACGGCCCGTTTGAGCTGTTCTGGATCGCATCGGTGGAAATGGCCATGGCTTGCGGAACCTGACGGATTTTCAGCCGGGTATTGACAAACTGGTTGGGAAACAGCCGCTCGTCTTCATTGGAAAAATTGGCTTTAAGCCTGATGGTGCCAGTACTGACATCCACCAGGTTATCCATGGAGGCCAGTTCCCCGGTTGCCAGCTCCTGCCGGTTATCGCGGTCCATCAGGGTGACTTCCAGCCTTGCTCCCTGGGCATATTGCGTTGCCACCTCGGCAAGATGGATTTCGGGCATGGAAAACACCACTGAAATAGGCTTGACCTGGGTAATGGTAACCAGCGCGTCAGCTGAATTGGCCGTGACCAGATTGCCAACATCGACATTTCGCAATCCCAGGCGACCGTCAATGGGCGCCAGCACCCTGGTATACGCAAGATTCAGTCTGGCTTCATCTACCACCGCTTTGTCACTATAAGCCTGGGCTTCCAGCCGTTTTACCAGCGCAGCCTGCGTATCAACCTGCTGGCGGGCGATAGAGTCCTGCTTGAAAAGTGTCTGGTAACGCTTCAGATCCTGGCGCGCATTGGCCAGTTCCGCAGCATTCCGGGCCTGTTGCCCCTGGGCCTGCTGAAGCTGGATCTGGAAAGGACGCGGATCAATTTCAAACAGCAAATCTCCCTGTTTGACTTCCTGCCCTTCGGTAAAGGCAATCTGTACAACAGGACCGCTTACCTGGCTTCTGACTCCTACTGTGTTGAATGCGGTTACCGTACCCAGGCCGGGTACCCTGACTTCCATATCTTTTTGCTGAACGGTTTCAACCCTGACAGGGGTGACCATTGCAAAGCGCCCTCTTGCTCCTGCACCAGGACCGTTACCGGATGAGGGTGGGCCACCGGCACTTTGTGGCTGTGCGGCAATGTTATTGCCGGTTGAGGAATTTAAAAAATATTGCCACCCGTAGTAGCCACCAATCACAATCAACACAAATATTGCCAGCTGAAGGCGTTTAGACGGTTTTTTTACATTTTCTTGTGTTTGATTGGCCATTGCTCAACAATTCGTAATTAAAAAATTAAATAACCGACATTGTGGACCATCTATATGACGTCTGGCTACCTTGCCCCCGCAGTTTGAAATAAATTGCAATATCTAAAATAACGATGGCTATGGGCTCAAACGTTGCAAAGCGCAATTTTAAACGCAATTGGACGGGTGACCAATTCTGTTTTCTGTTCGGGAGAGAACTGATGAAAACGAATCCAGATAACATATTTGTTGGCACTGATTTCGGGGTAGGTACGAATATGTTCGGGCACCCATACCCGAATTAACTGATAAATCTTGCCCCCCAGCATTTCCTGGTAAACACCCCCTTCCTGGGTGGTTGCATCAACCGAGTGGCCCGATTCACGCAACATTTTCAGCACCTGGGCCACGCCGTCATACAAAGGCATGAAAGGCCTGATCCAGTTCAGCAAGGAGGCCTTGCGTTCTTCTTCAGGAAACAGTTGCCAGGCGGAGTAAGACGGCATGTCCATTTGGGAGGTTCCGCCCGGAATGGCGAACCGGTTTTTCAGACTCATCAGCCATTCATTTTCGCGGGTTGACTGGCCAATACGCCCGGTACCAGACAGAGCGGCTGAAACACGCTCAAGATCGCCAATGGCCTGGTTCAGGGCCACAATATCGACATCGGGATAATGGCGATACGCCTCGAGATTGGTTTTCTGTTTGTCGATATCCTGCAAAATTCCTGTACGGACTTCGGCACGGTCACAAGAGTCCATGATTTCAAACAAAACCGATAAAGCGACGTGCTGTTGCATGGGATCGGACGCCCCGGCAAAGGCAAACAATCGTTTGAACAGATACTCCAGTCGCATGACGGAGCGGATTCGCTCGTTAAATGGATACTCGTATAAAATCAATCTGACTCCTTCCTGCACTCAGTTCGCATTGGAAAGCTTGCGCGCCAACAACAACCATTTTTGATGCAATGCCAAAGCGCGTTCCTGTAGTTGCTCATGGGTAACTCCACTGCCATTAAATATCACTTCGTTGGCCACTGCAAGTCTTTGTTCACGGCTGGCCTGCGCCCTGATAATGTTCATGATCGCCTCGACCGACAAGCCGCTTCTGTTTTTCACCCGCAAGATCTGTTCGGATTCTTCGCAATCAACCACACAAATAACGTTCAGGAAGTCCTTGTATTTATGAATGGACTCCACCAGCAGGGGTATATCGTAAATCACGTATTCGCCCGTGGCACTGGCGGTTTTGCTGGCCATTTCCTGGCTGATGAGGGGATGGATAATGGCTTGCAATTGATGACGCGCACCGGCATCTTCGAAAGCCCGCTGCCGCATATAAGCCCTGTCCATGGCGCCTTGGGCATTGATGGCCTGGTTGCCAAATGCATCCCGGATGGCTGCAACAGCCTTGCCACCGGGCCCGGTCAGTTCATGAGACAGGGCATCCGCATCAATAATAGTGACATTCCATTGCGCAAACAAACGGCAAACGGTAGATTTTCCTGACCCGATCCCACCGGTTATGCCTACCTTGAATTTTTCCATGATGCATTACATTTTAAAAACAGATAAACGGATTTGCCCTGTTACAGGCTGGCAGGCCATAAAAATGCCCCCTTCACGCAAGATGCCGGCGTGAAACCGGAAACAAAAAACCCGGCCTGCGTACAATGTACACCAAACCGGGTTGACACGCCATAAACACTTTGGACTTACCGATTTGCCTTAAGCAAGGCGTGACTGAATCGGTCAGAGCGACTCAAGGGTTGTACACCCATAGAGCAGATGAACCAGATTCCTTACCTTCATTTTCCGAAAAATATGTGCCCGATGGGCTTCTATGGTTCTTTCGGTTACCCCAAGCATGGCTGCCACGACCTTGTTGGGCAGTCCTTTGCCAAGCAGCTTAAGCACTTCTTTTTCTCGTGGAGTCAGTAGTGCCATTTTTTGCATCATTGTTGGATTTGAGTTGATCATATAACCTCCTTAACTCTTATATAAGACTCAAAAAGATTATATGAACCCTGCGTACTTTTGACACCTACCCTTTCATGTAGGTACAGGACAATTACAGCTCAATTTCCAGATTATCAATAAGGCGGGTCGCACCCAGCTTGGCCGCTGCCAATACAACCAAAGGCGTTTTATTGGCAATTTCCCCGGCGGTTGGCACATGCAGGTCAAGCTGTTTCCTGACGGATACGTAATCAACTTCCCATCCACGCTGGGCCAGTGTGTTTCTGGCAAACTCATCAAGGGCGGCCGGTTCGGTTTCTCCGGCCAGCAAGCGGTCCTTGACCTGGTTAAGCGTGGCATACAGGACAGGGGCTTCGGCACGCTCGGCATCGCTTAAGTAGCGGTTGCGCGAAGACAGGGCCAGCCCGCTGGGTTCACGTACCGTTTCATGCGCGTAAATGGTCACGGGCAACTGGAACTGCCGGCACATGTTACGCACAATCATGAGTTGCTGGTAGTCTTTTTTCCCGAACACCGCCACTTTGGGCTGCACACAGGAAAACAGCTTCAGCACCACGGTTGTCACGCCTTCAAAAAAGCCGGGACGGAATTCACCCTCAAGGACATTGCCCAGGTCGGACGGGGTTTGCACGCGATAGCTTTGCGGCTCGGGGTACATTTCCTTGACGGAAGGCGCAAACAGCACATAAACATCGCGCCGCTCTTCCAGTTTGGCGATATCCGCCTCAAGGGTACGCGGATATTTGTCAAAATCCTCGTTAGGGCCAAACTGCAACGGATTCACGAAAATACTGGCAACGACCGGGTCTCCGTGCTGCCGGGCAAGACGCATCAGGGACAAATGCCCTTCGTGCAGGTTTCCCATAGTGGGCACAAAGGAAGCCCGTAGCTGGCCACGCAGCTGATCCCTTAATTCCTCAATGGTGTGAACTACTTTCAATTGTCTTCCTTTCTTATTTATACAAGGTCAATTTATTCAACGGCAATTGTATAGGCAAGCCGCACATAGATGGGGGCATATGGCTCGGACTGGGTGATTTCCAGCAGTGATTCGCGGGCCAGTTCCAGCATCGCGATAAAATGCACCACGATGACGGCTGCCGGTTCTCCTTCGCTGACCCTTTCCATGAACAGGTCGGTAAACTCCATGAAGCGGGTATCCGACAATCTTCGCAGAATATGCGTCATGTGGTCGCGTACCGACAGCTGCTCCCGGGTAATCTGGTGATGGGCATTCAGTTTGGCCCGTTTCATGATATCTTGCCAGGCCAGCCTGAGATCATCGGCGCTGACCTCGGGCAGCATGCGCTCTACGCTTAAATCCATCTGCGCATTGGCACGCTCGAAATCACGTCCCAGCTGTGGCAGGGCATCCAGTTTTTGGGCGGCAAGTTTCATTTGCTCATAGTCAAGCAAACGCCGTACCAGTTCGGCACGGGGATCTTCCACTTCTTCACCGCTATCCGACTTGCGAACCGGCAAAAGCATCCTGGACTTGATCTCGATAAGCATGGCGGCCATCAGCAGATACTCGCCCGCCAGTTCCAGGTTCTGGTTACGGATCTGGTCAACATAGCTCAGGTACTGACGGGTGACCTCGGCCATGGGAATATCAAGCACATTGAAGTTTTGCTTGCGGATCAGGTACAGCAGAAGATCCAGTGGCCCCTCAAAAGCCTCCAGGAACACCTCAAGGGCATCGGGAGGAATGTACAGGTCTTGCGGGATATTGAATAAAGGCTCACCGTACAGGCGAGCCAACGCGACAGTATCCACCACATTAGGGGTACTGTCTATCTTGGGGTCCACCAGTATATCAAGTGCCTCTGGGGCCACTGCCATGGGAATGGCTTAGTTGGTTTGATAAACGTAGGGTTTCTGGGGAACACGGGCGGCCTTGAATTGCTCGAGCTGCTCGGTATCCTGCTGCTTGTCCCACAAAAGCGCACGCCCTTCAAGCTGACGCTTTTCGGTATCAGGGTGACTGGTTTTGTACGCTTTAATAAATTGGGTAATAGCCGATTCGTAATGTTGTGCCATGATCATTTACACAAAAATAAACTGAAAGTGAAAGTTTACTGCACTTCTTGGGCAGAAACCCGGTTTCAGGCTGTTTTTTCATTTTACGCAAAGAAAACAGGCACCCCGAAAAACCCGGCCTGCCTGAAAAGACGTTTTGAGGCAGGCAAACCGTTAGTGCAAAATCTGGCTTAAAAACAGTTTGGTCCGCTCGTGAACCGGATGATCAAAAAACGTATCCGGAGTATTTTCTTCCACAATTTGCCCCTCATCCATAAAAACAACCCGGTCGGCCACTTTTTTGGCAAAGCCCATTTCATGGGTCACGCACAGCATGGTCATGCCCGACTCTTCGGCCAGGGCAATCATGACATCCAGCACTTCCTTGACCATTTCAGGATCCAGCGCCGAGGTGGGTTCATCAAACAGCATGACCTTGGGACTCATGCACAATGAACGGGCAATGGCCACCCGCTGCTGCTGCCCGCCCGACAATTGCCCGGGATATTTGTGTGCCTGTTCGGGAATCCGGACCCGCTCAAGATATTTCATGGCCACCGCCTCGGCCTGGAATTTGGGCATTTTCAAGACCCAAATGGGTCCTAGCGTCAGGTTCTCAAGCACAGTCAAGTGAGGAAACAGATTAAAGTGCTGAAACACCATACCCACATTGCGGCGTACCTGCTCGATATTTTTCAGGTTATTGCTTAACTCGACACCATCCACAACAATACGCCCCTCCTGGTGCTCTTCCAGGCGATTGATGCAACGGATCAGCGTGGATTTGCCCGAGCCCGACGGCCCGCAAATAACAATGCGTTCGCCGGCTGCCACCGACAGGTTGATATCCCTGAGCACATGGAATTTTCCGTACCACTTGTTCACATTTTCCATACGGATAATCATTTCTGACACAGCTGGCTCCTTTTAACGCTTGTATCCCGTATCCAGGCGAGCCTCAAGATTTTTGGCATAGCGGGACATGGCAAAACAGAAAACAAAATAAATAAGTGAAATAAACAGATAGGCCTCGACGCTGAAACCACGCCAGAGCGGGTCGGCCAGGGCGGCCTTGGCTGATAGTGTCAGGTCATAAATACCAATCACCACCACCAGCGAGGTATCCTTGAACAGGGCAATGAAAATACTTACCATGGGTGGAATCACGATTTTCAGGGCCTGGGGCAAGACAATTTTGTACATTTGCTGCCAGTAAGTCAGGCCCAGCGACTCGGCGCCTTCGATTTGCCCCTTGGGGATGGCCTGCAGGCCACCGCGCACGGTTTCTGCGATATAGGCAGCGGTAAACATGATAATGGCAATTTGCGCACGCAGCAGTTTGTCGAAGGTGACACCTTCGGGCAAAAACAGGGGCAACATGACTGAAGACATGAACAGCAGGCTGATGAGCGGCACCCCCCGGATGATTTCAATATAAACCACGCATAAGGCCTTGATGGCGGGCATATTGGAACGTCTTCCCAGGGCAAGCAGAACGCCTAACGGGAAAGCCAGGCCAATGCCAAAAGTGGCCAGGATAAGCGTAAGCGGCAACCCACCCCAACGGCTGTTCTCAATGGGACTCAAACCCAGTACCCCACCCCACATCAGGATAGCCACCGCCCCCAGGCCTGCCAGCCATATCAACAACAGCCACTTATTCCAGAAAGCACGGATGGCGCTGCAAACGATAACCGCCACCAGAATAATCACGGCGAGCAAGGGACGCCACTGTTCGGCATAAGGATAGGTGCCAAACAGGATAAGCCGGTATTTTTCCCGGATAAAAGCCCAACAGGCGCCTTCGGTGCCCCGGCATTCTGTGCCACTGCCGGCCGTGAAATTTGCCTTAAGCCACACCCACTCTACAAGCAAAGGCGCCGTCATTAACAAAAACCAGAGAACCAGTGCCGTGATCAGGATACTGAGGGGAGAGGAAAAGAGATTCTTGCGCACCCAGCCAAAAACACCACTTTCATTTTTTGGCGGAAGACGCCCGCCTGGCTGGACGGGACCGGACAATGTGTGCTGACTCATCTTAACGCTCCACCAGGGCAATATGCCGGTTATACCAGTTCATGAATACCGAAATGGATAGACTGACCGTGAGATAGGCAGCCATGATAATCAACACGCCTTCAATGGCCTGTCCGGTCTGGTTCAGGGTGGTGTTAACCACGGAAACAATATCGGGATAGCCAATAGCAACCGCCAGCGAACTGTTTTTGGTCAGGTTAAGGTAAGTACTGGTCATGGGAGGAATCATGACGCGCAAGGCCTGCGGCAAAATAACCAGCCGCAATACCCGGGTTTTGCCCAGCCCGATAGAGCTGGCAGCCTCCCATTGCCCTTTGCCGATACTCTGGATACCCGAGCGGACAATTTCCGCTACAAACGCGGATGTATAAATAACCAGGCCAGCCAGCAAGGCTGACAGTTCAGGGGAAATGGACAGGCCACCGGTAAAATTGAACCCTCGGAGCACGGGATAATCAAGCGCCAGCGAAGCGCCACCCAGAAAATAGGCAATGAAAGGAAAAACCAGCAACATGAACAGGCCTGCGCGAAAAACCGGAAACGTTTTCCCGGTTTTTTCCTGCCGCTTGCGCGACCCGTGATAAACGGCAAACGTACAGAGCACGGCCAACAGCAGGCCATATAGTATCCAGCTTAAGGAATCCCCCTGGAGCGCGGGAAACTTAAGCCCCCGGTTGGAAAGGAAAACTCCGCCAACCGGATTAAGGGCCTGCCGAGGACCGGGCAGGTTTTCGGTAATTAAGGCATACCAGAAAAACAGCTGAATCAGCAAAGGAACATTACGGATGGCTTCAATATAAACCGTTGCCATCCGGGCAACCAGCCAGTTCGTTGACAGCCTGGCCACGCCGATAATGCTACCCAGCAGAGTTGAAAGGATAATCCCCAGGGCGGAAACCTGCAGGGTATTGACGATCCCCACCAATATGGCGCGCTTATAGGTATCGGCCGGTGTGTAGGCGATGGATGACTCACCAATGGCAAACCCCGCTTCACGATCAAGGAAATCAAACCCCGTTGTAATATTGCGAATAGAAAGATTATGCATGGTATTGGAGACAAGATACCAGGCCACATAGGCCACGATACCCAACACCGCAATCTGGTAAACGATAGCGCGGAATGCCGGATCATTCCAGGAAAGATGGGTTTTATTTGTTTTTTTGGAAGCCATAAGCATTTACTGTACAAAACAAAGAACATTTGTAACCCAAACCTTGCCTGTTTGTATAGTCTTATGGTCTTATAACCTTATAGCCGCTAAGGCAGAATACCGGCCGGCGACCTTACCGCAGGCCGGTATTGCCCTTTGGCGAAGAGGCCAACCGTAAAGAATGCCGCCGTTGGTATAAAATGTGGGTATTATGTGCATTTATGTGCCCGCCCCCTAACCTGAACCAACATGATTGAATTCAAGCACGTCTTCAAGTCCTATGGCCAGAGTGCCAATATTCTGGCTGATATCAACTTCAACATTTCACGCGGTGAATTTGTTTTTGTGTCCGGCCCGTCGGGTGCGGGCAAATCCACCCTGCTCAAATTGATAGGAGGGCTTGAGCCGCCAACCCGCGGATCCATTATGGTTAACGGACAAAGCCTTGACAGCATGCCGGCCAGGGAACGCCCTTATCTGCGCCGGGCGGTTGGCATCATTTTGCAGGACACGCACCTGCTGTATGACCGCAATGCCTTCGAAAATGTCATGTTGCCCCTGGCCGTGATGAACCTGGATTATAAAAAAGCAGCGTCAAGGGCACGCGCCGCGATTGCCAAAGTCGGCCTGTCGGGCAAAGAAAAGCTCAATCCGATTGCGCTATCAGGCGGAGAACAGCAACGCCTGGCGATTGCACGCGCCATCGTTAACCGCCCCGCCATCCTGATTGCCGATGAGCCTACCGCCAACCTGGACCAGGACAATGCCAGCCGCATTCTTGAGGTATTCCGGGATTTCAACCGGGTTGGCGTGACCACCCTGATCGCCTCCCACGACATGCCATTGCTGCAACGCCATGCCAACCGGACCCTGCTACTGGAGCCCGGCCGTTTCAAAGACCTGGGAAAACACTGAATGAACACCTGGCTTAGACATCACCTTTACGCTATTCACATTGCCGCACGCCGCCTGCTGGGCACCCCCTTTTCATCACTGACCAATATAATAGTGATTGCCCTGGTATTGACCTTGCCCCTGCTGGCAAGTGCCATGCTGGTTTCCATGCAACCCATTGCCCGCAATATATCCGTCAATCCAGCCATTTCCCTGTTCATGAAAGAAGCAACCACGATTGAACAGACCCGTGCCGTAGCCAGCCAGCTGAAAAACGAACACAGCCAGTCAATCCTGACACTGGAAGTGGTCGACAAGGCCGATGCCCTGCAATCACTGAAGGCGTCTGAATCCTGGTCAGACGCACTTAAGGTTCTGCCACAAAACCCCTTGCCCCATTCCATTATCATCACCCTTTCCGATGAGGCCAGCCCCACCGAAAAGGCCGAAGAGCTGGCAGAGGTATGGAGCAAGCTGCCCGACGTTGACGTACTGCAATTTGACAGTGCCTGGGTACAAAAACTGGAAGCCATTCTTTCTTTCATACGGATTGTGCTGGGGCTGCTGGCCGCCGGGGTGGCCCTTATCGTCATTACCACCATTTTCAATACCGTCCGCATGCAGGCACTGGTCCAGCGTGATGAAATTGCGGTTGCCCGCCTGGTCGGAGCCACCGAATCCTTTGTGCGGCGTCCCTTCCTGTATTTTGGTGCCATCACGGGCCTGACTGCGGGTTTGCTGGCTGTCGTGCTCACCACCATTACCCTGGGCTTTTTAAATCAGGCCATTACCCTGCTTTCCAACAGCTATGGCATCCCGTTCAGTGTTACCCTGCCCTCCGCTTCATGGCTGGCGCTTACCATTGCACTGGTCATGCTGATTGCCGCCACTGCGGCCCGCTGGTCGGTTACCCGTCACTCACATTTCTAAACACATGCAATTTGCCGATCTTATCGTTGCCTGGCAGAAAAACCATGGCAGACACCATCTGCCATGGCAGAACACGCAAGACGCCTATAAAGTATGGTTATCTGAAATCATGCTGCAACAAACCCAGGTAGCCACGGTCATTCCGTACTATGAGCGTTTTCTGGCCGCTTTCCCCACGATCCACAGCCTGGCTGCGGCCTCCCGGGATGAGGTACTGGCGCTATGGGCAGGCCTGGGCTACTATGCCCGCGCCCGGAATTTGCATAAATGCGCCCAAGCCGTCGTGACCCAATGGCAGGGCGAGTTTCCCCGGCAGGCACAAGACATCATGAGCCTGCCCGGCATTGGCAAATCCACCGCCCATGCAATTGCCGCTTTTTGCTTTGGTGCAAAAACGCCCATCATGGATGGCAATGTCAAAAGGATTTTTACCCGTTACTACGGAATTGAAGGTCAAACCAACAAACGGGAAATTGAAAACCGGCTGTGGGAGCAAGCCCGGGAAAACATTGAGCGGGCAGACAAAAACCTGGATATGCCCGCTTACACCCAAGGTCAAATGGACCTGGGCGCCACGGTGTGCTCCCGCAGCAAACCCAAATGCGATGCCTGCCCGTTGCAGGCATCCTGTTATGCCTATCGCGAAAACAGGCAGGCAGAACTGCCAACCCCCAAAACAAGAAAAGCCGTTCCGGTACGCTCGGTGAACATGCTGGTCTTGCAGCACCAGGACCGCGTCCTTATTCAGCAACGACCCGAACAGGGCATCTGGGGTGGCCTGTGGTCATTGCCCGAATTTCATGATGAGCAAGCGCTGCAAAGCCTGCAAAACGACTGGCAACAGGCACAGCAAACCGCTATTAAACTGGCGGCTTTCGAACATGTATTCACCCATTTCAGGTTACATATACAACCGTACTGGCTTAAATGCAGCCATCTTCCGTTAAGGGAAGAAAATGGCAACCCCGACAGGCACCAATGGCTGCCCCTGGAGCAACTTGAAACCACGGCCCTTCCTGCCCCTATCCTGAAACTGCTGCAAGGCGTGCATCAGTTTTCAGGTACCGGGGATTTACTGGGCTCGTAATTTGAAATACTCATTAACAGCCCGCAGGCAAAACCCAAGGTCACCAGGGCCGTTCCGCCATAACTCATGAACGGCAGGGGCACCCCGACAATCGGCAAAATACCCATGACCATGCCCATATTCACAAAAACATAAACAAAGAACATCATGGTCAGGGCACCGGCCAACAAACGGCCAAATTGGGTTCTTGCCTTAAGGGTAATGAAAAAACCACGCAGCAACAGCAGGGAATACAGGATCAGGAGCAGTATTCCGCCATACAGGCCGAACTCTTCGGCAAACACGGCAAAGATGAAGTCGGTTGTGCGTTCCGGAATGAAGTCCAGATGGGTTTGCGTACCCTGCATGTAACCCTTGCCGTAAATACCGCCAGAACCAATCGCGATCATCCCCTGAATGGTATGAAAACCCTTGCCTAGCGGATCGGTACTGGGGTCCAGCAAGGTACACACCCGATGTTTCTGGTACTCATGCAGCACGACCCAGTCAAACCCTGGCGCACAAAGCATTTGTTCATAGTACAGAATCAGAACCAGTGCGGTCACCCCCAGGACAAACAGCGGTGCCAACAACTTGAAAGACAGCCCGGCAAAATAAATAACAAAAAACCCGGTGGCAAACACCAGCAAGGCAGTTCCCAAGTCGGGCTGCTTGACGATAAGGGTAAATGGCACCAGCAGCAACACGCCTGCCGCCAAAAAATCAATAATGCGCAACTTGGCCCTGTGCTTGTCAAAATACCAGGCCAGCATCATGGGAACCACCAGCTTCATCATTTCTGAAGGCTGAACGACTGTAATGCCCACATCCAGCCACCGGGTCGCGCCCTTGTTGGTAATACCAAAAAATTCCACGCCCAGCAAAAGCACTATCCCCGACAGATAGAATGGAATGGCCATTTTCATCATTCTGGAAATGGGTATCATGGCCACCACCCACATAACGGCAAAAGCCACCAGGAAGTTGCGCCCCTGATCGGCAAAGCGCCAGTCAGTGTCCCCCACTGCCGAATGCATGACCGTCATGCCCAGGCCGGACAACAAAGCCAGGATCAGCAACAACGGCCAGTCTATGCAGCGCAGCGAACCCAGGATCCAATTCATTATCCGGTTCATCGTGCACCTGCCTCATCATTTTGCGTGCCTTCCCTGCCATTCCTGTTGGTCTCGACGGGCGCCAGGATTTCAGGTGTATGTCCCGGGGCCTTGTCATCCGGGTTGGCGGGAATGTCTTCCGGCAGAACCAGATCGGGGGAAATCTCTTCCTGTTGTTCCATATCTTCAAAACTGGGGATGTATTCGGGAATATTGGCCCGTTCGGGCGCCAGCCAGTAATCAAAAACCTTGCGGGCAATCGGCGCTGCCACACTGGATCCCCAGCCACCATTTTCAACAATCAGGGCAACGGCAATCTGGGGGTTTTCAACCGGCGCAAACCCCATATACAGGGCATGGTCATGCAAACGTTTGTTAAGCGCTTCCGCCTTGTATTTGGTACCCTTCAGGCTAAACACCTGGGCCGTACCGGTTTTACCGGCAGAATCATAATTGGTACCGGCAAAAATCCTTCTGGCCGTGCCTTTGGCGTTCACCTCGGCCAATGCCGACTTGACCAGATCGATATGTTCCTGCGCCACATCCACCTTGTACTCGGGCTCCGAGACGGTTTGTTCGACTTTTTTCAGGACCGGGTTTTCTATCCAGTTAACCAGATGCGGTTTGGTATACACCCCATTGGCCGCCAATGTTGCCGTAGCCTGTGCAAGCTGGGTAATTGTCAGCGAGTTATAACCCTGTCCAACCGAAACCGAAATGGTATCGCCCGGAATCCATTTTTGCTGGGCCGGACTCCTGAATGAGTTTTTCTTCCATTCCCGGGAAGGTAGAATCCCTTTTTTCTCATGCATTAAGTCAATGCCGGTTTTCTTGCCAAAACCAAATTGCTGGGCAAAATCATGCAAGGCATCAACCCCAATCAGGGGACCCAGGCTAAAAAAATACGTATCCGATGACACCACAATGGCTTTGTGCATATTGGTTGGCCCGTAGGCCGCCCCTCCGGCATTGCGAAAGCGCTGGCCGCCATACTCGAAATAACCGGGATCGGGAATTTTGGCATTAGGGTCGCGCACACCCAGCTTCAAGGCGGCCAGGGCAACAAAAGGCTTGTAGGTGGAACCAATGGGGAAGGTACCGTAAATGGGGCGGTCAATCAAAGGATGATCCGGAGAGTCAGACAGACGGCGCCAGTTTTCAACGTCAATACCATCAACAAACAAATTGGGATCATAAGAAGGTGCCGACACATAGGCCAGCACCTGTCCGTTACGCGGATCAATCGCCACCAGGGCACCACGCTGTGGATTCTTGGGATCGTTATAAATACCCTCAACCAGTTTTTGCAAACCCATGTCCAGCGACAGGCGCAGGTTGTCACCGGGAATGGGGTCGGTTCTTTTCAACACCCTGACCGGCTTGCCGGAAGCGGCAATTTCCACTTCCTCCCAACCGGTTTTTCCGTGCAGCCGTTCTTCGTAACTGGCTTCAATACCTTTCTTGCCGATAACCTCGGTACCCCGGTAATTGCCTTCAAGCCCTTTTTCCTCAAGCTGCTCCTGGTCCCGTTCGGAAATCCGGCCCACATAGCCAATGACGTGGGCTGCCGACTCGCCCTCGGGGTACTCCCGTACCCAGCGCGCCTTCAGGCTGACCCCCTTGAACTTGTAGGAGTGCGCGGCAAAGGTTGCCGCCTCGTCGTCGGTCAGGTTGCTTTTAAGCAGAACCGAGGCAAAGCGGTTTGAGCTGCCCAACCGACGTTTGAAGCGCCTTAGCTCAAGCGGGGACAAATGAATGATCTGCTCAAGCTGTTCGAGCATTTTCGGAATATCCCCAACCTGCCCGCGCACCATTTCAAGGGTATAGTCGCGATGACTGCGCGCCAGAACGACCCCGTTGCGGTCAACGATATCACCCCGGCGAGGCGTGATGGGCACCAGGGTAATTCGGTTTCTTTCAGCCCGTTCCGACAGGCCCTGGTAGCGCTCAACCTGCAAGACCCACAAACGGTTAACCAGAATACCGAAACACAATAGTACAAACAGCACTGCCACCACCACCCGGGTGATCAGCTGCCTTCTCTGTACCAATGCCTGCTTCCTGAACTCAAACATAGACCTTTCCTGACCTGAAACTAGATCGTTGCATCATCGTCTTCCACCGGACGCAACGGCAGTTTCAGGATAAGGTCGGCAGCCAGCCACAACACCCCGGTAATCACGCCAGACCAGACCCAGACCCAGCCAGGCCAGACGCCGGCAAACCACGCCTGCATCAGTCGACTGGGGATGGGCGCAAGGAAAAAAACCGGAAACATGTGAATGAGCTGGCTGATGACCCCAAACCGCATCATACGTTTGCGAATGGTCAAGGTTCCATAGATGACCAAAACATAAGTCAGGGCATGTTCACCCAGGATATTCATGTCATGGACATCCATGAAGAAGCCAAAGCAAAAGGCAGCCAGCAGGCCCACCCCCTTTACTTCATGCGCACACCAGAATGCCAGAATAAGAATCAGCAAATCAGGAGAGCCTTCCCAGCTGCGCCAGGGGAGCATGGATGCCATCCAGACAAATATAATCGTTCCCCAGCCATACACAGGATTGACCATATAGGAGTACTGGGTGGATTGCAGCGGTTGCAGCGATTTCAGGTTTTTATTCGCCATGAATCAATTCTTGCCATATTTTTCAGTGATTGGCGCCTTGGCCAAAATATCAAGTTCGTCCTTTCCCGGAACCTCATCGGTCGGCACCAGCAACACCAGAAAATGACGGTAGCGTTCGGGGTGCGCCGAAGGCTCGGCAATGGCACGGACAAACCCTTCCGCCGAATTGGCTTCGATAGAGGTCACGGTACCAATAGACAGCCCCGCCGGATAAATACCGCCAATCCCACTGGTTGTCAGGCTATCGCCCACCCTGATATCGGCATCCATGGACAAATACCTGACCTCGAGCTTGCCGCCCTGCCCGGAACCAAACACAATAACCCGCAAGCCATTGCGCAAAACCATGGCCGGAATGGAAACTTTTTCATCGGTAATCAGGGCCGCTTCCGATGTCATGGCGGTTACCCTGCGAATTTGACCCACCACCCCGCCTTCACCAATAACCGGCATACCTGGTTCTATACCATGGCTACTGCCTTTGGTAAGCACCATGGTCTGATTCAGGGGGTTAGGGGCCGTGTACAGGATCTCTACGGCCACCGACGGTGTCTGGGCGGTATTTTTAATACCCAGCAACCGGCGCAACTGAATATTTTCAGCTGCCATCTGTGCCGCATGGGCCGAAATTTGTGCCAGCTCTATGCGCTGACGCTGGACTGCTTCGCTTTCCTGTTTGGCAATCGCCACAATGTTGGACCAATCATTGAATTTGGCAACGGCATCACGTGGCCACAAGGCCGCTTTCTGAAATGGATACAGGACAACTGCGGTAGCCTGCCGAATGGGATCAAGTACCCGCCAGCCGGAATCGGTAATCATCAACCCAAAACATAACAAGACCAGGAAAAACAGTCTTACCTCAGCAGCCGGCCCATGTTTGAATAAGCGGATCGATCTGTTCTGCTGCATAAAACAACCGTGGGAAGAAGAACAACAATATGGAGCGGGCCATTCCGGACAGGCATGGCCCGATGAAAAATTCAGTCGCTAGGGGATTCAGTCATTAATAAAGATGGGACCCAGTTTTTCCAGGTGCTCAAGCGCTTCTCCGCACCCTTTGACCACGCAGGTAAGGGGATCATCGGCCACCACTACCGGCAAGCCGGTTTCCTCTTGCAGCAACCTGTCAAGGTCTTTCAGCAAGGCGCCACCGCCTGTTAATGCGATGCCCTTTTCGGTAATGTCGGCACCCAGTTCAGGGGGGGTTTGCTCAAGGGCGATTTTAACCGCAGATACAATCTGGTTCAAAGTGTCGGACAGGGACTCGAGAATCTCGTTGGATGAAACGGTAAAGCTGCGCGGCACACCTTCGGACAAATTCCTGCCTTTGACCTCCATCTCACGGACTTCAGTGCCCGGAAAGGCCGATCCGATTTCTTTTTTGATCAGTTCGGCAGTGGGTTCACCAATGAGCATGCCATGGTTGCGACGAATGTAATTGATGATGGCTTCATCGAATTTATCTCCACCCACACGAACGGAACCCTTGTAAACCATGCCACCCAGCGAAATGATGGCCACTTCGGTTGTGCCACCGCCAATATCCACAATCATGGAACCGCTGGCATCGGACACATTAAGGCCGGCACCCAGGGCGGCCGCCATGGGTTCTTCGATAAGGTAAACCTGGCTTGCGCCGGCACCCATGGCCGCCTCGCGAATGGCGCGACGCTCTACCTGGGTGGATCCGCAAGGCACACACACGATAATGCGCGGGCTGGGCGCAAACATGCTGCGGGGGTGAATAATGCGGATAAACTGCTTGATCATTTGCTCGGTAACGGTGAAGTCGGCAATCACGCCGTCTTTCATGGGGCGAATGGCTTCAATATTACCGGGCACACGGCCCAGCATTTGCTTGGCGGCATGACCGACGGCCTGAATGATTTTACGTCCATTGGGACCGCCTTCGTGGCGAATCGCAACCACCGAAGGTTCATCCAGCACAATGCCTTTTCCACGTACGTAAATCAGGGTATTGGCGGTACCCAGGTCAATAGCCATATCTGTTGACAGATAACTTCTTAAAAATCCGAACATTTTTCGCGCAGGTAAAAATTTTTAGGGGAGATAAAAGCGCAGCGACAAGCCCAGCGCACATAACGATTAAGATAACTTATAATGATAACTGAAAATTGCTGCCAACTAACGGATTTAGTGCGCCAACACATTGTTTTCTTTGTAACCTGGTGCTGTTTTATTTACTGAATTCCACAGTTTTTTACTTTATTTTTTGTATATCCCTTTTTTCTTTTTATTTTTATATCGCAAGAATTATATGTCACTCTCCCTAGAAGATGTAACGCGTATTTCGCGCCTGGCACGACTGGAACTGACTCCTGAAAAAAAAGAGCAGACCCTGAACGAACTGAATAACATTCTGGGACTTATCGAGAAGCTGCAATCCGTGGATACTACCGGTGTCGAGCCACTTGCCCATCCGTTATCCGCGCATGAAGACATAACGCTCAGACTGCGTGAAGACGTCATTACCGAAACCAGCTCCGAATCCGGACGCGACGCCCTGCTGGCCAACGCCCCAGCCACTGAAAACGGCTTATTCCTGGTCCCTAAAGTTATCGAGTAACCATGAGCAATACAACCTCCCATCCCACTTTTTCCAGTATTGCCCAAATGCGCAAGGCACTGGACAGCAAACAGGTTAGCGCAACCGAACTGGCGCAGGCGGCACTTGACCGTGCCAATGCCACCAAACACCTTAATATTTTTCTGGATATCAACCCCGAAGCCACCCTTGCACAAGCCAAAGAAGCCGACCAGCGCATTGCCGAGGGAAAACAGCATTTACTGACCGGCATTCCAATTGCCCACAAAGACGTTTTTGTAACCCGCCAGTGGCGCACCACAGCGGGCAGCAAAATGCTTGAGAGCTACATCAGCCCCTTTGACGCCACTGTTGTCGAGCACCTGAAAAATGCGGGCACTGTCAACATTGGCAAGCTCAATTGCGATGAGTTCGCCATGGGTTCAGGCAACGAAAACTCGGCATTTGGCCCTTGCCTTAACCCCTGGGATACCAGCGCGGTTCCGGGCGGCTCATCGGGCGGTTCTGCCGCTGCGGTGGCGGCCGGTATTGTACTGGCAAGCACCGGCACCGATACCGGCGGTTCGGTTCGCCAGCCATCGGCCATGTGCGGTGTGAGCGGTATCAAACCCACTTATGGCACGGTATCCCGCTTTGGCATGATCGCTTACGGCTCCAGCCTTGATCAGGCCGGCCCCATTGCCGGCAGCGCCCGGGACCTGGTAGAACTGCTTGATGTCATCAGCGCTTTCGACGAACGCGATGCCACCTGCATTGAAACCTGCGATGGAACCCCCAACCGCCAGGGACGGGTCAAACAGGCATACCTTGACACCCTGGCCAGCCAGAACGGGCAAGGCAGCCAACCCCTGAAAGGTTTGCGCATTGGCGTACCCAAGGAATTTTTTGGTCCGGGCCTGTCAGCCGATGTCGCCAGCGCCATTGAGGCCGCCCTTCAGCAATACGAAGCCCTGGGTGCCGAACGGGTTGAAATTTCCCTGCCACGCACCGAGCTGTCCATCCCTGCTTACTACGTGCTTGCCCCGGCCGAAGCCTCCAGCAACCTGTCCCGTTACGATGGCGTACGCTACGGTTACCGCGCCAAAGAATACAAGGGTCTTGAAGACATGACCAGCCGCTCACGGTCACAGGCCTTTGGCCCCGAGGTGCAGCGTCGCATCATGGTCGGCACTTATGTTTTATCACAAGGCTACTACGATGCCTACTACCTGCAGGCACAACGAATCCGCCGCCTGATTGCCAACGACTTCCAGGCCGCCTTTGCCACGCAATGTGATGTCATCATGGGTCCTGTCAGCCCCAACGTGGCCAAAAACATTGGTGACAACCGCGACGACCTGACCGCCGACTGGCTGGCCGACATCTTTACCCTTGGTGTCAGCATGGCTGGCTTGCCGGCCATGTCCATTCCTTGCGGATTTGGCGGTGCCCATGGCAACCGCCCCATAGGGCTGCAAATTATCGGCAACTACTTCAATGAAGGCAAAATCCTTGCCATTGCAGATCGCTTCCAGCAACACACTGACTGGCATACACGTAAACCGGAAATCAAATAATGAATTGGGAAATTGTCATTGGTCTGGAAACGCATGTACAGCTTTCCACAAAATCCAAAATCTTTTCAGGCAGCAGCACCGCTTTTGGTGCCGCCCCCAACACACAAGCCAACGTCGTTGACATGGCCCTGCCCGGCAGCCTGCCGGTCATGAACAAGGCTGCAGTAGAAAAGGCCATCCGCTTTGGCCTGGCCATTGGTGCCGAAGTCGCACCGCGCTCGGTATTTGCCCGTAAAAACTACTTCTACCCCGACCTGCCCAAAAACTATCAAATCAGCCAGTACGAACTGCCCGTAGTGGTAGGCGGAAAAATTTCCTACTTTGTGGGAAAAGAGGAAAAAACCCTTAACCTGACCCGTGCCCACCTTGAAGAAGATGCAGGCAAATCCCTGCACGACGACTTCATCGGCCCGCTGGGTGAACTGTCTACCGGGATTGACCTTAACCGTACCGGTACCCCCTTGCTTGAAATCGTGACCGAGCCCGAGCTGCGTTCGGCCGCCGAAGCGGTTGCCTATGCCAAAACCCTGCATGGCCTGGTGGTCTGGCTGGGCATTTGCGACGGCAACCTGCAAGAGGGTTCGTTTCGCATCGACGCCAACGTTTCCGTGCGTCCGGTTGGCCAAAAAGAATTCGGCACCCGTGCCGAAATCAAGAACGTCAACTCTTTCCGCTTCCTTGAGCGCGCCATCCTGTTTGAGGCCCGCCGCCAGATTGAACTGATCGAGGACGGCGGCACCGTTATTCAGGAAACCCGCCTGTATGACGACGTGAACGATGAAACCCGCAGCATGCGCACCAAGGAAGATGCCCACGACTATCGTTACTTCCCCGATCCCGACCTGCCACCGCTGGTTATTTCACAGGAATGGAAAGACCGCGTGCAGGCCAGCATGCCCGAACTGCCCGCTGCCCGTCGCGAACGCTACTGCAACGAACTGGGCCTGCCCGCCTATGACGCTGCCCAGTTAACCGTTTCACGCGCCATCTCGGACTACTTTGAAGACACCATCAAGGCACTGCCCGAAGGCCATGCCAAACTGGCTTCCAACTGGATCATGAGTGAATTGTCGGGTGCCCTTAACCGGGACGAACTGGACATTGCAGACAGTCCCGTCAGCCCCGAACAACTGGCCAAAATGCTGCTTCGCATTATTGACAACACCATTTCCAACAAAATCGCGCGTGATGTTTTTGCCGATATGTGGGCCGGTGAACACAATCGCGATGCCGATGCCATTATCGAGGCAAAAGGCCTGAAACAAATCAGCGACAGTGGAGCCATTGCCGCCATGATTGACGAAGTGCTGGCCGCCAACCCTGAAACCATTGAAGAGTACCGGGCTGGCAAGCAAAAGGCTTTTAACTCTTTGGTGGGCAAGGTGATGAAAGCGGGCAAAGGCAAGGCCAACCCAACCCAGGTGAATGAAATCCTTAAGGAAAAACTGGGGTAGGTTGCGAGGAAACACTTCAGGGCTCAAGGCAACCACACTCGGGGTGCGAAGAGGCACCTCCTGGTTCAAGCAACCACCCCGTCAGGCTTTGCCTGACACCCCTCCACGGGAGGGGAATTGTTTGAATTCTTTGCCGTGATCAAAAAAGTTTAGAAAATCCCCTCCCGGGGAGGGGAATGCAAGACGAACTTCGTCAAAGAAACCGGAAAATTCCCCTCCCGTGGAGGGGTGGCGCGAAGCGACGGGGTGGTTGCTTGAACCAGAAGGTGCCTCCTCAAAGTGACAAGGTGGTTGCTTGAACCAGGAGCTGCCTCCTCAAAGCGACAAGGTGGTTATCAAGACCCCGCCTTACGCCAACAGATAATAATCATACGCCGCATCCAGCAGCATTTTTACCGTATATTCGGCAAAACTTCTGCGTACCAGCACATGCCAGCCATTGGGCACCGGCCTGACGGCAATATCCGCCTTGAAAAAATGTGACTGGGCACACTGCCCCTGACCAAACACACTGGCATCAAAATCCAGCGGGCAACCTTTGTTCAGCACATCAGCCGCCCCGTTGCCACTTAAATGCAGCAGGGTATAGCCACTACTTACGTCCAGCACCCTGGCAAACGAACCGGCCAGTAACGCTTGCATTTCACTCACCGGGGTCTCATTAAGCAAAGCTGGCATGGCAACCGGCTTGACAGACTGCGCCAGCCATTCATCTGGCCCCAGCCACCAGATCACATGCTTATCATTTTCAGCAACCGTATTGGGTTGAACAGGAAATTCAAGATTAAATGAATTATCCAAAACCCGGGCAACATTGGCATCTGCAAGGTCAGCCCGGACATTCAGTAATTCACGAAACGGCAATTCCCTTAAAAGAAACTTATCAGGTGCCTTGCCGGCAGCTTCTTCCAGCATACCCTGCACATTAACCAATGGTGATTGCATATTCACATCAAGCTGCATGCTGACGGCTCCCTTCTTCATCAAAAAAGACCGGACTGCAAACCTGTGCCTTTATAAAACCGGTTTGCGCCGACCACACAACAACGGTTGACCCCATCAGGCTGAAGCCATCCCGAACAACCCCCAGGGCGATTGAGCGGTCCAGGACCGGACTGTAATAACTGGAGGTCACATGCCCCAGCATGGGAGCCGGGCGCTGTTCGGTTTCTTCCAGCAATACTTGCGCGCCTTCGGGCAAAACCTGTTGCGGATCTTCTGCCTTCAGCCCCACAAACTGTTTGCGTCCGCTGCCGGCGGTGTGGCTCCGGCTTAATGAGCGTTTGCCAATGAAGTCCTTGGTTTTGGCCACCAGGCCGTCCATGCCCAGATCGGCAGGGGTCATGGAACCGTCGGTATCCTGGCCCACAATAATAAAACCCTTTTCAGCCCGCAACACATGCATCGCTTCAGTGCCATAGGGCGTGATATTGAATGCCTGCCCGGCCTGGATCAGGGCATCCCAAACCGCCTGCCCATAATTGGAAGGCACATTCACTTCATAACAAAGCTCACCCGAAAAACTGATCCGCATGATACGAACCGGAACCTGCAGGATGTTGCCTTCCCGAAAACTCATGAAAGGAAATTGCCCGGCGGAAAAATCAATATCGTGACATACGGCCTGCAGCACCTGGCGGGCATTGGGTCCGGCCACGGCAAAGGTGGAGTAATGGTCAGTTAGCGAAGCCAGATGCACCTTCAGCTCGGGCCATTCAGTTTGCAGCCATTTTTCCATCCATTGCATCACCCTGGCCGCACCACCAGTAGTGGTACTTAGCAAATAGTGATTCTCACCCAGGCGGATATTCACGCCATCATCAAAAACCATGCCGTTTTCATCAAGCATCAGCCCATAACGGCATTTGCCTATGCCCAGCTTGTTCCAGGCGTTGGTATACATACGGTTAAGGAATTCGGCGGCATCCGGGCCCTGGACATCAATCTTGCCCAGGGTGGAAGCATCCAGAATGCCAACGCCATTGCGAACGGCCAGGCACTCACGCCTGACTGCGGCCTGCATGTCTTCATTGCCAGGCGCGTAGTACAGAGGCCGCTTCCAGTTACCCACGTCCTCGAATACCGCTCCATGTGCCTCATGCCAGCCATGAATGCAAGTGGTCCGGACCGGTTCAAAAAAATCGCCCAGCTCACGCCCGGCCAAGGCACCAAACGTGACCGGTGTGTAATTGGGCCGATAAGTGGTGGTGCCGGTTTGCGGGATGCTTTGCTGCAGCGCTTCGGCCAGAATGGCCATGCCATTGATATTGCCCAGCTTGCCCTGGTCGGTACCAAACCCCAAGGCCGTATAGCGCTTGACGTGCTCTACCGACTGATAACCTTCGCGCGCCGCCAGATAAATATCAGCAGCGGACACATCATTCTGGAAATCAACAAACTGCTTTTCACCCTGGCCCATTTGCGCCCGGTCACCAATCAGCCATAAGGGCAAAATGGCATTTTCCCGGTATTCATCCAGCTCCCAGTCCATGGGTGGCACCGCTGGCAAACCCAACTTGCCAAGTGCTGCATTGGCCGCCTGCTGGCCACCGGTCAACGCCTCGGCCAGCAAAAAGTCACCCTTGGCAGCCCCCACGCTGGCTTGTTCCTGCACCGAAACACCTGGCACGAAACAGGCCTTTTCCTCTGACCAGACGGCTTTTCCGCCAGACTGGGCAAACAAATGCACAACCGGGTTCCAGCCGCCTGATACCCCCAGCAGATCGCAGCACAAGGTGGCAACAACCTCACCCAGATGACCTTTACGGTAAGCAGCCACACTGACTTTTTCAATGTGATGATCAAACTGTTCGCTAAACGCCTCCAGGACCACCGATTCAAAAAGAATCGAAACTCCCAGGCCATGGGCCCGTTGCGGCAAGGTACCACCTGAAACGGGCCGCGCATCAATCACCGTGACATTGGCCCCATGCTGTTTCAGGGCAATGGCCGCCCGGTATCCTTCGTCGTTGTTAGTGAAGATCAGGGCCGATTTACCTGGCAAAATCGCATAACGGTTGACATAGCTGGCAATCGCACCTGACAGCATGATGCCAGGCAAATCATTATTGGCAAATACCAGGGGCCGTTCGTGGGCCCCTGTAGCCAGAATCACCTGGCGGGCGCGGATTTTAAGGATCCGTTCTCGCGTTCCCTTGCGTTCGGCCAAGGGTAAATGGTCGGTTAAACGCTGGCAGGCAGTCAGCAGATTATGATCCTGATAGCCAAAAGCGGTGGTGCGCAAGAAAACCTTCACATTCGGTAATTCAGCCAGCGCCTGCATCATGCCAGCCACCCATTGCACCGCCTTTACGCCATCAAGAGTGTCATCGCCAGACAATAAAGTGCCCCCCGCCTGCGCCTGCTCATCCAGCAGGATGACCCGTGCACCGCCCTTGCCGGCAGCCAGGGCAGCGGCCAGCCCTGCAGGGCCGGCCCCCACCACCAGGATATCGGCATGCATGAACTGTTTGTCATAGCGATCGGCATCGCGGGCCTTGGGTGCCACGCCAAGACCTGCGGCATCACGGATTTTCTCTTCGAAACGGGGCCAGTATTTTTTTGGCCACATGAAGGTTTTATAGTAAAAACCCGCTGGCAGAAAACGCGAAAATTTTTGCACAACCGCCATTTTGTCCTGTGCCAGACTTGGGCTGACGTTCACGCTGCTGGCTTGCAGCTCGTCATACAGCAGGATCTCGGTTGCCTTGGCATTGGGTACGGTATAGGCACCGGTTTCAAGCTGGACAATCGCATTGGGCTCTTCAACCCCGGCCGTCATAATACCGCGCGGCCGATGGTATTTCCAGCTGCGTGCCACAAAATGCACGCCATTGGCCAACAGGGCAGAAGCCAGGGTGTCTCCCTCGTAACCGTAATAGCTTTTTCCATTAAACTGAAAGCGGATTTTACGGCGTCGGTCTATCCGGCCACCTTCCTTAAGTCTGAACGACTGACTCATGCGGTGTCTCCTTGCTGAACCGGACTGACCTCTTCCCTGAAAGCATAGCTGACTGTATCCCTATGCACGGTAAACCAGCGTCGGCAACCGTGCACATGCTGCCACTGCTCGTGCTGCAGGCCACGTTTGTTTTGGCGCATGAAAAGATAGTCACCCCACGCTTCATCACTTAACGACTCAGGGTTGGCCGGCCGGACAATACCTGCCTCTCCACCGGCTGCAAATTCGGATTCGGCCCTTTCTCCACACCACGGGCATTTTATCAACAGCATATCTTTTTCCTTCAGGTTTGAACTAGTGGGCAACACCGGCAGCCCCGTGCTCATCAATCAAGTGGCCAGTATAAAAGCGGTCAATCGAAAATGCCGCGTTCAAAGGATGGGGCGTGTCGTTGGCAACGGTATGGGCAAACACCCAGCCCGAGCCTGGCGTAGCCTTGAAACCGCCGGTTCCCCAGCCACAGTTGAAATAAAGCCCCTTGACGGCGGTTTTAGAAATGATCGGACAGGCGTCGGGCGTGACATCCACAATGCCACCCCACTGCCGGTTCATGCGCACGCGGCTAAGTACCGGGAACATTTCAACAATCGCCTGCAGCGTGCCTTCTATGGTGTGAAAACTGCCGCGCTGCCCGTAACCGGTGTATTGGTCTATACCGGCACCAATCACCAGGTCGCCCTTGTCGGACTGGCTGATATAGGCATGCACGGCATTGGACATGATGACCGTATTGATAATGGGCTTGATGGATTCGGACACCAGGGCCTGCAAGGGATGGCTTTCGATGGGCAGGCGAATGCCGGCCATGTCGGCCAGCACGCTGGAATTGCCCGCCACCACCACGGCCACTTTTTTGGCCTTGATGAACCCCTTGACCGTATCCACACCGGTTACCGCACCATTTTCACGGCGAATGCCGGTTACCCCGCAGTTCTGGATGATATCCACCCCGCGATGGTCGGCCGCGCGGGCGAACCCCCAGGCAACGGCATCATGCCGGGCCACCCCGCCACGCGGCTGGAAAGACGCACCCAGTACCGGATAGCGACTGTTAAGGTTGATAATAGGCACCAACTCTTGTACCTGATGGGGGGTAAGAAATTGGGTATCGATATGGTTAAGCTGGTTGGCATTGACCCGACGCTGCGTGTCACGCACTTCCTGCAGGGTATGGGCCAGATTAAGCACCCCACGCTGGCTGAACATAACGTTATAGTTCAGGTCCTGGGACAAACCTTCCCACAGCGACATGGACTTTTCATACAGCAGCGCGGCTTCATCCCATAAATAATTGGAACGCACGATAGTGGTATTACGGGCCGTATTGCCACCGCCCAGCCAGCCTTTTTCAAGTACCGCCACATTGCGTATGCCATGCTCTTTAGCCAAATAGTATGCGGTTGCCAGGCCATGACCGCCCCCACCCACAATCACAACATCGTATTCTTTTTTTGGTTCGGGACTGCGCCAGGCGCGTTCCCAGTTCCGGTGATAACTTAGCCCGTTGCGGACCAGACTGAAAATGGAATATTTCTGACTCATACTTCCTCTTGCAACTGGTGGGGTAATAAAGGTTTATGTAGACGTTTTCATTCCCACGCGGGAGTGAAGTGACCCCCAAATGTTGGACGGTTAAAAACTAGGCAGCTAAAACCTGAGTCCGGTATTGTACTGGACTCAGGCCATTTAATTTGAGCTTGATACGCTTGTGATTATA
>NZ_BMYS01000025.1 GCF_014652395.1 Advenella faeciporci
TATAATCACAAGCGTATCAAGCTCAAATTAAATGGCCTGAGTCCAGTACAATACCGGACTCAGGTTTTAGCTGCCTAGTTTTTAACCGTCCAACATTTGGGGGTCACTTCACTCCCGCGTGGGAATGCATATACCCCATGCATAAACCATGAAAATCATCATTGCCCCTGACTCCTTTAAAGAAAGCCTGCCAGCCCATGAAGTGGCCACGGCCATTGCCCAAGGCGTAAGGCAAGCAGCGCCTTCCGCCTGCATCCATTGCGTTCCGATGGCCGATGGTGGAGAAGGAACCGTGTTGGCCATCGCACAAAGCACCCACTGCAAACTCATGCAAAGCACGGTCCAGAATGCAATGGGCCAACCGGTTACCGCCACATGGACCATGACCAACAACGAAACGGCCATTATTGAAATGGCCAGCGCGGCCGGTCTTGAACAAATCCAGCCCCAGAACAGAAACATACTGCGTTCCAATACGTTTGGGGTTGGCCAGCTTATTCTTGAAGCTTTAAATAAAAAGGCCAGACATATTATCCTGGGGCTGGGCGGCTCGGCCACCACCGATGGAGGTGTCGGCATGCTTGCCGCCCTCGGCATTCAGTTTATGGATAAGAACAATACATTGCTGGAACCCGTCCCGGCAGAACTGGCCCGGCTTGAAAAAATAAATATTTCGGGTATGGATCCACGCCTGTCGCAGATTGGCTTCACCCTGGCTTCCGATGTGAATAATCCTTTATGCGGTCACCATGGCGCCGCTGCGATTTTTGGCCCACAAAAAGGGGCCACGCCAGAACAGGTTCTGTTCCTTGACCAGGTGATGGCGAATTATGCCGATATTACCGCCACCACGCTTGGCAAAGATATGCGTCATGAACAGGGTGCTGGCGCTGCTGGGGGGCTTGGTTTTGCAGGCCTGAGCTTCCTGAAGGCACGGTTTCGTCCCGGGGTGGAAATTGTTGCCGAATTTGCAGGATTGGCGCAGCTTATTGAAAATGCCGATCTGGTTATTACGGGCGAAGGAAAACTTGACGAGCAGACCCTTCAGGGCAAAACACTGGCTGGCATAGCCGCCCTGGCACAACAGCATAAGGTCCCGGTTATTGTGATTGCCGGAACGCTGGGCAACAATTATCAGGCGCTCTACAACAAGGGAATTACCGCGGCCTTCAGCCTGTGCAATGGTCCCATGAGCTTGCAAGAAGCCATGCAAAAAACATCTCAATTACTACAAGACCGCAGCAGGGATATTATGCAGGTTTTTCTTGCAAACCAGACAAATAAACGAGATAAAAACTATAAACTTAAATAACCAGTTCCCACGCAAGAGCATGGTAACAAGAAAAACTATAAACTTAAATAACCAGTCCCCACGCGGGAGCGTGGGGACTAGAAATTCCCACGCAGGAGCCTGGGAACCAGAAAACCGGTTGATTTTACCGCTATGACTTGTTCCCAGGCTCCTGTGCGGGAACGGATATTTTGACTCGTTCCAACGCTCCTGCGTGGGAACGAATACCGTTCATTACTTCAAACCCGGTTGATTTTGCCGTTATCAAGCAGGTAATCTGAAAGACGGATAAAATCGGCCACACTTAAGGCTTCGGCCCGGGCCGTTTCCTTAATACCCACAGTATCCCAATCTATTTCCCAGTCAGCCAATGAGCGACGCAACATTTTTCGGCGTTGTGAAAAAGAACGTGCAACCACCTGTTCAAACACCTGCCATTGCTTTGGAGCCGGACGCGAATCAGGCAAAGGGATCATTCTCACCACTGCCGACATTACCCGCGGTGGCGGATCAAAAGCCTCGGGTGGAACATCAAACAGCCAATGCATTTTATAGCGTGACTGCAACATGACAGACAAGCGGCCATAATCCGATGAACCCGGCTTTGCCACCATCCGGTCTATGACCTCTTTTTGCAACATGAAATGCTGGTCTTGCACATGATTGGCATAGTCCATTAAATGGAACAGCAACGGACTGGAAATATTATAGGGAAGATTCCCCACCACTCTTAAGGGCGAACCAAACTGGCTAAAATCCACCGTCAAGGCATCGGCCTCATGGACCGTTATTTTTTTGGGGCTATAGGTATTGCGTAACCGCTGCGCCAGATCACGATCAATTTCCACCACTGTCAGGTGATCAAGGCAGGCCAGCAAAGGGGCCGTAAGGGCAGACAACCCCGGCCCGATTTCCACCACCTTGTCACCACGGTCAGGATTCACCGCACGGACAATTGCTTCAGTTACGCTTTCATCCACCAGAAAATGCTGGCCAAAACGCTTTCTTGCCTGATGTACTGTCATAGTTTAGTTTCTGGCAGAAATAGAGCCACTCAGGCGATTATCAATAAACGACTGTGAACGCAATTGTTGCAACCAGTCAGTAAAAATAGGTTCTGCCCGTTGCTCATACAAGGTCTGTCGAGCCAGCATTCGACGGATTTCCGGCTGCTTGTCACCGGATCGACGGTCAAGCACTTCAATAATATGCCAGCCAAACGCAGAACGCACTGGATTACTGATTTGGCCCGGCTGCAAATTGGCCACCGCTTTTTCAAATTCAGGATCGGCCACACCAGGTGCAATCCAGCCAATCTCCCCCCCCAGTGGGGCAGAGGTATCTTGCGAGAACTTGCGTGCCACGTCTTCAAAAGCCTCACCATTGCTTAAGCGGTTATGCAGGCTTTGAATTCGCTCGTAAGCCTGCTTGTCGGAAACCACAGGACTGGTTTTGACAAGAATATGACGGACATTGGATTCAGTCACATTAACCGGCCCTTGCTGTTTGGCAGCTATTTCCATGGGAGAAAACTGTGGTCTGGGCGGTGGTGGTGGCTGCACGGTAACAACACGCTTGTTTTCTTTAATCAAGCCACGGCGCTCCAGCACTTTCAAGATATGAAAACCGTTAGGCGCCTTGAAAACCCCGGTCGTACGTCCATCCGCCACGTTTCGGGTCACGTTTACAAACAGGGAAGGCCAGTCTTCAAACAGCCGGATACCCAATTGTCCACCATTACCTGCCTCCGGGCCATCAGAATACTCTTTGGCCACAGCGGCAAAACTGGTACCCCGCCTGATTTTACCCATTGCCTCATTGGCTTTTTTACGGGCGGCCTCAATGACATCTTCAGAAGCGTTGTCTGGGACACGAATAAATATATGCTGCAAAGCGACTGCTTTAGGTTCGAAAGAACGCTCAACCACAACCTGTTTCTGAGGCGGCGGAGGCGTATAGGCAACCTCTTTTTTAGGTAGCACGCCGGTGGGATGCTGCTTCAAAAAAGCATCCACATCAGATTCGGTCACACTGATACGGCTTTGAATAATACGGTTGCGCAATTGATCCATCATCACTTCATTGCGCAGGTTTTGCAGGTACTCATCCCATTTCATGCCAGAACGGCTGACTTCTTCTTTCAAACGTTCAACAGGAATGTTATTGCGCTGAGCGATCGTTGCCAGCACCTGATTTAACTGGGCATCGGTAACTTTGACGCCAAGCCGTTCGGCATCCTGCTTCATCAGTTTTTCATCAATCATGGACTGCAGCACTTGATCCCGGGCTGCTCCACCCTGCCCGCTGATTCGCAGGGATGCCATTCGATTGTCCAGCTCGCGTATGGTGATAATTTCAGTATTGACTACCGCGGCTATGCCATCACCAAACTGAGCTTGTGTTTTCGCAGTTTTGCCAGCTGTCCCCGGTGCTGCTTGCGCCACCATTGGCAATGCAAGGCAGAAAACGGGAATAGTTGCAAATGCGAGTTGGCGTACGCGTTTTAGTCTACGCATTATTCATACCTTTCAAATGTAGATTTTACTGGAACCGGGACGGTTGTTGACTCATAGCCCGGCACATTTTCTCTTAACAAACCCATGGGATCACTACCTAGAGACCCAAGACCGGATAATTCCAATTGTAAGAATATAGCAGAATTTGCTTTTTCTTTTGAGACTGCATAACGCTGCATGACAACCCTGCCGGTCCAGCAGCAGTTACCTTTATATTCAAAACCAAGAATGGATTGCGTTACCCTTTTATCCTGAATGGAATAATCAATACGGCCAACACCGGATATTTTTTCAGTAAATGGCCATTGTGCCGACAGGCTGGTGGTTTCCTTGCCCTTTAACTGATAACGCAAAGGATTGCCACGCTCATCCAGAAAAGGATCCTGCTGGTAACGGTAAGACATGGAAACGCTGGCCAGCCGTTTGGGCTTCCAGCGCAAAGAGGCATAAGACTGCACCACATTCTGGTCAGCCGAATCCACCTGCACGGCCAGTTCGGTATTCAGTGTATCGGTAAGCGCGGCACTTAAACCCGCCAGATAATCCGACTTGGAGCGTTTACGGACCTGTTCTCCAGGCAAGGTTACTTTCTGGTCTTCAAAATAAAACCGTTGTGCCAGTTGCAGGGACAACCGCTCGAAACCGCTATCTTCATCAAACCAGCGACTGGTTATTCCCAGGGTAAGCAGATTGGCATTATTAATGCGATCCCAGCCACCACTGTAACGGTTTTCAGCAAAAGCGGAACCAAAACCGAACTGACTGATGGAGGTGTCATAAATGGGAATATCCGACTGGTCTTTATAGGGGATATTCAAGTAATACAGTCGAGGCTCAAGGGTTTGCAGGGACGGTTTGCCGAACAGCGTGGTGCTACGTTCAAAAGTCATTCCGCTGTCCAGGGAAAAGATAGGCAATACCCGATCAATGGAACCCTTTTGGGTACCCGCCTGGCTTCTAAAGCCATACCGACCAAACTCTTCATACCAGTCGGTAGAGTAATGGGAGACATGCAAGCCTGCCTTGGGCGTAACGTACCAACCAGGACGGACAATTGGATAACTAATGGTGTTGTAGGATGTAAAACGGGTGCCATCAGGGGCACGGTGTCCATCGGTTCGGGACAAATCAACAATATCACCAAAGTAAGTGGGAAACTCGAAACGGGTCAGGGTATTGTCGGTTTCCACATCAAACCCGTTCCAGTTGTATCGCCTGCCGCGCACCTTCAATTCAGGCACTTTTTCATATTGCCCGTATAAGCGCCCCAACGTGTCGTCTTGCAGGGTTTGGTACTTTTGCAGCATTAAATAACCGTTCCAGTACTTGTATCCCGACCAGCTCAAGGTAGCCCGTTTTGACAAATAGGTCTGGTCTGCCTCATTCAGGCCCATGCTGGTAAAGTCACGGAAATAGTTATCGTCAGACACCCCATTCCAGTCCAGCCCCAGATTGAAATTCAGACCCATGAACTGGCCCAGACGATGATTATGCAGGACAGAATACGACCAGCGTTTTTCGCGGGTCTCCATATCCTTGTTAATATAAGTACCTGAAGCAATACCCGAATAAGCTGGCATTAAATAGCGGAATTCCCCACCCATCAGCAACCCGCGCTTGCTTAAATAACGGGGTGTTATTGTGGCATCATAATTGGGCGCCAGGTTTAAAAAATACGGCACGGCCAGATCATAACCACCCCTTGATGTATAACCATAAGTAGGTGTCAGAAAACCCGTTTTCTTTTCCGCCCTGACGGGGAAGGTAAGGTAGGGCGACCAAAGCACGGGCACTCCCTTTATATACAGCACCCCGTTTTTGGCAACCCCTTCGTTTTCGTCATCGTAAATATCAACCTGCGGAGACTGAATGGTCCAGAATTTTTCGGGGCAATCGCAACCGGAATAAATCACATCCATCAATCTTGTGTGATTCTCATCAAGCGCCTCTGCCTCGCTGGCTGTGCCGCTTCCGCCACCCGCCAGGCTAAAAACCGGATCAAAGAACTTGCCACTGTCCGTGTTGATATTGTAGTTCAGCCCCGTGCCGGTAATCAGGGTGCCATCCTTGAAAAAACGGGTATTACCGCTTGCCGTCATCTCTCCGCTATCCGTGTTGTAACGGATTTGGTCACTTTTCAGGATCGCGTCTGTACGCCGCACCTGGGCCAGCCCACGCAGGGTAATATCACTGTTATTGTTGTCGTAATCAGCCTTTGCGCTATCGGTAAACGTAACGGTATTTTTTTTATCACCGGCAGCAGTCTGCAGCAAAGAGGAATCCTGCAAAGCCGGATATTCATCAATACGTATTCCGGGGGCCGCCTGCGCAAGGCCGGTATTGGCAAGCGAGGCAAGCGCCAGCAGAGTAAGAGCACAAACTTTACGCACAAAAAGCAAATCCATTCAAGACTCTGATTATATGGAACACAGACAATTTTATTCCCGGTTGCAAACGACCACCCATGACATTGCTCCTGCAGACTATTTTATTGATGCAGCAAAGACAAAACCCGGTTAAAAAGCTTAAAATAGGTTTTTCCAGAGTAACTGCCAAGTCGAAACGACCAATTATAGTAGTTGCTCTTTAATTTAAATTGGTTTTTTTAATTCTTTCACTGAAATTAAACCGATTTTACATTCAGGACTCAGGTTTCGTCACCCAATTGTCGCGAAATACTCATATTTTATAACTATGCCCTTAAACGTTTCAGCAGATCCCCGTAAAGATGCCTTGCAGCAATGGCTGGCCGTCATTGCCAATACCCATCATATTCAAACTGCAAGCCTGCGCACGGCATCCAGTGATGCCAGTTTCAGGCGTTACTTCCGTGTGGATACCAGCCAGGCTCCCCTGATCATCATGGATGCCCCACCGGAGCACGAAAACTGCACACCCTTCATTGATATCGCCGAAAAACTGGCCAAAGCAGGCCTGAATGTGCCGGCCATCCTTGAAAAAGATCTGGAAAACGGCTGGCTTTTGCTCACTGACCTGGGCAACGACACCTATTACCAGCGGATTCAAAAAGGAATTGATGATACCGCCCTGCAATCACTCTACCATGATGCCCTTCGGGCACTGGTACAAATGCAACAGGCCAGTGTCCAGGGGCTGCCCGCTTATAATGCCCAACGTTTGCGCGATGAGCTGGCACTGTTTACCGAATGGTACGTCAACCAGCATTGCCAAAGCCAGCTTGGCGATGATGAAAAAAACGCCCTTGAAAAAACCTTCAGCCTGCTGGTGGCCCACAATGCCAAACAGCCCTGCGTGTTCGTGCATCGGGACTACCACTCCCCCAATCTGCTGGTGTGTGACCAGGACATTTATGGCCCCAACCCCGGCATCATCGACTTCCAGGATGCGGTCAACGGCCCCATTTCCTATGACCTGGCCTCCTTAGTCATGGACGCCCGCACCACCTGGGAAGAGCCCCAGCAACTGGACTGGGCGATTCGTTACTGGCAAATGGCACGGGATGCAAAACTGCCTGTCTCCGATGACTTCGCCAACTTCCACACCGATTACGAGTTTATGGGATTACAGCGAAATTTACGCATTTTGGGCGTATTTTCCCGGCTTTCCATTCGTGACGGCAAAGATCATTACCTGCAACATATTCCCCGTGTCAACGCCTATGTGCGCCAGGTTGCCAACCGCTATCTTGTTTTCAAACCCCTGCTAAGGCTGCTGGACCGGCTGGACAACATCGAACACAAAGTGGGGTACACATTTTGATTCAGGCCATGATTCTGGCAGCTGGCCGTGGTGAACGCATGCGCCCGCTCACTGACACCTTGCCCAAACCACTGCTGTGCGTGGGTGGCAAACCCCTTATTGTATGGCACATAGAACGCCTGGCCAGTGTTGGCATTACCGATATTGTCATCAATCATGCCTGGCTGGGTCATAAAATAGAAGAAACCCTGGGCAATGGGCAGCAATTTGGCGTTGCCATTGAATACTCTGCCGAATCTCCCAAAGGCCTGGAAACCGCAGGTGGCATTGCCAATGCGCTGCCCCTGCTGGGCGAACAGCCTTTTCTGGTCATCAATGGGGATATCTGGTGTGACTGGAACCCCATGCAGGCAGTTACAATTGTTGACCATTTGCATAATGCATCAACACAAGCATGGCTGCTCATGGTAGATAATCCCCCCCATCATCCCGAAGGGGATTTCCATCTGGATGCCCAGGGTTTATTGCACGGCAAAATACCAACCGCGATTAACCACACCTTCGCCGGCATTGGTGTCTATCATCCGTCCTTTTTCAGAGGCGTTAAACCACAACAGCCGCAGCCACTGGCTCCCCTGTTGCGCTTGGCCATGCAAAACCGTCTGGTGGAAGGAAGCCTTCATGCCGGACAATGGATTGATGTTGGCACCCCCGAAAGGCTGGCATTGCTTGACCAGCAGTTACAATGTAACGGCAATGTCCCTGCCTCCTTCATTCAACCCCAATGAAATCACTTCATTTCGTAACCAAAGGATAGTTCAGTAATGTTTGGATCTTCAAAAAGAGCCGTTTTCAAACCCTCCGTTTATGAAAGCAGTAGCAGCCGTCGCGGCAAGCGCATGCCTCGCTGGCTCGTGATCCTGTTTACTGGCATCATTATGGGCGCTGGCGGATTCTGGTTTTTGCAAACCAATTATGGTCCCAAACGTCTTAGCGTTGAAGAGTCCAACAGCCTGACCAATGAGATCAGCGTGCTGACCCAGGAAAAGCAACGCCTTCAGGCCGAACTGGAAAAAACCACCCTGGATCTTGATGCCCTGAAAAAAAGCAATTCCGCCCAAGGCAACACCCTGCAAAGCAGCCAGGAGCGCATCCAGCAGCTGACGGCCGATCTGGAACTGATCAAAAAAGCGATTCCTGCCGATCCAAGCGGCAACCCGTTAGGTATTCGGGCCGCCGAGTTTGATTCGGCCATGGGCAAACTTGATTACAAATTGCTCATCATGAAAAGCGATGACGCCCAACCCGATTACAAAGCCCAACTAGAGTTCATTGTCGAAGGCAGATACCGCAACGGCAAAACCGGTTATGCCGAAATACCCCCCACAGACATCAACATTACCAATTTCCAGCAAGTAGGAGGGAGCCTTACTTTGCCGCCAACCCTGACCCCAAGAAAAGTCACCATCCGGGTTCGCAGTATTGACGACCAAAAAACCCAGGCCAACCGCACTTTCAATATCCGGTAATCCATCCCAACCCCTGCCTTTTACAGGCGGGGCTGATTTTCGGGCGTCATTCAATTTCAATTCATTTCCAACACTTGCCTAATGACATACACTTTGGCAAGATAGAAGCACTATGGAAAAACAGCTAATTAAAATTCTCGTTGTTGATGACGACCCGGCGCTCAGGCAGCTGCTGGCCGAGTACCTTAACCGTCACGGTTACGACACGCTACTGGCCCCGGATGCCACAGACCTGCCTCAGCGAATCACCAAATTCTCACCCGACCTGATCGTACTTGACCGCATGTTGCCGGGTGGAGACGGCCTGGAAGCCTGTCGTAAGCTACGCAGCCAAAATGAAGACATTCCCATCATTTTACTGACTGCCCGCGATGAAACCGCCGATCGCATTATTGGCCTTGAGTCGGGAGCAGACGACTATTTGGGCAAACCCTTTGACCCACGAGAATTGCTTGCCCGCATAGAAACCGTGCTGCGCCGCAAAAAAGGCCCCTCGGCGCTGGTCAAGGAAACCCCCATCAGTTTTGGCCCCTTTACCTTTGACCCGGCACGGCGCCAGCTGTTCAAGGATGAAACCGTCGTTAAACTTACCGGCGGTGAAATCAACCTGCTAGAGGCCCTGGTCAAAAACCCGGGCAAACCCCTGTCCCGTGAACGCCTGCTGGCCTTGGCCCGCGATGACGATGAAGGAGAACGCAACGACCGTGCCATCGACATTGCCATCCTGCGTCTGCGCCGGGCTATCGAAGATGATCCCAAAGACCCGCGCTGGATACAAACCGTATGGGGAATCGGCTACCGGTTTTCCCCTGATGCATGAAAAAACTCAAACTGTGGCCCCGTTCCCTGCGCCTGCAAATGATCCTCATGATGCTGGGCACAATCATATTGGTCCAGGTTGGCAGCCTGTCGGTAGGCAATTACCTTAGGGAACGTTATATGGAAGATGTGGTGGTTAATTACCTGACTACCACCATTCGCACCTTAAGGGCGGCCGTCGCCCAGATACCGGCCGAAAACAGGGCCAGTTTCATCGAGGAAGCTTCGCAGAAAAAATGGCGCTTATGGTCACGCCAGCTTCCTAAAGACACCCGCTTTTCACAACCCTTGCGCAGGAATGCAGCACCCCCCCTGCACCACGAAAAAATGGCTGATTACCCAACGGGAGATCTGCGCAACAACCTGCGCGATATTATCAATCACCTGAACCGTGAACTGAATGATGGCACCCGGGTGGGGCTGTCCCGTGGTGAAGAGCCACGCATGTACATTTCCCTTCTGCCTCAGCTTAACGAATTTGACAACACCGTGATCCGGGAATGGCTGGTGATTCCCCTTGACCGGATAGAACCGCCCAATATGCAGGCCATCATGATGGCATGGCTAAGCATCAACCTGTTACTGATTGCCATGGCTGCCGGTTTTGCCTGGCATATCACTCGCCCGCTTACCCGCTTAAGCAGGGCGGCAGACCAACTTGCCCAAGGGCGCCCCGAAAGGGTAACGCCGGCAGGCCCTACCGAAACCCGACTGCTGGGTGAACGCTTCAACGCAATGCTTGATGCCCTTGAGGAATCCAAACTGGTCCAGCAAACCCTGCTGGCCGGTCTGCCACACGACCTTAAAAGCCCGCTGGCCCGTATGTGGCTCAGGCTGGAAATGACCGACGACCAGGCCCTGAAAGAAGGCATGCGCAACGACGTGCAAGACATGCAGCGCATGATAGACCAGTTCATTGGCTATGTACGCGGTTCAGACCCTGGCACCTACACATTTAGTAAACTTGAACTCAATACCTGGATTGATGAGCGCGTTTCGTCCTGGGAAGGCGCTGGCAGCCCCGTTTTCCTGAAATCGATGCCAAAACACAAAATTTATATCCAGGCCGATGGCCTGGCATTGGGGCGGCTTTTAGACAATCTGATCAGCAACGCCCTGAAACATGGCCAGCCCCCAGTTGAAGTTCAGGTGCGCACTGACAAGAAAAAAGTGGTGCTCTCTGTCTGTGATCATGGTGAAGGCATTCCGCTTGAGCGTCGTACCGAAGCCCTGCGGGCATTCTCCCGGCTGGATTCGGCCCGCACCAAAACCGGTAGCGTAGGCCTGGGGCTGGCGCTTGCTGATACCATTGCCAAAGCGCATCATGGTTCTCTGGAGCTGGGTAGCGGTGAGTCTGGAGGATTGTGTGTGGATATCACCCTGCCCTTGGCGGAAAACTAACGCAATTTATCGAAAATATCTCCGTAGACCCAGCCGAAATAAACCAGCATGACCGGCAGGACAAAAGCCATACCCCATACAAGCATTCGCATGGTGGTGACCGAATCTATACTGTCCCACAGACTTAGTTCATCATAAACCAGAAAAGGAAAGTAACTGTAAGCAAACCCGGCTACCGCCAACACAATGACAAGTAGCAGCAAAATAAAAGGCAGACGACCCAGCCAGTCATTCTTATGCGCATGTCTTAGTAAAATCTCAATCATGACAAACAGGCTTAAGATCAGCAACCAACCCGGCAAAACAATACCCAGCGTGTCAAACAGCGCCCATTTATAAAAAATACCGGTATTGCTAAGCCCAAGAGCGGCCATCACGGCAAACAAGCCCGTCGCGCCCAGCCTTGCCGTGCGACGCGCCCATTTGATGGCCATTGCCTGCAGGGAACCCTGTGAGGGACATACCCTCATCACCAGCCAGAGTGCCCCCAACAGGGCGTACAGGGCCACAACACTCAGGGCAATCAACAAGGCAAACAATTCGTAGCCGGGCTCTTCCTGGAAATTAACCGCGAATTTGCCCAGGACCCAGCCCTGTCCCAGCACCATACACAAAGAGCCTGTAAAAAACAGGGTGCCCCAGAAACGACGCAACCAACCGGTTGAGCGCAAGCGGAACTCATAGGCAATATTACGCAGCAATACCCCAAGGGCAATCGCGATCATGGGCCAATACAGGACACCGAAAATAAAAGCCCAGGCCTTGGGAAAAATGGCCATGAAAAAAACAATACCCAACAGCAACCAAAACTCATTGACATTGCGCCATGGCCCCAACAAGCCCATCATTCGATCACGATGTTCACCGGCAAATGGCAACAGCAGGGCAACACCCAGATCAAAACCGTCCAGGATGGCCCCCATCAGCACCAGCAGGAAAAATGCCGCCATACAGGCCAGTGGCATCCAGAATACCGGGTCATAAATACTTAAACCCAACAAGTTTGCCAGATCTGTCATGCTGCTGCCCCTATGGCTTTACGAACCGGCACCACCCCGTAGCGGGCAGCCTGGTAAAACATTTGCATGAAACTGGCGGCAATCACCAGATAGACCATCAGATACACCAACGAAGACAGCGCCAGGGCCTGGGTGCTGATGGGCCGGAACACTTCCTGCAGGGCAATTTCTCCCTGCACGACAAAGGGTAAATTTCGAAAATAAGACAAAGCCGCTATTAATAAAACCAGCAACCAGCCCGAAAAAGTCATGTTTGAACACCAGTTTTGCAAAAAAACCGGTGTTTTACCTATTTCACGTTTTTTACCCAGCAAGTAATAACATAAAACCGCCAACACTGACATCATGATACCCAGCAACAGAATTACTCCCCACCACACGTTACGCCAACCATTGGCTGCGACAGGTACAAACAGGGTATCCCGGGCAAAAAACCCAGGCACGATGAACCCTGCCATGCCATACAAAGCCATGACCAGACCAATCCGAAAACTCAGGTTTTCAGCCTGGCTCAACGGCCGTTGCCGGGCCTGCCAGGCACTCACCCCCATCATCATGAAACCCAGACACAGGCTGGAACCCGCAAAAACCAACAGCAGCCGCCAGCCAATTTCATGATGAAACACAATCGCCATCCAATCGTACACAACAATATTGCTTTCCGTTTTTATGGTTCCCTGCGGGGCGTTCATCCAGGACTGCAAGGCCAGCATCAGGTAAACAATAGCGGTTACACCTAACGCCGACATAAAGACCGATGCCGTATGCCACCCCTCTTTCATTTTTCCTTTAAGGTAAAGCATGCCGTTAAGGAAAATCAATTTACAGGCAAAAGCAAGCAAAACAGCCAAACAGGCCAATGGCCCGGCCACACCGGCAATTTTCATCAACAATGCCGGCCATAGCGTGCCTACCTGTATCATCAAGGGTATGGTCACGGCCACGCTAACCACCATGGCAAGGGCAAATACCCGTACCCAATAACGGTAAACCCCAATCCAGGCCTCCTGCCCGGTCCAGTGCCAGGCCAGCTTCAGAAAAAGCAGCATCCAGGCCGATGTAAACAGCACGGCCACAAACATTGACAAGAATCCTAATGAGCCAAAAAACTGCCATTCGGCAAGCAAAAGCGGGGAAATTTCAAGCATAAGCAACGATTCGCAAACTATTTTGTTTAACTATGATTATTCACCGTGAGTCTAACTCCTGAACGTGGCAGAATGTATGCTATTTCATGATTTATTGATAAATTTCTGTATGACTGATTTCTCAACTGATGTACCCGTTTCCAATTTTTTGCGAACCATTATTGAAAATGACCTGAGTGCAGGACGCTACCAGTCCAAAAAATGGGCAGGCGTACCCGGCCCTGCATCGGTACAGGCCAATGCGCCCAAAGACAGCGCCAGAATCCGCACCCGCTTTCCGCCCGAACCCAACGGCTATCTGCACATTGGGCATGCCAAAAGCATCTGCCTTAACTTCGGGCTTGCCCGGGATTACGGCGGCATTTGCCACTTGCGCTTCGATGACACCAACCCCGAAAAAGAAGAACAGGAATACGTTGATGCCATCAAGGACACCGTTCAATGGCTGGGCTTTTCCTGGAGCAACAACGACCAGGAAAACCTGTATTTTGCCAGTGACTACTTTGAATACATGTATGATTTTGCCCAAGCCCTTATCATGGGCGGGTATGCCTACATAGACATGCAAAGCCCTGACGAAATGCGGGCCAACCGCGGTACGCTCACCTCGCCAGGCACCAACTCGCCATGGCGTGACCGTCCCGCTGAAGAGTCACTGCGGTTATTCATTGAAATGCGTGAAGGCAAACACCCCAATGGCAGCATGGCGCTGAGGGCAAAAATAGACATGGCTTCACCCAATATCAATATGCGTGATCCGGTCATTTACCGCATTCGCCATGCTGAACACCACCGCACCGGCAATCAGTGGCCCATTTACCCCATGTATACCTTTGCCCATCCCATTGAAGACGCACTGGAAACCATTACCCACAGTATTTGCACTTTGGAATTTGAAGACCAGCGCCCCTTCTACGACTGGGTCCTTGAAAAACTGGTTTCCCTGGGTAAATTGAATGAACCCCTGCCAAAGCAGTATGAGTTTGCCCGCCTTAACCTGAACCACGTGGTCACCAGCAAGCGCAAATTGCTGCAACTGGTCAAGGAAAACCATGTCAATGGCTGGGATGACCCGCGCCTGCCCACGTTGGCCGGCCTGCGCCGTCGTGGCTACACGCCCGAATCCCTGCGTTTGTTCTGTGAACGCATTGGTGTCTCAAAATCAGACTCGCGAATTGATTACAGCATTCTTGAACAAGCCCTGCGCGACAGCCTTGACCCCATCGCTGATCGTGCCGTGGCCGTTCTCGACCCTATCAAACTGGTTATTACCAATTATCCCGAAAATCAGCAGGAAGACTGCAGTGCCCCCAAAAATCCGCACAACCCGGACCAGGGCCGTCGCACTTTCCCGTTCACCCGTGAACTCTGGATTGAGCGCGATGATTTCAGGGAAGAGCCGCCCAAAAAATATTTCCGCCTGTTTCCCGGTAACCAGGTACGTCTGAAATACGGTTATGTCGTGCGCTGTACCGGTTGCGTCAAAGACGAACAGGGCAACATTACCGAGGTTCATGCCGAATACCTGCCCGACACCAAAAGCGGTACACCGGGTGCAGACAGCGTCAAGGTCAAGGGCAATATCACCTGGGTCAGTGCCAAATATGCCCAACCGGTCACGTTCCGCATCTATGACCGTCTGTTTACCGATGCCCACCCCGATGGCCAGGACAAAGACTTCCTGGCGTGCATCAACCCCAACTCCATGCAAACCGTTCAGGGCTGGTTAGAGCCGGGCATCCAGACAACGCCAGGCGCACGTTGGCAGTTTGAGCGCCTGGGTTACTTTACCGTAGACCCGGACTCTGGTGACGTACCTGTTATCAACCGCAGCGTGACCCTGCGTGATTCATGGATTTAAATGGATTTAACTTTTTTCGGAAACAGGCATTACTGTGACAAGCAAAGCCAATACAACTAACGCACTCATCTTTAAAAGTGCCTCCCTGTTTGCATTACGCATTGTGCTTAACAGCAGCGATCTTGCTGCCCTTAAAGAAGCCATTACACGTAAAATGACAGAAGCCGGCAGCCTGTTCAAGGACGAGGCTGTTGTGCTTGATGCAACCCGGATTAGCGAAGCGCCAGACTGGTCTGCGCTGCTCAGCCACCTGCAGGCCAACCACCTGCCCGTGATTGGCGTCATGGCCGAAGGAAGCGTACTGGACAGCGCGCGTAAAGCCGGCCTGGTGCCGGTTACCCTCTCTACGCCATCCAATGCTGGCCGTGTGGCCGACGAGCCACCGGCTGCGCCCATACCGCAGGTAGCGCCCGCAACGCCAGAACCCAAACCGGCAGAAGCCCCACAGGCTGAACCCACCCTGGTCATCAAGCGTCAGCTTCGTTCTGGCCAGCGTATTTATGCCCGTAACAGTGATCTGATTGTTATTGGTGCGGTAGGCCGGGGTGCGGAAATTATCGCCGATGGCAACATCCATGTGTACGGCCCCTTGCGGGGCAAGGCCATTGCGGGCGCCAGGGGCAATACCCAGGCCCGTATTTTCACCACTCACCTGGACGCCGAGCTGCTGGCCATTGCCGGTATTTACCGTCTCATTGACGCAGACTTTAACCAGAGCCTCATCAAGCAAGCGGTTATCGTAGAACTGGAAAATGAATCACTCACGTTCATTGCCAATGATGAGCATAAGTAACAGCGGGAAATTTTAATTTTTTTACAGTTGAACAAGGTCATTATGCGGTAAGATAATGACCACTTAAAGATTACAGGAATATCTTTTCATGGCACGTATTATTGTCGTTACATCAGGTAAGGGCGGTGTGGGCAAAACCACTACCAGCGCCAGTTTTTCTGCAGGCTTGGCCATGCGTGGCCACAAAACCGTCGTGATCGATTTCGATGTCGGCCTGCGCAACCTGGACCTGATCATGGGTTGCGAACGCCGCGTTGTTTACGACTTCGTCAACGTGATCCAGGAAGAAGCCACCCTTAACCAGGCCCTTATCAAAGACAAACAGCTTGAAAACCTGTTTATTCTTCCCGCCTCACAAACCCGTGACAAAGATGCACTTACCAAAGAAGGCGTTGGAAAAGTACTTGAAGACCTGAAAAAAATGGGCTTTGAATACATTGTATGCGACTCTCCCGCCGGCATCGAAACCGGTGCTTTGATGTCTGCCTATTTTGCCGATGACGCGCTTGTCGTGACCAACCCCGAAGTCTCATCCGTTCGAGACTCCGACCGTATCCTGGGCATTCTGTCGGCCAAGTCCAAACGCGCCGAAGAATCACAGGAGCCCGTCAAGGAATTCCTGGTACTTACCCGCTACAACCCCAAACGTGTCGAAGAAGGCGAAATGCTTTCCCTGCAAGACATTGAAGACATCCTGCGCATCAAGCTGATTGGTGTCGTTCCCGAATCCGAGGCCGTGCTTCAGGCGTCCAACGCGGGTATGCCCGCCATCCATCTGAAAGACACCGATGTAGCCGAAGCCTACCAGGATATCGTTGCCCGTTACCTGGGCGAAGAAAAACCCCTGCGCTTTACCGAATACGAAAAACCGGGCTTTCTGAAACGACTCTTCGGGGGGAAATAACATGTCATTCCTCAAGTTTTTTCTTGGAGAAAAAAAGTCTTCAGCCAGTGTAGCCAAAGACCGGTTGCAAATCATCCTTGCGCGTGAACGCAGCGCAGACAGCACCGAGCCCGATTTCCTGCCCGCATTGCAAAAAGAGCTCATTGAGGTCATCTCCAAGTACATCAAAATCAACGCTGATGACATCAAGGTTCATCTTGATCGCAAAGATACCCTTGAAGTACTTGAAGTTAAAATTGAAATGCCCCAGGAAGACAAAAACAAACAGGCAGGATAGCAAGTTACCAAAAAAATAGCCGCTGCAAACGTCAAGCTTGCAGCGGCCTTTGATTGGCCGGAGATCAATCCGGCCAACATTGGAAAATACCGTTATTTTTGCTGGATATTAATTTCAACACGACGGTTAGGGGCCAGACATTGAATCAACTGTGCTCCACTTCCCTCACACTGTACCACTGGCTGAGACTTGCCAGCGCCACGTGCCTGCAACAAATTTGCCGGAACACCTTGAGCAACCAGGTAATTGGCAATGGTTACCGCCCGATCTTGCGACAGCTTCTGGTTATAGGCATCAGAGCCCAAACGATCGGTATGCCCCACTACGGTTACCGACGCCAGGTTTTGACGGCTTTTAAGATGACTGGCCAACTTGGCCAATTCAGCACGTCCCTCTGTAACATGGCTCAGGTCTGAACGATCAAAAGCAAACAGCGCATCCGCACTCAGGGTATAACTTTCCTGCTGCTGGCCATCCGGGCAAACCGAACCTTCGGTAACCGGTTTCCAGTAAAAGTTACGTGCAATCAGGTTGTTATCAAACAGCACTTTGTACAAGCATGTACTCACGTTATTAACGCCCTGTCCGGGGGTATTGAAGTGAAACAGATAATCCCACTCTTTCACCCGGAAACCTTCCGCAAAATGAGGACGGCCGATCAGGTAATACAGCTGGTCACGGGTAACTCCCTCACGAACCTGGGCAAGCGCGCCCAGTACCGGAAAAGTACCCTGATCATTATCAAACTTGACCGAACTCACATTAGGCCACACCAGCTCATCGGCCGTGCCATCTTTACTGACATTGCTCATGGTACCGCATGCACTTAATACCAAGGCTGCGGCTACCGCAACGATACTTGTTTTATATTGAAAAAGTTTCATTCATATTTCCTTAATAGTTAAACGTTTCCTTGCCCGAACCACCCACATCACTGTGAGTGGTCCGGGCCATGGCTCATGACTAATGCAAAATTACCACTGGTAACCTACACCTGCACCGTAAGTCACATCACCACGACTATTACCAGAAACCGAACCTTTCAATATCCATTTACCGTTATCAGTAATAGTTGACAAACCAGCCGCATAACCCTGCTCACCACGGTGTCCTGCCGTTGATATCGCAAACACGCTCTTGCCAGGCAAGTAAGCCTGTGGCAAGTTGGCCATAGCCGCTGCCGAGGCAGTCCCTGCCCGGGCATCGCGATCAACACGTTTCAGGTCACCCCGCACCGCATTAATCTGGTTGTTCAGATTATTGGCTACGCCTTTAAGCTGCCCAACGTTAACCGCATCAGTATCATTGACACCGGCAGCCACGTTGGTAATGGTTGAACCACCCGCATTGATGCCGCTGGAAGAAACACTTGGACCAACCTGCTCACCCGCTTTGTTAACAAATGACAATCCTCCGTTATTGACAATCGTATTGCCTGCCTGGAAGGTCGTGGCATTAACCGTCGTTGCGTTAACGGTTGTTGCATTCACTTCAGTTACGGTAATTTTGTCATTCAGGTTGAAGTTCACCTCGGCACTACCCAGCACTTGCGTAATCACGATATTGCCGTCGGTATTCAGCAGACTGACTTTGTCACCGGCCTGAACCTGCGAATCATTGCCACCCGCATTCAGTGTCCAGCCTTGGTTCAACACTTCAATGGCATCACCTACGTTGTTAACCACTGTATTGTTGTTTCCAACGGTATAGCTTGGTGCACTAACGGTGCCATCAACGTTAACCTTGGAACCGCCACCAAAGTTGTTCGCAACCGAATCACTGATATTGTGGATCTGACCGCCATTCACCGCATCTTTGCTGTCTTTGGCAATAGCACCGTTGGCAACACTGGTAATTTTATTGCCACCCACATCAACTTTATCAGCCGTAAAGGCCAAGTCACCGGTAGGACCACCCACAATGGTTAAGCCTGTATCACCCAGCTTGACGTTTTCGCCAACCTTGACGCCACTATCATCCATCACTGTTTTACCGGTCGTGACAGAATCAACCACCAAGTTGGGGTCAACCGAGATTTCAATATCAACATTGCCTTTGTCTTTCGGCTTTTGAACAATATCAATATTGTCACCACCCACCAGGGTTAACTGGTCACCGGGCAGGATATCCGCAGGACCACCAGTGCCTGTGCCAGAAGAACCTCCCGTACCGGTTCCAGACGTACCACCACCTGTACCTGGAGTGCCGCCAGTGCCTGGGTTGGAACCAGACGGATCGCTAACCGTGACTTTCCAGCCTTCGGCCAACTTATCGATAGCCGCCTGCACGGTTGAATAATCTTCACCATTAATAGTGTAAGTCGGACTGGTGAAAGTACCATTTTCAAAGTTAAAGCTTACATCGCCACCAAAAATATTCTTTACCGAATCCGCCAGGAATGATAACTGGCTGCCATTGACCGCATCGGTACTGGTTGCGCTTATTTCACCCTTTGACAGGCTGGTGATTTTACGACCGCCCATGTCAATGCCATCCGGTTTAATGAACACCGTATTAGGTAACTGAGCCCCATTTGTATCAACAAAGCTCAAGCCATTACTGTTGATGAGAGTACCACCCGCATTGATACTATCAACCTTGATGTTTTTAGCCAGATCAAAGGTCAGGTTAGTGCCGGTTTGACCAATCACGATGTTGCCATCGGTGTTGTCAAAATCAACCGTTTCTCCCGGTGCCACATTTTCAGAGCTTGCTGTATCTGCATTCGTGCTTACGTTCCAGCCTTTATTGGCTGTTTCGTTCACGATTGCCAGCTGCTCTTCTGTCGCAGCACGACCTGCTGTGGCAAAGTCATCCGCCTCCAGATCACGGTTGGTTAAACCTGTGATATCGCCTGTACTGGCATCTATCGCAATGGTATTGGCCGGGCTGCCGGTTGGATTGGCAAAGAGCTCAATCTTGCCTGCTTCCACTTTGGTCGTTGCTGTCGGATTGGCAGTCACATCCTGCACTACCAGACCGGTATCACTAACAACCGTATCACCCACTGTCAGGCTGCCGTCTTCAGTCAGATCAATGTCTTTAGCCAGCTGAATGCTTAGGCTGCCATCATCTTTCTGAATTACGCCAATATTACCTTCACCGGTCAAATCAGCCGCAGCCGCACCACCGGTCAGGCCCAGGGTTTCATTCAGCTTGCGGCTAACGGTATTACCATCATCACCTACAAACTTCAGGCCATCATTAAGCGTAGCCACTTCCTCGGTTATGCCATCCGGTTTCTCGTAAACAATGCGCGTTTTACTCTCACCATTTACACCATCATTACCATCAAGGCCTGGCGCACCATCTTTCACGCTAATGTTGGCGCTGGCACCCGGTTCACCATTGGCACCCGCTGGACCGGTCAGGCCAATCGAGCCATCTTTGCCGTTCAGGACCACTGACGCCCCATCCTTGCCATTCACGCCAATCGTGCCGTCGATACCATCAACCCCATCCTTGCCAACCTGGATGTTTTCCAGATCGGTCAGGCTGGTCGCCAGCTTGATGCGCAGCTCACCGTTTTCACTGTCAACACGAATGTTGGCATCGGAAGCATCCTTAGCGGCATCCAGACCACCCACAATATTCAGGATCTCGCCCAGATCTTTGTGGATTTCATCGCCGGTATTACCGGCAAAGTTCAGGCCTGCTGTTGTCAGGTTATTGGTTGCTTTCTGCAAGTCACCAATATTGGCTGCATTGGTCAGCGTATCACCCGTGGCATCAGCAAGATTGATACCTCCCAGACCACTGGCTACGCCGGTAATCTGTTTATTGCCACCATCAATACCGCCAACCGTTACGCTTGGACCATCTGTAATTGTTAAACCACTACTGTTAATAACCGTGGTATTGGCATCATCCTTGAAGGTTGCACTGTTTAATCCAGCCAGATCTTTAGCCAGCTGAATACTTAGGCTGCCATCGTCTTTCTGAACCACACCAAGGTTATTCTCTGACAGATTGCCAGTATCTGCACCACCGGTCAGGCCCAGGGTTTCGTTAAGTTTACGTGTAACAGTGTTACTATCGTCGCCCATAAAGCTCAGGCCATCATTCAGATTAGCAAGTTCTGCACTTTTGTAAGTAACGCTATTATCTTCGTTTACAATGAAGTTATCACCCAACTGCGTTCTGCCATCAACCGTCAGATTGTTGGTGGTAATACTGTCACCCTTGATGATGGTGTCTCCAACTGTAAGTTCATTCGCCAGGTTGAATGTCAGGTCTGTACCGTCACGGGTGATAACAAGATTGCCATCAGTATTGCTGAAATCTACCGAACCACCAGGAGCCACGTTGGCACCGGCACTACCATTAGCACTAATATCCCAGCCTTTATTTGCAATCGTTTCAACGGCCTCAAGCTGGTCCACATTAACAGCATCAGTACCATCAATCCCGGGAGCCAGGCCGGTGATTCTCTTGCCACCCATATTAATACCCTGGTTATTAATAACCGGACCATTATTAATGGCAATGCTATCCAGGTCGGTCAGATTGCGAGCCATTACGAGATTCAACTTATTGCCGTCACTATCCACACGCAAATTGGCACCAGTAACTGCTTCACTGCCTGCCAATGCACCCGATATCGTCAATGGTGTGGTATCACCCAGCTTTTTGGCAATATTGCCACCGGTATTTCCGGCAAAACTCAGGCCGTCATTCTTGTTGGCAATTTCTGTATTGTTATAAGTAACGGTGCCATCATTCTTAACAACAAACTTATCACCCAGCCTGGTTTCACCTGTGGCCGTCAGATTATTGGTCGTTACGTTACCTTGATTAATAACAGTCTGGTTACCCGGGCCACCAACGGTAATGCTGTTGCCTATTTCAATATCATCCGACAAACCGAAAGTCAGGTTAGTACCGTTACGGGCAATAACAATATCACCATCGCTCGTGCTGAAATCAACTGAACCACCGGGCGCGACATTAGCAGCCGTCTGGCCGTTCGCTCCAACGTTCCAGCCTTTTGCCACGTGCTCAAGGCCTTGTTGTATGGTAGTAAAATTATTACCTGCATTACCGTTTAAAGTGAATGACCCTGTCACTTGATGTTTATCAGCATCATAGCCAAAACCGCTACCCAGCGCAGCAGCCACACTTTGGCCCGCTGTATCAAGGTCATCGGCCAAGGCCTCAAGTGCCATATTAGTGCCATGCAACTGGCTGCCATTAATGGCATCAGTACTGTTCGCAGCTACGCGGCCTGCCGCTACGTTGGTAATGGTGCGCACCACACCATCGCCACCTACGCTCACGGTAGATGTCGCATTAGTACCTGCGAAATTATAAGTTTCTTTATCAATAGACAAATTTGGGGTATTGACTGCAGCAGCAGTAAACGAACCACTGCCCAAAGCGACAGAACCCTGATGTGTTGCCTGAGCACCTTGACCAAGAGCGGTTGCATTCAGTGCAGTAGCTCCAGCGCCACTACCGAATGCAGCAGCGGATTCAGCATTGACTCGAGCACCAGTACCAACAGCCAATCCATTTACAGCGGCGGCAGTCGCTTCTGCACCATCACCGATAGCGGTAGCAAATTTGGCGCGGGCTTCTGCCTCAACGCCTAAGGCCAAGGCATGTTCTTCATCAGCCAATGATGCTTTACCTATTGCGATTCCTGCCGTATTGCGCGCCGTATCTTGATTATGAGGATCGCTAAAACCTGATACGGCCCCCGTACCCATGGCGATACCATCCGTGGCGTAGCCAACGGCACCCGTACCTGTAGCGACAGCATTAAAACCACTGGCACTGGCACCTGTACCGCTGGCCTGCGCATTTAAACCGCTGGCATTTGCGCCAGTACCGCTAGCTTGTGAACTTACGCCAGTGGCCACCGCATTGCTACCAAAGGCCATTGAGTCTTCACCACGAGCTTGTGCTGTCGTCCCAAGTGCCACGGCACGTTCATCAGTAGCCACAGCGTCCATACCAATGGCAGTACCATTATCCGCTGTAACCTCCGCACTTGTACCAATAACAACGGTGTTGTGATTGGGCACCACAGAATCTTCCAAGTGAGATCGTGCTCCCGTGCCAATAACAATAGAGTTTTCACCATAGCTGTGCGCATTCTCACCAATGGCGACTCCGCCTTCATGGGTAGCCATTGTGCCTGAGTTACCAATGACAGTCGATTTTATACCGATTGCATCTACGTCATTACCAATAGCAATACTCTGTGTTGCAGATGTACTCGCATCATGTCCAAATGCGATTGAGGAATCGCCTCCCGCGCTCGCATTAGGGCCAATAGCCATCGCATTTGTACCCGCAGCACCATTACTACCTTTATTCGCATCTATACTAGAGTTAACATGAAAGTACTGAATTTTATTTTCAGTAAGCGCTTGCTTCAGTTGCCCTACATTAACTACATCTTCGTTATTAATACCTGCGGCAACGCCAGCAATCCTTTTATCGGTATCACTCACAAAAGTAACCGCTGTCGCTGGTAAAAGCTGAATAGTACCATTAGCTAACAAGGCAAAACCTTCTGCAACTGAGCCAAACGTATACGAAGTACCTGCTTTGTCTTTTACTGTAAAATCAGAAAAAGAACCCTCCGCATTAACTGATACACCTCCACCTATCAAACCGGCAACTTCTGTCTGTACTTTGTGTAACTGCCCTACTGTTGCCGCATCACTTGTTGCTGCACCATCGGCGACGTTAACAATACGACGTAATGTGGCATCACCGCCACCCTCGTTGCGATTTCCAACAGATACCACTGAACCAGGAGTTGCCTGATTTGTCAGATACGAAGAGCCTGCCCAATCCAGTGCGCTGGCAGCTGAATTTAAACCTAAAGCCACGCTTCCACTTGTAGCCTTTGCATTTGTACCCAAAGCAACCGCGCTTTCAGCTGCATTAGCGTCATAACCAATGGCAACACCACTTTTAGCCGATTTGGCTGAATGACCTATAGCGACCGAATCTGTTGCTGACTTTGTATAACTACCGATAGCAACGGCATGTTCAAGTGTGGTAACAACATTGTGATTAGCTTCACGACCGATAGAAACAACAGAGTCACTACCTACACCCAAGTTGGTTCCACTATTCTGACCAAGCGCCACGTTGAAATACCCGGAGACATCACTACCAGAACCGGCACCAATGGCGATATTTTGAGAACCCCCTACATTTTGACCTGCCTTGGTACCAATGGCGATGAGGCCTTCTCTATCATCTGCATCTCCAGCATTCACTCCAGCACCGGCTCCGGTACCCAGGGAAATACTGTTTTTCACTCCCGTACTAGCCCCAAAACCGGCAGCAAAAGAACCCTCTGCATTGGCTTGTGCCCCACCTAAAGCGATACTATTTGCACCTGCCGCGTTTGCTTTAGCACCCAATGCTGTAGCGCTACTGCCTGATGCCTTGGCATCATCACCCAATGCCACCGTACTGCTACCACTGGCAACACTGTCACGGCCAATAGCAACGGCAGCCGTTCCGCCTGAACCCGGCGCGTTACCGCCAGCAAGAGCACCGTCACCCAAAGCAATGGCACTTTCGCCTTCTGCAGTTACCACTGCACCTACTCCTGCAGCGAAAGCATTTTCTGCTTGCGCTTGAGTCATAAAGCCAAGTGCGACGCTGTTTAGGCCCGAGGATACCGCTTGAGGACCAATTGCAACGCTATCAACACCAGTCGCTGAAGCGTCGTCCTTATCTGACTTTACACGAAAATACTTGATGCCTGAAAAAGTATCTGAAACACCCAAATCAGAGAGTGTTGTTTGCAGGGTTGTAATATCTGTTTCAGTTTCGCCTACACGAGTTGTTAAACCTGAAATATTGCTATTGGTGGTGCTTAAACCAGTGTCCAAGTCATCAATTTTGCCTTCAGCTGTTGTGACTCGGGTTGTTAAACCAGAAATATTTGTATTGGCAGTACCCAAGCCTGTTTGCAAGACATCAATCTCGCCTTCAGCTGTTGTTACCCTACCATTCAAAGCAGAAATATCATCAGCATTTTTAATTACTGCCTGATTAACAGTATTCAACTGGCCGGCAGTTACCGCCAAATTTGCGTTATTCACATCGGCAATATCAAATGTTCCACTTAAACCATCGATGGTTCCGGTATCACTTGAGAAAACAATACTGTTTCCATTCACCGCTGCCTCATCACCCACCTTCACTGTTTGTGCTTGAGCATAGGCTCCTACGGTAACCGCTAAAATTGCACTTGCCAGTACTGATGAACCACTTCGCTTGCCTTTTGCTTTTACATTTTCTGAAACAGCGACATAAGTTCCTGTTTGTTCATTCCATATGCTTTTATATATACGATTCACAACCGATCCTTTCAAATTGATGTATCTGCCGGCGGTGATTGGTTGGTTAGAACTGCAAATAATTTTTCAGTTAAACACAAACACAAGAGGAGCCAGCACCTTGACTGTCAGCAACTCATTCCGAGAGTACTTTCATAATGAAAACAAACTGTTACCGGTATTGCTGAGGATCGACTGTAGTGAATGTAAGGATATTTTTCAATTTGCAATACTTTACAATGCAGTAACAAAAACCCATTAAATTGCTAATTATTTATTTTTATTAAATGAATAAATATTTTTATTAATATCATATATGTATGCAAAAAATAAAATGACTTGTTCAATATGCAACAAGTTCCCTGAAAATTTCAGAAAGAATGTCAAACATTATTATTTTTTAAATGAAAACAGCCTTATTTATTTAGATTAAAAAACACACTTTTGTCAATTCTTAACATTTTTGTCAAATCAACAACATTATTCAAAACAAATTCCAATAAAAAAACCCGAACATTCAAAAATGTTCGGGTTCCTGGCTTGAAACAGGCAAGTCAAAAACTTACCTGTTTATCGGGCACTTGTGGGTGTTTATTTACCAACCTGGTTACCAATCACACCACCTACTGCGGCGCCACCAACGGTACCCCAGCCACTGCCACCCGTTAACACGGCACCTGCAACACCACCAATGGCTGCGCCACCAATCGTGCTTTTATCGCGTGTGCTCATGTTGCCACAACCGGTTAAGGCGGCTGCCACAACGGCAACCAACATTACCTTGCTTACGTTTTGCATCTTCATTTTAGACTCCTTCAGGCATTGGCCAAAGATTCAACAATTAAAACATTATCCTGTTACTTACAGGTTCTCAAAATACTACTGTTTTGGCTATAGATTTACTGTGTAAATTGTATCAATTTTCAAATATCCGGTGTTTTTGACACACACTGAAATTTACTTCAATGCTTTATAGCGAATCCGCTTGGGCTTGGCACCTTCCTCACCCAGCCGACGCTTTTTGTCAGCTTCATATTCCTGGTAGTTACCATCAAAAAACACCACCTGCGAATCTCCTTCAAAAGCCAGAATATGGGTAGCGATCCGGTCCAGGAACCAGCGATCATGGCTAATAACCATCACACTGCCCGCAAACTCCAGCAACGCATCTTCCAAGGCACGCAGGGTTTCCACGTCAAGGTCATTGGAGGGTTCGTCAAGCAGCAGGACATTACCACCTTTAATCAGCGTGGCAGCCAGGTGCAGGCGTCCGCGTTCACCGCCCGACAATTGCCCAACCATTTTGTTCTGGTCTGAACCCTTGAAATTGAAGCGTCCCAGATAGGCACGGGCCGGCATTTCAAATTTTCCAACCGTTAGTAAATCGGCACCATTGGAGATAAAGTCGAAAACGTTTTTATCATTGCTCAAGGCTTCACGTGACTGGTCAACAAAAGAAATATTGGCGGTCTGGCCAATGTTGACCTGTCCGGAATCAGGTTGTTCCTGCCCGGCAATCATGCGGAACAGGGTGGATTTACCGGCCCCGTTAGGACCGATAATACCCACAATAGCACCGGGCGGTACCTTGAAGCTCAGGCCATCAATCAGCAATCGATCGCCAAATGCCTTACTGACGTTTACAAATTCAATCACTTCATTGCCCAAACGTTCTGCCACGGGAATGAAGATTTCCTGGGTTTCATTGCGCTTTTGGTATTCATGTGAAGACAGCTCTTCAAAGCGGGCCAGACGCGCCTTGGATTTTGCCTGGCGCCCCTTGGGATTCTGGCGTACCCATTCCAGCTCTTTTTTAATGGTTTTCTGGCGTGCAGACTCGGCGGCCTCTTCCTGCTGCAGGCGATTGCCTTTTTGTTCCAGCCAGGAACTGTAGTTACCCTTCCAGGGAATACCATGGCCACGGTCAAGCTCAAGAATCCATTCCGCCGCATTGTCCAGAAAATACCGGTCGTGGGTTACCGCCACCACGGTACCCGGGAATTTCTGCAAAAATTGCTCCAGCCATTCCACACTTTCCGCATCCAGGTGGTTGGTCGGCTCGTCCAACAACAACATGTCTGGCTTGGACAGCAACAGGCGACACAACGCAACACGGCGTTTTTCACCACCCGACAAATGACCAATATTTGCATCCCAGGCGGGTAAACGCAGCGCATCGGCCGCGATTTCCATCTGATGCTCAATGTCATCGGCACCACTGGTTGCCGCTGCCGCGATAATCGCTTCCAGCTCGGCCTGTTCGGCAGCCAGTTTGTCAAAATCGGCATCGGGCTCGGCATATTCAGCATAAACCTCATCAAGGCGTTTACGGGCGGTAAACACCTCGCCCAAGCCTTCTTCCACCGATTCCCGAACTGTGTGCCCGGGGTTCAGTTGGGGTTCTTGTGGCAAATAGCCAATATTCAGCCCAGGCATGGGAATGGCTTCGCCTTCGATGTCCTTGTCAACACCGGCCATGATTTTAAGCAGGGTTGATTTGCCAGAGCCGTTCAGGCCAAGGACGCCAATTTTGGCGCCCGGAAAAAAAGACAGGGAAATATCACGTAAGATCTGCCGTTTGGGGGGCACGATTTTACCGACTCGGTTCATGGTATAAACGTATTGGGCCATTTTTATATGCGTAAATATGAAAAGGACTCATTGTAGCCATTTCCTGCCATATTGTCCGTTTGTGAAATTGGTCAAGCACTTAGGCACTCGTTAAAAATCCAGTACAATCAAATGATTGAATCCACGCTTACCCTATAGTGATAAACATGCTTACCTTTACTGAACACGAACTGGAACTCCTTGGCAAAACCGCCGATGCCCTTAGCGCCTATATGGGCAAGCCGGTGCTGGCCGAAGTGGATGTATCTGAAGACGGCTTTGAATGGGTGATGTTCGGCATTCCACTGGACATTAACGATGAAGCGGAAGATGAAGAGATCGTTCATATCCAGATGGGTGGCCCGTCTGCGCGACTGCTGGGCAATGCAGGTGGCCTTGAAGACGGGCAACGAGAGGTTTATGCCTGTGAGTTCCTGTGGGGCATCCAGCTAACCGACCAGGAAAACATCCGGTTTATTCGCATTGACTATACGGGCGAAGAAGTGCAATGGACCGAAACCCTGGAAGAAATGCTGCCGTTTGCCATTAACGATGAAGAGTTACCCAATGATGAAGAGAATTGGGACGATGACGATGACAGCGATGACGAGCCCGAAAGCAACCCGCCACCCCCAACCCTGCACTAATGCAGCTTTTTATCGCGCAGATAGAGCAACAAACCAACAGGATACATGGATGCCACCAGCAAGGTTGGCATCAGCCCCTGCAAATGGGCCAAACCGGGCAGTTGAACGCCCCCTGCCCGCAAATGCAGACGAAAACGGGTATAACGGGCGGCAGCCATTAAAAAAGAAGCGGGCTGGAACCTGAACCAAGGCAGGCACTCTACTACCGTATCACGCGCCAGCAACAACAGACCCATGGCATGTTTTTTGCCTGTTTGCGCTCCCTCTTCAGACAAGGAGCCAGCGGTTTCATGATAAACCCGAAAAACCTGGTTCACGAAACGTGTTAAATAGCCTTTACGGGCAATGGCACGCCAAACAATGCTTTCCGGCACAAACCCGTCTATGTTCTCAGGAAAGGGAAAGTACTTAAGCACCTCTGTTTGCATGCAGCCAAACTTTTCACCTTTGACGGAATGCCGGAAAGTCATGTCCATGGATGTCATATCCATGACGTCTTCAGGGTATTTATCGCCAACAATGCTGCCATCGGGGCGGGCGCACAGACCGGTAACGGCAATATAGCCTTCACGCTGCTCGGCAGGAATAGAACGCCAGCAGGCCCACATCTGGCTAAGGGCATCAGGGGTAAGCGTATCATCACTATCAAGCACAACCAGCAAACGCCCCCAGGCGTTCTTCACCCCGTTATTGAAGGCCGTTTTTTTGTGCTGGTTCTTTTGCCAGACATAGCGTATGGGAAAGGGTGAGACCTCTTGCCATTGCTCTATCAACTCACGGGTATTATCGGTAGAACCGTCATCGATAATGAGCCACTCAAAATCACTAAAATGCTGATTGCACAGCGACTCGTAAGCGCGCAACAAGGTATGCGCACGGTTATAGGTCGGTGTTAATACAGTAAAAGAAAACTGATTATCTGTCATGGCTGAAAATAAATAACGATTTTGCTTTTTATTAATGGCTGCTAAACCAAACGATGCGTTAGTTTGCCATGTTAATGATGATCAACGTGTAGTGAATCGTAAAATGCGTAATTGACATTAAAAGCCAGGGCTTTACATTGAAAAGGCCGCTGTCGCGTGACAACGGCCTTGAATTTTTGCCATACGGGCAAAACGTGTTTAATGCCAGGAAGGCATTAAACACGTTTCACTTTTTCTAGCATTTTGAACACGCCTTTTGGTGAGCTGACAAACAAACGTTTGAAAGCTTTACCCAGGCAACGGCGCTCAAGAGTGTTGCGACGTACGCGCTTGATTTCAGCCATGAGATTCTCCAGATAAATTGGTTAGCCTGCTAGTGTACTTGAAATAAGCATATTTATCAATAAATAGCCAGTCATTCAAAATTTAAATAAGTCCTGCGTATTCCCACATAGAAGCAAGGTAATGCGCATGGATAGCCCAACCCCCCAAGTCAAACAAGTATTTACATTTCAACCGTTCATACAAAACAACAGTTATGCGTTCCCACGCGGGAGCATCACTGCCATTAAGTTAAGCATTTTTTGAGATAATAAGCGGCTTTGATTGACAGTTGAACATGGCTAAAAAAAGCAGGCAATTGAAGTTACCCAAGAGCGGCTTGAAGCGAATAGCTTCAAGCA
>NZ_BMYS01000026.1 GCF_014652395.1 Advenella faeciporci
CACCAGCCGTGTTGCGCGGTACCATGCTGGGTTCGGCCCTGGGTATCCTGCCCGGTGGCGGTGCAGTCCTGTCGTCGTTTGCTTCTTACACCCTGGAGAAGAAAATCTCCAAAACCCCCGAGCGTTTCGGTAAGGGTCATCCGGCCGGTCTGGCCGGCCCCGAGTCGGCCAACAACGCGGCGGCACAAACCTCGTTCATTCCCTTGCTGACCCTGGGTATTCCCGGTAACGCCGTGATGGCCCTGATGGTGGGTGCCATGACGATTCACAACATCCAGCCCGGTCCGCAGGTCATGAGCAGCCACCCTGAACTGTTTTGGGGCCTGATCGTGTCCATGTGGATTGGCAACCTGATGCTGGTGGTCCTGAACCTGCCGCTGGTGGGCCTGTGGGTCAAACTGCTCAAAGTGCCTTACCGTGTCCTGTTCCCGGCCATTTTGCTGTTCTGCACGATCGGGGTGTACTCGCTGAACTACAACGCGTTTGATATCTACGTCATGGGTATCTTTGGCATCATCGGTTATATCTGGACCAAACTGAAGTGTGAAGGCGCACCGCTGTTGCTGGGCCTGGTACTGGGCCCGATGATGGAAGAGAACTTCCGCCGGGCACTGTTGCTGTCCCGGGGCGACTTCCTGACTTTTGTCGAGCGTCCGTTGTCACTGACCCTGCTGTTAATGGCGCTTGGCCTGGTCATCCTGGTGGCACTGCCATCCATCCGCAAGAAACGCGAAGAAACGTTTGTGGAAGAGGATTAAAGACCGCTGAGATCCTGTTAACCAGCAAATAAACATTGCCATGCATGCAAACTCCCTTGATGTCATCCCAGGCATCAAGGGAGTTTTTTTTAACGCCAGTATCAGCGGTAATATTGTTGGATGTGTAAAAGAAACGTGCATTGTTAACAGAACCTGATAAGATAGTAATTGATTACTATCTTTTTGGGTTAAATATGGAAGCCAGGGGCAAGAATCTTACTGCGGCTGAGCGCAGGTCAATGACGGTTATTTCTGTCGTTGAGCTTGCCGGTGTCCTGAATCCGGCAAATATTACGACGGAAGCGATTGCACAACGAATGAATTTGACACAGGGTGCCCTGTTCCGGCATTTTCCCAATAAAGATGCCATTTGGGAAGAGGTCATGAATTGGGTTGAACAAACCCTTTACAGCCGGATCATGAAAGCGATCCAGGAGAATTCGCATTCTGCGCTGGCAGCCCTGGAAGGTGTGTTCATGCAGCATGTTGATTTTGTCCTTGCTTATCCGGGGGTACCCAGGGTCCTGTTTGGTGAGTTGCAGCATGTAGAGACCACACCCGCGAAGCGGATCGCTCTGGATTTAATACAGCGGTACGGAGAGCGTATCAGGCAGTTGCTTGAGGATGGCAAGGCACAAAAGGAGATTATCCCTGGACTGGATTCGAAAGCAGCGGCCATCCTGTTTATCGGCACGCTTCAAGGGCTGGTAATGCAGTCACTGCTGGCAAGTGATATCCAATTGATGAAACAGAATGCCGGATCGGTATTTTCCTTGTATTTACGCGCAATCAGGAGCTGATAATGAGTAGAATTTCCATGCGTTCAAGGAAGCTGGGCCTATTGCTGGCTATTTTGCCCTTGTTGGGTTTATTTGTATATGTGGTCATCCGGTCTGGTCCCCTGGCGGCTGTACCAGTTACGGTAACACAGGCTAAAGTCCAATCGGTTTCCCCTTCAGTATTTGGCATCGGAACCGTTAGTGCCCGCTATACCTATAAAGCTGGCCCTGTCATAACGGGCAGATTACTTGATATTGCCGTGAATGTCGGTGATACGGTCAAGGCAGGACAAATTGTCGGCCAAATGGATCCGATTGATCTTGATGAGCGGATCCATTCCCAGGAAAGAGTGCTGAAACGCGTCGGTTTGCAGCATACCCAGGCTCAAGTAAAATTTGAACATGCCGGTGTCCAGCTCAAGCGTTACCGTAAATTGTTCGCTTCGCGGTCAAGCAGTGAAGAAAGCCTGAATATCATGGAGCAGGAGTATCGGGTTGCCCAGGCGGGGCTTGAAGCAGCGGCAGAAGATATTACCAAGGCAAAGGCGGATCTTGCAGCCCTGATGAGCCAGAGAAAATCATTGCAACTGATTGCACCTGTCGAGGGTATTGTGATAGCACGAAATGCAGATCCGGGTTCTACGGTTGTTGCGGGGCAGGCAGTGCTTGAAATGATTAATCCGGCAGAGGTTTGGATTGAGGCGCGTTTTGATCAGGCCAGTTCTATTGGGCTAGCGGCTGATTTGCCAGCCAGCATTGTGTTGCGCACACGTGGGCAGGCCGTTTTTCCTGGCAAAATATCCCGAATAGAACCCAAGGCCGATATGGTTACCGAAGAAATGTTGGCAAAAGTCAGTTTCATTTCTTTGCCCGAACAAGTGCCTTCGCTGGGAGAGCTCAGTGAGGTAACGGTGCATTTACCTGAAATACCCGGTTTTGTGGTAATTCCCAATGCTTCACTGGTAAGGGTGGACAGTCAACAGGGTGTCTGGCGTGTTGTCGATAAAAATCTGCAGTTTGCAGCTGTGCAGCCGGGTGTCATGGACCTGGACGGTAATGTGCAGATTATTGCGGGGTTGCAGGAGGGTGATCAGGTTGTGGTATATAGCGAAAAAGCGTTAACTGCCAAAAGCCGTATCTTGATCACTGATCAAATTCCAGGGGTGACCCAATGATTAACCTGGCTTCCCGGGATATCCTGCACTCCTGGGGTAAATTTATTTTTACAGGTATGGGTTTGGGCCTGCTTATCGGGGTAACCTTGGTGATGGCAGGCGTATACCGGGGGCTGGTCAGCGATGGCAAATCATTGCTTGACAATAGCGGAGCCGATATCTGGGTTGTGCAACAGGATACGCTGGGGCCTTATGCGGAACCTTCAAGCCTGAATGATGATGTGTACCGTGGTATCTTGGGCATTCCAGGTGTTGAACAGGCAAGCAATATTACCTACCTGACCATGCAGGTCCGTCATCATGACAAGGATATTCGGGTGATGGTGGTAGGAATTGCACCGGGAATGGCGGGAAAAACACCTGGCTGGCCCCCTTTTCTGGTGGCGGGGCGGCATATCACGCGCAGTCACTATGAAACGGTTGTGGATATTGCAACAGGCTTGCAGCTGGGCGATAAGATAACTTTGCGCCGTAACCAGTATACGGTTGTTGGCTTGACCCGCCGTATGGTGTCTTCAGGCGGTGACCCGATGGTGTTTATTCCCCTGAAAGACGCGCAGGAAGCCCAGTTCCTGAAAAACAATGAAGCCATCTGGCTGGATCGGCGCAAAACGCAGGCCAATCCTGAATTCAACCGGCCTAATGTTCCAGGCCTGCTTGATGCGGTTCTTGCATCAAAAACCAGTAACCTGTCGGTCAATTCGGTGCTGGTGACCTTAAAAGAGGGGATCGATCCTGCCCGGGTCATCAACACCATAGAGCGCTGGAAATACCTGACTGCTTATGGACGTGCAGATATGGAAGAAATCCTGGTTGGTAAAATGATTGCCACATCAGCGCGCCAGATTGCCATGTTTCTGGTGATTTTGGCGGTCGTAAGTGCTGCTATTGTCGCTTTCATTATTTATACGCTAACGATGGACAAAATACGGGAAATTGCCGTTTTGAAACTGATAGGCACACGAAACCTCACCATCGCTGCCATGATTGTGCAGCAATCGGTGGTATTGGGTATTATCGGGTTTGTGGTAGGTAAAATCACTTCCAGCTTTTCCGCTCCCTATTTCCCAAAATATGTACTTATCATGCCAGAAGATTCGGTAATGGGTTTTGTTGCTGTCATGGTTATTTGCGTATTGGCCAGCCTGGTGGCGATTCGCATGGCATTGCAGGTTGATCCGGCTGACGCGGTAGGGGGGTAAAAAAAGTAATGTCACAAAGAGTGGGCGGTGTCAGTATCGAAAATCTGAAAAAACAGTATGGACAGGGGGCGAATGCATTTCTTGCGCTTAAAAACGTTGATATGCAAGTGGCTCCCGGAGAGGTGGTTGGGCTTATTGGTCCATCCGGTTCAGGTAAAAGCACTTTGCTTAAATGTCTGGGTGCCATTATTGATCCAACCGAGGGTGTGATGAAGCTGGGTGATCAGGTTATTTATGACAATGGTTGGAAAGTGCGTGATTTGCGTGCTTTGCGGCGCGATAAAATCGGTTTTGTCTTCCAGTCACCTTATCTTATTCCCTTTCTTGATGTGGTTGATAATGTCGCCCTGCTTCCCATGCTGGCGGGGGTGCCTAACGGGCAGGCAAGGCAAAAAGCCATGAATTTGCTGGAAGCGCTTGATGTGGCGCATCGGGCCCAGGCGATGCCATCCCAGTTGTCCGGGGGTGAGCAGCAACGGGTTGCCATTGCAAGGGGCCTGGTTAACCGGCCCCCCATTATTTTGGCTGATGAACCCACTGCCCCTCTGGATAGCGAGCGGGCGCTGGCGGTTATCCGTATCCTGAATGACATGGCGCGCGAGTATGAGACAGCCATTATTGTCGTGACGCATGACGAGAAAATCATTCCCACTTTCAGGCGTATTTATCATATCCGGGATGGCATTACTTATGAAGAAGCGGGGCAGGGGCGTCCGATTAATTAAAGAGTGGCTTGCCTAGCTTGTTTTTTCCTTTTGCCAGAAAATGTCCTGGCGGCCTGCTTCCTTGTTGATAATGCGGGCAAGCATGAAAAAATAATCGGACAGGCGATTCAGGTATTGCCGGCCGATATCGTTCAGGGGTTCGCGCTGGTCCAGCGTGACCAGACTGCGTTCAGCCCGTCTGCAAATGCTGCGGCAGACATGCGCAAGGCTTGCCTGGCGTGTGCCTCCTGGCAGGATGAATTCTTTCAAGGGGGGCAGTTCAGCCAGTGAATGCTCAATTTCTGTTTCCAGAAAAGTCACATGGCTTTCGCTTAGGGCAGAATAGCCGGGCACACACAGTTCCGAGCCCATATCAAACAAATGGTGTTGTATACGTTCCAGTGCTGAAGGAACACCGTTGGGTAGTGGTTCGCAGGCAAGCAGACCGATAAAGCTGTTGAGCTCATCAACCTGGCCAATTGCTTCAATGCGGGCATCATTTTTGGCAATGCGGGAGCCGTCTCCCAGGCTGGTTGTGCCGGCATCACCCGTTTTGGTAACGATCGAAGTTAAACGGTCAGCCATGTTATATCCTTTTTCAGGCAGTTTAGGGTTGGGGGAAATAAAAAGAGCCATCAAAAGATGGCTCTTTGCTATGCCGCCAGAAAATTATTTCTTCTCTTGGGGAATAATGGTGACGGGACAAACGCCAGCATTGATGATGGCATAGCTGACACTGCCCAGCACACCGCTGAAGACGGGGTTGGTGCCTCGTGAACCCATGACGATCAATTCAATGCGGTCTTCGCCTTTGGCGCTGTTGCGAACTTCTTCAACAATACGTTCTTTGGGGTCACCAATATCCAATTTAAGATTGTAAGGAATGCCGGATGTTTTCAGTTTGTCTTCAACGCCTTCGGTGGCTTCCTTGAATAACTGTTGCTGGTATTCTTCCAGATCTGATTTGCTGAAAAATGTTTTGGCATGAACGGTTCTGAAGCTGGGTTGAACATTCAGCAGCAGAATTTTAAAACCGGATACTTTTGCCAGGGAAATTGCCCAGTCCAATGCCTTGTTTGCGTTGGACGAACCATCGAAGGGGACTAATATTGTTTTTGCCATTCATTGCTCCAAAGTTACTGGTATATTCTTAAGTCAGATTATATGTCTAACTTACATTCTAACGCAGTTTTTTAATGCATGAAATGAAATGCCTTTAGGCTTGTAAAGTAATTGATTTTCTCTTTTTCATAATAAATTTGTGTACTATAAAACGATAGATGTTCTTCCAAATAAGGAGTTTTCATGAAAAAGATGCTAGTGGCAGCAGCGCTTGGACTTGCCAGCTTATTGGCGACCGGTCCTGTATTGGCACAGGATGAGGCCAGTGCCGCCGGAGAGGTTCGTCGCATTCAGGCGGACAAGGGAAAAATCACGATCAAACATGGCCCTATTGTTGACTTGAAGTTACCGGCGATGACATTGATTTACAACATTAACCCGGGTTTGCTGAAAGACATCAAGCCGGGGGATGAGGTCAAATTCAAGGCATTGCACCAGAACGATCAATATATTATTACGGAAATCCGTAAAGACTAGGCTCCATGAAAAAAAATGCCCCCGATTGACAGCCGTTGTTTAGACGGCTGGCCATCCGGAGGCAACAAATAATGTTTTTCCTGACAGGAACTACAGCACGTAATGGGCCAGATTCTGGCTTTGGGCGGTTTCTTCCAGTTTGCTGTTTACGTAGTTGGCATCAATGCGAATGGTTGCTTCATTGCTGGCCGTTGCATCAAAGGAAAGGTCTTCCAGCAGTTTTTCCATGACGGTATACAGTCTGCGTGCGCCAATGTTTTCGGTGCGTTCATTCACCTCAAACGCCAACTCCGCAAGCCGCTTGATGCCTTCATCGGTAAAATCCAGATGAACGTCTTCAGTGGCCAGCAGGGCCGTGTATTGCTTGATCAGGGAATAGTCGGTGCTGCTCAGGATTTCAACAAAGTCTTCGGCGGTTAGTGAATCCAGTTCAACCCGGATTGGAAAGCGGCCTTGCAACTCAGGAATCAGGTCTGAGGGGCGTGACAGGTGGAAAGCACCCGAAGCAATAAACAGGATGTGATCGGTCTTGATCATGCCGTATTTGGTGTTGACGGTGGTGCCTTCAACCAGTGGTAGCAGGTCGCGCTGCACACCCTGGCGGGAGACGTCGGCACTGCTTTGTGACTGGCGTGCGGCGATTTTGTCAATTTCGTCCAGGAAGACAATCCCGTTCTGTTCGGCATTTTTAACGGCGGCGTTGCGGATTTCCTCATCATTAACCCGCTTGGCCGCTTCTTCCTCTACCAGCAGTTTGAACGCGTTTTTAACGGTCATTTTTTGCGTTTTTTTCTTATCGCGGTTCAGGCCGGCAAACATGCCTTTCAATTGTTCGGTCATGTCTTCCATGCCCGGAGGCGCCATGATTTCCATTTGCGGCAATTGTTGTGCCACGTCGATTTCAATTTCCAGGTCATCGATTTTGTTTTCACGCAAGCGTTTGCGGAAATTCTGGCGTGCGCTGTTTTCTTCGCGAATCGGGTTTCCATTGGCATCGCGGGCGGGTGCTACCAGCACGTCAAGTATGCGGTCTTCGGCGGCATCCTCGGCCTGGGTGCGCACACGACGCATTTCCAGTTCGCGGGTCTGCTTGACTGAAATATCAACAAGGTCACGAATAATGGTGTCGACATCGCGGCCTACATAACCGACCTCGGTGAATTTGGTGGCCTCTACCTTGATAAACGGGGCATTGGCCAGCTTTGCCAACCGGCGGGCAATTTCGGTTTTACCGACACCGGTGGGACCAATCATGAGAATGTTCTTGGGCGAGATTTCTTGGCGCAGCGGTTCTGCCACCTGCTGGCGGCGCCAGCGGTTACGCAAGGCGACCGCAACGGATTTTTTGGCCTTTTGCTGGCCGATAATGTTTTTGTCCAGTTCAGAGACAATTTCTTTGGGCGTCATTACGCTGGTTGTCATGAGAGATCCTGATTAAAGCGTTTCAATAACGTGATTCTGGTTGGTGTAAATACACAGATCACCGGCGATTTCAAGCGATTTTTTAACAACTTCGGCAGGCGTCAGGTCTGTATTGTAAAGCAGGGCCAAGGCGGCAGATTGCGCATAGGCACCGCCTGAGCCGATGGCGGCAAGGCTGTGTTCGGGTTCAAGGACATCGCCATTGCCGGTCAGCACCAGGGTGTGATCCTTGTCGGCCACAATCAGCATGGCTTCAAGGCGACGCAGGGCGCGGTCGGTGCGCCAGTCTTTGGTGAGCTCGACAGCGGCACGCATCAGGTGGCCCTGATGTTTTTCAAGTTTGGCTTCGAAGAGTTCAAGAAGGGTAAAGGCGTCAGCAGTGGCACCTGCAAAACCAACCAGAACCTTGTCATTGTAAAGACGACGGATTTTACGGGCAGTGCTTTTGAAAACGATGTTGCCCAGTGTGACTTGACCATCACCACCTATGGCAACGTCGTTGCCGCGGCGAACACAAACAATGGTAGTAGCGTGAAATTGTTCCATGAAATTCTTCCTGTAGTTTTCGTAGATGGGGTTGGCAGGAAGAATTTCAAGGGAGGTAAATGAAGATTTTTAATCGCCGTAGAGTTTTTGGCGTTTTTCGCGTCTTTCCTGGGCTTCCAGTGAAAGGTTGGCGGTTGGGCGCGCTAACAGACGACGCAGACCAATCGGTTCTCCGGTTTCTTCGCACCAGCCATATTCTTTGGATTCAATGAGCATCAGGGATTGCTGTACTTTTTTCAGCAGTTTGCGTTCGCGGTCCCGAGTGCGAAGTTCCAGGGCGTGCTCTTCCTCAATCGTGGCGCGGTCTGCCGGATCGGGAACAAACTGGGTTTCACGAAGGTTTTCTGTCGTGGCATCCGCGTTATTGAGAATGTCTGCTTCCAGCTTCTTGAGTCGGTCCCTGAAGAACGCCAGTTGCTGGTCGTTCATGTAGTCCTCTTCTGGCATGGCGAGTAACTGCTCTTCGGTTAATAACGGTTGTTCTGTGATTGTGTCGGTATTTTTAGCTGATTTGGTAGCCATCAAACACTCCGTTCAGTAGTACTGCTTATTAATCAAATCAATGAGGGCGTGCTCAGGAGATATCAATTATTGTGTAAAGAATCAAGAGCCTGCCTTCATTGTGTGTTACAAATTTACTGTCTGCCTTAGGCAAGGCATTGCGTCAGGCCGTTGGTAAATACGTCTTTAGGCAATTTGCGACCGATGAAAACCATTTTATTGTAAGGTTTTTCTTTGGGTCCCCACAGCTTCCCGGGCTCTGCACCCATGAGCATGTGAACGCCCTGGAAAAGCATTCTTTGTTTGACACCCTTCATGTACAGAATTCCTTTGTAACGGTACAGGTCGGGGCCAAAAACCTGAACCACGCCGCTCAGGAATTCTTCAAGGCGTTGCGGGTCAAAGGGTTTGTTGGAAGTAAATACAAATGCACCGATTTCGTCATCATGATGGGCGTGGTGGTGATTGTGTTCGTGATGGTCATGTTCATGATGATGGTCATGGGTGCAGTGTGCATCGCATTCATGGTCATGATCATGAGGGTGGTCGTGAGTATCGGGGTGGTCGTCTTGCAGGAATTCCGGGTCGATTTCCAGAATGCTGTTCAGGTTGAAGCCGGTGACATCAAGGATTTTGTCAAGATCGGCTTCACCAAAATGCACAGGCATGATTTCCGCGCGGGGATTCATGTGCACCAGGCGATGTTTCAGCGAGGCATATTCCTCATCACTGACCAGGTCTTTTTTGGAAATCAGGATGCGGTCTGCAAAACCAACCTGTTTTTGCGCTTCGGGTTGGGTATCCAGGGTTTGCATGCCATGTTTGGCATCCACCACGGTAATGACTGCATCAAGGCGGAAGTATTCGGCAATGCCGTCATCCATGAAAAAAGTCTGGCAGACCGGGCCGGGATTGGCCACGCCGGTTGTTTCAATAATAACGCGCTCGAAGTTGAGCTCGTTGTTGAGGCGACGGTTTTTAAGGTCTGTAAGGGTTTTAAGCAAGTCACCGCGAACCGTGCAGCAGACGCAGCCATTGTTCAGTTCAATGATTTCTTCATCACTGTCCTGTACCAGCAGCTCGTTGTCGATGCTTTCGGGGCCGAATTCGTTTTCGATGACGGCAATGCGTTTGCCGTGGAACTCGGTAAGGATTCGCTTGAGTAGAGTGGTTTTTCCTGCACCAAGGAATCCGGTTAGAACGGTGACAGGAACCATTTTATTTGCTTGTGCCTGGGTAACAGTCATAATTATGCTTCTTAACTAACATCGCAGGCAGACTTTCTGCATGGCGAAAATTTTCAATATAATCGGAGAATTACATCACAGCTTTCATTATCTGGCAAACATATATCAGTGTCTTTACAAAAAATTGAATAAATTTAGATATAAACCCTAATGCCGCCAGTACTGCCTAACAAGAAAAGCGTTTTTGTGGTGCAACATCCCATAATGGGGGCATTAATGCGTAATGCAAGACCCTGACCGGGTTTTGTATGTCAAATGCATTAATGCTTGTTTGGGGACTTGTTTTTTGCCTTGCATTGTGCGCAGGTCGCCCTGATTTCCGTTTCGTTGGAGGTGAGCGAAAAACCGGTATTGGCAATCAGTTTTTTAAGCTGGCTGCTGATTTCAGGAGCGCTGATTTCAACCACTTTGCCACATTGAGTGCACACCACCAGCAAATCGTGGTGATGGCTGTTGACATCGATACAGGCAGTCCAGGCGTTGACGGCATCAAGGCGGTGAATAAGCCCTTCTTCTTCAAGAAACTCAAGCGCACGATAAACGGTTGGCGGTTTGGATTTTGGGTGAATGGTCAGCATGGCATCAAGAAGCTCATAGGCCTTGAGACTACGGGATTCCTCAAGCATGAGCCTGAGCACCTGCTGGCGGATGGGCGTAAGCCGTTTGCCACGAGACTCACAGAGCTGCTCGGCTTCAAGCAGGCGCTGGTTGACCGATTTATGCGAGTGAGAATGGTTATGAGTGGAATGCATGAACGTTTTTAATAATAAAAATAATAAGTTGATACTTTGGGTCAATGTACCATGAAGCGAAAAAAAGTGTGGTGGCAAGGGTAATTTTGATGACATTGCCGATTATTTTATGTTTTAATATGTTATATCATATCATTTGTTGATTATTTTCACTTTTTTCAACTCTTCGCGCCGTTATGCAAACCACACTTTCCAGCAGCCATTCCGTTTCTGCCCATACCGCTAACCAGCGGATTCAGTCCCCATTGCTCAATTCCGCATTGGCAAGGGTGATTCAGGCCGGACTTTTTCTGGCGCTTATGTGGGCAGTAACCGGCTATGCTCTGGGCTGGTTTCCGGAAGTTGGTGCACTGGTTTCAGGTATGACTCTGTGACTCCCGTTATCCGCCTGAATGATGTATCGCTCGGGTGGCGGGACAAACCGGTGCTCCAGCATGTTTCCGGGCAGTTCAACCCGGGTACCCTTACCGCTATTCTGGGTGCGAACGGGGCCGGCAAATCCACCCTTGTCAAAGGCATCATCCATTTTCTCAAGCCCACTGCGGGCAGCATTGACATTGATCCGGCTTTTCGCAAGGAGCTGACCTTGTTGCCGCAGCTTAGTGACCTGGATCGCAGTTTTCCCATTACCACCTATGAGCTGGTGGCCATGGGAGCCTGGCGACGCATCGGGCCGTGGCGGCAATATGGCAAGGCAGAGCGCGCCCGCATCAATCATGCACTTGAACAAGTGGGCTTGCAGGCGGTTGCCGACCAGTTGATTGGCAACCTTTCGGGCGGTCAGTTGCAGCGGGCCCTGTTTGCCCGTTTAATGGTGCGCGATGCAAAGGTATTGCTGCTTGATGAACCCTTTGCCGCTGTGGATGAAGATACCTGTGAAGACCTGATGCGGATTATTTTGGGCTGGCATGCCGAGGGGCGAACCATTATTGCCGTTTTGCACGATGTGGACAGGGTGAAACGGTGTTTTCCCGAAACGCTGTTACTGGCCAGGCAGGTGGTGGCCTGGGGGAAAACCGCTGAAATCCTTACCGAAGAAAATCTGCACAAGGCCCGTCGCCTGTCACTGGGAGGTTTTTAATGGGTGATCTATACGAGATTTTCCTGTCTCCCTTCGTGGAGTTTGGATTCATGAGCCGTGCCCTGTTTGGCGCCATATTTCTGGCTGTCGCGACGGGTCCGTTGGGCGTATTTCTTATTTTGCGGCGCATGAGTCTTGTCGCTGATTCCATGTCACACGCCATTTTGCCCGGGGTGGCTGCCGGTTTCCTGATTGCCGGGGTCTCCTTGACGGCCATGTTGGTGGGGGGAATGGTAACCGGTTTGCTGGTTGCCCTGCTGGCCGGAGTGGTGTCACGGCTTACGTCCCTGAAAGAAGACGCCAGTTTTGCCGCCTTGTATCTGATTTCTCTCGGATTAGGCGTCGTGCTGTTGTCTTTAAAGGGCTCCAATATGGATTTGCTGCATGTCCTGTTCGGCTCTGTGCTCGGTCTGGATGACAAGGCCCTGCTGTTTATTATGGTGGTGAGCAGCCTGACCATTCTTTCATTGTCTTTAATTTACCGGCCTTTGATCATAGAGTGCCTTGATCCTGGTTTTCTTCGCTCAGAAGGTGGCGGCGGGTCATTGGTGCATATGCTGTTCCTGATGTTGCTGGTCGTGAATCTGGTGGCCGGTTTTCAGGTCTTGGGTACCTTGATGGTGGTGGGGATGATGATGTTGCCGGCTGCCGCAGCCCGATTCTGCGGGCGTACGGTAGGCAGGCAACTGGTACTGGCCGCCGCTATTGGTGCATTGTCTGCCTATGCCGGTCTGGTTGTTTCCTATCATTATAGTGTGCCTGCATCATCCGCCATTATTCTGGTTGCGGGCCTGTTTTATATCCTGGGCTTGATGTTTGGCCGCCAGGGTGGTGTTGTTCGCAGTCGTATTCGTTTTTTCAATCGTTAAACAGGATCAAATAATGAAACTCCAGGCTTATCTGAAAGGAGCGCCAGCCATTGTGTTGGCAGGCTTGTTGGTTGGTTCCTTGCCAGTACAGGCAAAGGCCCCCATCGAAGTGGTGACCAGTTTTTCCATTCTGGCGGATATGGTGAAAACAGTGGGGGCCGATCAGGTCAATGTTGTTTCACTGGTGCCTGCCGATGGCAACTCACATGAGGTTGAACTGACGCCCCGGGATATCAAAAAAGTTGCGTCTCCCGATACCAGGCTGCTGTTTGTGAATGGACTTGGCCTGGATAGCTGGACAGACCGTTTACTGTCCTCTTCGGGTTTCAAGGGTACGGTTATTGTGGCCAGTGATGGTGTGAAAGTGCGTAAACTGGACGAGGCGTCCGCTCATGATGAGCACGGGCATCCTGTTGCCGATAAAGACGCCCATGATCACGCTGATCACGGGCATGAAGGGCATGAGGAACAGGCCCACGAAGAAGAGCATGATCATGGACATAATCACGGAGAGTTTGATCCGCATGCCTGGCAGGATCTGGCCAACGGGCAGATTTATGTGCGTAATATTGCCCGGGCTTTGTCGCAGGCTGATCCTGCTAACACCGCGCTGTATGAAGGCAATGCCCGGGATTACATCCAGCAAATGCAGGCTCTTGACGGGCAGGTTCGCAAGGCCATGTCAGATATTCCCGCCCAGCGTCGTAAAATCGTGACAACCCATGATGCTTTCGGTTATTTCGCCGATGCCTATGGGCTTGAGGTGATTGCCCCATTAGGTATCTCCACCTCGGCCGAACCCTCTGCCAAGGCCATTTCTGCGGTGGTCAGACAAATCAAGGAACAACAGATTCCTGCCGTGTTTCTGGAAAATGTGAAAAACAACAAATTGCAGGATCAGATTGCCAGGGAAACAGGCGCAAAAGTCGGGGGTATGCTGTATTCGGATGCCTTGGCCACGACCGGCGAGGCCACTTCCTATCTGGGCATGATGCGTCATAATATCCGCGTTATTACCGAAGCGATCAAGTAATCAGTTTTTGCGTTTGGCCCTTGGGTGCGCCTGGTCATAGGCTTTGGCCAGGTGCTGGAAATCCAGCCGGGTATAAATTTGCGTGGTTGAGATGTTTGCATGACCAAGCAGTTCCTGTACCGCGCGCAGGTCTTGGGCCGATTGCAGCAGATGACTGGCAAAACTGTGTCGTAATACATGCGGGTGTATCTGGCCGGGTACTTCCGAGAGCTGCGAAAATTTTTTCAGTTGCAGCTGTACTACCCGTGGTGAGATGCGTGCGCCGCGTTCCCCTAAAAAAAGGGCACTTACATCGTTTTCAGGCGTCGCCGGTTTCAATAGCGACGGGCGGGCCGCCAGCCACATTGAAAGGGCTCGATGCGCTTTTTTCCCCAACGGAACCAGGCGTGTTTTGCCGCCTTTTCCTTTCACGGTTAATTCCTGTTCGGCCAGGTTGAGCCAGCCGGCCGATTCATAATTGTCTTTTTTTGTATAGTGAGTGTCCAGTTGCACCAGCTCGGCCAGGCGCAGGCCACTGGCGTAAAGCAATTCGAACATGGCCTGGTCGCGCAGGTGGATGGGGTCATTTTGCAGCTTTCTGGCCGGATGGTCCAGCAGTGCCTGGGTTTGCTCTACCGATAAGGCCTTGGGCAGGTTTTTGGGCACTTTGGGGGTTTTGACATTTTTGGCCGGATTGATGCTTAATTTGGCCAGCGGTACCCACCACGCATAGAAACCGCGCCAGGCTGACAGAATGCGCGCCAGGCTGCGCGGACTCATTTGGCTGGCGTGCAGGCGGGCAATGGCTGTACGAATTTGCGGGTTGCTTAGGGTGGCCAGATCGGTATCGGGATGCAGCCTTGCCAGTTGGGCCAGGTCTCTTCGGTAGGCCGCCAGCGTATGGGCAGAGTAACGCTTGTTGGTGCGCAAATAGTCCAGCCATTGTTCCATGGCAGCGGGCAGGCAGTGGTTCATTTTATTTAATAAGGCGGCTTAAGCTGGCACTGGCCAGCTGCCCCAGGTTTTCGAGGAAAACCGTTCCCATGTCAGGGGTAAAATGCGCCTCCTGGCCAGAACCGAAAACCAGCAGGCCAAATGTTTGCGCTTGTGTTTTCAGGGGGACCAGGGCAACCGAGGCGGGCTTTGCGCTTAACCACTGATGCGCCGGCAGATAGCCTTCGGGACCGCAATAAGGTTTTTTCAGCGCATTGGCGTAAGCCTGTAACTCGATATCTTCATCAAGCTTGAATTTTTTGGCTCTGAGCATTGGCAGGTTCCACAGACGCAGTGAAACATCAAGCTGCTCAAACGCCTGCTTCAGGCTGTCAATAGTGCGTTCTGGCAGTTTCTGGCTGTTCTTTTCAGCCAGCATCTGTGAGCACCAAAGCGTCATGCTTTGACTGATAGAGGCGTTTGAGTCGGCGTTATGCATCAGTTCCGCCAGTTTCCACTCAAGTGCCTTGCTGCGCTTGCGCAGGGTCATGACTTGACGGGCACCTAAAGACAGGGTGCGGTCTGCATAAGGGTGTGGAATGGACAGGCTGGCAAACAGCTGGGCATGATCCTCAAAAAAAGAGGGGTTGTTTTTCAGGAAAACGGCAACTTCATCCGGCTCAAACGTCGTCTCTGACATAAGTCTACTCATCCTTTAAGCAAAAATCTTTAACCAGTTTATCAATATCAACCTGGCCAGAAAACACGGTGGTGGCCGGGCCGGTCATTTTCAATTGAGTGCCATCCCACTCAATGGTTAATAGCCCACCCCGGGTCTGGACGCTAACCGGAGAGTCCAGCAGGCCGCGACGGATGCCGGTGGCCACGGCGGCGCAGGCACCGGTTCCGCAAGACAGGGTTTCGCCCACGCCGCGCTCATAAACACGCAGCCGAATGTGGTTGCGGTTGATGACTTGCATGAACCCGACATTGACCCGATTGCCAAAGCGTGGGTGGGTCTCTATGAAGGGGCCCTGTGTCGCTACGGGGGCGGTATCAATATTGTCAACCAGCAGTACCGCATGCGGATTGGAGATGGCCAGGGCCGCGAGGGCGACCGTACCCGCCTGGGGCAAGGGCAGGTTCCAGAGGGTTTCCTCATGCTCCTGGAAGTGGCTCAGACCTTCTGTGTCAAAGGGCAGTGCAGCCGGATCGAAACGGGTCACACCCATGTCAACGGTAACGCTCTTGTCCTCTTTTTCTTCAATTGTAATAAGGCCGGTGGCAATTTCCGCTTTGAGCGGATTGCGGCGAGAGAGTCTTTGTTCGTGGACAAAACGTACAAAACAGCGAGAACCATTGCCACAATGCTCAACTTCGCTGCCATCGGCATTGAAGATGCGATAGCGGAAGTCGGCTTCCGGGTGGGAAGGCGTTTCCACCAGTAAAATCTGGTCGGCACCGATGCCAAGCTGGCGATGCGCCAGGGCACGTGCCCGTTCAGGGGTCATTTCAATGGGCTGGCTGACGCCATCAAGGACGATAAAATCATTGCCCGCGCCATGCATTTTTGTAAATTGCCAAATCATGGGGTGTCTGGTACGTAAAAAAACTCATTATGGACTGAAAATTCCCGGCATGCAGTGCTGTTACCCGATCTGTTTCAATAAATTTTTTCCTCACCCTCGGGGCGGGTCTTGAAACGGCGGTGAACCCAGTAATACTGGCTGGGTGCCTGAAGGATCCATTGCTCAAGCAAGTGGTTGATACGGGTGGTTGCCGCCTCTATGCTTTGTTCACCGGGAAAATCCGTCAGGGGGGGCAAGACCTGGACATGATAGTGTCCGGTTGTCGGGTCCCAACGGCTCACAATCGGCACCACTGCCGCATGCCAGGATTTGGCAATTTGTGCGGTGGTGGGCAGGGTGGCGGCAGGGATATTGAAAAACGGCACGAAAATGGAACCCTTGCGACCAAAGTCCATGTCGGGAAGATAATAAACCGGTGTGCCTTCTTTCAGGTGGCGCAGCATGCCACGTACCCCTTCCTTGCGGCTGATCAGGTGAATTTCATTGAAACGACCACGTCCTTCCCGGACAATATCGTCAATGTCCGGATCGTGTTGAGGGGTGTAAATAGTGGCCGCTTTTTTCAGGGACATGGAAAGCCGGGTGGCTGCCGCGTCAAGCGCCACAAAATGGGGTGCCAGCATCAGGACGGGACGTTTTTCCGCCAGGAGCCGTTCTATGTGTTCAAAGCCATCCATATGGATGGTTGCCAGGATGTTTTCCGGTGAACCGAACCAGAACAGGCCTCGATCAACAATGGATTGGGCCAGTACCCGGAAGTGTTCTTTTTGCCATTGTTGGCGCTGCTCGAGCGATGCTTCGGGAAAGCACAGTTCCAGGTTCTTGCGAACGATGGCGGCCCTGCGCTTCATGATAAGCGGAGACAGGGTACTGAGCAGCCAGCCAAGTTGCTGGCGTCGCTTGTGTGAGGTGTTGCCAAACCAGTGGAAGACGGTGTCAAGGAATTTTCTTTTGGTGGATTTCATGCAATTGGACATTTATGGCTGTTTAATTCAGCGCAGGGAAACCTTAAACAGCTGAGGTTTCAACAGGGTGTTAGCTAAAAAGCAATTTAACATAAGCGGCCGGCGGATGGAAATGCACAAGTGAAGAAACGCGAACAAGTGCTGTCCAAGCGGTGTGGCAGGGATGGTGCCGGGCATTTTTCAGACATTTTTCAAAGAATCTGTGACGTAAACAGGGGCTTTGCCAGGAAAACTTCATAAATGTTTTAAAATGGCAAATGGTCGCTGAGTTAACCGACAACTTGCGGGGCGACATGGACTGGTTTCATAAAACACCGCTAAAGCGTCGCGCCTTAATATTATTTCATTTGAAATAAAGGTGCTGCGCGTTCTTACCTCAAAAACGTCGGAGTTTCTGACATTATAAAAGGACGCTGATCAATGGCTCAAAACGATTTTTTATTTACCTCCGAGTCTGTTTCTGAAGGTCACCCCGACAAGGTGGCTGACCAGATTTCCGATGCCATTCTGGATGCTATTCTTACCGAAGATCCAACAGCCCGGGTAGCTGCCGAAACCTTGTGCAATACCGGACTGGTCGTGCTGGCCGGTGAAATCACCACAACGGCCAACATTGATTATATTCAGGTTGCACGTGACACCATCAAGCGTATTGGCTACGACAATACCGCTTACGGCATTGATTACAAAGGCTGTGCCGTGCTGGTTGCCTATGACAAGCAATCACCCGATATCGCCCAGGGCGTCGATCGCAGCCCCGATGAAATCCTTAACCAGGGTGCCGGTGACCAAGGCCTGATGTTTGGCTACGCCTGCGATGAAACCCCCGACCTGATGCCGGCTCCCATCTGGTACGCACACCGTCTGGTGCAGCGGCAAAGCGAATTGCGCAAAGACGGCCGCTTGCCATGGTTGCGCCCCGATGCCAAATCACAGGTCACGTTCCGCTATATTGATGGTAAACCTGCAGAAGTGGATACGGTTGTGCTGTCCACCCAGCATGCCCCTGAAATTTCACAGTCTTCCATCCGCGAAGCGGTCATTGAGGATATTATCAAGCCCAGCTTTCCTGATGGCCTGATTACGCCCAAAACCAAATTCCTGGTCAATCCGACCGGCATTTTCGTGATTGGTGGGCCGCAAGGCGATTGCGGTCTTACCGGACGCAAGATTATTGTGGACACCTATGGTGGTGCCTGCCCGCACGGCGGTGGCGCCTTCTCGGGTAAAGACCCTTCAAAGGTAGACCGTTCGGCTGCTTATGCCGCCCGTTATGTGGCCAAGAATATTGTGGCTGCAGGCCTGGCACGCCAGTGTCAGGTGCAGGTCAGTTATGCGATTGGCGTGGCTGAACCCATCAATATCACGGTTTACACTGAAGGTACAGGCGTTATCCCCGATGACGAAATCGCCTTGCTGGTTCGTGAGCATTTTGACCTGCGTCCACGCGGGATTGTGCAAATGCTCGACCTGTTGCGACCCATCTACAGCAAAACCGCTGCTTACGGTCATTTTGGCCGCGCCGAGCCCGAGTTCAGCTGGGAAGCCACCGATAAGGTCAATGCACTGAAAAACGCCCGTTAACAGGGTCGTGCAAAAAGTGCCTTGCCATCTTTTGGTGCAAGGCACTTTTTGAACTTTAAGAAACGCGTTTGGGGTAAACTATTTCGAATATTTCCGAGGGGCGCTGCGACAGTTTGCCTGTTCTGCATGATTGGATTCATGCCTTAACAGTGCAATCTGCCAGGCTCGGAATACATCTTTTTTCATGTAACGGCGCTCATCATTAACCTGCTTTGTAGTTGATGGTGAGACGAGTTCGCATTCATTGCCAAAGCAGCATTTATTGGATTTTTTACAATGACTACTGCTGATTATAAAATTGCTGATATTTCCCTGGCTGGCTGGGGACGCCGTGAATTAAGCATTGCCGAAACGGAAATGCCCGGCCTGATGGCAACCCGTGAAGAGTTTGCCGCTTCACAGCCCCTCAAAGGTGCCCGTATTGCCGGCAGCCTGCACATGACTATCCAGACCGGTGTGTTAATTGAAACACTGGTTGCCCTGGGGGCCGAGGTGCGTTGGGCCTCATGCAATATTTTCTCTACCCAGGATCATGCTGCTGCCGCGATTGCCGAGCGTGGCATTCCCGTGTTTGCGGTCAAGGGTGAGACGCTTGAAGAGTACTGGCAATATACCCACAAAATTTTTGAGTGGCCGGGCGAGCAGGCAAACATGATCCTGGATGATGGTGGCGATGCCACGACCCTGTTGCACCTGGGCGCCAAGGCAGAAAAAGATATTTCCGTGCTGGCCAATCCTGGCAGTGAAGAAGAGCGTGTGCTGTTTGCCGCCATCAAGGCAAAACTGGCCACTGATGCGACCTGGTACTCTACCCGCCTGGCACAAATCAAGGGCGTTACCGAAGAAACCACGACCGGTGTACATCGTCTTTATCAGATGTCACAAAAAGGTGAGCTGCAGTTTCCTGCCATCAACGTGAACGACTCCGTGACCAAATCCAAATTCGACAACCTGTATGGCTGCCGTGAGTCCCTGGTAGACGGCATCAAGCGTGCCACCGATGTCATGATTGCCGGTAAAGTGGCTGTTGTAGTGGGTTTTGGTGATGTGGGTAAAGGCTGTGCACAAGCCTTGCAAGCCTTGCGTGCCCAGGTATGGGTTTGTGAAATTGACCCTATCTGCGCTTTGCAGGCCTCTATGGAAGGTTATAAAGTGGTCACCATGGAAGAAGCCGCCGACAAGGCCGATATTTTTGTAACGGCCACCGGCAACTACCACGTGATTGACCGCAGTCATATGGAAAAAATGAAAGACCAGGCCATCTTGTGCAATATCGGTCACTTTGACAATGAAATTGACGTGGCTGCCGTAGAAGACTTGCAGTGGGAAGAAATCAAGCCGCAGGTTGACCACATCATTTTCCCCGATGGCAAACGCATTATTCTGCTGGCCAAGGGCCGCCTGGTCAACCTGGGTTGCGCAACCGGCCATCCTTCTTTTGTGATGTCCGCGTCTTTCACCAACCAGACCATTGCCCAGATCGAATTGTTCACACGTACCGATGCCTATCAAAAAGGCCAGGTTTATGTGCTGCCTAAACACCTTGATGAAAAAGTGGCCCGTCTGCACCTGAAAAAACTGGGTGTGCAGTTAAGCAAGCTGTCACCACAGCAGGCCGACTATATCGGGGTTGCCGTAGATGGGCCTTTCAAACCGGATCACTACCGTTATTGATCGGTAAAACCTTGCAATCCGGCTATCCTGAAATATCCGGATTGCATATACGTTACTATGGATTTATTGTATAAAAGCTGTCTTTAAGGCAGCTTTCCGATCCTGTTTTCTGGAGCAGCAAATGTCATTAATACTTACCTGGTTGTTACAGGCGCTGGCGCTGATGGTGGTTGCCTATATCCTGCCTGGTGTTACGGTTGCCAGCTTTGGCTCGGCATTGATTGCGGCAGTTATCCTGGGCCTGGTCAATACAATTATTTATCCTGTTCTGGCCTTTCTCACCATTCCTATTACCATTGTTACCCTGGGATTGTTCCTGTTTATCCTGAATGCTTTGCTATTCTGGCTGGCGGGCTCGCTGTTCAATGGGTTCCAGGTAGACGGGTTCTGGTGGGCGCTGGCCGGGGCGTTAATCTATAGTATTATTTCAGGGATCCTTTTAAGTCTTTTGAATTAATATGAGTTCGTTTTCCAAAGAGTCATTCAGCCTGGAATTTTTTCCGCCGCGAGACCAGGCTGGGCGTGAGCGTCTGGTGGGTACGGCCAGGCAGTTGCAAATCATCAATCCGAGCTACGTCAGTGTGACGTTCGGGGCCGGTGGTTCTACCCGCGAAGGTACCGCAGAAACCGTGCGTCTTTTCTCCCGGATGGGTTACGAGGCAGCGCCGCATTTATCATGCATAGGTGCCGACAAGGACAGCATCTGCCAAATTCTTGAGGCCTATCGGGCCGAGGGGGTAAGACGGCTGGTTGCCTTGCGGGGCGATTTGCCTTCGGGAATGGGGATGGTAAGCAGCGACCTGCGTCATGCCAGTGACCTGGTGCAACTGGTTCGCGAGCACTCCGGTGACTGGTTTCATATTGAAGTGGCTGCTTACCCTGAAATGCACCCGCAGGCACAGGGGTTTGAGCAGGATATTGAACATTTTGTGCAAAAAGTCAGGGCAGGGGCCGATAGTGCCATCACCCAGTATTTTTTTAACGCTGATGCTTATTTCAGTTTTGTGGATAACGTGCGTGCCAAGGGGGTGGATATTCCGATTGTGCCGGGGATCATGCCTATTACCAATCACACGCAGCTGGTTCGTTTTTCACAAATGTGCGGTGCTGAAATCCCGCGCTGGATCCGTTTGCGGCTGGCTGAATTCGGTGATGATAAACAGGCAATCCGCCAGTTCGGGACAGAAGTGGTCACCCGGTTGTGCCAGGAGCTTATTGATAAAGGTGCGCCAGGTATCCATTTTTATACCCTCAACAATGCCGAAGCCACCCTGTCTATCTGGGAAAACCTCAGCTATTGATCTGACTTGATCATCGCTTATTGTTTCTATGGTACCGGTTGAAAGACCGGTATTATTACAAAAAGCTTGTTAGCCTCTGCCCGTTCGCGCAGCCACTTATTTAAGTGGTGCATGCAATCCTGAAGGCGTCAGGATATAGTCAAGCGGGATATCGTGTGGTTCTGGCGTGTAGGGTACGGTAATTTCACCTTCATCCCAGGCAACGCCGATTTTAATGAAGACATGTCCTTTTTCGTGCAGGTCGGCCAGAGTGCGGTCATAATAGCCTTTACCATACCCGATACGGTGACCGTGGCGTGTAAAACCCAATGTGGGCACCAGTATAATATCGGCAGGCAACGATTTTTCACTTAACTGTGGCTCTGGAATATTGAATTGGCCGGGCTGTAACGGGGTTGTGGCCGTCCAGCGGTAAAATTCAAGCGGGCTATCCTGTTTTGTTATGCACGGAAGGCTAAGCTCATGGCCCTGCCGGTCCAGCTCGGTTAACAGGGGAATCAGGTCGGGTTCTTCCTTGATGGGCCAGAATCCGGCAATCCGGCAGGAGGATTGCGGATGCTCCAGGGTAAACTGCCTGAACCATGTCATGAAGTGCTGACGTATTTGCCCGCTGTATTTTTCACGGATTGATGCTGTCAATGCCAGGCGGGAAGTTGTCAGCCACTTGCGTATTTCCTGATTGTTCATGCGTGCGGTTCGGGTTATGTTCATAGGTACCGGTTTTGAGGATCAAAATGACAGAAAGTAATCATTCAAGAAAAACAAGAATAACACGTTGGGGCATTTTCAAGAAACAGGCGTCGCGTTGGCAGATGGGGCTGGTGCCTTTACTGTTATTGTTAACTGCCTGTGCCGAAACGTCCACATCGGCCGCTGAAAAAGACATCAAAGGACAGCTTGCCCCATCATTGCAATATTATGGCCCGCCAGCACAAGTGCCTGCCGATGCGCGCAATGCCGTCATGTCGGCTTATGAGGCGATGCAGGCAAAAAACTGGGCGCAATTGCCCACCCTTGCCCAGCAGGCCCGTAAAGATCAGGAACTGGGCGAGTACCCCATGTTCTGGTATTTGCGCAACCAAATCAGGAGCCGTTCCGAACCCGTCCCCACTGGTGAAATTCTTGCTTTCCTTGAAAAAAGCCAGAACCCTTATTTGCATGAGCGTTTGAAGGCAGACTGGATACTGGAGGCGGCCCGCACCAGGGATTTTGCCACGGTTCGCAAACTGGGCAATGTGAACCTGAATAATGCACAGGTTGATTGCGCTGTTTTGCATGCCCGGCATATGGGTCATGGACGAGTCACTGCCAGCCAGGCCATGGATGCCTTTCGTCCGGGGACCGCCTGCTGGGACATGCTGGCGCAACTGTATGCCTCAAAAGTGCTGCAATGGGATCATATTCAGCCCCTGTTACGTGATGATATTGAATATGACAATAAGGCCAATGCCCGGCGTTTTGCAGCCATGCTGTTCAATCCCGCGCAAATGAAAGATTACGATGCTTTCATGGCCAATCCAAAAGCCTGGCTGTCCGGCCAAAGTGGTCAGGCACAAAGCCGGGAACAGGAAGAATTAAGAACCTTGGCATTCAGCCGTCTGGCCAGGCAAGACCGTGATGGCGGTTATGCGTTTTTGCAAAGTAACGGTAAGATACTGGTTTCAGCCGAAAACCGGCCATGGATTCTTGCCCAGTTTGGTCTGGTTTCTGTCTTGAACCTGGAAGATCGGGCAGACCAATGGTACCGGCAGGCCGGAGAAGGTTTTCGTTTAAGCGAATACAATCATGCCTGGCGGGTGAGGGCAGCTTTGCGTCAACCGGACATAGACTGGCCATGGGTGGCCAAAACCATTGGCATGATGCCACCAGCGCAACAGCAAGAACCCGTCTGGACATACTGGAAAGCCAGGGCCTGGCAAGCCATGGGTAACACTGCAGCTGCCCGCAAGGGGTTTGAAACGGTTGCCAATGACGATCATGGTTTCTACGGTCAACTGGCCACCGAAGCCTTGGGTCGCAAAATCACTTTGCCACCTCAGGCGCCTGCCAGCAATGCGGCTGAATTGGCGCATATCCGTCAGAACAGGGGGTTACAGCGCGCTGTCAGCTTGTTCAATTTGGGCTGGCGACCTGAAGCAGTTGCCGAATGGAACTTTGCCATCAGGGGTCTGAATGACCGTGAACTGATGGCGGCAGCCGAATGGGCCGTGCAGGAAAATATCTATGACCGGGCCATTAATACCTCTTTATTGACACAGGGTGATATCAATTTCAGGCAGCGATTCCTGGCCCCCTTCGAGGGCAAGGTGGGCCAGCAGGCCCGTAATGTCGGGCTTGACCCCGCATGGGTATATGGCCTTATCAGGCAGGAATCCCGTTTTGTCCCGGTAGCCCGTTCACGAGTAGGGGCGGCAGGCCTGATGCAGGTCATGCCCGGTACGGCAAAAATGGTGGCTAACAAAATCGGCATGTCCGGTTTTTCCATAAGTGATGTGAATGAGTTTGAGACCAATACGGTGCTGGGTACTTCCTACCTGAGCATGGTGAAAAATGACCTGGGTAATTCCGAAGTATTGGCCACGGCTGGCTATAATGCCGGACCGAACCGTCCCAAGCGCTGGCGCAGCAGTTTATCGGGGCCGGTGGAAGGGGCCATTTTTGCCGAAACCATTCCCTTTACCGAAACCCGGCTGTATGTGAAGCATGTCATGTCCAACGCAACCTGGTATGCCACCCTGTTTACCGGGCAGCCGCAATCATTGGTGCAGCGCCTGGGTACGGTGACACCTTAGTTTTTGGAAATGCTTGAAGTGTTAAATAAAAAAAACAATTGCCTGGAAGGCCTGGATGTTTATATTGTGGGCGGTGCCGTGCGAGACCGCCTGCTGGGCCTGCCGGAAGGCGATAAGGACTGGGTGGTGGTGGGGGCAGCGCCCGAAGACATGACGGCCCGCGGGTTTATTCCCGTGGGTGGTGACTTCCCGGTATTTTTGCATCCGCACACCAAGGAAGAATATGCGCTGGCCCGTACCGAAAGAAAATCAGGGCGAGGTTACCAGGGTTTCACGTTTTACACCGGCAAAGATGTCCGACTTGAAGACGACCTGAAACGTCGTGACCTGACCATTAATGCCATGGCGCAGGACAGGGCAGGACATATTATTGACCCATTGAACGGGCAGGCGGATTTGCAGGCCGGCTTGTTCCGGCATGTAGGTGATGCCTTTATTGAAGACCCGGTAAGGATTTTGCGGGTGGCCCGTTTTGCGGCCCGCTTCACCCGGTTCAGCCTGGCTGAAGAAACCCGTCAGTTATGCCGCCATATGGTGGACAATGGCGAAGTGGATGCCTTGGTGCCGGAACGGGTCTGGAAAGAAATTTCACGCGGCATGCTGTGTGAAAAACCGTCAAGAATGTTCAAAATGCTGGCTGAGGTTCATGCCTTGCCCCGGGTAATGCCGCAACTGGTGTGGAACGGACGGGTGGCGGATCTGCTGGATGCCGCACATGCTTGCGGTTTGCCCCTGCCATCGCGTTTTGCCATTTTATGCCTTGAAACGCCTGATGCTGAAGCCTTGTCCAGGCACTTGAGAGTGCCGAATGATTGTCTTGATTATGCCCGTTTGTTGCGGGTTGTCAGGGCGGAAATAGCGGGCCTGACGCAGGGGAAACATGATAACTCCCTTGAGATGGCCGACAGGGTTGTAGGTATTATCGAGCGTTGCGATGGTATTAGAAAGCCTGAGCGCTTCATGGATCTGGTGCGGGCGTGTGCATGCATGCAAGCGGCTTCGGAAGACAACAGTCATGGCAGCGGGAACGTGCTTGAATCATTCTGGCGCATGTGTCTTGACCGTGCCAGACAAATTGATGCGGGCGCCATCGCCCGTGAATATGCCGGCCAGCCTGGCCTGATCAAGGAAGCAGTCAGGCAGGCGCGGGTTGAATCAGTGTATGAGTATCTGGTTCAATCCTGAATGGTTTTTATTTAAAGCATATGGCGACGGTCACCACGGGAGAAGCCCATCAAGGGTTCATCAATGCCAAACCCAATAGCCAGGACCTTGAACAGTTCACCCATTTCGGCTTCGGACAGCAATTTTTGCACCGGACCGATTTCCCTGGCGTAACGGGCCGTATCCTGCGGATCCAGGGTTGAGAGCAGTTTCATTAAGCCGCTGTTAAGCAGGAAGTTGGCCTGTGAGGTGTAACCCAGCACTTCCAGTCCGCCCTCAAGGGCGGCATCGGCCATGGCCGTGAAATCCACATGGGCGGTAATATCCTGGATGCCTGGGTAAACCAACGGGTTGCCGTGGGCATGATGGCGCAAGTGGCACATCAACGTTCCCTGGGCCCGTTGGGGGTGGTAGTACTCTTTTTGCGGAAAGCCGTAATCAATCAAAAAAGCCACGCCTTTAGCCAGCCAGCGTCCCATTTCATGAATCCAGGCCTCGGCCTGCAGGTTGATTTCAGACGTATAACCCGGCAGGGCAGGCATGCGGCGGGCTATTTTTTCAGCCAGCTTGGCAGTGGCGGGCTGGTTGACCAGCATGAATTGGCTGTTGTTGTCCAGGGTGACGTATTTTTCCGCCAGCGTGCCATTGTCTTCCCACTGGAACAGTTCAACCGGCATGGCATCCAGGACTTCATTGGCAATCACGCAGCCTTCAAAACGTTCAGGTAGCCGGCTAAGCCATTGAACCTGGTTTTTGAAACCGGACAGTTTTTCCTGCTGCCTTGCCCTCAGGTCCGGAGAAAGTTCAAGAATAAAATAATTGATATCGGGGTTGTCAAGGGCAGCCAGTATGTCGTGTGCCAGAATGCCCGAACCGGCACCAAACTCAAGGATATCCAGTGTGCCGCTTGCCTTGTGTACCTGCGTTATTTGCCGTGCCAGCGTGCGGGCAAACCAGGGGCTTAATTCAGGGGCGGTGGTAAAGTCGCCAGCCGGGCTTTGGGTAACCGCCTGGTCCCGTTCATTGCCCAGTTTGGTATTGCCGCTGGTGTAATAGCCCAGCCCGGGGGCGTACAGGGCCTCGTGCATCCATAACCTGAAAGGAATGCTGCCCTGCTGCTTGATGAGTTGCTGCAGATACACGGCGGTACGGGCGCTGTGTTCAAGGGAATCGGGATCTATCTCGGGCAGATTGTTGTTGGGGGTGTGATGAGGCATGGTGGACATGGTACGGGAGTCAAAAAATAATGCGTAGGGATATTGTATATAAAAGCGTTGAGCAACAAGGATGATCGTGCCAGCGCGTTGCAATCGACAGGATGTCTGTTTGTGTTTTGCAATTCGTTCCCACACTCCTGTGTGGTAATGCATACGGACGTCAGTTTGAATATCCGCATTCCTAATACTGGCGCGGAATGATTATTCAGGTTTGCTCCGACGCCGCTTCGTGCCGAAGTCGCCGCACCTGAACGATCATTCCGCTTGTGCAAGTTTGACAGCAGCTCAGTTCAGGGAATGGGCAAACAACACAACTGTTTCCACGAAGCAGGAAAATTCCCCTCTGTGGAGGGGTGGCAGGCGAAGCCTGACGGGGTGGTGCTCTCCTCATCCCGGTTCCCACGCAGGAGCATGGGAACCAGGAACAAGTGAAGGGAGAAGATCCCGGTTCCCACGCAGGAGTGAAGTGACCCCCAAATGTTGGACGGTTAAAAACTAGGCAGCTAAAACCTGAGTCCGGTATTGTACCGGACTCAGGCCGTTTAACTTGAGCTTGATACGTTCGTGATTGTA
>NZ_BMYS01000027.1 GCF_014652395.1 Advenella faeciporci
ACTACAATCACGAACGTATCAAGCTCAAGTTAAACGGCCTGAGTCCGGTACAATACCGGACTCAGGTTTTAGCTGCCTAGTTTTTAACCGTCCAACATTTGGGGGTCACTTCACTCCCGCGTGGGAACCTCTTGTGTTCACTCCCGCATGGCAACACATCACTTAAGTTTTAGTATTTAACAACACCAGCAGCGCACCGGTTCCGCCCATGCTTTCCGGGGCCTGGATAAATGCCTGGGTGGCTTCCAGTTGCCGTAACCACGCTTTCACCAGATCTTTTAACACCGCTTGCCCATCTTTGGAGCCGTAGCCCTTGCCGTGAATAATGCAAACGCAGCGAACCTGATGCTGCAGGCACGACTGAATGAACCGGTCGAACCGTTCGGCGGCCTGCTCTGCCGTGGTGCCGTGAAGGTCCAGGGTGGCGGAAACGGGCCAGGTGCCGCGGGCCAGCTTTTTCAGCAGATCTTTACTGTGGGCATGCTGCACGTAAGAGGTATCGTCGGTGGGCTGGTTTTTGCCCACTTGCACGGGGCGGGTGTCTTGCCGGGCACCGGGAGCCGGGTTAAGCGCGGCTACCGCCTTGCCCTCGGCCTGCGCCCGTCTGGCCAGTACCAGGGCGTTGGGTGATTTGGGGGTGGCCACATGGGGAATGCGATTGCTGCCGGGCAAAGGGGTTACCCCCCTTACCGATTGCCGGAACAGGGCGGCGTCTTCACTGGAAAGGGCCGCCGTAGCGACACTGCCCGAAGCGGATTGTTTTTGCCGTGCCTGTTCTTTGGCCTGTTTTTCTGCCTTGGCCTGTTCCGCGCTATGTTTTTTCTGCATGCGCTTCAGGTCTTCAAGACTGCCTTTAATTGCCTTCATTTTCCAACCATCGCTGTGCATCAAGGGCTGCCATGCATCCGGTACCTGCGCTGGTAATGGCCTGGCGGTAAATGTGGTCTTGCACGTCGCCGGCCGCAAACACGCCGGGTACGGAAGTCATGGTGGCAAAGCCCTGCTGGCCGCCATGGGTTTTAATGTAGCCGCCGTGCTCCATGTCCAGCTGGCCTTCAAAAATGCCGGTGTTGGGCTGGTGGCCAATGGCAATAAAAGCACCGGTCACTGGCAATTCCTGTGTGGTATTATCTTGCGTGTTGCGAATGCGCACGCCGGTTACGCCGCTGTCGTCACCCAGTACTTCTTCCAGGGTGTGAAACAGTTGCAGTTCCATATTCCCGTTTTCAACTTTTTCCATCATCTTGTCAATCAGGATGGGTTCGGCACGGAATTTGTCGCGGCGGTGAATAACCGTGACTTTGCGGCAAATGTTAGACAGGTACAGGGCTTCTTCAACCGCTGTGTTGCCACCGCCCACCACCACCACGTCCTGGTTGCGATAGAAAAAGCCGTCGCAGGTGGCGCAGGCCGACACGCCTTTGCCCATGAAGGCTTCTTCGGAGGGCAGGCCCAGGTATTTGGCGCTGGCGCCGGTGGCAATAATCAGGCTGTCGCAGGTGTAAACATTGCCCATTTCAGAATATAGGGTGAAAGGGCGTTTGGACAGGTCCACGCGTTCAATCTGGTCTAGAATGATTTCGGTGTTGAAGCGTTCGGCGTGTTGCAAAAAGCGCTGCATCAGGTCGGGGCCCTGCACGCCTTCGGGATCGGCGGGCCAGTTGTCGACATCGGTGGTGGTCATGAGCTGGCCGCCTTGCGCCATACCGGTAACCAGTACCGGGTTCAGGTTGGCGCGGGCTGCATAAACCGCCGCAGAATAGCCAGCCGGGCCCGAACCCAGAATCAAAACCTTGGAATGTTTAACATCGCTCATTTATATTCATCCTATAATGGTAATCCACAATTATAATATGACTTATGGCACGTTCTTCTAATACACTTTCAAATCGCACGGCTGGTCGCAACAAACGCAACCAGAAAAGCGGCTCTTCTCCGGCAACCGATCGCGTGGTTTCCCTTTTTGGCGAGGCCAAATGGGTGCTGTATGCGGCATTGGCCGCGGCTTTGGCGTTCACGCTGTTTACCTGGCACCCCACCGATCCCGGTTGGGTCAGCACTTCATCCAGCCCGCTTGTGCAAAACAGGCTGGGTATGGTGGGGGCTTATGTTTCAGATATCCTGTATTACCTGGTGGGGCTTTCGGCCTGGTGGCTGGTGGTTTGCTTTGTGCAAAGAATGTGGGTGGGCTATCGCCGTTTAATGAAACGCATTGTGCTAGACCCTGACCTGGATTTACCCCGTGTGCACTGGGAGCAGGGCATTGGTTTTGTGATGCTGTTTTTGGGCTCAATGGGTTTTGAAGCCAGTCAAATGCAGAGTCTGGGTGAACAGCTTCCCGGGGGCGCAGGCGGGGTGTTGGGGCAGCTTTTTGCCAATAACCTGCATATGCTTATTGGCCCCAGCGGTTCGGCCATTGCGCTGTTCCTGTTGCTGGTGTTGGGGATCAGTTTCTTTTTTGGTTTTTCATGGCTGGCTGTGGCTGAAAAAATCGGTTTTGCCATTCAGCGTCTTTTAGGCAGCATTGGTGATTTTTTCAGTGCCCGTAAAGATCGCAAAGCCGGTGAGGCCGCCAAAGCGGTGCGGCAGGAAAACCTGGTCGAACAAAAAGTTAAACTCACCCATGAGCAGCCGGTAAGAATAGAACCGGCCATTACCAGTATTCCCAAGTCAGAACGGGCGGTGAAGGAAAAGCAGCAAACCCTTTTTCCGGTGGTGCGCCAGGAATCCGAAGGAACGTTGCCCGCCCTGGATTTGCTGGATCCGGCGCAAGACAATGTAGAAACCGTTTCCCCGGAAACCATTGAATATACTTCACGCCTGATTGAAAAGAAATTGCGTGATTTTGGGGTGGAAGTGACCGTGGTGGCGGCCCAGGCCGGGCCGGTAATTACCCGCTATGAAATAGAGCCCGCAACGGGGGTCAAGGGCAGCCAGATTGTTAACCTGTCCAAAGACCTGGCCCGGGCGCTTAGTTTAATTAGCATTCGGGTGGTGGAAACCATTCCCGGCAAGAATTTAATGGGGCTGGAGTTGCCCAACCCGCGCCGTCAAATGGTGCGGCTGTCTGAAATTATTGGTTCCAAAACCTATCACGACAACCCTTCGGCCCTAACCATGGTGCTGGGCAAGGATATTGCCGGCAATCCGGTAGTGGCCGATTTGGCCAAAATGCCACATTTGCTGGTGGCCGGTACGACCGGTTCGGGCAAATCGGTGGGTATTAATGCCATGATTCTGTCTTTGCTGTACAAGGCCGATGCGACACAGGTTCGGCTTATTCTGATTGACCCGAAAATGCTGGAAATGAGCATTTACGAAGGAATTCCGCACTTGCTGGCACCGGTGGTGACCGATATGCGCCAGGCCGCCAATGCACTGAACTGGTGTGTGGGCGAAATGGAAAAGCGCTACAAACTCATGAGTAAAATGGGCGTGCGTAATTTAAGCGGTTATAACGCCAAAATCCGCGAAGCTATCAAAAAAGGCGAGCCCATTCCCAACCCGTTTTCCTTAACGCCCGAAGAGCCCGAACCCCTGACCACGCTGCCCTTTATTGTGGTGGTCATCGACGAGCTGGCCGATTTAATGATGGTGGTGGGCAAGAAAATTGAAGAACTGATTGCCCGCCTGGCACAAAAAGCCCGGGCCTCGGGCATTCACCTGGTACTGGCCACCCAGCGGCCCAGTGTGGATGTGATTACCGGTTTGATCAAGGCCAATATTCCCACCCGTATTGCCTTCCAGGTCTCTTCAAAAATAGACTCACGCACCATTCTGGACCAGATGGGGGCGGAAACCCTGCTGGGTCAGGGCGATATGCTGTTCCTGCCACCGGGTACCGGCCTGCCACGCCGGGTGCATGGCGCTTTTGTGGCCGATGACGAAGTGCATCGCGTGGTGGATTGCCTGAAAGAGCAGGGCGAGGCGGATTATATTGACGGCATTCTGGAAGGCGGTGCGCCCGGCGAAACCGGCGATGGCCTGGGCAGTGTGACCGGCTTTGCCGACCCTGAATCGGACCCTTTATATGACCAGGCAGTGGCCATCGTGCTAAAAAACCGCCGGGCCTCCATTTCTTCAGTGCAGCGTCACTTGCGCATTGGCTACAACCGCGCCGCCCGCTTGCTGGAACAAATGGAACAGGCGGGCGTGGTGTCTGCCATGCAGTCCAACGGCAACCGGGAAATTCTGGTACCCGCGGGGCAGGAAGAGGGTTGATTGGCCGAAGCTGTTTCTGGCTGGTGAGCTGGGGGCAGATTATTTCAAGACCGTAATTGTATTTACGGTTATGTAACAGTGTGGCGGAGCAAATTCTGTTAAAAATAAGTGGTAGGCGTTTGGTGGTTTGCGTGTAAGTTACAGAGCTGGTGGTGGGAGTTGTAAGTTGCATGCAACCACCCCGGCGCTTCGCGCCACCCCTCCACGGGAGGGGAATTGTCCAAACACTTATTATCGGTGAAAAGAGTTCAACAAATTCCCCTCCCGTGGAGGGGTGTCAGGCAAAGCCTGACGGGGTGGTTGTGTAAAAAGCACTCACCCAAAGAAGAGTTCAACAAATTCCCCTCCCGTGGAGGGGTGTCAGGCAAAGCCTGACGGGGTGGTTGTGTAAAACACCAACCCTGCCAATCAAAGATTAACGGCTTCCCTGCCTGAGTTGTGGGGTTTTCCGGAGAGGATGAATGAAGAAAAAAGCGTTGCTTGCTACGATTACCCTGACATTGGCCGCTTGCAGCTGGGGTGTTCAGGCGCAATCCATAACGGTTTCCCCCGGTTTTCAGCTGCCTGATGCCGGCCTGAATACCGATTTGCGGAATTTGAAGTTTGAGGAAATTCCGGCCGTTAAAAACACGGTGCAGACTGATGCCAGCCAGCAATTAAAAGATTTTGTGCGTAATGTGAAATCGGCCAGTGGCCAGTTCGCCCAGCAAACCACGGGTTCGGGTGCCCAAACGGGCTCATTCGGCTTCGAGCGGCCTGGCAAGTTTTACTGGAATGTGGCTACGCCTTACGAGCAGCAGGTTATTTCCGACGGCAAAACCGTGTACCAGTATGACCCTGATTTAATGCAGGTTACGCAGCGCCCGGTCAACCAGGCGGTGGGGGCTTCACCGGCAGCTATTTTGTTTGGCTCGGGTTCGCTGGACGAAAGCTTTAACGTAACCGTGTTGCCGGCACAAAGCGGTTTGGTGTGGTTGCGCGCCACCCCCAAAGTGCCCGATGCCGGTTTGTCGCACGTGGATATCGCCTTTGCCAACAATCTGCCCGCCGAGTTGGTGATTCTTGACTCTTTCGGGCAAACCACCAGCATCAAGATGCGCAATTTCAAGGCCAATGCCAAAATTCCGGCCAGCCAGTTCCAGTTCAAGGCACCGGCCGGGGTGGATACCGTTAGAATGTAATGCCATGGGCGGGCGATAATCTGATATAAAAAAGGGTCGTTGGACCCTTTTTTGTTTAAGTAGATGTGAATCTCCTTTATGATGGGCTGTATGCAAATACAGTATTGTGAATTCAATGAACGACAATGATTTATTTCAATCCCAGGCATTAAGTTCAGCGCCGCTGGCCGAGCGTTTGCGTCCGCACTCGCTGGATCAGGTGGTGGGGCAGTCGCATTTGCTGGCACCGGGTAAGCCTTTGCGCGTGGCTTTTGAGTCTGGCCGGCCACATTCCATGATTTTCTGGGGGCCGCCGGGGGTGGGTAAAACCACGCTGGCACGTCTCATGACCAGTGGCTTTGATGCCCGGTTTATTGCCATTTCCGCCGTGCTGGGTGGGGTGAAAGATATTCGTGAGGCCGTTACCGCCGCGCAGGTGGCGCAGGGCCAGGGACGTAAAACCATTCTGTTCGTTGACGAAGTGCACCGTTTCAACAAGGCCCAGCAGGACGCTTTTTTGCCGTATGTGGAAAGCGGCCTGTTTACCTTTATTGGTGCCACCACCGAAAACCCCTCTTTTGAAATGAATTCGGCCCTGTTGTCCCGGGCGCGGGTGTATGTACTGGAATCGCTGGGGCAGGAAGAGTTGCTGGAACTGGTGAACCGGGCGGTAGAACTGCTTAACAGTGACCATCCGGAACACCCGGTGCATATGGATGAAGAGGCCCGCACGCAGCTGGCGGCCTGGGCCGATGGCGATGCCCGCCGCCTGATTAATGCGGTAGAGGTGGTGCTGGATTCGGCCATTTCATCAGGGCGTGATTTGGTGGATAGTGCCTGGCTGGAAGTGGCCCTGTCACAAAACCTGCGCCGTTTCGACAAGGGGGGCGATGCCTTCTATGACCAGATTTCCGCCCTGCATAAATCGGTCCGCGGTTCTGACCCGGATGCCGCCCTGTATTGGTTTACCCGCATGCTGGATGGCGGTGCCGATGCCAAATACCTGTCGCGCCGTATTGTGCGCATGGCCTGGGAAGACATTGGCCTGGCCGACCCCCGCGCCATGCAGATTGCCAATGATGCAGCCGCCACTTACGAGCGGCTGGGTTCACCCGAAGGGGAGCTGGCTTTGGCACAGGCGGTTATTTACCTGGCCGTAGCCGCCAAAAGCAATGCCGGTTATATGGCCTACAACCAGGCCCGTGCGTTTGTGAAACAGGACAAAAGCCGCGAAGTGCCGGTTCACCTTCGTAATGCGCCCACTAAATTAATGAAAGAACTGGGCCATGGCAAGGCCTACCGTTATGCCCACGATGAGCCCCATGGCTATGCCGCCGGTGAAAATTACTTCCCCGAAGGCATGCGCAAACCCGGCTGGTACCGGCCCGTGCCCAGGGGGCTGGAAAGTAAAATTGCTGAAAAAATGGCGTTTTTGAAGGGGCTGGATGACGAGGCGCGTAAGAAGTGACGGCCAACCACTCGTTCCCACGCGTTACTCGTTCCCACGCTCCCGCGTGGTAACGCCTGACCTTTGAAAGGGAGAATATTAATTTTGTCTGCGTAATACACTCTTAACCAAAGGATGGGCTAGAAAGTATTTTAATAGCTTTTTTTTCTGGCTTTCAAACAATAGGCTGTTTTCAATCATGTCCGGCCAGGTTTTTACCGCATCTTTAACACATTTGGATATTACTGCTGTTGCGGGCTTTTCGGGTATTTCAAGCGATTCACAAAAGACTCTTAAAACCATGGGTGACAACCGTAATTGCCGATGTGTACCGTTGGCCAGTTCTTTGGGGCCCAGTTGTGTTTCAAGGCTTTGGGGGAGCAGTCTAAGTCCGTGCCCATAACCGGGTGTGTAGATACAGTGCGCCACAATGTCATAAGCAGGAGGGAGTTCAGGGGTTTTGCCATCGGGATACCAGACACCTATGTTTTTTAAATGCATGTCAGGGTTGCCCAGCATTTCATTTACTGTGATTCGGCGCAATAGTTCATGTACGGCTTCTGTACCCAGACTGGGGTAAGTGAGAAAGGTGGCGGCAATATCCAGATAAGAATGATCGGAAGAATATTTGTTTTCTGGCATGATGCCAAGTATTTGGGCGAAATCTTCACAGTGGATACGTTGGCCTGTCTTGCGATCGTAGCGGGAGACGGCAAGAAAGTTCGTATTGGCCTGGATATCACCTAATTCATAATGGTGTTGCACGGCAAGTTCATGCATGGGGGCCAGATAAGCATTGCAGGCGTTGACTCCTGCGGCGCTGGCAAGGCTAAGGGAAAGCGCCTCTGCTTCGGGAAGCTGCGGATAGCTCATCACGGGTAGTTTGGCAATAATATGGGTATCCTGGTCTTTGGTTCGGGCGATATATCGTTCGCCTTTTTTAATCACACCCAATTTAGGCTGAAATCCGGAAAGTGACACACCATCTTCCAATGGTTCTGCCGTAATGCTCATTTCCAGGGCGTCTGCATCTTGTGTAACATAGTGGCCAAGTTCGGCACGGCTTAATTCAACCGGCAAGGCATATACGTTGCCGGGTAAATCTTTGCCGCACGCTGCCAGAAGTTCAAAGTGGTCATTGGACGCGCATTGCCGGGCACGCGCAAGCTGGTCCCTGAATACCCCTTCAGGTAATAAATTCTGGAAAAATGCGGGCAAGAGCCAACTTTGTCCGTCTTTTGAGAGCCTGCCGTTAAACAGGGTGCTTTGAAAATCGCGCCACAGCAGGGCCTGGTCTTGTGGGCTATCTGACAGCATGGAAAGCGAAAGGGTGGGTTGCTGGATGGTGTTAATGAATGCTTCGTCTGCAACAAAACGGTTGATGGTTGCTGCATGCGCGGGTGCAAACTGGAATAGCACACCAATACGCAGTTTGCCAAGACGGATTTCAAGTGCCTTTACATTCATCGAGGTTGCTCCGTTTTGGCTCTTAAGCGTTCAAGGGTGGCTTGCACGGCGCTGCTTACTTTTGGAGGGGTTGGGGTGGCGGTAAGGTTTATGCCCCTGGTTGCCTCTTTGGGAAGCAGTACAACATCAAGGCCCAGCCGGTCTGCTATCGCCAGTAGTGTGGTGAGCTTGTAATCTTGTTTGCCACTTAATACATTGGTAAGCGTACGCCTTGTGATGCCTGTGTCTTTTCTGACGGTTTCCTGTGTTAGCTTGAGCGCCTGAAATTGCTTTCTGAGTGTTTGGGAAATACTGAAAAGGGTAGTCATGATGAGTAATAAAGTAGTATTAATTATGTTTATCCTACTTTAATATTTATTTTTAATCAATGGTTTGTATATTAAAGTAGTATAAATATCATTTATACTACTTTGGTAGTATTTTTAGGTTTTACTCGTTCCCACGCTCCCGCGTGGTAACGCCTGTAGTCTGCATTTAAGAGGTATTCGTTAACCACCCCGTCAGGCTTCGCCTGCCACCCCTCCACAGAGGGGAATTTTGAATCACGGTAATGCGAACAGTTAGGTATTGCACTGCCACCCCTTTACAGAGGGGAATTTTTCTTCTTCGTGGGAACGCCTGCGGGCTGGCAGAATGCCGTTTATAATGGTAGCCTTTAGTGCTCACGTAACAATCAGGCGTGAGGCAAAGTCTTCCGGCTTTCTGTCGGGAACCCCAACATACTTGAACCCTGTTTAAAAAGAAGATTATGTTAGATCCTGTTTTACTGCGCAAAGATTTATCCCGGGTGGTTGTGGCGTTAAAACGTCGTGGCGTTGAATTTGATGAAGAACGCTTCAATATCCTGGAAGCCCGCCGCAAGGCGGTTCAGGTGGAAACCGAAACCCTGCAGGCCCAGCGCAATGCGCTGGCCAAACAAATTGGCAAACTCAAGTCGCAAGGGCAGGATGCCAGCGAGGTCATGGCCGAATCGCAGGCCATTCCCGGCAAGCTTAAAGAACTTGAAGGGCAGTTGAACGATATCAAGCAGGAACTGGATGCATGGTTAATGTCCATTCCCAACCTGCCCCATGATGCCGTGCCTGATGGCAAAGACAGCGATGACAACGTTGAAGTGCGCCGCTGGTTGCCCGGCAAGGAATATGTGAAAGACGACATGCCAGCCGCGCCGGGCTTTGAAGTGGCCGACCACGTGGCGCTGGGTGAAAAGCTGGGTCTTGAATTTGATACGGCGGCCAAGCTGTCGGGTTCACGCTTTGTGTTCATGCGTGGCCAAATGGCACGCCTGCACCGTGCCCTGTCACAGTTCATGCTAGACCTGCACACTGCGGAACATGGCTATACCGAATGCTATACCCCTTACATTGTGAACAGTTCCACCCTGTTTGGCACGGGCCAGCTGCCCAAGTTCAAGGAAGACATGTTCTGGGTGACCAAAGGGGGCGATGATGAACCGCAGGTGGACGATCAGGGCAACCCCGTGGTCAAAGAAGAGCTGTATCTTATTTCCACTTCTGAAATCACGCTTACCAGTACGGTGGCTGATGAAATCGTTCCCGCTGCCCATTTACCCATCAAGCTTACCGCACATACGCCTTGCTTTCGTTCCGAAGCGGGCAGTGGTGGCCGCGATACCCGTGGCATGATTCGCCAGCACCAGTTTGACAAGGTGGAAATGGTACAGGTGGTGCATCCTGAAAAATCTTACGATGCCCTTGAGGAAATGGTGGGTCATGCTGAAAAGGTCTTGAAACTGTTGGGCGTGCCTTATCGTGTTGTGTTGCTGTGCGCAGGCGATATGGGTTTTGGGGCAAGCAAAACCTATGACCTTGAAGTCTGGATTCCTTCCCAGGATACCTGGCGCGAGATTTCGTCTGTTTCCAACTGCGAAGCCTTCCAGGCCCGCCGCATGCAGGCGCGTTTCCGTAACGAGCAGGGCAAGACAGAATACGCCCATACCCTGAACGGTTCCGGCCTGGCCGTGGGCCGCGCTTTAGTGGCTGTGCTGGAAAACTATCAGCAGGCCGATGGCAGCATTGTGGTACCCGAGGTATTGCAGCCTTATATGGGCGGCATCAAGTTGCTTCAGCCTTAAAGGTGCGTCCCCACGCAGGAGCGTGGGGACGAGAAACCACCCCGGCGCTACGCGCCACCCCTCCGCAGAGGGGAATTTTCCTGCTTCGTGGTAACGCCTGCCCTCGTTCCCATGCTCCACGTGGGAACGGAAACGGTTGTAGTTAACGTTGATGATGAAAAGACCTATAAGAGCGGAATAAGTTTTACATATTAGGGCCTTGTCTGTTTTCAATTGGACAAGGCTTTATGTTTGGTTTAAATATAAAGGCATTGTCAGATATTTTTCCGTGTTCACATTTAATTGCCTGTCCGGGGGCAAAAACTGTCGGGCAGCAATTTTCACAAAAGTAGATTGAATTTATGTTATTTGTTTTATCTCCCGCCAAAAAACTGGATTACGATACACCGCTGGCTATTCAAAAACATACCCAGCCTTTCTTCGTTCCGCAAGCGGCCGAACTTATTGAGATGCTTAAAACCAAGTCGGCCGAAGATATTGCCGGTTTGATGAGTTTAAGCCCGGCTTTGTCCGAGCTGAACGTAAACCGTTATGCGGCCTGGACAACTACTTTTAACCAGCATAATTCACGTCAGGCCCTGTTTGCCTTTAATGGCGATGTGTACGAAGGGCTTGATGCGCAAACCTTGAATGAAAGCCAGGTAGACTGGGCCCAGGAACATATTGCCATCTTAAGCGGGCTGTATGGGGTGTTGCGTCCGCTGGATTTAATGCAGCCTTACCGCCTTGAAATGGGTACCCGGCTGGAAAATGCCAGGGGTAAAAACCTGTATGCGTTCTGGGGCAGCCAGATTGCCGCCTACCTGAATGCCCGTTTGCAAAAGCAGCCATCCAGGGTGGTGATTAACCTGGCCTCTGAAGAATATTTTAAATCGGTTGACCTTAAAACATTGGATGCGCGTGTGGTACAGTGCGTGTTCCAGGATTATAAAAATGGCGTCTACAAAATCATCAGCTTCAATGCCAAGCGCGCACGTGGGCTGATGGCGCGTTTTGCCATAGAAACCCAGGCACAAACCCCCGAAGACCTGCAGTTATTTGACAAGGAGGATTACAGGTTTGACCCCGAGGTATCCAGCCCGGACAAGCTTGTTTTCAGAAGGAAACCATGAGTGCAAAAACAGGATTGCGCATTTTTTTGATTTTTGCGACGGGCTATTTTCTGTCATATGTATATAGGGGCTTAAACATTGGGTTTGCCCCTTTTTTGACGGCGGAATTGGGCTTGTCGGCCGGTGATATGGGTTTGCTGACCAGTGCTTATTTCATGAGTTTTGCCCTGGCCCAGTTGCCGGCGGGCCTGGCGCTGGATACTTACGGTGCCCGTAAAACCGAGGCCTGCCTGTTGTTGGTGGCTGCTTTGGGTACGGTGGTTTATGGTATGTCCAGCGGCATGATCGGCCTGTTTATGGGCCGGTTTTTAATTGGGATGGGGGTCTCGGTGTGTCTGGGGGCGGCCTTCATGGCGCTGGCGCAAAATTTTCCCATGTCGCGGCTGCCCATGCTTAATGGGGTAATGGTGGCATTGGGTGGTATGGGCGGTGTGGTGGTGGGTACGCCGCTGGCGGCCTTGCTTCAGCACTATTCATGGCAAGCCATCAGTATTGGCATGGCTGTGTGTACCTTGCTAATGGCCGCCCTGATGTGGTTTGGCGTGGTGGATCCCAAGTCGCAACGGGCCAGAGCGAAAATTTCCTTCAGTCAGCAAATGGCAGGGACCCGACGCATTCTTTCCCATCGGGTTTTCTGGCAGCTGGCTTCCTTGCCTTCGGTTTGTGGCGGTGCCTTTTATGCCGCCCAGTCGTTATGGGTACGGCCCTACATGATTCAGGCGCAAGGCATGTTACCAGAACAGGCCGACCGGCTGGTTTCCCTGTTGGGCCTGATGCTGGTGGCCGGCACGGTTATTACGGGTTTGCTGGCCCGCAAACTGGAGCGGCTGGGCCTGAATCTGTTTCGCTTTGCCGGCCTGGGCATGCTGGCTTTCCTGTTTGTCCAGTTGGGGGTCATCATGCAGTGGCCGATACCGTATGTGCTGTTGTGGAGTGTGTACGGGTTTTCTGCTTCCTGCAGCATTCTGGCGTATTCCGTGATGGCCGAAGCGTTCCCGCATCAGGTGGTGGGGCGGGTGACCACGGCCTTCAATATGGTGTACTTTGTGTGTATTTTTTCCATGCAAATGGGCATTGGCTATATTCTGGATGTGTGGCCCCAACAAGATGGGGTGTATCCGGCCCAGGCACATATCACGGCCTGGGGGATTATGCTGGGACTGCAGCTGCTGGCGGCCCTGTGGTATTTCTGGCCTTCCAAGCTGAAGGTGGAAGCTGCTGAGTTTGTGTGAGTTGGTGCGCCAGGAAGGGGGGCGCTACCACGCAGGAGCGTGGGAGCGAGAAAGCCCCCGGCTCGTCCCCATGCTCCCGCGTGGGGACGTAAGTACCCGTTTCAGTCGCCAGCCCCCGGCTTGTCCCCATGCTCTTGCGTGGGGACGGGTGAATCTGCTTCCTTGTTTGGGCTTTTTTCAATCGCGGGCATCAGGCCCAGCTCAGCGGCCTGTTTGCGTATGTTAAGCACCGCTTTTTGCATTTGCTTTAGCGGGAAGGCCAGGTTGCTATAGTCGCCTTCAGTTTCAATCTGGCTGGGTGGGTCGGGTATGTTGGTGCGGTTTTCATCCAGCATGGCTTCAATGTAATCCAGCGATTGCTGCATTTTAGGCGGCGTTTCGGGCAGGCTGGCCAGGTAAGGAATCAGTGAGTTGATTTCACTGCCAACGGTATCGTTTTGCACCAGCAGCTTGTTTAACTGCCTGATGTGAATTTGCTTGGATTTGGGCTCGTTCAGCATGCGGGCCACACTGTCGGCAAATTCGCTGTAAGCGTTATGCAGGTTTTTTCGGGCCAGCTGGGTGCTGAAAAAGAAAATATTATCAGCCGGTGACGGGTCTTTTTCCCGGTTACCCTGTTGCTGGCTAGATTGTGCATACAGCATGGCGTTTTGCAGGTAATCGTGATTGGTCTGAATGGTTTTGCGGGCCAGTTTCAGGATTTGCTGCTTTTCCCACCAGGGGAAAACAAAACTGCAGCCAAATGCGATCAGGCAGGCAAGGGCGGTATCCAGTGCCCGCTCGCCAATAATAAACAGCACGCTGGGCGTCAGGAAATAAAAACCAATCAACACGTAAATGGTAATGTAGGTAGAGCCCAGGCGGTAGTTGGTGGCGACAAAAGCGTTACCTAAAACCATGGCCAGTAGCATGATAATAAACAATATCGCGGCATTGTCGGTGAGCAAAAACAGCAGCAGGGTAATCACGCAGCCCAGAATGGTGCCGGTCAGCCGCTTTTCGGTGCGTTGGCGGGTTAAGGCAAAACCGGGGCGCATAATAATCAGAATCGTGATCACGATCCAGTAACTATGGTTGGTCAGGGCCCGTATGGTGGCTGAATCTGAATACAGTAGCGGGGCCAGGTTAATGGTCAGCAATACCAGGAAAACCGCCAGCGTTACACGCAGGGCATAGCGAAAAATGGCTGATCCCATATTCAGGTTGCGACGGAATTTATCCAGACGGATTTCCTGGCTGGTTTGAAACTGGATCAGCGAGTGGTCGCGACGAAGCGTATTCAGAGGCTCAAGAAGGTTGTTTTCACGCAGGTTGTCGGCAATACGGTTGATGAAACGGTTGGCATTACGCATGCGTCGCAAAATTTGCACCGCCAGTGCATAGGTTTCCGGGTCTTCTTTTTGCAGGCCGTTGTTGCGCAACTGTTCGATTTCAAACTCAATGGCCCGCAATTCCGCCTTGACACTGTTGCGGTAATCAACCGGTCGGTTACGGGACAGGCTAAGAGCCGTGCGGTTCAGGGTGCGGCTTTGTTTGAACAGGGTGTCGCGCATGAAGAGCAGAATGTCGTGGTCCCTGAAGCGTTCGCGAAGCCGGACATAGTCGGTTTGGGTGGCCACCAGGGTGTCCAGCAGGGCAATCATGTCAATGAAAATATTCCACAAAATAATGCGCTGCCGGTCATGGCGGTACTTGCCTTCGGGCAGGTTCCTGAGCACGACGTCACGGGCCGTTTGGTGACGGTTGGTCATGGACACCATTTTGGGGGTTAGTTGGCGGTAGCAATCGTCCAGGTCTTTGGCCGTGTCGTACAGGTCGGCACGGGCCTTCATGAAGTCGGCTGTGGCATACAGGGCATCGGCCAGGGTTTGGCGCTCTTCACGAAAACGGAAAATATAACTGCTGATAATGCTGAACAGGAAATAGCTGGCGCTGCCCAGCAGGGTGTACTGGGTATGACTAAGGGCCTGTTCGGGGGTAAGAGGGGTGCTTAAGGTAAGCATCATGATAAGCATGCAGCCAAACCCGATGAAGCCGCCCCGAACCCCATACACCGACAGCATGGAAAAGAAAAACACCTGGGCGCAAATGACCAGAAGCACCAGGGGCGGGTACGGGTTGGCCAGCCCGGTAATAAAGGCGGCCAGGTTACCCATGATGAGTCCGGCCAGCATTTCATTGAAACGGGATTTTTTAGTGCCCCCGGGCTGGTCGATAAGGGCAATGCACAGCGCGCCTGCCGCAAAAGCCATGCCTTCATTGTATTTTTGGAAGATACCCAGGAAAATCATAACCGGTAGCAAGACGCCAATTGCCTTGCGCACGGCATAGAAGAAATTGGGGCTGTAAAGGAATTTGGTGATGTTTTCAGCGCGTAAATCCATTGGGGGCTAATTCGTTGAATGTGTTGAAGTTATTGATGTTAAGCATCTTAATATGAATTGTCCCTGAATGGTCTAAGCGTGGCAGCAAATATGTGACCCGCTTGCCACAGCCGTTTAGGCAAAATTGCAATTGTTGTTTGCTTTCCGTGCTGCAATGCGGTACATTTAGAACTTGTTTATTTTGCAAAACCTTAAGCAAAATAAGTGGTTTGCATAGTTATCATGCTATCCGCATGATTTTTTTGCGCCCCGAAGTAAATAGAATACAGCTCTTGGCCGCGCCACAAGCGTGTGTTGCCTAAGCATCCATTTCGAACTTTTTTGCGTTTTTAACGCGTGAGCGAAAGTTGGTTGATCATGCATGCGCTGGTTTTTCGGCGTCCCCGGGTGGATTTTCTCCGTGAGAAATGAAGCGCCGTCGATGACGAAAAAGCGGTTCATGTATGCGGTTTAACTGCCAGTCAATGCAACCCAGCCGGTTATGAAAGGAAATAACATGGAACTCAATGGCGCCGATATCGTCGTGCGTTGCCTTGCCGAAGAAGGTGTTCAACACATTTTTGGCTATCCAGGTGGCGCGGTGCTCTACATCTACGACGCAATCTATAAACAGAAAGATTTTCAGCATATCCTGGTTCGTCACGAACAGGCAGCCGTGCATGCGGCCGATGCCTATTCACGTACCTCTCAAAAAGTGGGTGTTTGTCTGGTTACCAGCGGCCCCGGCCTGACCAATGCGGTTACCGGTATTGCCACGGCTTACATGGACTCCATCCCCATGGTTATCATCAGTGGCCAGGTTAGCACCAAAGCCATTGGCGAAGACGCCTTCCAGGAATGCGATACAGTGGGTATTACACGTCCCTGTGTCAAACACAACTTCCTGGTTCGTGATGTCAAGGATCTTGCCGATACCATGCGCAAGGCCTTCTTCATTGCCAAAACAGGTCGTCCCGGTCCGGTGCTGGTGGATATCCCCAAAGACGTTTCCATGGATACCTGCAAGTACTCACCCCCCAAGGGCGAAGTGAAAATGCGTTCCTACGCACCGGTCGTCAAGGGGCATCACGGGCAAATCAAGAAAGCGGCCCAGCTGTTGCTGAATGCAAGCCGTCCCATGATTTATACGGGCGGTGGCGTGGTCCTGTCCAATGCCGCTCCTGAATTGCGTGAACTGGTTCAGTTAACCGGTGCACCGTGCACCAACACCTTAATGGGCCTGGGTTCGCTTAATGCCGATTCAGAGCAATACCTTGGCATGCCTGGCATGCACGGTACGTATGAGGCCAATATGGCCATGCAAAACTGTGATGTGCTCATTGCCATTGGCGCGCGTTTCGACGACCGGGTTATTGGCAATCCCAAACATTTTGCCCAGGTCAACCGCAAAATCATCCATATTGACGTGGATCCTTCTTCCATTTCCAAGCGGGTCAAGGTAGATATCCCCATTGTGGGTAACGTTAAAGACGTGCTGCTTGACCTGAACGAAATTGTGCGTGAAGCGGGTGACGTTCGCAAGAAAAATGAAAAAAACCTTAAAGCCTGGTGGGAACAGATCAAGGTATGGCAAGATAAGCAGTGCCTTAAGTATGAACCTTCCAACGAGCTTATCCGGCCCCAGTTTGTGGTTGAAAAACTGTGGGAAGTTACCGGTGGCAATGCGTTTGTCACATCAGACGTTGGCCAGCACCAAATGTGGGCGGCCCAGTATTACCGTTTCAACGAGCCGCGCCGCTGGGTGAACTCTGGCGGTTTGGGTACCATGGGTGTGGGCCTGCCTTATGCCATGGGTGTGCAAATGGCCAACCCCGATGCGCAAATTGCGGTTATCACGGGCGATGGTTCCATTCAAATGAACATCCAGGAACTGGGCACTTGCAAACAGTATCATTTCACGCCTAAAGTATTGTGTCTTAATAACCGTTACCTGGGCATGGTGCGCCAATGGCAGGAAATTGATTACGGTGGCCGTTATTCAGAGTCCTACATGGAGTCGCTGCCCGATTTCGTCAAACTGGTGGAAAGCTACGGCCATATCGGCATGCGCATAGACAAACCTGCAGATGTGGAACCTGCACTGAAAGAAGCATACGGTAAGTATAAAGATCGTCTGGTCTTTATTGATTTCATTACCGACCCTGCCGAAAACGTCTGGCCTATGGTCAAGGCGGGTAAGGGTCTTACCGAAATGCTGCTGGGTTCAGAAGATCTGTAAGGGGCCAACATGAAACACGTAATTTCCATCTTGCTAGAAAACGAACCCGGCGCGCTGTCACGGGTTGTCGGGTTGTTTTCCGCGCGGGGCTATAATATCGAGACCTTAACGGTAGCGCCTACCGAAGATGCCACTTTGTCTCGCTTGACCATCATGACGACCGGTTCCGAAGATGTGATTGAGCAAATCACCAAACATTTGAACCGTCTGGTGGATGTGGTCAAAGTGGTTGACCTTACCGAAGGTGCCCACATAGAGCGTGAACTCATGCTCATCAAGGTTCGTGCCGTGGGCAAGGAACGCGAAGAAGTCAAACGCATGGCGGACATCTTCCGTGGACATATCGTTGATGTAACCGATAAGTCCTACACGATAGAACTCACCGGTACTCAGGAAAAAACCCAGGCATTCATTGATGCCCTGGATCGCAGTTCCATTCTTGAAACCGTTCGTACAGGCGTGTCCGGCATCGGGCGCGGTGAAAGGATTTTGAAACTGTAATTGTGGTGAAATCAGGTATGATTCCACTGATGCAGTTCAAACCATTTTTTTTGATTTATAAAAATATATATTTTGGGGCTTTAAATGAAAGTTTTTTACGACAAAGATTGTGACCTGTCTTTAATCAAGGGCAAAAACGTGGCTATTATCGGTTATGGTTCCCAAGGCCATGCCCACGCACTGAACCTGCACGAGTCCGGTGTTAACGTAACCGTTGGCCTGCGCAAAAATGGCGCAAGCTGGAACAAAGCGGTTAACGCTGGCCTGAAAGTGGCTGAAGTGGCTGAAGCCGTTAAATCTGCCGACCTGGTCATGATTCTTCTGCCCGATGAAAACATTGCTGAAGTGTATAACAACCAGATCGCTGCCAACCTGAAACCCGGTGCTGCACTGGCTTTCGCACATGGCTTCAACGTTCACTACGGCCAGGTTGTTCCTCGTGCCGACGTAGACGTGATCATGATTGCACCGAAAGCACCTGGTCACACTGTACGTGGTACTTACTCACAAGGTGGTGGTGTTCCTGCACTGGTTGCCGTTCATCAGGATAATTCCGGTGCCGCTCGCGACATCGCCTTGTCTTACGCATCAGCCATTGGTAGCGGCCGTGCCGGTATCATCGAAACCAACTTCCGTGAAGAAACTGAAACCGACCTGTTCGGTGAGCAGGCCGTTCTTTGCGGTGGTGCCGTTGAGCTGATCAAAGCCGGTTTTGAAACCCTGGTTGAAGCCGGTTATGCACCCGAAATGGCTTACTTCGAATGTTTGCATGAATTGAAACTGATCGTAGACCTGATCTACGAAGGTGGTATTGCCAACATGAACTACTCTATCTCCAACAACGCCGAGTACGGTGAGTATGTAACCGGCCCACGTGTTGTGACTGAAGAAACCAAGCAAGCCATGCGCGAAACCCTGAAAGACATTCAAACCGGTGAATACGCGAAAAGCTTCATCCTGGAAAACCAGGCAGGCGCACCAACACTGCGTTCACGCCGTCGCCTGAATGCCGAGCATCCTATCGAGCAAGTGGGTGCACAACTGCGCGCCATGATGCCCTGGATCGCTGCCAACAAACTGGTTGACCAGTCTAAAAACTAAGTTGTGCTTATATTGTCTGGGCCTTTAAGGTTCAGGCATTAAAAAACAGCCCTGCACTTACCGTTGTTTATGGTAGCTGCAGGGCTGTTTTGCGTTGCATTCAGTGTGCGTTTCAATGCCAGCCCGTTCCTGACGGATAGGGGCGGCCCACCAGGTTTTTTGCCAGTGCCGGTGCGCCACCTTGTAAATTAATGTTCGGGCAGGCAGATTTGTTTATGCTTGACGGCCAGCAGGGTACGGTAGCCCAGCAATAAAATGATAAGGCTTAATATGCCCAGCAAGAGTGCGGCCAGAGTGTCATAGAATGTGCCAGGGTTGCGGGCAGATATTTCAAGCGTGGCAATGGTAATGGCCGCCAGCGGGAAAGAATAGGCCCAGGCCGAAATGGCAAAGGGCACTCTGAAAAAACGCATGGCATTGCTGCCCAGCAGCAGGGTAAGGAACAGGGCAAAGAAATACAGGACCCTGGCAAAGGCATTCAGCTGGCCGTCCAGTGCCAGATAGGAAATGAAGGCAATGGCCGGTGGGGCAATCAGGATGAACAGGGTAGGTGTTAGTTTTGCGGGTAGGGGGTCGTGGAAAAAGATCCGGTAGAAAATAATGGTCATTAAAACAACCCAGAAAACCAGGCCGATACTGAAAAAGAACCAGCTGATATCGGCATGGGCATGGTGTACGCCCGCGATGGGAACAATAATGTTGCCCACAACCGGAATGAACCAGGCCGGATTGGCATGGGTGATTTGGTAATGGCTTTTGTTCAGCCAGCTGTTAATGATGGTTATGGTAAACAGAAAATGCCCAATAGTGGCAATAATCCACATCCATTGTGAAACGGCGGGCACTGACAGCCATGAAATGGAAATCAGCAGCAGGCCGATGGTTATGGTGGCCATGAAGTTGATTTTGACCGGGTGCGCCCATTCTTTTTTGACTTCTTCGGGAAAGCGGACAAGCTTGCTGGTGTAAACCAGCAGCAGGAAGGCATAGAATATAGTGACAAACCAGCGCAGGCCCAACCCGATTTCTGCGGGCAGGGCAAAAATAGGGGCAGCTTTGAGCCAGGCAATGGTCAGGCCGGCCAGACCCATAATAGAGGAAAAAAGCGCGACCGGGAAATAAGCGAGCCGGTCATTGCTTTGGGCAGGCGTGTCGCCGGTGATGGCATGATTCATGATGAAGTATCCTGTTCAATGATGGTTGACTGGAGCCAGGCCAAAAGGCCAGGCGGGTTTGTGTGGCAGTTGCCGTACGATATCCTGCAATGCGCTTTGCACCATTTCTTCCAGCACCGGATGATAGAAAGGCATTTGCAGCAGGGAAACGGCGGTTTCCCCACGCTGGATGGCCCATGCCAGCAAGTGCGCCAGGTGTTCGGCATGGGGTGCCATGCCGGCTGCCCCCAGCAGGGTGCCGTTTTCCGCATCGGCATAAATATGCAGGAGGCTGTCTGCTTCACTCAGGATACGGGCCCGGCCATTGCTGCCGCCTTCGGCCAGGCCGGTAATGATATTGTGCTTATCTAATTCGGCTTTTGACGCGCCGGCACTGAAAATATCCGGATCTGTAAAAGCAATGCCCAGTGACACCATGCGTCTGAAACAAACGGGGCTGTCTTGCACGGCATTGAAGCCGGCAATGCTGCCTTCGGCACTGGCTTCATGCATTAAGGTTTTGCTGCCGGTGCAATCGCCCGCCAAAAATACGGGTAGACCGGTAATTTGCATGGTATGAGGGTTAAACGTGGGGATGCCTTTTTCATTCAGCGGGAACCCGGCCTCTTGCAGATTCAGGGAATCCAGGTTGGGGCGTCGGCCCAGTGCGGCCAGAAGCAGGTCTACCCTGGCCTGGCGGTTGCCCGATTGTAAAAGAACGCCTTTGTCGGCCAGGCTGACCGCGGTTGGCTGGCCAAGCCAAAGTTCCATTTCCTGGCCGAAGCGCGCAATGGCCTGCTCATTGATCTGCGGGTCGGCAATGCCTGCAATGGCCGGTGACAAATCAGCCCCCACCACCTTGATGCCCAGACGGGCCAGCGCCAGGCCCATTTCCATGCCAATGGCACCAAGGCCTAAAATGCCAATGCTTGAAGGCAGTTCTTTAAGTTCAAACAATTCGTCGGTACTGACGGTATATTTCAGAACCGGATCAAGCCAGCCTGGTACGGCGGGGCGTGAGCCGTTGGCAATAATGACTTTTTTGGCATGCACCAGGGTGGTTTGACCGTTGTTGCTGACCTCAAGGGTGGTTGGATCAAGAAAGCGGGCGGTGCCGGTTAAAAGCTGGTCTTGAGCTGCTGAAATGGCCATATTGCTGGCCTTGTTTGCAAAAAAATCTCTTTGTGCCTGCAGTTGTGCCCAGGTGTTGTTTAGCTTGTCAGCATCAACCGTGCCGCTTTGATTTGCCGGGTTTTGTTGCAGTCGCTGTATGGCGCCCGCATGCAATGTCAGTTTTGAGGGCATGCAGCCCACCCGCGCGCAGGTGGTGCCCAATGGGCCTTTATCAATAAGAACAAACGGTTTATTGGCACGGCGTACTTCCCTAAGCGCATAAAGGCCGGCAGTGCCTGCGCCAATAATGGCGACATCGGTATGGATGGTTTTGTGCATGGTATTCCTTTCTGAAGAGAGAGGCAAAATAGCTTATGGTTAAATATTATATAAAATAATATAATATTTTTATATATAATTATTTGTTTCGGATCAATGAAGTAAAAAATGGTGTCTGAAAAAAGTCTTCACGCTGTCATCATTCAGTGACCTGCATTGAATAGGCCGGTGCAGTGAGATGGGCTTGCCTTCTCTAAACCGGTTGAACAAACCCTTAATTGCGTGTAGCCTTGATGCTGTTCACGAGCGTTTCAGGCTTGTGTTTATTTGTCAAGGCAGTGGACACAAACCTGTATCGACACATGTTATAAACAATAAGCCTCTGTGAAAACAGGGGTTTTTTTGCAGGAAAATTAGATGAAAATAAAACCTTTGGTTCTGGTGGGCATGCTGGCCATGGCTTGTGTGACGGGTGTGGTTCAGGCCAACGAAACCCTTAAGATTGGTGTAGAGGCCCTGTACCCGCCTTTCGAAAGTAAAGCCCCCGATGGCACGCTGATTGGCTTTGATATTGAATTGGGTGACGCTGTCTGTGCCAAAATGAAAGTTAAATGTGAATGGGTGGAAACCAGTTTTGATGGCTTGATTCCCGCCCTCAATGCACGCAAGTTTGACTTTATCAATTCAGCCATGGATATCACGGTGGCTCGTCAGAAGGTCATCAACTTTACCCAGCCGGTGTATGTAGTGCCCAGCCAGTTGCTGGTTAAAAAAGGGTCGGGCTTGCAGCCTACCGTTGAAAGCCTGAAAGACCTGTCTATTGGGGTATTGCAGGGCTCCTCTCAGGAAACCTTTGTGCGCAAGCATTGGGGCAAGCAGGGGGTGAAAATTGTGTCTTATGCTTCACAAGATCAAATCTACCAGGATTTGGCCAATGGCCGTATTCAAGGTGCCGTGCAAAATAGTCCCAGCGCCCTGGATGGTTTCCTGAATCGCCCTGAAGGTGCCGGGTATGAGCTGGTGGAGCCCATTTTGCATGATGCCGAGATTTTTGGCGAAGGCATTGCTTTTGGCTTGCGTAAAAAAGATACCGATCTTAAGCAACGCCTTGATGCCGCCATTCAGGAGTTGAAAAATGACGGGACTATAGGCAAACTGTCAGAAAAGTATTTCAATGCCAATTGGGTGGCGAAGTAATCAGCCACCTTTAACGCCAGGATGTCATTATGCAGATAAAATCCAAGTTTGCCTCTAGCGGTAGCAGTATTTTCAGTGTTACCGATGATTTATTAACGCAATATGATGCCATCAACCTGGCGCATGGTACCCCCGATTTCCCATTCTCCCAAGAGCTCCTCGAGAATGCCCATGAAGCGATGCAGGCAGAAGGCAGCCAGCAGGCGCCCTGGGCGGGGTTAATGGCCTTGCGTGAAAAAATTGCTGAAAAGATTTCATTTCTTTATACCCATAGCTACCATCCCGACACGGAAGTGACGGTGATGCCCAGTGCCAAAGAAGCGGTGTTCGCCAGCATCGCCGCAGTGGTGCAGGCGGGTGACGAGGTGATTTATTTTGAACCTTCATTTGACAGCTATGCGGCCATGATTAGTTTGCAGGGAGCGATTCCGGTGGCCATCAGGCTGGAAGCGCCGCATTTTACGCCAGACTGGAATCAGGTAAAGGCAAAGATGAATGCCAAAACCCGCATGATTATTATTAACTCGCCCCATAATCCAACGGCTTCGGTATTGTCAGAGGCCGATGTACAGGCTTTGCAGGACTTGGTGAAAGACAGCCCAGTCATTATCCTGTCCGATGAGGTGTACGAGCACCTGGTTTTTGATGGCGATGTGCATCGTTCCATGTCCGCTTACCCGGATCTGGCGGCACGTTCTATTGTGGTCACTTCGTTTAGCAAGGTGTTTAAGGTAAGCGGCTGGCATGTGGCCTATTGCGTGGCACCTGCCATCCTTACCCGGGAAATCCGCAAGGTCCAGCAGTATGTCATGTTCCCGGCCGATACCCCCATGCAGTATGCGCTGGCTGCGATTATGGAGCAGCCTAATCATTACCTGACTTTATCAACCATTTACCAGGAAAAAAGGGATTTGCTGGCGCATGGCCTGAAGTCATCCCGGTTTGAGTTGTTACCCAGCAGGGGTGGTTATTTCATGCTGGCCGGTTTCGGGCATTTCAGTGATTTGTCTGATGTGGAAATGGTTAGAAAACTAATTGTAGACCATGGCGTGGCAACGCTGCCGTTGTCGGCATTTTATTCGGATGGCACCGATCAGGCAGTGATACGGTTAACGTTTTCCAAGGATGACGAAACACTGGAAGAGGGCGCCCGCAGGTTGTGTGAAGTTTAATGGGGGCGGGCGGGGGCGTTCCCACGCGGAGTGAAGTGACCCCCAAATGTTGGACGGTTAAAAACTAGGCAGCTAACACCTGAATCCGGTATTGTACCGGACTCAGGCCGTTTAACTTGAGCTTGATACGTTCGTGATTGTAGTAGTGAATGTATTGCTCAATGCCCGCCTCCAGCTGTTCGATATTATCGAAGCGTTTCAGGTGGAAGAA
>NZ_BMYS01000028.1 GCF_014652395.1 Advenella faeciporci
ACGCTTGCCCACTCAGCCCGCCAGCCGTATTGCTGAACTGTTGCCGCATAATTGGCAACCACAGACAGCAATGTAAAAAAACAGGTTAAAGAAAACCGCTGTCAAGATGAGATGGCCGAACGCTTACTAGAGATCGACAATAACGCAGCAGAACGGGCATTACGTGGTGTGGCAATTGGTCGCAAAAATTATTTATTCCTGGGTTCGGATGCGGGCGGAGAACGGGCGGCCACGCTCTACAGTTTACTGGAGACCGCCAAACTCAACGGTATCAATCCAGAAGCCTACCTGCGCCATGTGCTGTCGGTGATTGCCGACTATCCGGTTAACCGGATGGACGAATTATTGCCCTGGCGAGTGCAGCTGTAAAAACCGCTACTTAATCCAGCACCTGTCAAGACGGTATTGGGCGAATGCTTACGAATCATTTACATTATCGAAAAAAGTGTTGCGCAACCAGGAAGCAAATGTCTGGCCTAATGGTAAATCTGTATCTAAATAACGGGCAGTAATTGCCTGACCATAAGGCTTGCCAGGTTCTTGCTGCCATGCAAGCCATGTATGCATGAGCACTTTAGAACCATGTGCCTTACTAAACCTTTTTTCGGGTAGTGCTGTAATGGATTCCTTGGCATGCCGATAGATAACATCTTTTTCTGGAATCAAAAACTGCAGAAAATCTTCCAACATACCTGAAAGTTTATTATTTGGCATTATCCAGATACCAACCTTTGGCAATAAACTATCAAGTGGCGGCATAAGAATAGTTCCGTTTTCGTCAGGCTTCTCTTTGACATTCAAATAACCTGCTGTTATCAACTTCAGGGTAATAGAATCCCATCTTGCCTGTAAATCTGTATCAGCATCTATAATCATGCCAAGTACAGAAATATCACTTTCCAGAAGCTTAACAGGTAATATTTTTAACAATTCTTCTATCCCTTCAGTCGGCGTAATAGCGTCTATTTTTCCAATCCTGAAACGACCACAGATATTTTTAACCACATATTCATCATCTTTGCCCTCTACCAGCAGAACTTTCTTTTCTGCCATATCAACGTACCTCAATCTCATGCAGGGTAGCAATCTCCAGTTCTTTTTCCTGGAAAATTGTTGGTAATACTTTATCGTTTTTTCGTGTTAAACGAATTAACACACCATCTTGCGGGCTATCGGTGGCAGCTTCCTGGAAAGCGCGTATACAATCACTGCTATGCGTAGTGGTGAATACTTGAATATTCAAGTCGCTTGCCAAACGGAAAATGGTTTTCCAGATAGAGGTTTGGACAGAATGATGTAGGCCATTTTCAAACTCATCAATTAAAAGAACGCCATTTTTTGCATTACATAAAGAAAGAATAATACCAAACAGACGATTCACACCATCGCCAAACGTGCGCAATGGAACAGGGGATTCAAAATTATCACTTTTAACGATGGCTGTACGAGGACGGCTGCGTGATGCACCGCTACCAACCATTGATACCCCTTGAATGCCAGGAGAAATCAGTTGCAATGCTTTGACAACTTCATCTTGTGCATTTGTTAATGCAATTGCATCCCATAATATGCCTAATTGCCCAGTGGTTCTAGAGCTGAAAGGGTCAAGGTAAATACAGCGAATTGTTTCGGATGTATCCTCTCTAAATGAGTTTAAACCTATGGAGCGCCTGGCTAAACTTGATATATCTATTAATGGAAATAAACGATGTCGATTGCCAGTTGTTATTTCCAGAGCGGGCATTCCGTTTAAGTCACCAAACAGATCTGGCGTAGTTGATTCAAAGCCTATTATTACTCCTCTACTGGGATCAGTTTGTTTGATTGCCCATGTTGCATTTATAGATAGCGATGCCATGTTAGATGGTATTTGGCCAGAAGCATTGATTGAAAACCCGGCAGTACCGTTACTGAAATCAGGGAATCCCGTGAATAAATTACGATAAGGGCCAAAATCACTTCCTAACAGCTCCCGTTCTGGGTCCAAGAACTCATTCGTTTCTTCACGGTAATTTAAGATGGCTTGAAGTGTATCTAAAGAACCGCGAGTTACAAGAATACGGATGGCTTCAAGCAAAGAAGACTTGCCTGTATTGTTTTTGCCAGTAATAAGGTTGACTTTGCCAAAGGTTGGGATAGTCAAATCGGAAAAACCTCGAAATCCGATAATGTTGAGGCTTTCAACAAGCTCTGTCATTTTGAAGATCTCCGCCCATATAGGGCTGTCGTGTAACCATAATTTGACTTATTATACAGACTCTCAAAGTATCAATGGCATTGTCTGTCGTGTCCAAGGTAAGCGTAAAGCAATATATTTGCTCGTTCCTATGCTGTGAACTGCGCCCCAAAAGTTGGGCATCAGTTCAAGCTTTAGGGTTGAGAGAGTTTGATTTTCTGGACACGAAGTTAAGAGAGAATGTGAAGAACTGACCCCATAAAGATAATAAGAATGATTGAAAATGGCCGTAATTTTGGTTTCCAAGTTTAGTGGAATCAAAAATAATGGCCATTGATATAACTATCACATGAACTGGTACTCATAAGGCTATTATGAGCGAAAGTACATTTTCAAAATCCGGGGCACCTGAATTCATGGGATTCAGTTCAATAGGGAATCCAATCCGAAATGAGAGCGCAATGATTTTCCTTTATATTCCTCCCGGAACAAACCTCGTTTACGTAGAATCGGCACTACCTCATTGGTAAATATTTCGAACTGCTGATTAATTACTGGAGGCATAACATTAAACCCATCGGCTGCCCCGCTACGGAACCAGTCTTCGATCAGGTCTGCGACCTGCTCCGGCGTACCCGCCACAGAAAGGTGGCCGCGCGCGCCCGCCAAACGCTTGAGCAACTGCCGCAAAGTCAGCCCTTCACGCAGACTGGTATCAACATAGCCTATGACGCGGCTCTTGGAGGCATCCACCTGGTTGGGATCTGGGAAATCATTACGTACCAGTTTCCTGTCCAGCGGTACACCAGAAAAATCGTGACCACTAAAGCGGGCAGACAGCCGGGCAAGCCCAACCTCAACGTTGGTCAGCTCATCCAGTTCCTCCCACACTTGTCTGGCTTCATACTCGGTTGAGCCAATTGCGGCACTGATGCCTGGCAACACGACAATATCTTCAGCCTTGCGCCCCAATCTGAGTGCCTTACTTTTTACATCCGAATAAAAAGCCTGTGCCGACTCTTTGGAACTATGCGCGGTAAAAATTGCTTCCGCCCACTTTGCTGCAAAAATCCTGCCTGCCTCTGACTGCCCTGCCTGCACGTAGACCGGTCGCCCTTGCGGGCCACTTGGCACATTCAACGGGCCACGTGTACGTACGAATTCGCCATTGAAATTCACCGGTTTGATCCGGTGCCCATCAAGAAACCGGCCTGAATCCACATTATCAAGGATTGCATCGCTAGGGAAACTACGCCATAGCGCATCAACCGCCGTGACAAACTCCTCAGCAATCCGGTAGCGGTTTTCATGTTCCACATCCTTAGCCAGGCCATAGTTAAGGCCTGCTTTCGGGGCCCATGAAGTAACGATATTCCACCCTACACGACCTTTTGAAATATGGTCCAGCGAGGCAAATTGCCTGGCCAAAGTGTAGGCGTGACTATAGGTGGTCGATGCCGTTCCTATCAAACCAATGTGCTCTGTCTTCCCCGCCAAAGCGGCAAGCAGGACAAGAGGTTCCAAAAAACCAGAAGAGATAGATTGCCCATTCTCCGGACCTACCAGACTGTCCGCAAGAAACACCGCATCGAACTTCGCAGTTTCTGCAATACGTGCAGCCTCAACGTACAGATCAAGATCGGTCAATGCCTTGTGGTTCGTTCCAGGATGGCGCCATGCGCCTTCATGGTGACCCCGCGGTGCGAGAAAAAGATTCAGATGCAATTGTCGATTCATACAGAAAATACCTATCAAAGAAATTCGGTTTCAACGCCCAAGCTTTGCAACAACCGTGTACGCAAGGCCATGAGCAAGGGGTGGTCGAGGCGACGCGGATGCGCCAGTGCCACGGCATGATCTTCGGAAATCTTTCCTTCCTTTAGGACTAAAATTCGATCCGCCAGCAACAACGACTCATCAACGTCGTGCGTAACCAGAATAACTGTTGGCTTAATGCGCTCAACCAGACGGAGCAGCAAGCCATGCATGCGCATACGGGTAAGCGCGTCTAATGCGCCAAAAGGTTCATCGGCCAGCAATACATCCGGCTCCCGAAGCAGTGAGCGTGCTAACGAAACCCTTTGTTTTTGCCCACCAGAAAGTGTGTTTGGCCAAACCTTAGCCTTATCATCCAAGCCAACTTTCTGCAGCATCTGCTTTACCGACGCTTTCGCCTGTACAGAATGCAATCCCAGCGTGAGGTTATCCTCCACATTCAGCCAAGGCAGCAAGCGTGAGTCTTGAAACAGCACGGAAACAGTGCCATTGATAATAGCACTGCCATTGCTGATGGCATCCTGATCCAGACCGGCCAAAGCCCGCAGCAGCGTGGTTTTTCCTGAACCCGACTCGCCTAGCAATGCTACGAATTGTCCTGCCGGAATACTCAGATCGATAGCATCCAGGATTGTTTTTTTATCAAAACCACGAGAAAATCTGTGTAATTGGATAGCATGCAAATTCGGCTCCCTCATCACGACCCCAACGACTTACGATAAGAAAGCACACGTCTTTCGATCGCGCGAACAATCGCATCAGAGAACAAACCCAACAACGCATAGATGATGATACCGACCACAATGATGTCTGTTTGTCCCCAATCCCGTGCGCGATTCATTAAATAGCCGATGCCTGTCTGGGTATTGATTAACTCCAGCACTACCAATGCTGTCCAGCACAGTGAAACTGCAATGCGCAAGCCGACGAAGAATCCCGGCAAAGCTCCAGGCAATGCCACTTTTCGAATGAACTCGCTTCGCGACAACCCTAAAGTTTGGGCCAACTCCACATGACCAATATCAATCCCGCGTAATGCAGCATGCATGTTGATATAGATGGGTACCAGCACCGCCGTGAAAATCAGGAAAATCTTCATCGTTTCTCCAATGCCAAGCCAGATAATCGCCAGAGGAATCAACGCCAGAGTAGGCACGGCGCGCTTAATCTGCACCAGGCCATCAAGCAAGACTTCGCCTGCCGTAGTCAGGCCGGACAGCAATGCAAGCAGGACGCCCGCCAGCACACCAAGAAACAGGCCTGTGTAAGCGCGCCCAGCGGAAGCCAGCAGGTGTGGCAGCAAAGACCCGTCCATTATCATCTGGTAGCCTGTCGCGATCGCTTGTGAAGGCGCGGTCAGCGTATCGGGAGAGAGCATCCCCAGGCGGGAAGCAGCTTCCCACAGCAGCAGTAATAGCACCGGTCCCGTCAGCAACATGCCTTGCGGCAGTCGCTTGGGAATCAGCCGTGACGCCTGTGGTTGAACAGACTCCGGATGCTCCGCATATTCTGCCGTGCGGGGAAAGAGGGTAATTAGAGTTGCATCAGCCATATTATTAGAATCCTATCGAGGTATGCTCATCTGTTGGATACGATGACACCATCGTAAGTGTCTACAAACGAACTTGAGGCATCAAACCTCTGCGGCAACGTGCCCGCTGAATGAAGTATGTCGATCAGTTTCTGGTGATGCGCCTGAGCTTCCGCTGCGGTCTGGAATACCAGCGGTGACTGAGAAGACAAGATAGCTTTAGTACTCTCGGCATCAACGCGTTGAAATCCCGTGTAGTAATGGCGCCCCCATTCTTCGGTATTCGCATTGCTCCAGACTCCTGCACGCACGAAGGCCGCAATAAACTGGCGTATGGCATCGGCCTTTTCAGCGTCCGCCAGAGCCTCTGGACGAGCATAAAGATAAGAAGTGCTAGGTAGCAACGTACGCTCAAGAGGATCAGGCACAGGCGTGGCATTAATCTGTCTGGCCAAACGTGTAACATGAGGCTCTGTGAGAACGGCAACATCCACGGCATTGGCCCGTAAAGCATCGCTCAGTTCAGCTACGCGCAAATTCACTAATTCCACATCTTTCAGACCAAGCCCAGCACGATTCAACGCTTCGATCAAGAAGACTTGCCGCCCGGAACCTTCAATATAACTGACACGCTTGCCACGCAAGTCACTTAATTGCTTAATCTCCGCACCATCCCGACGCACCAGCCGGTATTGCGCTTGTTCACGTGTAAACGTGGCGATGATTGGCAGAAATACGCCTGCTGCACGAGCCTGAATCGGCGGCGTGTCTCCAACATAGGCTATATCCAGCGCGCCAGCGCGAATGGCTTCTAAAATCGCAGGACCACCCGAAAAATTTGGGAGCTCCAGATCAAAACCGATATTCTTACTCTCCCCGCTTGCTTCCAACAAGTTGCGAATCAGTTCGCTCTGATCAGCCACGACCAGTTTCGTTTTTGAGTTTTCAGAAGCCCATGCCTTGCCAAAGACTCCTGAGGTCACAGTTATGAACGTTGCCGATGTCGCCAACAGAAAATTTCGCCTTTTCACGATTCAACCCCATCAATTTTGATAAGGATCAATATTAGTATCGACGTCTGCCAACATAAAATACAAATTTGCTATTTGCAAATAATAGACTTGCTATCTTCAATTAAGAATGGATGATAACGGTCAAGCACTTGCTGCTCGGCAGGGCCCCTTCCTGAAAAACCTGTTCCACAGCGTCAACAATTGGCTGCCACCGGCAAAGATTTCAAATCGGTGCATTTGAATGAACTGTTTGAACAGGATGCCAACCGCTTTGAACATTTTCATGTACGGTTTGACCAGGTGGTGTTTGATTACAGCAAGCACCGACTGGACCGCAAGGTGCTGGGCAATTTGATTGATTTCGCCCAGGCCCGGGATTTGCCCGGCTGGATAAAGCGGCTGTTTTCCGAAGAGCCCATCAATTACACCGAGCAGCGCAGCGTGATGCACTGGGCACTGCGCCTGCCCGAACAAAACAGCTTCCCTGCCCTGGCTCGACAGGTACACGAACAGCTGCAGCGACTGTTTGCATTGGTAGAAAAAAATCCATGCAGGGCAATACCGGGGCGCTACCGGCGAAGTAATCCAGGACGTGGTGAATATTGGCGTGGGCGGTTCAGACCTGGGCCCGCTCATGGTCTCTCATGCACTGGCCGATTTCAAACAGGCCACGGTCAAGCCCCTGAACCTGCATTTCGTTTCCACCATCGATGGCAGCCAGCTGTCCGAGCTGCTGCACCGGCTGCGCCCCGAAACCACACTGTTCATTATTTCCTCCAAGTCGTTCAGCACGATTGATACGCTATCCAATGCGCAAACCGTACGCTTGTGGCTGGAAAAAACCCTGGGGCAATATCCGCAGGTACTGAAACACCATTTTGTGGGGGTATCCACCAAACCCGAAAAAATGACCGCCTGGGGCATTGCCCCCGAAAACCAGTTCCTGCTGTGGGACTGGGTGGGCGGACGCTATTCATTATGGTCATGCATTGGCCTGCCCATTGCCTTGACGGTGGGAGTGGAAGGCTTCAAACAATTCCTGGCCGGCGCCCATGCCATGGACCGCCATTTCCAAACCGCCCCTTTCAACCGCAACATTCCGGTACTGATGGGCCTGATTGGCGCATGGAACAATAATTTCCTGGATATCCAGACCCATGCCGTATTGCCCTATGACGGGCGCCTGAAATATTTTGCTTCTTACCTGCAACAGCTGGAAATGGAATCCAACGGCAAGTGTGTGCAGCGTAATGGGCAGGAAGTCAGTCTGGATACCTGCCCCATTATTTGGGGTGAAGTGGGCCCCAACGCCCAGCACGCTTTCTACCAATTGCTGCCTTTGCTGAACGGGGAAGAAAAAGAGGTTTCCGGGCTGGATGGCTCTACCCGGGGGTTGATTGAGGTGGTGCTGGGGGGGTGACCTTGTTGATACGATTGTGCTGGCTTGTATCAGTTCAATCCGTTCACTATGACCGACTGAATGATAATTACCGACCTTGATATAATTTTATCAAATTACCCAAAGGCTGCTCATTGAATTTTGGATCTTCAAGCAATACTTTTGTACACCAGTTCCCATAATCTTCCGGGTTCAAGAAGTTTTTCTTCTTTAAAACCTGTTTGATTTTGGTTTTACATGCAGCGGAAAGAACAGGAACAGGTTTACTCAGCAATTCAAGGAACAGCCCTTCTACGCAAGGTTTGTTTCCTATCAAAACGACTCCCTGTTGTTTTGCCTGTGTTACAAGCTCTTGAGGCCAAGGTATATCCGTATCCATAACAACGGCAACTTTATCATAATCAGCCGTTCTGCAGCAGCGTTGTGCATGGTCAAAAACATGCTCAGGCCCTTTGCCATGTGCATTTTTAACAGTTACCTTGACGGTATTTTTCCCTTGACGGTATACACGTTTCAAATAGGTTAAAAAGGCGCATTCAGTCTCACCCTCTCCGACCACTAACAACGTTTTTCTTTGCTGGATTTTTTTTCCCATTGCTATATCTCCGGCACGCCACCATAAGCACCGGCCATATACTTGGCATAAAAATTATCATCCGAACGTACGCCCTCTATATCGTCCAAACGCCAGGCATCGGTATTTAAATCCTTGTTCTTTTCAACCAATATAATTTGCTCTTTATGCAGCATATTCAAAATTTCATGACTGTGCGTTGAAAAAATGATTTGGGCATTATACGGATTTGTAATAGGTGAAAAAAACAACTCCAGGATAGCTGCCAGCATATGCGGGTGCAGATCGCTTTCCAGTTCATCAATCACGGCCAGGCCACCAACTTTCAGAATAGGCAGAACTTTGCCCAGCAACACAAAAGCGGATTTGGTACCGCCAGACTCTTCCAACAATATCAACTCGTAATCTTTACCTGCTATACGATGCCGGCCAAATGGCAAATATATGGTTTCTTTCTTTCCATCGGCATCAGTCACCTTGTGTTCTTTAATCGTCACACCCGACAAACCCAAATCCCACTGGGAAAGCAAGCGACTCATTTGATCTTTAATTTCCTTTTGCTGATGAAAAAGGACGGCAGCATTTACCAACTGGGTTGAAGCATTAAAATTGTATTTACCCAGCATTGTCAGGTTAGTTTCAATATTTAATCGAGAAAACCGCAAGGCAAGAGGCTGGTTATATTGTGCGGCTGTAGCAATTAACGAAGCGTTTTTTCTTACCTTTTCTGCCTCTTTTTTATCGAAATCAAAGTCCTCTTCTTTCAGTTTGATTTGATATTTTTGACCAGCCTCATCCCAATCCCGTTTAAAAACATAAACGAAACGATAACCTTTCCGGTATAAAGACTCGTGCAACACTTGTTGCTTCGTCAATACCAAACGATATTCCCAAATATTTTCATCTATTTCAAATTCGGCTTCCATTTCCACCGGTTCATGAGGGTTTGAAAAATGTGGGGAAACAGGAATTTCCTCATCAGGACCCAATCTCATGAAAGAGTCACCGACAAACCAGTCCAAAAACGCCAAAGATTTAAGTATATTTGTTTTACCGCTTGCATTGGCACCCACAAAAGCCAAAACCTTGCTTGCCTTTTTCTCGTCAAGCGTAGGCATAGAACGAAAATCCACGGGTGTTTTCGCATTCAGCAGCAAAGAAACTTCCAATTCCTCTTTTATGGAATAAAAATTCTTGAGTCGTAGTCTTCGCAACATAGGTTTACCTTGCTTGTAAATTTAACTAAATCCACCATTTATTTATTGCGAAACAATAAAATAAACAAAAATTTGTTGATTTTATTGTTTAATGATAAATTTATCCCCAATTAAATCATAAAAAATAACAAATCTCAAGGAGGATGTTTTGATTCAAGCTATTTCGTTGCAATAGTCGTAATCTAAAATTTTGCTTTTCACATGTTTGGCGGGCATGTTTACCAAGCTTGCAGCAAGAAATTGCTGCATTTTTCGCAAATCAACACTGGGGACCATACCGGCATTCCTAAGAATCAACAGAAAAATAGCCAAGAAATACTTGAGCCCCGGCATTCATGCAACTATCAAAAACCCTTATTTGTCAGTAGCGTTTGGAGTCAGTTCACAGCGTGGGAACCAGAAAATTAACACCCCTCCTGAATGAAAATCCATTTCAAATACCTCATAATTCCCCGATCGGGAAATTCATATATCAAAAGACTACATAACTCCATTTATTTCCTGTTCGGGAAATATAGCTTGCACAAAATCCAATTATGCTTAATAATTTCCCGAACGGGAAACTAAATAAGCCATGATATTAATACACTCACCCCAACAACTCGGCCATGCGCTGCGTACTGCGCGCAAGCAACTTGGTTTAACACAACCCCAGTTAGCATTGGCAGCCGGGGTTGGTGTACGTTTCATTGTCGAGCTGGAAGCGGGCAAGCCCACCGTGCGACTGGAAAACGTATTACGGGTTATTGACGCCCTTGGGGGAGAAATTCAATTGAACGGATTACCCCCCATAACCACCCACCACCAAATTGAGGGCGGTAACAATGACACATGAGCTGGAGGTCTGGCTTTACGCCGATCATATTGGTACCCTGCAACTACTCAATGGACGCCTGAGTTTTTCTTATGCACCCAATTGGCTGACGCATTCTGATGCTGTTGCCTTGTCCGCATCACTTCCTTTGCAAGCAGAATCGTTCAACGACTTGAAAACACGCCCTTTCTTTGCCGGCCTTCTTCCTGAAGGGAAAATGCGCCATCTGATTGCACAGCAGTTCCAGGTTTCTAGCCAAAACGATTTTGCACTGCTAGATTATATTGGTGGCGAATGTGCTGGTGCCGTAACGTTCCTTGAACCCGGACAGGTTTTGCCTGTACCTAAGCATAACAATGAGGTTCAATGGCTGAACGACAAGGAAGTGCTGGCTCTTCTGGAAGAACTTCCACATCGCCCCATGTTGGCTGGAAAAGACGGTTTGCGCCTCTCCCTAGCTGGTGCTCAAGACAAATTACCTGTAGTTTTCGATGGAAACCGCATAGGCCTGCCTCTGAATGGCACACCAAGCTCTCATATCCTGAAACCAGCTATCAACGCCGTTGAAGACAGTGTCATCAACGAAGGTTTTTGCATGACACTGGCTGAGACGATGCAGCTTAAGCCGGCAAAATCAAAGATTCACTTCGTTTTGAATCGTTCATTTCTGCTTGTTGAGCGTTACGATCGACTCATCAATGCACAAGGTCATCGATTACGCGTTCATCAAGAAGACTTCTGCCAGGCACTTGGCGTAGTACCCGAAATAAAATACCAAAATGAAGGTGGGCCCGGTTTTATCCAATGTTTTGAATTGGTACGACAATCAACGCGCCCCAGCGCTCCTCAAGTTTTGCGTTTACTCGACTATATGATTTTCAATACCCTGATCGGCAATCATGATGCGCACGCCAAGAATTTCTCTTTACTGTACAGTGACAAAAGTCCTGTTCTGGCACCGCTCTACGATACGCTATCAACCGCCATATATCCAGCATTGACACCAAAGATGGCAATGAAAATAGGTAGCAAGTACAAGTTTAGTGAAGTCCAGGCCCGGCATTGGGATCAATTTGCAGACAGCGTGGGTATAAGCAAAGCACAAACCAAACAACGCATTCTGGCGCTGGCAAAATCACTGCCAGATACAGCGCGCAAGCTCCAATCCAATCCAAACTACAATTTTTCCAACAATACCATAGTTGAACGAATCAAAGCCCTCATTGACCAACGCTGCGCCCTGACGATCAGGAGACTCACCAACACCACGACTGAGTTTTAATAAAAAAACACCTCTAAAATGCTGGCCATCCCCATTTCCACCGATATTGATTAAAACTCAGACTTATCAAGCCGAAAATCATCATAAATATCCAATTTTTTCATAATGTATGGCAAAACCTGATGAATAACCCTCATTCCGGTCAAAAGCTCATTCATATAAATATCAGGATGAATACGGGATTTAAGTATACCCAAGCTTTTGGCTTCAGCATCATGTCCCAAAGCATCATGATCTTGATACACAAGGTCCAACAGTTCAGCTTCAAGAGGCAAACCTGCCTGAAAAACCGAGTTTTTAATAATATTAATTTTTGATTCCACACTGATTAGTGTTTTACGCTTAAAGGACTGAAAATCAGGAGCAAATTGAGGATCAATTTCTATTTTGCAGGCAGCAAGTTCCAATAGTTCATACGTAAGCTTACCGTCAAGCGCACAGTTCGTAACTATAGACTTCTGCTACCAACTGTCGTTTAAATTCACTGGGTGGTAAGTATCTCAGTGATTCATGAGATATTTTGGTACTCCCCCCATTTTTGAAGAGCTATGCGCAATCATTCAAAAAACCATTGGCGTGGCTGACCCACTTCCCCCTCTGGCAGGCAACCCTTTATAATTGGCTTAAACAAGCCAAGTCAGAAGGACACCCTGTGTCAAACCAGTTGTCCGAGACTTCATGTATGTCAACTATCCTGCCAGAGAGGGCTCCCACGCAGGAGCATGGGAGCCAGGAAACTGTAAAATAAGTTCCAAACCATGGTCAATTAAAACATAACTGTTCCGCAATCAACACTTTGTGGAAAATTATGTTTTTTATATCTGTTCCAAATAAAATGTATAAAAAACCAAGAGGTAAATAGTTCAATGCCTAACAATCAACCGGCCCATAAATTGAAAGTCATTTTGCACGCGCCAACAGGCAATGCGTTGCAACGTGCGCGCAATAATGCCCGTAACCTGAAAAAAGCAACGCCTGATGCTGAAATACGCATCATTGTTAATGCCGAAGCTGTCACCACCGCTTTGGATACTGTAGAAGCCGATACAGACATGATGACTTGGGTCTGTCCAAATACACTGGCAAAGTTAAACAGGGAATTACGCACCCCCCTTACTTTATTGCAAAGCCCTGCAATTCTTGAACTGGTTCTCATGCAGCAATCCGGCTGGACTTACATCCGGGCATAAAAAAGGCCAAAATTCCATACCTCACTGTCCCTGAACGTATGATCATGAAAGGTCAATTAAAGCGCCGGGTGGCATGACACGAAACCCGCAATTAGCCATGACAACATACTTGTTCCCATGCTCCCGCATGGGAACAAGCAACAACCTCACACAATTACTTGGTAGCTGGTTTTATCTCGTAGCCAACTTCCTCATTCGTCTGTTCCACCTCATACAGCGCTTCTTCATTTTCCGGCGTAATGCCATTGCGTTTTTGCCAGCCCGCAAACCAGGCTACAAAAAACGGAAGAACGAAGGCGGTAGTCACTACGGCTGCGGCAATCTGTGCTGTTGCGGCATCTTGCACTGCCAAGTAAGTGGGGTCCAAAGAGGCAACAACAGCAGGTGTCGCAATCGCATTACCCGCAACACTTGCTTCAGAGGCGGCAGAAACCATGTTTCTGGAGGGTTTGGGGTGACGGCGAACCACATGCCAGATATACAGGGAAATAATCGCGGCACCACCCGAGATCACTGCCGTTGCAATGCCCAATAAAACCCCAATGGCTCCTTGGCCCAGCAACACCTCCAGATTAATACCTGCTCCAATCGCAAAAGCGGCAAATGGAATAATGAGTTTTTCACCGGGAGCTAAAAAATTACGTGCTATCGTACTGCTGTTTCCAAGAATGAATCCAAAGATCATTGGGAAAATAGCGGCAAAAAGAGCCATCAGGGGGAAAGCGGCAAGACCGGCAACGCCCAATGCCACCAGGGTAAGGAAAGGACCATCATTGATCGACAGAATGGAAATGGCCCCCTTATCTGTCTTGTTGCCAAACTGGCTGGTCAGGGCTACATACAGTGAACCGTTTGAGTTGGACATCCCGGCAATAATAGCCAGTGGAAGCAAACCAAACAGCACGCCATCCGGAGCAAAAAAAGCAACGCCAAGTCCGAAAATGACGGCTATGCCAAATTTTGCCACAAGTAAAACGATTCCCTTTTCCACAGAGGGCAGCGCCGAGCGAAAACTGATTTGAGAACCTACGGACAGAAAGAAAAGCCCGATTAAAACAGCCAGCCCATTCTTGAACAGTGCGGTTGTAAAGCTGCCAATATTCAATACTTCAGGTGCGAAAGTATTGAATATGACGCCAAGAAATAAAGGCACAATCATCAATGCACCAGGTATTTTTAAAACCTTAAGCAGAACCCTGTCAAAGCCTGTGTAGTTTTCCATCTTGTCTATCCTTTTGTGTTTATTTTAAAATTTGATATTTATCGCATGAACATGCTTGGTGCTTTTTTAGCCCTGATCGCCACCACCAGAAGGCAGCACCGATCCTGTAATGTATGAAGCCTCATCTGAAGCCATAAATAACAGCGGGGCAACCATCTCATCGATGGTTCCGTAACGGCCAAAATAGGTACTGTCTTTTGTTTGTTCTATGATTTCCTGATACCAAATCTGATCCTGCTCGGCAAGATCTGATGGATTACCCAATGGATTCCTTGGTATGCGACGTGCAGGCGCCTCTGTGCCGCCAACAGCAACAGCCACCACACGAACGCCTTTAGGGGCAACCTCCATGGCCAGGGATGCTGTTAAAGCATTCACGCCACCTTTGGCCGCCGCATAAGGAACACGATAGATACTTCGGGTGGCGATAGAAGAAACGTTCACAATAACCCCGCGCTTTTTTTCCACCATGTAAGGCAGTACCGCACGGCAGCACCAGAGCGTTGGAAATAAAGACCGGTTTACTTCATCCACAATGTGCGAAGGCTCATATTTTTCGAAGGGTCTTGTCCAGATTGTTCCGCCAACGTTATTGAAAAGAATATCGATTTGGCCATAATGCTCAATCGCATGAGCCGCCATCTTTTCTGCCCCTTCGTAGGTCTCCAGATCGGCTTCGACCCAGGAAACTTTTGCATTGCTGTCGTTATTCTTGATTTTTTCAGCCACGTCTTTAACAAGAGATGAGCGGTCTACCAGCACCGTTGTGCCGCCTTCTTGCGAAACTCTTGTTGCTACACCTTCACCAATACCCTGAGCAGCACCAGTTACAATCACTACCTTATTAGCGAATCTCATTACTCACCTTTAATCCTTAATACTTATGTTTATTTCCATGAGAAATGTTTTTGATTTAAAACTGAGGGACAAGCTTAGTAGTGTTTTCCCAAACACGTCTAATACCATAAAGATCCGGATCCATACCTTTAAGATATAAGTTAACTATTCAGCATAAAAATCAAGTATTTATATTGATAGTTGGATTTTGAATACAGGGTTAACACTAACCTCCCTTGATAAGATAGTTGTCACCCCGTAGCAACCTTTTACGCGCCGCTTGGGAATCAGGAACTACTGCACACTCATACCAGTTCCCACGCTCCCGCGTGGTAACGAGTAACCCAACAAACACCAATTGCAAATTACGCTGGCATTTTTAATGGTTTTGCATATACTATGCCGAAACGATACCCCATAAGGAAACTCATACTCGTTTCCACGCAGGAGCATGGAAACCAGGAAAACGACACCCCCTAAGGAAATTCATCATGAAGAAATATCTAGTTGCCTGCTTACTGGCTGCGACTGCAACCACGACCACGGCTTTTGCCGAAACATTCTCGGGACCACTGATTGCCGCGTTTTATATGGAAACCATGTCCACCCCCAAAGGCTGGGAGCTTTCTTATAAAGGCAAGGAAGGCCCGGTACAGGTTTTTACCATGCGAAGAGACCTGGACGCCTACCCGCAAACGGCAATCATGTCACCCATTGACCAAATGCGACGGGTCATGTGCGGCGATGACACCCTGAAAGACATGATGAAAAATGGACTTAAGGTAAGGGTTGATGCAAAGGATAAAAAAGACGGCAAGGTAAAAACGGTCAAAGGACCAATACTGTCATCATGCCCTAGTTACTAAAAATCATCATGCCCCTCGCCAATACTGCTGATTGCACCGGGCGAAACCAGGCCGTTGGGTGATTGTTGCCATTCAAAGGTGCCGTAGGCCAATACGGTTGCCAGTATCAGGATGGCCAGCCAGCCGCGGTTGTTTTTAACCAGATCCGGTCCGGCGCCCTCAACCCTGCCAGTCAGCATGGGGCTGGCCTGGTTTTTTCGACGCAAAAAACTCAAACCAATAATCAGGCCCAAATGCGTCAAAACCACCATCAGAAACGCTTCGCCCAAAAACTCATGCAATTCTTCCAGCCATTCACCCCCCAGAAAATCGCTCCAATCGTTATAGGTGCCATAGCCACTTAGTGTTAGGGGAATGGTCATCAGCAGTAACAGGATAATCGCCAACGCCATCAGCATGTTCTGGCCTTGCCGCCAGTTCATGCCTGCCACAGACGGACTGCCTATTGCGCTACGCAGCCACTGGGGCGCATTGGACACTTTATTCCACAACGATTTCAGGCTGACTTGCCGTGGGCCAAACAGGCCGTACACAATCCGGAAAACCAGCAGCCCTGCCATGGTGTAGCCCGAGGTAACGTGCAACAGCCGCCATTGCTCGCCTTCGGCCGTCAGGTAGGCAATCAGGAAACTGGCGGCAAACAGCCAGTGAAACATGCGGGTGGGCGCATCGCTAACGCGCCGGGTTGGCCGGTGAGTGGCCTGGTTGCCATGAGAAGATGAAAGGGTTTGCATAATACGCTCATGTCCTTTAATTAATCATTCCAGGCACGACGGGAACGGCTGTCCAGTCCGGCCGGAAACTTCAGGTTGTCATCATCAAAACTGCCTCTTTCAGCACCGGTATGGCAGGCGGCACAATTGGCCGCACTTTTTACACTGTCCAGTCGCCATACATCGGGCCGTATTTCCCTGTGTTTACGTACAAACCATTTTGAGCGGGTAATCCTGTTTTCGGGTGGTGCTTCGGCCACCCGTTTGTAAGTGCCTGCCTGACTTTCCAGCCACAGGGTCAGTTGCTTAACGGTTTCATCATCAAGCGACGCATCCGTACCATAGTGGTCCTCCAGGTTTCCCATCATTTGCCGCCATGAACTTTGGGGCAGCAGGCCGGGGGGATAGGCAATATGACAGGCAGCACATTCTTGCCTGTAAGACTGGGGGGTTTGAATGGGCATTAATTGGTCGCTATCAGCCATGGCACTGGACATCGCAGTCAGGCAAAGTGCTGAAGACATCAACATGAATTTAAGCGGGTTGACGGTTTTCATCAGGTGGCTCCATCAGGTTCCAAGGGTAAAATTACGGTTTCAGACTTATCAGATAGGCAATCACATCGGCCTTTTCAGCTGCGGTGCATTCCCGGCTAAGCACATCCTTGCAGTTGCGACGAAACCATTTGTTGATTTTGGCCGTATCGGTAAACGCCTTGTCGTTGGCGGCCGGCGCCAGAGGCGGAATGCTTTTGCCAGTATTGGCATGGGTACCTGTTTTTACCGGTGGGGCACCGTGACAAGAGGCGCAAGACCATTCCTTACCATGTTTCTGGTTGAAAAATATTTTCCCGCTTTCTGAACTGCCAGCGGCTCCGGCTTGCGTGCTCCAGTGCTGAAGCTGCGCCTGCGGCGTAGTGTCGGCTGCGTGCGCACTCTGGAACATGAGTGAACCTGTCAGCACCAAAGTGGTGAATGCCAGGCTGTTGAGGATGTTTGAACGTAAGTTGGGCATGGTACTGATTTCCTGATGTTATGTTACGGTATGCATTCCCACGCGGGAGCGTGGGAACTGGCATTTCCTGATATTGCAAATACAAAATTGATTGATTGAAGCCAGTGTAGTGTTAGCAGCTTGAACCTGTTCTGAACGGCTTGTTCATCTGGCGTTCATGTTGGCGTACGTGCTCTCGCACTCGTTCCCACGCTCCCGCGTGGTAACGCACATTTCCCGATGTTGAAATTAAGGTTCCCACGCAGATTAAGGCTCCCACGCAGGAGCATGGGAGCCAGAAAAAAACCAACAGAAGCTTCCCATTTGTTGTTTTACCCAATGAAGCGCAAAAATCCAGTTAAAATCAAACAAACCCTGACAAACGTCTGTAAAGACACGGTATTATCATTGATACAACAACAAACAACCCATAGCCCAATACCAAAACCATTTACGCATACCAAAAACATAAGCAAACACATACCAACAACATAGTCAAATTCAACCCAATAAAAACCTTCATGATTAAAAAAGCCATTCTTCCCGTTGCCGGTTTAGGTACCCGTTTTCTTCCTGCCAGTAAATCCATTCCAAAGGAAATGGTCACGGTGGTAGACCGCCCCGCCATTGAATATGTGGTTAAGGAAGCGGTTGAAGCGGGGATTGAACAGATTATTCTGGTCACCCATTCGGCCAAAGCCTCTATTGAAAATTATTTCGACCGCAATTTTGAGCTTGAAACCACACTGGAACAGAAGAAAAAGTTTGATATCCTGAAGGAGATCACGGACATTCTGCCGCCCAATGTAAGCGTGATCAGCGTGCGCCAGCCCCAGCCACTGGGCCTGGGACATGCGGTTTTATGCGCCCGGGCGGTTACCGGCAATGAGCCGTTTGCCGTGCTGTTGCCCGATGTACTGGTTAAAAATGCGTCTGGCAAGAATGACCTGTCTTTAATGATTCAACGCTTTGGCCAATCTGCGGCTGCGCAGATTATGGTCGAGTCGGTGCCCCAGGATATGGTGGACCAGTACGGGATTGTGGATGTTGCCAGTACCCCTGCCGAAGGGGAAAGCATTGCCATGCAGGGCATTATTGAAAAGCCCCCCGTAGGTTCGGCACCTTCAAACCTGTCTGTGGTGGGGCGCTATGTATTGCCGGCGCGCATCATGCAATTGCTGGCTGTTACCCCCAAAGGGGCCGGCAATGAAATCCAGCTGACCGACGCGATTGCCCTGTTGCAAAAAGAAGAAACCGTTGAGGCCTATCGCATGAAAGGGCAAACCTTTGATTGCGGCAGCAAGCTGGGTTATTTGAAAGCGGTGTTGCATTACGGCGTGGCGCACCCTGCTTTGGGTGAAGACTTCAAAAGCCTGATTAAAGCGCTGGCAATCTAGGCGCTTAATCCCTAACAGGACTGGAACAGGAAGAACCAATGAAAGTGGCCATTTTCGGAAAAACGCTTTACGCCGGGGTGATGGCGGCCCTGCTGGCCGAGTGCGGACATCAGGTGTTTTGGTGTGATGCCAGGCAATATGAGCTGTTCAGGCAGCATTTCCCTGATGAAAGCGTTAACCGCTTGCTGGAAAAGCAGTTTGCCAGCGGTTTTCTGGCGTGTAGTGAGTTGTCTGCCCTGCCACTGGATATCGATGTGTATTTTTTCAGTTTCAGTCCGGCAGAAGAGGCGGCCGGTCTGGCGCTGTTGCATGAGCTGGCGCAGCGCACAGTCATTCATCCCAAGCTCATGATTAACGCTTCCACCTTAGGCCTTCATGGTACCAGTCGGCTTAGACAGGTGTTACCCGTTGATGACTGGATTTATCTGCCCGATATCATTCAGGAAGGCAAGGCACTGAACAGTTTCTCGCAGGTAACGCAGCTGATTGTGGGCTGTACCGAGGCAACCGTACAGAAAAAAGTGCGTGAATTTTTACGTCCGCTGTTCCCCCGCGAGCAGCAGTATTTGTTCATGCCCGTGCTGGATGCCGAATTCACCAAGTTAAGCATTTCAGGCATGTTGGCTACCCGCATTAGCTATATGAATGACCTGGCCGTTGTCGCTGAAAAGCTGGGCATCGATATTTCCCATGTTCGCCAGGGCATGGCGGCAGACAGCCGTATTGGCGCCGCGTATTTATACCCGGGTGCCGGTTTTGGCGGAGACAATTTCTCTCACGATATTTTAACGCTGTCCGATACAGTGTCTGACACTGGGGTAAAAAGCCGCCTGCTGGCACAGGTCTGGGACATTAACGAGCAGCAAAAAGAGTTGCTGTTCAGAAAACTGTGGAATTATTATCACGGTGATCTGGCCGGTAAAACGGTGGCCATTTGGGGCGCTTCGTTTAAAGAAAACACATCCAATGTGCAGCAGTCACCGGTTCATGTCATGCTAAAGGCCTTGTGGGCCCAGGACGTCAAGGTAAAACTGCACGACCCGCAGGCCCTGCCTGAAATTGCGGCCCTTTATGGCCAGCGCGATGATTTGGTGTTATGCAACGATCAATATGAAGCCGTCAAGAATGCGCATGCCCTGTGTTTGCTAACCGCCTGGAAACAGTACTGGAGCCCCGATTACAAGAATCTGCTTCAGCATATGCAGCATCCCCTGGTGCTGGATGGCCGCAATATTTATGACCCCGAGTATGTCAAGGCGCAGGGCTTTGCCTATATGGGGGTAGGAAGATAATGAGTCACCGTATTCAACGTTTGCCACTAAACGATACCCAATCCGTGCTGGCCGGTTTAACCGAAGCCGGCCAGCAGTTCCAGTCGGTTCATTTGAAGGATTTGTTTGCCCTGGATGCAGAACGTTTCGCGCGTTTTCATGTGCGGTTTGATGAGGTTGTATATGATTTCAGCAAACACCGCCTTGATCAGAAAATACTGAGCCGTTTGATTGATTTTGCCCATGCGCAGGATTTGGCGGGCTGGATCAGACGGCTGTTTTCTGAAGAAGCCATTAATTACACCGAGCAGCGCAGTGTGATGCACTGGGCCTTGCGCCTGCCCCAAAATGATGCCAGCCATCCGGCGCTGGCGCAGCAGGTACATGAGCAATTGCAGCGCATGTTTGCCCTGGTTGAAAAGATTCATGCGGGCCAATACCGGGGTGCTACCGGTGAAGTCATCCAGGATGTCGTCAATATCGGCGTGGGCGGCTCAGACCTGGGGCCTTTAATGGCTTCACATGCCCTGGCCGATTTCAGGCAGACAACCGTAAAGCCGCTAAACATGCATTTCGTCTCCACCATGGACGGCAGCCAGCTGTCTGAACTGCTGCACCGGCTACGCCCTGAAACCACCCTGTTCATTATTTCTTCCAAGTCATTCAGCACCATAGATACCCTGTCCAATGCACAAACCGTGCGTTTATGGCTGGAAAAAGCCCTGGGACAATATACCCAGGTGTTGCGACACCATTTTGTGGGCGTTTCCACTAAACCCGAAAAAATGACCGCCTGGGGCATTGCTCCCGAAAACCAGTTCCTGCTGTGGGATTGGGTGGGTGGACGCTATTCTTTATGGTCGTGCATTGGCTTGCCGATTGCCCTAACCATTGGGGTGGAAGGCTTCCGGCAGTTTCTGGCGGGTGCCCATTCGATAGACCGGCATTTCCAAACCGCGCCTTTCGCGCAAAACATTCCCGTATTAATGGGCCTGATTGGCGCATGGAATAATAATTTCCTGGATATCCAGACCCATGCCATGCTGCCTTATGATGGCAGGCTGAAGTATTTTTCCGCTTACCTGCAGCAACTGGAGATGGAATCGAATGGCAAATCCATTCAGCGAGACGGCCAGGCGGTTAGTCTGGACACCTGCCCGATTGTTTGGGGCGAAGTGGGTCCGAATGCCCAGCATGCGTTTTACCAATTGCTGCACCAGGGAACGCATGCGGTCAGTTGCGATTTTATTGCCCCCGTCAAGCGCTATAACGCCAACCAGTTTACCTATGCCGAAAATGCCGGGGCCCTGGTGGAACAGCACCACCTGGCCCTGTCCAATTGCCTGGCCCAGTCCCGATTGCTGGCATTTGGCAACCAGGCGCTGGGGGCCGATGTCGTTGAATCATTACCCGCTTACAAGCAATATGAAGGCAACCAGCCCAGCAGCACGATTTTATTAAACGAACTCAACCCGTACAGCCTGGGCATGCTGATCGCGATGTATGAGCATAAGGTGTTTGTACAATCGGTCCTGTGGAACATCAACCCGTTTGACCAGTGGGGCGTGGAAAAAGGCAAGGAAATTGCCAACCAGCTACTGCCGATATTGAATGGTGAAGGCGGTGAGATGGACGGGCTGGATGCATCTACGCGAGGGTTGATTGAGGTTTTGCTGGGGTAAGAAGTGCGCAAACCCGGTTCCCACGCAGGAGACACGAAGCGGTTCCCACGCAGGAGTGAACTGACCCCAAAAAGTTGGACACCCATTCAACTTTTAGGGGTCTTTTCAATGACAAAATATGATTTGCCGTTCAAAATCAAATTAGTCCAAGCGTATCTATCCGGCCAGAGTGGCTATCGCCTC
>NZ_BMYS01000029.1 GCF_014652395.1 Advenella faeciporci
TTAATATTTAATACAATGTTTTTTTATTAAAACGTGCCATTACAAATAATTGCATTAAATTAATTAAAAACCCGCATGAATAAAGGCGTTCGTGTCAAAAGCACAGGATTAAAGTGTCGAACTCAGGAGGCCGGTACCAACTGCGACGAGACAGGCGTGTCAGACGACATGCCCGGGCAATGGACAGCGAGCCCCGCAGAACCAAGTGCAAGGCCGCTTCACGTCGTCGCTCCGGCGTCAGAGCTTTCCCAGCAAATCTTTGATCGCTGCGTTCTCCAAAGCCAATTCTGCGTACATTTTCTTTAGACGGGCATTTTCCACCTCGATGTCCCGCAATCGTTTCAAATCCGACGCCTCCAAACCACCGTACTTGCTTTTCCACTGGTAATAAGTCNGGTCACTTTCATGCCTTGCTCAGCCAATTTCAAAATAGCCACAATCTGAGTTTCTGTAAATTTAGATCGCTTCATGATTTCCTCCATCAAAGATGATAATGGCAGAAATCTCTGGTTTTGGCTTGTGCCTTTTTAGGGTAAGTTTACGCAGGGAGTATTCGTTAGGGATAAACTTGAAGGGAACTTCAAAGTGGGCATCCCACCCAGGCAAATGATTGGCCAAGTTATCCTTGAAGACATATATATTGAAGCCATTGATTTCATAACTTCGATCCGGCTTCACATTATATGCCTCAAGCACTTCCCATTCTATAAGCTTGGCTTCAGCGTCGGTCAACAATAAAAACGTTTCACCATGCCGCGCCTCGGGCCTGTACCACCGATTGGACGACAAGTGTTTCATCGGCACCGGAATACCGTTTTTTATTAATATTTGTCTTACCAAAACCTTTTCATCACTCAAAACGCTCACAACACCTGCATTCCAGTATGTGGCATAACCATACTCAAGATTCTGGGAAATGAGGAAGTTAACCAGACTTTTTTTATGAGGGTTGTACTGACCTGGCTGACCCCAAGCGGGCAGAACTTCTTTGCCAGATAAACGGAAAATCTGATAACCACTCGTTATAAAAAAAACAATAATGAATATCGTAGAGATAGCTGAAAATGGTGCTTTGAACCGATCAATAGGGCTCATTAGTAAAATGATCAAGCCAAGAAACAGGGAAGGCAACAAATACCTTGAACTCTGTACAGCATCATTCATGTCTGGAATAGTCGTAGTCACATACAGAAAGAAAACGCTAGCAAACGCTATCGCAACGAAACTGCCAAAAAAACCCATTCCATCATTTGAATAACGAAAAGCCTTAAAAACTGCCCAAGGAACCAGAACTGCACTTATGACAGCAGCCAACAATCGCAAGGCTTCATAAACCCCGCCCAAGCTTACCAGGTAATCTCCGGGATTTGGCAAGCCCCCAAAAACATACAAAACACCCTTGGGAGTCAAACTAAGATTACGCAACATCATTTCGTAGGAAAGCCAGCGCGCATCCCCTACAGTCAGTATATTGTTTACACCTGATAACGTATATGTGTGTAAAGCAATACCTACCCCTAAGCCCATAAAAAAAATGGCTGATATTTGCCATAATTTTCTTCGAATCCAGCTATTTCCCCGCATAAATTGCCAGCAAACAGCCCCCAAAAATGGTACTCCGTACACTATAGTAGCCCGTTGAGGGTTCTCCCAGTATATGAGAGAGACGAGCAGGAATATCCCCATGCCCCATAGATACGTGCGCTTGCCATTCGATTGAAAAAACTTACATGAGAAGAAAATCAGATAACAGCAAAAAACTATCTCTGCACAATAACTAACCTGCCCATACAGGTTTTCAGCAGAGATACTTGAAATACCCCCAGCAACAATAGCCAGAATCAGAAGACGGCGTTTTGTACCTAAGTCCGTCAACCCTGAAAGAAACCATACCCCTGTCAATAACAGAACAGCAAAAAACAGGCCTGAAAAAGCATGCGCAGTAAACCCGGCTGGCATTACTGTAAGTAATGGAATAATGAATGTATGCCCAAAAAAAACAAAAAAATCGTTATTGATGTAATTCCAATCATCTGGGAAATAATCATTGGCAAGAACGATTTCTTTTGCGAGTAGAACCTTAACCGCGCTATCGGAATGAAACTCCGCCTGATAGCCATAAAACAAATACGAAATAAGCATGCCAATATTGATAACAAGAAGAAAAGCAACCACTAGAAGCGCGGCAGTACTCAATACATTATTATTTTTAATCATAAACCCTCCTTGAAAGTAAGCATCCGATCATTAAATAAGCATGGCATCTGCTTAAACGGATATCTTAATTTATTGACTGTGGAATAGCTCATTATGCAAGAGCATTTCAGTCTAATTGTTAAGATAAATACAAAGTTTTTACATACCTAGTCAAATATGCTCCCACCTCTTAACTATCAACCCCAAACAGATCGCGCGTGTAAACTTTATTTTTCACATCCTCTAGTACATCGGTCATACGATTACAGACGATAACGTCGGCACTCTCCTTAAACGCTTCCAGGTCAGAAATTACACGGGAATTGAAAAATTCGTTTTCTTGCAGCGCTGGTTCGTAAATAATTACGTCAATACCCTTGGCTTTAATGCGCTTCATAACACCCTGAATGCTGGACGCCCGAAAGTTATCCGAACCAGCTTTCATAATAAGACGATAAATACCAACGACTTTGGGCTTACGTCGAAGAATATCATTGGCAATAAAGTCTTTACGGGTAGTATTGGACTCTACGATGGCATGGATAAGATTTTGTGGGACATCACGGTAATTGGCTAATAACTGTTTTGTGTCTTTGGGTAAGCAGTAACCACCATAACCGAAACTAGGATTATTGTAGTGAGTGCCAATGCGAGGATCCAGGCCAACACCATCAATGATTTGTTTACTGTCAAGACCATGGGTAGCGGCATAAGTATCAAGCTCGTTGAAATAAGAAACCCGCATGGCCAGATAAGTATTAGCAAATAGTTTAATCGCTTCTGCTTCAGTTGAATCTGTTAAAAGAACCGGAATATCCTTTTTAATTGCCCCTTCCGTAAGCAAATCAGCAAAGATTTGGGCTCGCTCCGATTGCTCTCCGACTACAATGCGTGAAGGGAACAAGTTGTCATATAACGCACGGCCTTCACGCAAAAACTCTGGCGAGAAAATAAGATTTTGTGTACCAAACTCGTTTCTTATTTTTTCAGTATAACCAACGGGTATCGTCGATTTAATTACCATAACAGCATCAGGATTGATGTTTATGACATCCCTGATAATGGCCTCAACTGATTGAGTATTGAAGTAATTGGTCTCAGGATCATAGTCAGTGGGAGTCGCAATAATGACGTAATCCGCCCCTAGATAAGCTTCATTCTTGTCAAGAGTAGCTCGTAAATTCAGGGGCTTGTTCTTGAGATAATCTTCAAGTTCAACATCCTGAATTGACGATTTTCTGGAATTAATCATTTCAACTTTTTCAGGAATGATGTCCAAAGCAACTACTTCATGATGCTGTGATAATAAAACACCGTTGGACAATCCAACGTAACCTGTTCCGGCAATGACAATTTTCATATTAATTATTTTCTTATCCATTATTGAAAAGCAGAAACTGATTCAAGTTTATACCCAGAAAAGGTTAACTCGTCATCTTCATTAACCCAAACCCTCACCTCTAAGTCCAAAGCATTTTCAGGTATATCAATTGACACTTCATCAAGCAAAGAACCTTTAACGTACTGAGGCAATTCTATTTTTTTATAAACCACATCACCTTTATCTGAAACAATATCAATATAAGCTCCATTTAATTTTTTTGAAGACCCAAAAACAGTAAGTTTGTACTTACCAGCCTTCAAGGGTACATATGGACCATACGCAAGATATCCAGCTCTACCATCTGATTGCTTACTGTGATTTACAACTAAACCAACATTTGAAGGCAGGTTGGTAAACGATTCCCTTTCATACACAAAGCCACGTGAAAAATCAGTTATTTTTATCTTGTGAACCTGATCATTAACAAGTGTGCTTTCCCTTACATATATAGGCCCCACAACTGAATTTATTTGATTGACACAATTAACCACTTTTTCATTTAAGCATATTACAATTACATAACCATTATCTTTAATTTTTTCAAATACATAATTTTTTACCTTTTCTTTATTGCCCTCAGCTCTGTAGCCTAAACCATAAGCTTCATATCCTTTCATCATATCTCTTAAAACAGAGGGCCAAACAACCCAGTAATCTCCTGCATAGAGACTACTACCAGGTGTAGATAAATTATTAACTCGTTGAATAATTTTGTAATTATTAAAAGAGGTAGGCGTGACAAATAACACTATCATTGCTACCAAACTGAGAATAGTTGTAAAAAAAACAGCGTATTTAAGTTTTATTTCATTGAAAATTTTAGCTATTTCAATCGAAATAAACATCAAGAAACCAAAAACAACAAAGGTAAAATATCTCCATGAAAATTGATTTATTTCAACCCAATGACTACTTGAAAACAAAAAAAACCACGCAACAGAAAAAATAACAATGCAATATATCGTATACCGCGCTAATTTATATTCACAATAACCTTCACTACTTCTCTTTATTAAAAATAATAATTTTATTAACATCAAAATAGCAATTAATAAAAATAGAACAGGAAGCTCAAAGGCCGTTAATAATTCATTAAAAACCTTTTCTAGACCAATCTTCAACAAATTAATATCAAATTCATTATATTGGAGGTCGCCATGATTTTTAGAAACAAAGTCCCAAGAAAAAAATGAAATCAATGAAAAAAATATGTAAATAATCTCAGGTGCAATAATTTTACGCCTGTATATAATGATAGCAATAGTAATAAAAATTACCGGAATAAAAATTGAAGGATTTATACCTATTGCCAGTATTACCGAAATTATTGATATGAAAAAATTAAATTTATTATTATTTTTATTAAAAAAAATTAAATATAATGAAAGACTCAATAATAAAGCAGCAAAAGTATACTCGATATGCCATATTGCCATTTCAAATATAGCATTTGAATTAAAAATACCAACAAAAACAATAGATATCACTACGAATATTTGTAGTGATAAAAAATATAACTTTGATGGATTAACCAATAAAGCCGAAAATCTTGATATAACAAATAGCAACAAGTAAAAAGATAATGCTGCAAAAAATAGCACCGAGGCTAAATTTAACTCTGGATTTTTTATTAATGAAGTAAGCGCAGGTAAAATATTTAAAAGCCTATTCTGCCCCCAATAGAATAACGTCAAATTTTGCAAAGACATAACAGAATTCATCAACACATCAGCATTAAGCCATTGCGGAGCATGTTTAAAAAATGTTAAACACGATATCAATAAAAGCCAAATCATTGATAATAGAAAATATTTTTTCTTACTTGTATTTACCATATTATTTCATCGTATCTTTTTTTCCAAGACTGCACTCATATCCAACAGATGAAACACTAGCCTGAAATGGATCCGTCAAATCGGCGCTATACTCACCCATCAACAATCTCTGCTTCGGCAACCAGTTTTGTCGGAAATAACGCCCAAATGTGGCAATGTTTTCACCTTTTTCAGTCAAAAGAACACACCCATCCTCAATCACAATGGTTCCAGATTCCAACTGTTCTGTAAGCCGCACATCCATCAAACGATGCTCTTTAACATATTCCTCAGTAAACACCTGCTTGAAGCTGTCCTGCTTAATACCTCCACCTCTTTGCTGCAGTTTTTCAAGAATATAGAAAGAAAGTGAACGGTCAATCACTGTTGGCACTGAGATAGCCAGAGTGTAAGCAGAAATTACCCAGATAAAAAATAACAGTAATTTCTCAAAAGAATTGAAAATTGAGAAATATTTAAAAAAATACAGAATTAAACCTGATATGACGGCTGCCAATATGCCATCGACAATGGCAGCATAAAATACCACATCAACTTTAAAAAAATTGATGTGTAGGTAATAAATAACTACCAATACAGTGACAAAAATCACAGTTGCTATTAATGCTTTTTGTATTTTCATTTTTTAAATACCAGAAATTTATTACCCAAATAACTTAGTGAAACCTGCAAGACAGTTGCAATTAAAAAGCCTGTGCTATAGCTAAAAGCATACCAATCTGCCCACACAAATAAAACAAACCCGTGCAAAATAGCAATTAATCCATACAAAATACCAAACTTAGAAGCTTGCGAAATTATGCTTTCTACAGTATTTTTAAATACGAAATAGCGACTACCAAAGTAAGAGACCATGATGCCAAATAAAGCTGCAACAAAATTGGCCACACCTGCTGATTGAAAATCAAGCAACTCCAAGTTCGCCATTAATACACTATAATGCACGGCAGTAGCCACTAACCCGTTGACAATATATCTTCCAACTTCACCAGCATGCTTTCTCATGTTGATACAGAGGTCTTGTCCGTTTCCCAAACGCTTTCAATGAATTCACGGTAGGCTATTGCTGTAGTAACTGTTCCACCCCTAACAACGCCAGTTAACATGAGCGTCATAAGTGCCAGCGCACCAGTCTGTAAAAACATCAAGACTAAAATGCCAAGGACAATGGAAAACCAACCTGGTGTAGAAAATCCGATTAATTTCAAAATAATTGCTGCTGTTGCACCAAGGATTGATAAAGCCGCAATACCCGCACATGCCATGCCGACGCGTACCAATACATCTTCGGCAAAAACCATCAGGCCTTTGAAACCGTGAAGCGCGAGGCCAACAAAATTCATCTTTGACTGGCCTGCATATCGAGGACCACGGTCCAGTGGACACATTTTTGTCCGTAATTTTGAGGCAAGAACTGCACCAGCCACATGAATTGACAACTCCTGCATGGCAACCAGACGCTTTACAGCTGTTGACTTGAGTGCCATGAAATTGCCAAAGCTGATGGAACGGCCTGTCATCAACCCAAAAAACCGTTTGTAAAGTGCGTAAAAAGCCTTAAACCTGAAAGTTTCAACCCGACTTTTGCGTTGTGCAACCACGACATCGGTATTATCATCTTCAAGATTTTTTAAAAGTGCAGGAATTGTTGAGGGAAGATCTTCGCCATCAGAATCCATGACAACCACATGCTGCTGTGGTTGCATATGCTCGGCTGCGTATCCCAAACCAATTGCGATGGCACGTTGATGTCCAACATTGCGTCGAAGTTTAAGAACCACACCATCAACCCCTGCGTTCTGTAGACTTGCTACTTGCACGGGTTGCTTAACCGAACCATCATCAACGGCAATCACAAAAACATCATTACCAAACTGATTGGATAGTTCTGTAAACAACCGACTGCTGGCTTCAACATCCTCATAGACAGGCGTAACAATAATAATACGATGCTGAGCGTTGATCATGAGGCTAAAAATTTTCTGAAGTATTCTATTGTTATTTCAAGCCCTTCTTTAAGCTTGACCCTTGGTTCCCAGTTCAAAGCGTTCTTTGCAAGCGTAATATCCGGTTGTCGTTGACGTGGATCATCTTGCGGCAATGGTTTCAGCACCAATCTTGACTCTCCGCCCACCAAATCAAGCACAGCCTCAGCCAGTTCACGAATAGTGAATTCAACAGGATTGCCCAAATTGATTGGACCAGTAACCTCTTTCGGACTTGCCATCATCCGAACAAAGCCATCAATTAAATCATCTACATAACAGAAGCTGCGCGTTTGTGACCCATCGCCATAAATGGTAATGTCTCCCCCTCGCAGGGCTTGCACAATAAAATTGGACACGACACGACCGTCATTAGGGTGCATGCGAGGCCCATAAGTGTTGAATATACGAACAACCTTGATCTCAAGATCATGTTGTCGATGATAATCGAAGAATAAAGTTTCAGCACAACGCTTGCCTTCGTCGTAGCATGAACGAATCCCTATTGGATTAACTCGCCCCCAATAACTTTCCTGTTGTGGGTGAATTTCGGGGTCACCATAGACTTCACTGGTAGATGCCTGAAAAAGTTTAGCCTTTGTCCGTTTTGCCAACCCCAGCATATTGATGGCGCCAAGCACACTGGTTTTAGTTGTTTGCACCGGATCACGCTGATAGTGAACAGGAGAAGCTGGGCAGGCCAAATTATAAATTTCATCAACTTCTACATATAATGGAAAAGTCACATCATGACGCATCAACTCGAAATGCGGGTTAGCAATGAGGTGTGCGACATTATCCTTGGTACCACTATAAAAGTTATCAACACAAAGGACATCACAGCCTTCCTGAAGCAGATGCTCACATAAATGTGAACCCAAAAAACCCGCTCCTCCGGTCACCAATATTCTTTTTCTATTTGTAATGCGCATGATTTTTTTCCAAAACATATTTCATTTCTATGCAACCAATTTTTTACAACAATATACATCGGTTTGCATTTCAACATAATAATATTAAATCTGATAAAAGACATAACCCATCACATTCAATACACCATACAAACTTTTCTTACATGAATTTCTTGTACACTTCTGCTGTTTTTGTCGATGTTAATCTCCATGTATGGCTATACGCCTTAACCAACCCTTTTTCACTCAAATCTAACGCCAAGGCAGGTTCGTTGGCAAGCAAGCACATGGCACTACACAGTTCGTTTACATTTAAAGGGTTAACCTGAATTCCGGCATCGCCAATGACTTCTGCGAGGGCGGTCGTGTTGGACCCGATCACTGGCAGCCCACTGGCAAAGGCCTCTAATACCGGCAAGCCGAACCCTTCATATAAAGAAGGAAAAACAAGACCAAGTGCAGTTGAAAGTAAAACACGTTTCTCTTCAGTACTGACATAATCCAGCCATTTGGCAACTCCTTTTTTCGTCAATTCCTGAAGAATCTGCACTTCTTCTCCGCAGCCCCAACCCAATCGGCCAGCCACAACAAGCGAATGTTTTTTCTGAATATCAACTGGCAACAAGGAAAAAGCATCAAGCAGAATTTTCAGATTTTTTCTTGGTTGTATCGTACCGATAAAAAGAAAAAAACCAGGATTTAATCCATATTTTTCAAGCGTTATTGCTTCAACACCAGCAGCAGGTTTCTGAAAATAAATATCATCAACACCCAAAGGAATTACAGTAATATCTTCCCTATTGATACTAAAATATTTAACCAGATCATCCACAACAAAATGAGAAATGGTAATGTAATGTTCCGCCCAAGTGACTTCCTTTCGAAACAACCAGTTTTTGAATTTCCTGCCACGTTGACGAACCCACTCTGGATACATTAGCGCAACAGGATCCATCAACGTTGCGATAACTGGTGTTTTGCACAATTTTGGAATGAAATGATCAGTTGCATGAAAGAGAGAAAACTGTTCTGCTATTTCATTGTCATTAAATGACCGTCTTCCTGTAAAAGCGCTGGCTAGCAAATCATATTCCATTCTCATTTTTGGCAAATACATGCCACTCATCAATTCAGAGGGCAGGGATCTTTCCCTCCACACCACCGGCCGATATTTTAAATCGGATACAAGTGGTAGATGAGAAAGCAATGCCTGAGTGTAGGTGCCAATTCCATCTAAAGCACCCTCATTAAGCCCCCTAGCCAATCTTGTAGCGCCAAGCCCGACAACTGTAGTCATAAAATCTCTCAATAGCCACAAACAAGAAACGAATGACACTTAATCAAGATGATCTCTGTCAATCACGATATTCAATAATTGTTCAGCGCTTTCTTTCCATGTTAACCAAGGCATGTTATCGGATATTGGATGACCTTTTTCATTATATAAAGTTAACCATTCACGAATTGATTCTGCAAATACTGATGGTTCTTCACTATTGAAGTAGAAAGCATGAGATCCGGCCACTTCACGAAAAACGGGAATGTCGCGAGCAATAATGGGTAATTTGTGCTGAGCAGCCTCTATCAAAGGCAAACCAAAACCTTCTCCGTAGGAGGCAGCAACAAGACAAGTACTGACAGCATAAACCGACTCCAAGTATTCATCACTGATGCCTTCGAGCCAAAATAAACGCTCATTAAGCTCATTATGGCTGCGCAAACGTTTAACCAGCTTTTCTACTAACCATCCCTGTTTCCCAACAATAGTTAGATTAACATCTATACCACTATGCCAGAGCTGCTCAAAAGCATCGAGTATTTGCTCATGACCTTTCCTGGGTTCTAAAGTGCCAACCATTAAAAAACTGGGATGACGGTGAAGTTTGTTTAGTATGGATTTTGCTTCTGATGGTATTCCTTTACTTGGAAATGAATTATCAACATCAGCACCAAGATGAAACCAGTCAATTTTCAAAGGTCGAAGTCGTACAAAGCCTTTTTTCTGAGTCCATTCAGTCAGATCGTTGGCTACCGCTCTGGAAATACAAACTGCTCCATCGCTTTCAGCAACGACTTCCAACCAACGGACAAACATTTCATCTGCCCCTTGACCAAAACATTGAGGCAATTGAATACACAGAAGGTCATACACTAGAAATTGAACGTAAATCCCTTTTCTGCGTAATTCTTGATAAAACTCTCTATGAGCTGTTTGCACCAAGGGTTGTAAATCCAAGGCAAAAAACACATCACCAAATGCATAATCAATGGGCTCATCTTGTAGATAATTATCAGGGCATCCTAAAAAACCTGCTGTAAAACGGCGAGCATATTGATAACCGTTGCCTACTGTTGCATAAACAGGTTCAACGCGATAACCAAGAGGAGGATTACTCAACCATGCATTTAGAATACTACGCACAACACGTTGTATTCCTGACTTTGAATCACGCTGGACAAGCTCACTAATATCAACTAATAGTTGTCTTTGAGCTGGTTGTAGTGGAAAATTTTCAGCGAGACTACTCGACAGCTGAATTAGCGCTTCATTCGATGGCGCTGAATCCGGAATTTTAGCTATAGTAGACAAAAGACCAGTCAACCCATTTTGTGCAGCTTCATAGAAGCCTTCAATAGCATCCTTATATTTCTCAGCACATACTTGAGGACTATGAGCATCAAGGATGATTTCTCTTGCCTGCTTCCCCAAGGATTGCCGCTGACCCCTGTCTTGCCAGAGTGTTTCCAACGCAGTAATAAGGTCTTCATCTGAAAAATCATCCAGCAACCGCCAGACTGCTCGGTCATCCAAATCCGCCATACTACCATTTGCATTTACAATGGTCGCCAAACCATGACACATGCAATCTAGAACTGCCGCTGATGTTTCGCCACGTGACAAAGTCCGTAATTGAACACCAAGATCAGCAGCAACAAGATAACTGCGAAACAAGTCAGTATCTGCCCACCCCGTTATGCGAATGTTTTTTTCAGCCCGATTGACTCTAATTTTTTCGAGCAACTCTCTGCCATAGATTCCTGAATGATTTTCACCAACAAATACAAGATGGCAGGTTTTGTCTTTTCCAAGCGATGAATTCAACCATGCATCTACTAAGCGGTGATTTAACTTGGTCGGCCCGAGTATCCCGAATGCACATACCACGAAATCTTCAGCCCCCAGACCCAACGCTTTACGAGACAGCTCTCTATCTTTCTTAATCTTGGGATCACGCACAAGGGGAATTACTGACCAGTTATCACCCTTGTCACCATACCATTGCTTAGCAAGACGCAGGGTGTTTACTGAATGAGCAATCATTCCCAAACTACTCTGAATAACATTTAAACTACATGGATATTTCCATACTACATCAACTTCATTTTTGGTATGGAATCGATCATGGAATGCCACATAACCGTGCGCTTGGTACAGTTCTTGCGACCAACAGCCAGGTTCATAACCATGCATCTCCATGTGATAATATACGTTAGCTAGGTAAAAATCATGAAGTACAACAACACCAGGATGTGAACTTAATAGATCAAACATGTGTTGATGAAATGCTGAATTACCAAAATGGTACAGAACACGATCATAATGACTGGCATTATCTATAAACCATTGAACTGTTCGAATTGGACAATTGGCACTTATCCACGCGTCTGTCACTTTCTCCTGTGCGATCACAACTTCAATATCATAATATTTCGCCAATTCAGGCAATAACTCAGCGCTATAATCAGCAATACCCGATCGTTCAGGGGGTAATGGTGAGATATAAGCCAGTTTAAGACGCTTTTCCGAAACAATATTAAATGAACTATTATCCTGGCGCTCTTTAACCAGACGTTCCATTGCAACAAGGGCAAGACGGGCACTCTGATCCCATGAAAACTTCATCGCTTGATATTTGCCGTGCTCAACAAGCTTTGCGCGAAACTCGTCATTTGTTAGGGCACGTTCCATTGTTTGGGCTATATCATCATCTGAATAAGGATCAAACAACGCTTCAGGCAAACCAATAACTTCTGGCAAACTGGATTTATTACCCCCGATAACGGGTGCTCCGCAACGCATGGCCTCCAACGCAGGTAAACCAAAACCCTCATGCAACGAAGGAAATACAAAAAGCGAGCAAAGATTATAGAGGTTAACCAAATCTTCTTCTGGAACGAACCCTGTCAGTATTAGCTCGTTCTCACTCAAACCTTGTTTATTTGCCAGTTTCTCTAGCCTACGCCTGCTTTCGGGCTGAACAGAACAAATTATTGCCAACTGATGCGACATTCGCAAATTCTTAGGCAATTTAGCATAGCTTCGAATCAATCCCTCAATATTTTTACGATGATCGATTCCTCCGGTATACATCACAAAAGAACGAGAAAGCCCATACTTCTTCCTAAGCTTGTATTCGTCCTCCTCAGAAACAGCAAGTTTCTGAAAATGCCTATCAGCATCAGTCGAGATACTCACTGACCACTCATCTGGCAATCCCAAATGTGTCACACCTTCCTGTCTGGATGATTCCGAAATGGCCAACCAAAGATCAGCTTGACGAAGGTATTCAATTTTCTCAAGATACCAAGCTTCCACTACTGGGTTATCTAGATAAGGAGTACGATGAATGAATGGAATAAGGTCATACAAAATAACAGCTGTTGGAAAACGATGGGACAATTTGGCAATACTGGTGACCGCATCATCAACCAATCCCTCAAACAAGCTGGACAAAAGCACAACATCCGGTTTGAGGCTTACCAAAAAAGCCTCTCGTGACAGTTCTCCAGAATAACGCCGCCAATCATTTTCCGATTTTATGTATGCCATAGAGCCGACAGCATTCCAAACACGAATATTTTCCGATGGCAACAAATCATCAAAAACAGCTCGAATGGATTCAATAGAGTCAGGAAATTCTCCATTCAACACAAGGAAAATTTCATGATCACCACGATTTTTCACAAGGGCAGATACAAGCGATAGAACATAACGACCAATCCCACGCTTTTTATTCTCAGCTTGCGCCCCTTGCATATCGATAATAATGCGCATCAGAGCCCTCCTTTTTTATGATGCTCAATTGCAACTTTGAGATCACCATATATCTGACGAGCTCTTGGGGTGAGTTGTACCAACTCTTCTGGTATAGCTTTAATACGTATCGGAGCAGTTTGCAATACATTGCTAGTTAGATGAGCAACGCGCAGTTTGAGATTGGGAAAGCGATTCAGTATGGCAAGAATGTTCCTCTTGAGCCAAGGGAGACTGTTAATGGAAGAAATAGCTCGCCGTAATAATAATTTGATACTTTTTCGGAGGCTGATCGATTTTAATTTTTGAATAAAATCACCCGTATAACGTAAAGGAGCGGTTATACGCCATGATGTACTTTTAACTAATACTTGAACACGACTCTCAACTTCAATTGCTCTAATTTCTGCCTGCTGCGCTTTGTTTTCTGCCTGCTGTAATTTGTTTTCTGCCTGCTGTAATTTGTTTTCTGCCTGCTGTAATTTGTTTTCTGCCTGCTGAGCCCTAAACTCAGACGTCAATTGATTATATTTAATATATTCATCAAAAACATTAGGTGGGTAACGAAATGCGGCCTTAAGACTTATACGCTCATTCGGTATATAAAACCGATTTAACCCATCGTTATAAACATTTAAAAAATTAGATGTGGTTAAGATAGGCTCCCATTCTGCATGGGTTTCAACTGTCGAATCAGGAAGAGTTGCCTCTATAACTACAACCCAAGGCCTATACTTGAAAAAATCCATTCCTTCCAAGACAGACTTTTCAAGTCCTTCAACATCAATTTTTAGAAAATGTATATCTTTTTTAGCATATTGTTCACAGATCTCTGCAAGGGTTAACATTGGAACCGTTTGCTTACTACCGGTGTGACCTTCTTCTTGATGCTTCTTTATAACCTCTTCTGACGCTGTTGCCCAACCACGAACATCGGTCTCCCAAAGTTCAATTTCACCATTAGTATTACCAACGGCAACCCGTAAATTCACGTCTTCTGGCCGATCTTTTACTAAGTCTTGATAATGTGAATTTAATGGTTCTATATTAATTCCACGCCATCCGTTTTCATAAAACAGCTTGGTAACAGAGTCAATGACCGGGTCATTTGCGCCAACATCAATATAGAAGCCATTTTCAATATCTTTTAACACTCGCCAAAGCATTACATCTTCGAAGTTCTGGGCGTAAGAAATGATTGTCATTAATTTACCACCTCAATTTCAGGCTCTATCCACGAGGTTCCAACAAAAAACACCTTAGACATATTCACCACGTTAAAAATCAGCGCCAAATCACGCCACTCATAGTTTTTTTCAAGATGCGTATCGGTACTTGTCAAGGCAGTCTGCACAGAATAAGTACCCGGCCCCAGATTGGCTGGAAATTTGATATTAAAAACATACCGTTCACCCGTCTTAAGATTCTCAACAACCTGTTTTGTATGATAGGTATTCGTTCCATACATTACCTGGCCTAGCCTGTCTTTAATACCATACCCCATCACCAACTTGGAAACCGATTCATGAACCGTAACAGTTACCCGTAACGTCACATTCTGACCAACATCAATCACTTCAACCGGTTGATCCTCTTCATTAATCAACCTTATATCTGTAACAGTCACCTCTCCCGAGCCAGAGATAGTCTGGACTTTGCCGTCCTCTTGAACTTTTTGTTCGACTTTAACTTTATTATCCCCCTTGTCAGCAAGCAAGGCATTGTAATAATCCATCACCGCTTCCGGCTCACCTTCCATTACCATTCGCCCTGCATTCAAAAGTATTGCTCTATCACAGATACTTTGAATGGCCGTTTTATCATGGCTCACAATTAACAAGGTTGTACCCTGTCCATTAAATTCGCGTATGCGATCAAAACTCTTGTGCTGAAAGTAGGAATCCCCCACTGAAAGCGCTTCATCAATGATCAAGACATCCGGCCGTTTTGCGGTAGCCACACTGAATGCCAGGCGCATTTGCATACCACTGCTGTAAACTCGAACCGGCATGTCAATATAGTCACCAATTTCAGCAAAAGCCTCTATGGCAGGCATCAAACTAGAAATTTCCTCTACTGAGTATCCTATTAATTGCCCGGCCATATATACGTTTTGCCGTCCGGTAAAATCAGGATGAAATCCAATACCAAGTTCCAGTAAAGCTGCCACACGCCCGGCAATATTAATACTGCCTGTCGTGGGTTGAGTGGTGCCGGTAATCATTTTTAGCAAGGTACTTTTCCCTGCACCATTAATACCGATTATCCCAACCGCTTCACCAGCACCAACAGTGAAATTGATATCTTGCAACACCCATTTCAAATCATGATATTTACGTTTTCCCGGCAACACCCATTCTGCCAACCTGGACCAGCGTGTTTTATACTGTTTATATGCCTTGCCGACATTATTTACTGTGATTGTTCCCATTACAGTTCATCCACCATGTCACCGGCGTGTTTGCGAAATAAACTCAATCCCACAATACACAAAATTAACGCTTCAATGCACACCAACCACAACGAACTCCAGTCAGGCCATTTTGCGTGAACCAATATTGTTTGAAGTGCTTGTACTATTGGCGTCATCGGATTGTATTGCAAATAATGTTGTGCCCGTTCAGGCAAGATATTGGACACATATACAATAGGGGTAAGCCAAAACCAGAACTGAAGCACAATACCAAAGAACTGCCCTACATCGCGAAAGAAAACATTCAATACGCCAACAGAGATACCCAAACCAATGGCAAATAGAACCAATAATGCCAATACAGGAAATACGCCCAAAAAGTAAATGCCCGGAAATTGCCCAGTAATCAGAAGAAAAGCGGTAAAAAGGCTAAACACAATGGTGAAATTAAGCAATGCATTCACAATTACAATCATCGGCAAGCACAGCCGCGGGAAGCTAAGCTTTTTTAATAAACCCGCATTATCCAAAAACACATTTTGTGAACGGCTTACTATTTCGGCAAATAATCCCCAAGTTAGGACACCTGCACACAAATAAATACTATATGCATAAGGCAAATCCACACCAGGCAAGCGGGCACGCATAATCTGAGAAAAAATGACGGTATATACAACAATCATTGCCAGCGGATTCAATACCATCCATGCGGCACCTAATAGCGAATTCCTGTACTTGGACTGGAATTCCCGTTTCACGCTTCCCTTGATGAAACCCCTGTAGTTCCATACGGCGTGTATCATTTGTGTAAAGACCACAATTAATTCCTTGGTTATTCTCTATTCTGAATCACACAACGCAGAAAATTCCACGTTAATGCATTTGTTATATAGTTCAGCATAACTTTTCATCATTCGCTCTGCCGTATAATAACGTTCATAACGCTGTTGCGCATTATGACCATATTGCTTTGCCAACTCTGGCGCATTCCACAGTTGTTCCATGGCACCTGCAAATGCGCTGGGATTTTGGGGCGGAACAACTACTCCGGTCTCTTTATCCTGATTAATATATGTGGTACCTGTGCCAATTTCACATGTAATCATAGGCTTGCCATACATAGAGGCCTCAACCAGTACGATCCCATAGGCTTCAGTACGAGTAAAAGACGGAAAAACAAAACAGTAACTCAAGTACAGCAAGGCATATTTGTCATTTTCAGAAACCGGCCCAACAAACATCACATTTGACAGCCCCTTCTTTTGCACAGCTTCTTTTAACCGCACTTCCTCTGAACCGGCTCCAGCGATAACTATAGGATAAGGAACACTGGCAGCTGCTTCTATTAAGGTATCTAACCCCTTGTAATAACGCAGGGCACCAATAAACAGGAAAAATGGTCCCGCAAGAACATTCTCCCAGTGTCTTATTCTTTCCCGAATTGCGTCTGTCAGTGGTACAGGTGCAATACCTATAGGAACAGTGGATAACTTACTGGGAAATTCCCTTAGCACTGCGCTACTTTGCGCATAATTGGGAGAGGTCGCGACAATGGCCTGCACACTTTTCAAAAACTGCCGCTGAACGGGTTTATAAAGTTGCAACAGAAATTTCTGTTTAATAATATCGGAATGATAGGTCACAACAGACGGTTTTCCATGCCCCGCAGAAAAGTGCAGTAAATCCATGACAGGCCAGGGAAAATGATAGTGAATAAGATCAAAATCCCTGGCGATTTTACGGAAATGCCTAAAGGCAGACATAGAGAAGGTGGTTGATGCCAGTTCAAAATCCTGCTTGACCCGATGCACGCAATGACCATCGTAAATATCATCGGCCAGACCCGACACATTTTTGCTTAATGTAAACACTTCAGCCTGTATACCATACTGTGCACTATGTGTAGCCAGCTGATATATGACTTCCTCGATGCCACCATAGGTATCGGGATAATATGTTTTAAAAACATGAAGAACTTTCAATACAGGCTCACTAAGCTTGTGATAATGCTGCATCACCCGCAAGCATCCAGGCCAGGGTGTCTTTTATATCTGTTGGCTGCCAGTCTGGAATTAAAGAATGCAATAGGCTGGAATTTCCGGTTAGCGTTTTGACTTCATTTTCACGTACAAAGGCAGGATTAACTTTTACCGTTAAAGTATGGCCTGTAATGGCCCCACAAATACTAATTATATCGCCCAGCGATGTTGCTTTACCTGTGCTGACATTTATTGTTTTACCGATAGCAGCAGGTACCTCTAGCAATTGCCTGTATGCCCTCGCCACTGCCCGTACATCACCAAAATCACGCCATACCTCTGTATTTCCCAATTCAAGCTCAGCCTTGCGTTCGCGAAAATGCGAAACAATTTTGGGAATTACAAAGTGTGGTTCCTGCCCTATGCCAGTATAATTAAATGGTCGAGTTATGATAATTGGCAATTTGTTACGGTAAGTTTTGGCCATGAATTCCATGGCCAGCTTGCTAACCGCATAATCATTAACCGGATCCGGAGCAGTCTGTTCAGACAGGCTACCTGAAGACGAATTCCCGTAAACATTTGCACTACTGGCCAGCAACACGGATTTTAAATTTTGCCCTGGGGCACTAAGCGCCTGGAGCAAATACCGGGTTCCCACCAGATTTATATCATAAAAAGCCTTGACATCACCATGCCCAACAAAGGCAACGGCAGCCAGGTGTATGACATGATCGGGTTTAATATCACTAATTGCCTTGCTTAACTGTTCATAATCAAGCAAATCAACCTGATAATAATTTTCTCGGGTAGCGGGTCTGGAACCCAGCTCCGCTACCTGATATCCCGCTGATTTCAGTTCACGAATGACGTACTGCCCGGTAAACCCCGAGGCACCTGTTACTAAAACCTTATTGGGTTGATGTGATTTCATGGTGTTATCAGAATGAAAAACCCTGCTCGTTGCGGCGCAGATCTTCTTTAACCATCATTTCACACAATGATTCAAGTGAAGTTTTTGGCTCCCAGCCCAATACCGCCTTGGCTTTGGAAGGATCGCCAATCAACAGATCCACCTCTGCAGGACGATAGAATTTCGGATTTACTTTCATCACTACTTTGCCGTCTGCAACATTAACTGCTGTTTCGTTTTCGTCTTTACCAGAGAACTCAAGCTCAATACCAACCGCCTTGAACGCCAGTCGAACAAAATCGCGAACGGTTTCGGTTCTGTTGGTGGCTAACACAAAGGTATCTGGTTGACTGGCTTGTAAAATGCGCCACATGCCTTCAACATATTCCTTGGCATAACCCCAATCACGCTTGGCATCAAGGTTACCCAGTTCCAACACATCCAGTTTGCCCAGCTTGATTTTGGCAACACTGTCGGTAATTTTCCGGGTCACGAATTCACGTCCACGCAAGGGACTTTCATGATTAAAAAGAATGCCGCTACTGCCAAAAATATCGTAACTTTCACGGTAGTTAACCGTCATCCAATGAGCAAACAGCTTGGATACGCCATAAGGGCTACGTGGATAGAATGGGGTATCTTCATTTTGAGGGATCGTCTGTACTTTGCCAAACATTTCAGACGTACTTGCCTGATAATATCGAATTTTAGTATTGATCAAACGAATGGCTTCGAGAAGATTCAAAGCCCCTAATCCTGATATTTGAGCAGTCGTTGTGGGTTGATCAAAACTGACGCCAACAAAGCTTTGCGCTGCAAGATTATATATCTCGTCTGGTTCACATTTATTAACCAGGGAAATACTGGCCCCCAAATCTGTAAGGTCGTACTCAACCAGATGAAGATTTGGATGATTCTGGATTCCCAGCTCTTCTATACGCCAGAAATTCACAGAGCTGGTTCTACGATAAGTACCATATACAGTGTAGCCTTTTTCAAGCAGAATTTGGCTTAAATAGGCGCCATCCTGACCTGTAACACCCGTAATAATAGCCTTTTTCATTGTATTAATATTCCTTGTAAATTGGATTTCACAACTACCAAATAATTGTAAAAGAATTATTGCTCAACGCGACCATATACATCCTGGAACCGGACGATGTCGTCTTCACCAAGGTATTCTCCGCTTTGCACTTCAATTAAAACCAGATTTATCACGCCAGGGTTTTCCAGACGGTGCCTGTGTCCAGCAGGAATATAGGTAGACTCATTAGTGTTAACCAACATTTCCTGCTCACCGTTTACTACCTTTGCCATTCCGCTAACAACAATCCAATGTTCACTGCGATGATGATGCATTTGCAAGCTCAGGCGTCCACCCGGCTTAACTTCCAGACGCTTGATTTTAAAACGGTCACTGTTTTCCAGAACAGTATAACTACCCCATGGGCGGTAAACGGTACGGTGCCATTTATAAAGTTCGTTGCCGTTCTGCTTTAATGTTGTATATATTTTTTTAACATCCTGGCTATAGTCCTTGTTGGCAACTAACAGTGCATCGGGCGTATCCACAATCACCAGATTTTCCAGACCAATGGCCCCCACAAAGCGCTCTTCACTTTTGATATAGCAGTTTTTTACATTTTCCAGCAAAGCTTCGGCTTCAACCCGGTTGCCATTTTCATCAGACTCTCCAACTGCACTTAAGGCCGCCCAGGAACCAATATCGCTCCAGCCAATATCACAGGGCACAACAGATACTACATTTGATTTTTCCATGACGGCATAGTCAATGGAAATATCCGGTACAAGACGGAATGTATCAGCATCAAGGCTAAGCTGCTTTTGCTTTTCTCCTGAGAGCTCCTTGGAAGCGGACAAACACATTTTGACTGACGCTACAACATCCGGGCAATAGGCTTCAAGCTCTTGCAAGATAGTATCAACACGGAAACAGAACATTCCGGAGTTCCAATAAAAACGCCCGGAATCCATGTACTCTTGAGCTACTTTAATCTCTGGTTTTTCAACGAAACGGACAACATCCGAACCATTGGCCTCTATGTAACCGTACCCGGTTTCCGGATGAGTTGGCTTAATTCCAAAAGTCACCAAACGACCACTTTCTGCCAGTTTAACCGCTTTGTCCACTGCTGCCCGAAACGCTTCTTTATTGGAAATAAGATGATCTGCCGCCAAAACCAGCAATATGGCATCATCCCCAAATTCCTTTCTAACGTACATGGCAGCACTTACGATAGCTGCGGCCGTATTACGCCCAAAGGGCTCCAAAATATAGTTGCTGCGGATATTCTTCAGCTTTAATTCTGCTAATTCATCTTCTGTCTGAAAAAACAGCTCTCGGTTTGTAACGGTAATAATGTCGTTGACGCCATCTATTGAAAACCCACGAAGAAAAGATTTTTGCAACAAGCTTTGATTATCGGCCAAACGGATAAAGGGCTTGGGATGCCCTTCCCGGGAAACAGGCCAAAGACGGGAGCCAGCACCACCACACAAAATCGTAGGTATTAATTTAGAGGTCATTACACTATTTCCATAATTTCAAGAGACCGAAACACGAAACTTTACCATACTGTAACTGACACATTCCAGTTACATGGTTTTTATATGTTTCTGAGGTATTTTTTATACATTCAAACAGCATTTAATGCGGAAATATATACTAAATAGATTGCATAAACACCACTTAACAACGCTCAATAAGATTGATTAACATAAATTCACAATGAATCTACTATCAAATTTGAGGGTGTAAATAATTCTGTGTAACCGTCTGGGTTATATATAATCGCTGATGCGATCCTCAAACTCGATAATAAACCGATTCAGTGCAAGCTTCCAGTTGCGAATGGGCATGGTCCATTTTTTG
>NZ_BMYS01000030.1 GCF_014652395.1 Advenella faeciporci
CTTCTTTGATCCAGCGGTGAAGCATGTTGTCGTTAATGTTGTGGGCGCGGGCAATGGCCGCTACCGATACGGCGGAGTTTTTGCACAAGGCAACCAGATGGGCTTTAAAGGCCGGGCTGTGCGTCCGTCGACGGGGTAACGGGGTTGGTTCCGGGCTGATTTCTTCTAGATAGTCCATACGTGTCCATTTGCGATAGTGGACAAGTATGTTCATATTTTATTAGCGACTTGAAAAGATGACTTTACCGGACAGTTACAGATCAACAAAAACAGTGCTGGTGATAAGTCCAAAATTAATTCACGAATACCAGGAAAAATGGCATAGGCAACTACCACTATTGCGGCCAAGCCGAGCCCAGCTTTCAACATCTTTTTCATATCGCATTTCATGTTGGTTCTCCTTGCATAAAATAGGTTATGCCATCAGGCACCGTTAAAGTGACACTACCATAAGAGACACTTTACCTATGTAGTCCTGTCAAACACATTGCTCATGAATTACATATATGTCATGAAGTCCAGAAATTTTCTAATTCACTAATTCATTTGAATGGCCAGTTATTCAAAACCAGTTGAGTAAATAAAAATTATCCATTGAACTATCTAGCTGAACTGGCCACTTGATTTACAGCCCCAGAAGTATTCCTTAAACTTACGACCAGGAATATCCCACCCTGTGTATGCAACTATGAGCGTAAGCTCACCGTCAAGCGCACAGTTCATAACTAGAGACTTCTGCTGCCAACTGTCGTTTACATTTACTGGGTGGTAAGTTACCCAACGACTCATGGGGTCGTTCCTCGTTATAACTTAATATCCAGGCCCAACTGAGGTCCCGCACCTGAGCTAACGACGAGAACAAATGCGAGTCCAGGACTTCGGTGCGATAGCTGCGATTAAATCGCTTGATATAGGCATTTTGATTCGGCTTGCCGGATTCAATATAACAAATTATCCAAGGCTTGCCTGACGCCTTCGTCAATGATATTGAGCACACGAAAGCGCGTGCCATTGTAAAGTGCATCACTCATAAAATCAAAAGACCAACTGTAATTTGCTTGCGCTGACACCCACAAAGGCGCTGGCTCACCCTTAGGTAACCGTTTTTTGGTACGACGTTTCTGGTTCAAATTCATTACACAATAAACACGCCATACCCGCTTGAAATTTCAAAGTTTTCCATCCAGTCTCAACCGATAAAAACATTTTCAGAAGCCCCAACGGGATCGCGTTGGATCTTGCACGATTGCGTTAAGCGCATCAATGATAGGTTGATCCCGCTTAAGACGTTGCTGATTGGGGTCAGGCCAGTACCAACTGCGACGAGACAGGCGTGTCAGACGACATGCCCGGGCAATGGAAAGCGAACCTTGCTGAACCAAGTGCAAGGCCGCTTCACGTCGTCGCTCCGGTGTCAGAGCTTTCCCAGCAAATCTTTGATCGCTGCGTTCTCCAAAGCCAATTCTGCGTACATTTTCTTTAGACGGGCATTTTCCACCTCGATGTCCCGCAATCGTTTCAAATCCGACGCCTCCAAACCACCGTACTTGCTTTTCCACTGGTAATAAGTCGCGTTGCTGATGCCATGCTCGCGACAAATATCCGTCACTTTCATGCCTTGCTCAGCCAACTTTAAAATAGCCACAATCTGAGCTTCTGAAAATTTGGATCGTTTCATGATTTCCGCCATCAAAGATGAGAATGGCAGAAATCTCTGGTTTTGGCTTGTGTCTTTTTAGGGTAAGTTTACGATGCCACTGATATATGCTGGGGTTTTTAATAAATTGATAGCTATTGCGCAGGACTTCTTAACCACAGGAGCCGCTCAGTGGCGATGTGTTTGTATTTCATTGGCGCGAAAGTGTATTTTCAATAGACACAATACTGACCTGTTCTCATCATCAGACATATTGCATTTATTCAGAAATCTAGGGTATCTAATTATTTGCACTACTTCGTTTTCAACGATTTTCATACGCCATAAGCCCTACTCAAGCTCCTTACTACAAGTATTGCCACATACAAACACATCAACTACTTCAAGCTTCGAATTTACTGTCAACCTGAATAACCACCTTACGGCTTGGGTAATCAATTTCAATTTTCCTCAGATTGAACAGCCAATCATCAAAACACATCATTTCCCAAAAACCACCGGTGGAAGGGTCTATCAATCTCGACAAATCTGATTGATCAACAGATTTTTCAGGCATGCTACCACCATTAGGCAAACCAGTCACCTCTATTGTCCAGGCAGGGCCAACCCGATCTTGGCCTTCGCGGTTTACAAAAAGCAGGTTAAATTCCCGCTCAGAACGCCATTCAAAATTATGAAGAGGTGGCATTGTATTTTTCCTTTAAAATTTTAACAAACCGTAAGTTCTTATTAGATGATAATAACACTGGCAACCCGGGAATGCGCCATTTCAAATACCCTAATGGGCTGAACTGCAACACCCACCCTCACAACCAACGCCGCACTTTCGCCTTATACGCCAGATATTCCTTCCCAAACAGTTTTTCCATTGCCCGCTCTTCAGGAATAATCTGGAAACGTGTGCTATACAGTACGTACGCCATCACACCCAACAAAGCCCATACAGGCACCAGGCAAATGGTAACAAAAAACCCGCACCACCATAAGCAGTGCGGGTTTTGCAAACAGGTTATTGCCTGAAGCAATAAACCGGCTTACATGTTTTCGATCATTACCTGACCAAAGCCAGAGCAGCTAACCTGTGTTGCACCTTCAAGCAGACGGGCAAAGTCATAGGTTACTTTCTTGGACAGGATTGATTTTTCCATAGAGGAAATGATCAGGTCTGCGGCTTCAGTCCAGCCCATATGACGCAGCATCATTTCTGCAGACAGGATTTCTGAACCTGGGTTCACGTAGTCTTTGCCTGCGTATTTGGGTGCTGTGCCGTGGGTGGCTTCAAACATGGCCACTGAGTCGGACAGGTTGGCTCCCGGAGCGATACCAATACCGCCAACCTGGGCTGCCAGTGCGTCAGACACGTAGTCACCGTTCAGGTTCAGTGTGGCAATGACTGAGTACTCGGCAGGACGCAACAGGATTTGTTGCAGGAAGGCGTCAGCGATAGAATCCTTGACGATAATGTCTTTACCGGTTTTAGGATTCTTGAATTTGCACCATGGGCCACCGTCGATCAATTCAGCGCCGAATTCTTTTTGTGCCAGTTCATAGGCCCAGTCACGGAAACCACCTTCGGTGTATTTCATGATGTTGCCTTTATGAACGATGGTAACGCTTGGTTTGTCGTTGTCGATCGCGTATTGGATGGCTTTGCGAACCAGGCGTTGTGTACCTTCACGTGATACGGGCTTGATGCCGATACCGGAAGTGTTGGGGAAGCGGATTTTGCTTACGCCCAGTTCGTTTTGCAGGAAAGCGATCAGTTTTTGAGCCTGGTCGGATTCTGCAGGGAATTCGATACCGGCATAGATATCTTCCGAGTTTTCACGGAAAATAACCATGTCTGTTTTTTCTGGCTCACGCACGGGCGAAGGAACACCTTTGAAGTAACGCACGGGGCGCAGGCAGACATACAGGTCCAGCTGCTGGCGCAGTGCCACGTTCAGTGAACGAATGCCACCGCCAACGGGTGTGGTCAGGGGGCCTTTGATGGAAACAACGTAATCCTTGACGGCGTCCAGGGTTTCTTCTGGCAGCCATACGTCTGGGCCGTATACTTTTGTTGATTTCTCACCAGCGTATACTTCCATCCAGTGAATTTTACGTTTGCCATCGTACGCTTTGGCAACCGCGGCATCAACCACTTTCAACATGACGGGTGTGATGTCTGCGCCAGTACCGTCACCTTCAATGTAAGGAACGATTGGCTGGTCTGGTACATTCAGAGAGAAGTCGGCGTTAACCGTGATTTTTTCGCCCGCTGCCGGGACTTTGATATGTTGATAAGACATGTTGGCTCCGTAACCCACATTAAGACAATTAACCTAAAACCTGCAGCACGATAGGAGTAAGCCGCAAGTCTTATATAAGACCTGTATAGTTTAACTGAAAAAGTTTAAACCGCCTTAAAACATTGCCGATTTTTCAGAAATATTTCCTAATGAACACAATTCTGAGGCAAAATAGCCTATTAACCTATACTTTATATCTTCACTATCCCTATGTTCAACCCTTCCCGTGACCAGGTCAGAGACTTTTTCATAGATACCTGGAGCAAACACCAGAACAAGCAAATTCTTACTCCTCTTGAGTCTATTGCCCTGAACTGGATACAGCAACACCCCGAATATCACGGCGTACTTGAAAATCCCGAATCCAAAAGCAAGGATTTTTCAGTCGACCAGGGCCAGGTCAACCCGTTTTTGCACCTGTCCATGCATTTGGCCATTGAAGAACAAATATCCATTAACAGCCCACCGGGAATCAAAGATGTTTTCCAGGCCCTGGCTGCCAGCAGCAGCCCGCACGAGGCCGCCCACGAAATCATGGAGTGCCTGGGAACCGTACTTTGGGAAGCCCAGCGACTGGGCAAACCACTGGACAACAATCAATATCTTGAGTTGTTGCGCCAGCGTGTTAAACGCCATTAAACCCCGGCAAACCACTATGGCCCATAGCCGGTTTTTATATTGAAAAAAACGGTTCAGGCCAAAACGCTTTTCTGAACATATTTATTGACGCCGGTGACTTAACACACTGGGCAAGGTGGCCAGCCAGGCCGAAATATTGTCAATATCTGCAGGCGTCAGGTTCTGGACCTGCACAGCCATAATTGGATTTTTCCGGATATTGGCAGAAGGTGGTGCATTGCGTGCGCCCCTCACATACGCCATCAGGGCATGCTTCAGGTAATCATCATGCTGCCCGGCCAGAATGGGATACATGGACGCCAGCGTGGTCACGCCATCAGCACCATGACAAGCCACGCACCCCTTTGTCTCAAATGCAATTTTTCCGGCATTTAAATCGGCGGCATGTACAGTACCCGAAATGGCCAGAACAAATCCTGCCAACATTACATTTACCTGTTTCATGACAGTATCTCCGACTATTTAAGTTGTGCGTAATAGGCTGCCAGATCAAGCATGTCCTGTTCTGACAGGCTATGTGCAATGGCAGTCATTGACGGAAAGGTACGGGAACCGGACTGGTATTCTTTCAGGGCGGCAACAATGTATTCGGCATTCTGGCCAGCAATCTTGGGCACCCGGTACACTTCGGGAAAGCTGGCCCTGTACCCCTCTATGCCATGACAGCCAATACACATGAATACTTTACCTTTTGCTGCTTCTATGTCTCCGACAGGGGCAGCCTGCTGCGCAAATGCCTGCGCCCCTGTTGCACAGCCCGCCATGATGGCGAACAAATTTATGGTACGCTTTAACGATTGCTTCGTCATATATTGCTCTTCTTGGTGATTGTTAAAAATTTTAATTAAAAACAACGGATAGAGCTGCGATTGATTGATTTTACGATTTGTACTATCAATTCGGTTTAGTATTAATACTTGATGTATTGAACCACTATTTTTATGTTGCAGGATGGAAATGAATATACCTATAAACCCTAATGGCTCAACAAAATTTTCAGGAACAGACCGTTACATAGCTACCGAAGACCTTAAACTGGCGGTAAATGCCGCCCTGACTTTGCAGCGTCCGCTGTTAATCAAGGGGGAACCGGGCACGGGCAAAACCATGCTGGCCGAAGAAGTGGCCAGGGCACTGGGGCGCGATTTGCTGCAATGGCACATCAAGTCCACCACCAAGGCCCATCAGGGGCTCTACGAGTACGATGCCGTGTCCCGCCTGCGTGACTCCCAACTGGGTGATGAACGGGTCAAGGATATCCGCAATTACATTAACAAAGGCGTCCTGTGGCAGGCTTTTGAATCAGAAAAACCCTGTGTTGTCCTGATCGACGAAATTGACAAGGCCGACATCGAGTTCCCCAACGATTTATTGCGCGAACTGGACCAAATGGAGTTTCATGTATACGAAACCCAACAAACCATTGTGGCCAAACATCGCCCACTGGTCATTATCACCTCAAATAATGAAAAAGAGCTGCCCGACGCCTTCCTGCGCCGTTGCTTTTTCCATTACATCCAGTTTCCCGACCGCGCCACGTTAAAAGACATTGTGCATGTGCACTTCCCCAATATCAAAGCCGAAGTCCTGCGTGCCGCACTTGATCATTTCTTTACCCTGCGCGAAGCGCCCGGCCTGAAAAAGAAACCCTCCACGTCTGAATTTCTTGACTGGCTGTCACTGCTGATTGCCGAAGATATCAGTGCCGGAAAAATTGATGCCCATGCGGCCACGGCAATACCCATCATGGCAGGTGCCCTCCTGAAAAACGAACAGGACCTGAGCCTGCTGGAACGGCTTTCCGCCATGGCGCAGAATATGCGCCGCTCATAAATCAGGCTGCCCATGTTTATCAATTTCTTCTACCACCTTCGCAATCACAAGCTGCCGGTATCTGTCAAAGAATACCTCACACTGCTTGAGGTCTTGCGTGAGCAGGTCATGGCCCCTACCTTGCATGACTTTTATCTGCTGTCACGCATGACACTGGTCAAGGATGAAACGCTGTTTGACCGCTTCGACCAGGCTTTTTCACTTTTTGCAAAAGGTATAGAGGCCCATCTGGCCGACAGCAAGGAAATACCACTGGAATGGCTGATGAACGAATTGCAGAATTCACTGACGCCAGAAGAAAAAGCAGCCATCGAAAAACATGGCTGGGAAAAGCTCATGGAACTCTTCAAGCAACGCCTTGAAGAGCAGCAGGAACGGCACGCAGGCGGTAACAAATGGATTGGCACGGGGGGCACTTCGGCCTTTGGCAACAGTGGCTATCACCCGGAAGGCATTCGTGTGGGCGGGCAATCCGCCGGCCATCGCACCGCCGTCAAGGTATGGGATGAACGTCTGTTCAAGGAATATGATGACCAGCAGGAACTGGGTACCCGTAATTTCAAGGTTGCCCTAAGACGCCTGCGCCGCTTTGCCCGCGAAGGGGCGGCCGAGGAACTGGATCTTGATGACACCATCCGCAGTACGGCCCGCAATGCCGGCTATCTTGACGTTAAAATGGTTCCCGAGCGTCACAATAACGTTAAGGTCTTAATGCTGCTTGACGTGGGTGGCAGCATGGATGACCACATCAGCCGCGTTGAGGAGCTGTTTTCGGCTGCCAGCAGCGAATTCCACCACCTGGAAGTTTATTATTTCCATAATTGCGTCTACGAACGCGTCTGGCGCTATAACAGCAACGGGCGCCGCAACTATATAGACACCTGGGAGCTGCTCAGGAAATACAATGCCGACTGGCGCCTGATACTGGTGGGCGATGCCACCATGAGCCCCTACGAAATCATGCACCCAGGCGGTTCAGTTGAGCATTACAACAAGGAAACCGGCGCAGCATGGCTGCAACGGCTTCTGGAGCACTGGCCCAAATCAATCTGGCTCAACCCCGAACCCACCAGTTATTGGCCTTACCGGCAATCCATTGAACTTATCCGTAATATTCTACAAAACCGGATGTACGGAGTGACCGTTGCCGGCCTGGAAGAAGGTATGAGGCTATTGTCCAAATAGCCACTTATTGTTAACGCAGTATTTACCCAATCATCCAAAGAACCATGAGACACCGTCAGCCACTTTCGCCTTACATTACCTTAATACTACTGTCTTTTTTCCTTTTTATGTCATTACCCATTCCCGCCACAGGCGCCCTCACCCAACCGGCACAAATCCACAGCATCGAAGGCATTACCGAATACGAACTGGACAACGGTTTGCGGGTTCTGCTGGCACCCGATCAATCCAAACCCACCACCACGGTCAACATGACTTATCTGGTGGGTTCCCGCCACGAACAATACGGGCGTACCGGTATGGCTCACCTGCTTGAACATTTAATGTTCAGGGGCACGCCCAATACCCCCAATGCACTGGCTGAGTTTTCAAAAAGAGGCTTGCAGGCAAATGGCTCCACGTCGGCAGACCGCACCAACTACTATGCCAGTTTTGCCAGCGACCCCGAAACGCTGCAATGGTATTTAACCTGGCAGGCCGATGCCATGCGCAATGCATCCATCCAGGAAGAAGACCTGAACGCCGAACGCAGCATTGTCCTGAACGAGCTTGAGCGCGGAGAAAACAATCCCTTCAGGACCCTGACAGAAAAAATGCGTTCAACGGCATACCAGTGGCACAATTACCGCAACAGCACCATTGGTGCCCGCAGTGACCTTGATGCCATGCAGGCCAGCGAATTGCGTGACTTTTACGACCGCTACTACCAGCCCGACAATGCTGTTTTGGTTGTTGCCGGCAAGTTTGAACCTGCGCAAACGCTAAACCTGATTAATGAACTGTTCAGCACCATTCCCAGACCCGAACGTTCCCTGACAGAAGCACCCACGGTAGAACCCCAACAGGACGGCGAGCGCCAGGTCATCCTTGAACGCAGTGGGGGCATGCCCTTTATTGCCGCCACTTACCACATCCCTGCCGCATCCAGTGAACAATATATCCTGCTGGACATTGCTGCCGGTATTCTGGCCGACAGTCCATCGGGCCCACTTTACAAAGAACTGGTGGAAAACAACCTGGCCACCGGCGTCTTTGGCTTTGCCATGGCACACCATCATCCCGGGCTCATCTTTTTTGGTGCCCAGCTTAATGACACCATGGATACGGCCAAGGCGCAGCAAACCTTGCATGAGGTGCTTGAGCAAAGTGCCAAACACCCGATTACCCAAGAGCAGCTGGATCGGGCAAAAAACAATTGGCTTACCCAATGGGATGAACTGTTTGCCAGTACCGAACAAATGGGCATTGGCCTGTCAGAAGCTATTGCCTCTGGTGACTGGCGGCTTTTCTTTCTGGAGCGCGACCGGGTCAAGAACATAACCCTGCAAGATGTCCAGCAGGCCGTACAAACTTATTTGCTGGCCAGCAACCGCACCAGCGGGCTTTACAAACCCACCAACAATCCACAACGTGCCCCGTTTGAAACCATTCCCGATATTGTGCAGTTGTTAAAAGACTACAAAGGCGATCCCTCTTTTACGCAAACCGATGCTTTTGACTCCTCTCCTGAAAACATCGACAAACTGACACGGCTTGAAGTGATCCAGCTGCCTAATGGCACCATTAGTACCGCCATGCTGGTCAAGCCAACCCGTGGCAATCGCGTCCAGGCTGATTATAAAATCCAGTTTGCCAATGCCCAGGCCATGGAGAATATGGCCAGCCTGTCCGCAGCGGCGGCTTCGTTACTGGATAACGGCACGGCCACCATGTCGCGCCAGGAAATCCAGGACCGCATTGACGCCCTGCAAGGCAGTATTCATTACGGCATCAGTGGTAACCGGTTAATAGTATCCCTTTCCACCCATAAAAAACACTTTCCGGAATTGCTGCAATTCAGCCTTGAACTTATCCAGCAGGCCAACTACCCTCAGAAAGAAGTTGATGAATACAAGGAGCGGGTGATTACATCGGTTCGAAACGCCATGACCGAACCTGGGGCACTGGCCAACAATACCCTTAGTCGCCACAGTAATGTCTGGCCCAAGGGCGATATTCGCTATGTCCCCACTTATGAGGAATTGATCAAAAACATCCAGGCCATCAATCCCAAAGCACTCCGTGAGTTCCAAAACAACTTCTTTGGAGCGGGCGATATAGATGTTGCCATTGTGGGTGACTTTGATCCGCAGCAAATCAGGAGCATTCTTGAAGACAGCCTTAAAAGCTGGAAGCAGGCGCCCGGCTATGACCGCATCGATATGCCTTACCATGCCGTAAAGGCGGCCTCCTTCACGATTGAGACCCCTGACAAGTCCAATGCGGTGTATATGGCCAGATTACCGATCAAACTGCAAAATGACCACCCGGATTATCCGGCTCTGTTTATGGCCAACTACCTGCTGGGTGCCACCGAAACTTCCCGCCTTTGGACCCGTATCCGCACCCAGGAGGGCCTGTCTTACAGTATCCGCAGCTCACTGAATGTTTCCTCTTTCGAACCATCAGGCACATGGTCCTTGCAAGCCATTTATTCACCTACCGAAAAGGAACGTATCAAATCCCTGATTGATGAAACCATCCAGACTACCCTGAAGGAAGGCTTTACCGAACAGGAGCTCAGCGATGGAATACGATCGGTCCTTAACCTGCGCTCGCTGGCCCGTTCACAAGATAGCGTCCTGTCTTCAACCTGGCTGAAATACCTGGCACTGGATCGCAGCTTTGAATGGAACAAAAAGTTTGAAGAAGCGATTCAGAACCTGACCACGGCGGAAGTCCACCAGGTAATGAAAACATATCTGAAACCGGAAAACATGTCTGAAGCATTTGCCGGTGATTTTGTTGGCAAGACAAACAAGGCCACCCAGCAAGAAGAGCCCTGAGAATAAAAAAATGCACGTCATCACAACGTGCATTTTTTCTTGAAAACGAAAGTTTTCTTTACGGCTGCCTAACTGAAGAACTTCTTGACCCGATCAGTCCAGGATTTATTTTGCGGTGAATGACGGTCACCGCCATCATCCAGCGCCGCCTCGAATTTACGCAACAGGTCTTTCTGCTCTTCGTTCAGACGCACCGGTGTTTCTACAATCACGTGACAATAGAGGTCACCAGGATAATTGGATCGAACCCCCTTGATCCCTTTGCCACGCAAACGGAAAGTCTTGCCGGTTTGCGTGCCTTCGGGAATGGTAATTTCACCTTTACCGCCCAGGGTTGGCACCTCAAGGTTTCCGCCCAAGGTAGCCGTCACAAAAGGCAGCGGTACCTGGCAGTGCAAGTCATCGCCATCACGCTCAAAAATACTGTGTTCCTTAAGGTGAATTTCAACATACAAATCACCAGGAGGCCCACCATTGACGCCCGGTTCACCATTGCCAGCCGAACGGATGCGCATTCCTTCATCAATACCTGCAGGAATCTTGACCTGAAGGGTTTTGTTCTTGCGTTTGCGGCCTACGCCATCACACGCCGTGCAGGGATCCTTGATTTCCTGACCGGAGCCGTGACAGGTTGGGCAGGTTTGCTGAACACTGAAAAAACCCTGCTGCATGCGAACCGCACCACTACCGCCACAAGTATGACAGGTGGTTGGTTTGGTACCTGCCTTGGCACCACTGCCATGACAAACATCACAATGCTCCCAGCTGGGCACACGTATTTCCGTATCGAAACCCTTGGCGGCCTGCTCAAGGGTAATCTCAAGGCTGTAACGCAAATCGGCACCGCGGTAAACTTGCGGGCCACCGCCACGACGGCCACCACCAAAGATGTCCCCGAAAATATCACCGAACACATCTCCAAAGTTTCCGGCACCTGCCCCCATTCCTGCATTGGGATCTACACCTGCATGGCCATAGCGATCATACGCTTCACGTTTCTCGGGATCTGAAAGCATTTCATAGGCTTCCTTGATCTCTTTGAATTTATCTTCGGCCTCTTTGCTATCCGGATTGCGGTCAGGATGGTACTTCATTGCCAGCTTGCGGTAAGCTTTCTTGATTTCCTCATCCGTGGCGTTTTTGGCGACACCCAGAGATTCATAATAATCACGCTTTGCCATTATTCATACGCCTTATAACTCTTTAACAAATTCCATATATTTAAAAACAATACCCGGTTAAGCCCTTTAAGACAGAAACCGGGTATGAAAGCTCACATTGATACAATCAATTAGGCGTCACGCTTGACTTCTTTAAAGTCGGCATCCACCACATTTTCATCAGCGGGCTGGGCACCTTCAGAGGCCTGGCCTGCCTGGGCCTGCATATCTGCATACATTTTTTCACCCAGTTTCTGGGAAGCCGTCATGAGCGCCTCTGTCTTGGCATCAATCGCTGGCTTGTCACCGTCTTGCAAAGTGGTTTCAAGATCTTTGATCGCTGCTTCGATGGCTTCTTTTTCAGCCGCTTCCAGCTTGTCACCGTATTCGGTCAGTGACTTGCGTGTCGAGTGAATCAGGGCATCGGCCTGGTTGCGTGCCTGTGCCAGTTCGGCAATGCGATGATCCTCTTCGGCGTTGGCTTCCGCATCTTTGACCATACGTTCAATTTCTTCCTCGGACAAACCAGAGTTGGCTTTAATGGTAATTTTGTTTTCTTTACCAGTGCCTTTATCTTTGGCTGACACATGCAGAATACCGTTGGCATCAATATCGAACGTCACTTCAATTTGCGGCACACCACGCGGTGCTGGTGGAATACCTTCCAGATTAAATTCACCCAAGCCCTTGTTACCTGCAGCGATTTCACGTTCTCCCTGGAATACCTTGATGGTTACTGCAGGCTGGTTATCGTCGGCAGTAGAGAAAACCTGTGAAAAACGGGTAGGAATCGTGGTGTTTTTCTGGATCATCTTGGTCATTACACCGCCCATGGTCTCAATACCCAGAGACAATGGGGTAACGTCAAGCAGCAACACGTCTGTACGGTCGCCAGACAGGACTGAACCCTGAATGGCCGCACCAGCGGCAACCGCTTCGTCGGGGTTGACGTCTTTGCGTGGCTCTTTACCAAAAAACTCTTTGACCTTTTCCTGCACTTTAGGCATACGGGTCATACCACCAACCAGAATAACGTCATCAATGTCGCTTACCTTGACACCGGCATCCTTGATGGCTACACGGCAAGGTTCAATAGTGCGGTTGATCAGCTCTTCAACCAGTGCCTCAAGTTTGGCACGGGTGATTTTCAGGTTCAGGTGTTTTGGCCCGGAAGCGTCTGCCGTAATGTAAGGCAGGTTGATTTCGGTTTGTGCGGTTGAAGACAGTTCGATCTTGGCTTTCTCGGCCGCTTCTTTCAGGCGCTGCAAGGCAAGAATGTCTTTGGACAGGTCTACGCCCTGCTCTTTCTTGAATTCGCCAATGATGTAATCGATAATGCGTTGGTCAAAGTCTTCACCACCCAGGAAGGTGTCGCCGTTGGTAGACAGCACTTCAAACTGCTTTTCACCGTCCATGTCAGCGATTTCAATGATGGATACGTCGAAAGTACCACCACCCAGGTCATAAACCGCAATTTTACGATCGCCTTTTTCGGCCTTGTCCATACCGAAAGCCAGTGCGGCTGCGGTAGGTTCGTTAATAATACGCTTGACGTCAAGACCCGCAATACGACCGGCATCTTTGGTGGCCTGACGCTGGCTGTCATTGAAATAGGCGGGCACGGTAATAACCGCCTCGGTGACTTCTTCACCCAGGTAGTCTTCGGCCGTTTTTTTCATTTTACGCAAGACTTCTGCGGAGATTTGGGGAGGCGCCATTTTTTTACCTTGCGCTTCTACCCATGCATCACCGTTATCAGCCTTGATAATGCTGTAAGGCATCAGGTCGATGTCTTTTTGTACGGCTTTTTCATCAAATTTGCGACCAATTAAACGCTTGACCGCAAACAGGGTGTTTTTAGGGTTGGTAACAGCCTGACGTTTTGCAGGTGCGCCAACCAGTGTTTCGCCATCGTCCATGTAGGCGATGATGGAAGGTGTGGTACGTGCGCCTTCGGCGTTTTCAATAACCCTGACTTTATCGCCGTCGAGAACGGCCACACAACTGTTAGTTGTACCCAAGTCAATACCAATAATTTTGCCCATTATGCTTACCTTAATAATAGCTAATCTGAAATTTTGTAAAAATCCTGTTTTAATAATGTAAAACAGGATCGTTGGATACTTTCAATATGGGGATGCAAAAACCGTTTTCAAGATCTTTAAAGCATTTTTTTATAGCCCCATTTTTTATGCTGCCGGCCGGTTTATTGCTTGCCGGCTGAAACCATGACCAGCGCCGGGCGCAATACGCGATCGGCAATCGTATAACCTTTTTGTAACGACTGCAAAATACAATTGGCTTCCACATCTTCGGATGGGACTGAAGAAATGGCCTGATGCAGGTTGGGATCAAACTTATCGCCAACGGCAGGTGCCACTTCTTTTAGATGATTGCGCTCAAAAGCCTGGGTTAACTGGCGCAAGGTGCTTTCCACCCCTTCTTTCAACGCTTCCAGTGTCTGGTTTTCAAGGGCCAGGGCTGCTTCCAGGCTGTCTTTTACCGGAACCAGGCTTTCTGCAAAGCTTTCGGTGCTGAATTTACGCGCTTTGGCGACATCTTCCTGGGAACGCCGGCGGATATTTTCCACTTCGGCGCGGGCACGCAAGAGTTCATCATGGTATTGGCTAACCTTGGCTTCAAGTTCCGAATATTTCTCAGCCAGATTTTCTTCCATCAGTACGGTTTCTTCCAAGGTATCCTCTTGGCTTGCATCGGTTGGCTGCTCAACCTGAGGATTTTGCGGCTGTTCCGGATTTTTTGAATTTTGAGGATTATTCTCTTGTGACATTCGGTTCTCCAAACATGGGTTTATATTGAATGGGCCATAGATTGAGGCAAATTCCAGGATTTCAAGGGGGACATTCTATAAAAAACAGTCAGGCAAACCTAATGACAGCAAGGCAGGCAGCCTCAGCGTATTGAGTTTGACAGTTCCGGGCACCACCCTTGCAAGTGACGCTTGACGATCCCGTCCAAACCATTAACCCACTCTTCGTCACTGTTCAGGCAAGGAATATACCTGAACTGCTCGCCACCGGCTTTCTTGAATTCACTGGCGCACTCAAGCTGGATTTCTTCCAGGGTTTCAAGACAATCAGCCACAAAGCCCGGACAAATGACATCAACCCGCTTGACACCTTTGGCTGGATAAGACTCCAGGGTTTCCTGTGTGGCCGGCTCAAGCCATTTTTGCGCGCCAAAGCGGCTTTGAAAACTGAAATCCATCTCGACACCCTCATCGGCAAGCGCCTGTTTTAGCAGATGAACCGTGCCCTTGCAATCTTTGTAATAAGGGTCTCCCTGATCGACACTGCGCTGGGGCAAACCATGAAAACTTAACAACAGGCGCTGCGGCTTGCCATTAACCTGCCAGAAAGTCCTGATTTTGTTGAGTAGCGCCATGATATAGCCGGGTTCATTGTAAAAACGCTTGATAAACCGGAACTCGGGCTGGTCACGAAAATCGGCCACGATACGGGCGATTTTATCCAGGATGGTTGCGGTGGTACTGGCTGCATATTGCGGATACATGGGCACCACCAGGATTCGTTCACAGTGTTGCTGACGCAGGCTTTCTATTGCCGCTGCCAGTGAGGGTTTGCCATACCGCATGGCCAGCTCCACAGGTATGGACAGATTCTGGCGCGCAAAGCCATCGGCAAGTTTTTGGGCTTGGGCCAGACTGTGAACCAGCAATGGCGAACCTCCTTCCATCCAGACCTGCTGGTACTTATGCACCAGTTTTCTGGAGCGAAACGGAAGTATCACACCTCTTAAAATGGGTTGCCACAGCAAAGATGGCAGTTCTACCACCCGCTTGTCAGAAAGGAATTCAGCCAGATAACGCCGGATATCCGAAGCAGAATAAGACGTAGGGGTACCAAGATTTACCAGCAATACACCCGCTTTCATGTCCTGATGGGGTTTGTTGATGATATTGTTCTGATCACGCTTTTTTTCAGGTTCAGGTATATTTTGCATAAAGTAATGGTTGGTTAATACTGGCTTAAGGCATTGGATAGTAACCGCGCGGTTATATCCACAATGGGGATTACTCTGTCGTAAGACATCCTGCTGGGGCCGATAACACCCAAGGTACCAATGATTTTACCATCTACGCCATAGGGAGCGGTTATGACCGAGACGTTTTCCATAGGAACCAACCGGGAATCGCCACCAATATAAATCTGGACGCCTTGTGAGCGGCTTGAAATATCGAGCAATTGGATCAATTCGCTTTTTTGCTCGAACAAATCAAACATTTTACGCAAATAATTCATGTCCGCGGTCATATCAGTCACATCCAGCAAACGTCGTTCGCCCGAGATAAGCACTGTGTCTTTTTCGGAAGCATCGGTGCCGGCATCTACTGCAGCCTGCATCAGCTGAGAAATATCCTCTTTCAGTTCCGCCAGTTCACGGGCCAGTTCGGTGCGCACCACTTCAAATGACTTGCCAGAAAAATGCTGGTTGAAGAAGTTACCCGCTTCCAGCAGCTCTTGCTCGGCGTAATCGCGGGCAGCGGAAAGAATCCGGTTTTGCACGTCTCCGTCGGGTGTCACGATAATGAGCAAGATGCGCTTTTCAGACAGACGGATAAATTCGATATGACGAAAAACCTGCGAGCGCTGCGGCGTTAAAACCACACCGGCAAACTGGGTCAAATTGGACACCAGTTCAGCGGCCGCATTCATGGCCTTGCCCGGTGAGGCATGTAAAAGGGCATCCTTTATTTCACTATTGATGTTTTCTGGCGACAAGGTCTGATAATGGCGAACAGCCAGCAGACGGTCTACAAACATGCGATAGCCCTTGGGCGTTGGCACACGGCCAGCCGACGTATGCGGACTGTGAATCAGGCCAAGCTCTTCAAGGTCTGCCATGACATTGCGAATAGTGGCCGGAGAAAGCTCAAAGCGCTTTGACAGCGTGCGCGACCCGACCGGTTGCCCATCTTCGATATATTGTTCAATTAAAGCTTTCAGTAAAGCACTAGCGCGTTCATCCATATTGCGATATCTTATAAATTCACACTTGCATGTGTGATATTTTTTACCAGCGACACATTCGTAGTATTCAGGAACATGCTGAAATTACGGTTAAGATGTCGTAATATCCACATTTCACCTTATTGTATATTGTTTTTGACATGCATTTTTCAACCGTCGCACTAATTGGCCGATATCAGGACTCTGGCATGGATGCCCCCTTGCGGGCACTGGCAGAGGTTCTGGCCAATGCCGGGCGCTCTGTTCTGATAGAAGAAGAAACCGCCACCAATACAGGGGTGGACGAACTGCCTGTTGCGACCATTGAAGGAATTGGCAAACAGGCCGACCTGGTGATTGTGATGGGTGGAGACGGCACCATGCTGGGCGCCGCCCGCCAACTGGCTCCCTACAATATTCCACTCATTGGCATCAACCATGGCCGCCTGGGCTTTATTACAGACATACCGCTTCAAAATGCCCTGCAAGCCATACAGTCTGTTCTGGACGGGCATTTCACCCTGGAATCCCGCACCCTCCTGGAAGCCTCGGTGGTTCGTGACGGGCAAACATTAACCACAGCGCTGGCCTTGAATGATGTGGTTTTAAACCGCTCGGGCCGCAGCGGCATGATTGAAATCAGTGTAGAACTTGACGATCAGTTCATGTACAAGCAACGCTCTGATGGCCTGATTATTGCCACCCCTACCGGCTCTACTGCCTATGCCTTAAGCGCCAATGGCCCCATTTTGCACCCTGGCGTCAACGCTTTCCTGCTGGTACCGGTTGCGCCACAAACACTGTCAAATCGCCCTATTGTGATCCCAACCAGCGGCACCCTGAAGCTCACCCTGACTGAAATCGGCCGGGCTGAAATGGGTGCCAGCGTGCATTTTGACATGCAGACCTGGTCCAACCTTCAATTGGGCGACCAAATTACCGTAAAAAAAGCACAGCACCAAATTCAGTTTCTGCACCCCGAAGGGCTTAGTTTTTTCTCAACCCTGCGCAAGAAACTGCACTGGAACATCATGCCCGAGTCTTAAAGACAAGGTTAAACTCACTCATGCTGCATTCATTACATATTCGTGATTTCGTCATTGTTGATCAGGCAGATCTGCATTTTGATCAAGGTTTTACGGTCTTTTCCGGCGAGACCGGTGCAGGCAAATCCATCCTGATTGATGCGCTGGCACTGGCGCTTGGTGGCAGGGCCGAAACCTATTCCATTCGTGAAGGCGCCGATAAAACCGATATCAGCGCGGTTTTCGACTGCCCGGACTCCCTGCGTGACTGGCTGCAAGAGCAGGAAATGGATGACAACGAACTGGTGCTTCGCAGGGTGGTAGACCGCTCGGGCAAAAGCCGGGCGTTTATCAATGGCGTTCCCGCCAATCTTGCACAATTGCGAACCATAGGCCTGCATCTGGTTGATATCCATGGCCAGCACGCCCATCAAAGCCTGCTTAAAAACAGTGCCCAACGCGAGTTGCTTGATGCGCATGCCGACAATACCCGCCTGCTGCAAACCCTTGCGCTGCAATGGAAAGAATGGCAAAGCGACCTTCGCCAATACCGGGAGTCACAAGAAAACGCCGCCCAGCAAAATCTTGAGCGTGAACGCCTTGAATGGCAACTCCAGGAAATTGCCAAGCTGCAACTGGGTAAGAATGAATGGGAAAACGTCAGCACCGAACATAACCGTCTGGCTCATGCTTCTTCTTTGCTGGAAGGCGCATCACAAACCCTGAGCGCACTTGATGGTGAAGAACAATCGCTGGTATCCGAGCTGAACAGCGCCACCCAGCGCATCGCCCAATTACTTAAAAACGATCCTGCCCTGCAAGGTATTTACGATGCCCTTGAGTCGGCCCGGATTGCCTGCGTCGAAGCCGCGTCCGACCTGAACAGTTACCTGGACAAGGTAGACCTTGATCCACAGCGCCTGTCCGAACTGGAAAACCGGATGCGCAATATTTTTGATACGGCTCACAAGTTCAGGGTAGAACCCGAACAACTGCACCATCTTCAGCAAGAACTTGAAGCCAATCTGGCCCATTTCAATAAAATCAGCAATCTTGAAGAACTGGAAAAAAGCATAGCGCAACGTAAGGCCGCCTATATGGAAACCGCCCAGGAACTTTCAAAGGCCCGCAAAAAAACCGCCTCCACGCTTGGCAAGGAAGTGACCCAGGCCATGCAAACCCTTGCGATGCAAGGCGGTGTCTTCGAGATCCATCTGCAAAAAGCAGAACCTGGCCCACACGGCCTGGAACAGGTTGAGTTCAATGTTGCCGGCCATGCCGGTACAACACCGCGCCCTTTAGCCAAGGTAGCATCGGGTGGAGAACTGGCCCGTATTTCCCTTGCCCTGTCAGTGATGGCCAACAAGGCAGGCAGGGTTCCCACCCTGATCTTTGATGAAGTGGATACCGGTATTGGCGGCGCGGTGGCCGAAGTGGTCGGAAAACTGTTACGTGAGCTGGGCGGCCGTCATCAGGTGCTGTGTGTCACACACCTGCCACAGGTGGCTGCCTGCGCCCAACAGCACTTTCAGGTTCAGAAAAACCAGAAAAACAAAACAACACATTCGGAAATTGTTTTACTGGATGAGCAGGAAAGAATCAATGAAGTTGCCCGCATGCTGGGTGGCGTCACAATTACTGAAACCACCCGTGAGCACGCAAGGGAAATGCTGAATATTCAGGTTTGAGCCCTGTTCCGTAAAGGGGAAGGCCCAACGTTATTTCAAATGGTTCTTGGAAGGGTGCCTGGACTCGCAGTCGGCGCAGGTACCATACAAAACCATCGAATGGCTCTCAAGATTAAAATTATAGTCTTTGGCAATTTTGTATTGCCGTTTCTCAATTTCAGGGTCGGTAAATTCATCTACTTTCCCGCAAACGGAACAGACCAGGTGATCGTGATGATCGCCGTCGTCAAGCTCGAAGACAGCCTTGCCGTTATCGAACTGGCTACGCGTTAAAATACCGGCCTGTTCAAATTGAGTCAGCACACGATAAACCGTGGCAAGGCCAATATCGACATTTTCATTAATCAATAAACGGTAAACGTCTTCGGCACTTAAGTGGCGAGCTTCTGATTTACGGAAAATATCCAAAATCTTAAGGCGCGGAAAAGTTGCCTTAAGGCCCATGTTTTTCAATTCGGTTTGATCGTTGATTTGATCGTTCATATCACCCACACTAAATCATGCTGACCCAGCATCATAGTCAAATTTAGCCACAAAGAAAGCGCCTAATGAATAAATTTCCAAATATTTCAGTGCAATCAATCCCATAATTGCCCAGAACTATTATCATAACACTTTTAAATGTCCAAAATTATCATAGGATATTCACCCAAGTCATGAATAATACTGCACTTTTCCTTCGTTTCCGTAAAGGACTGTTTGTTTCTGCCCTTGCACTTACTGCACTTACCGGTTGCTCATCAGGAAAATGGGGCTTTCCTTATGTCGCCCCTGTACAGCAAGGCAACTGGATCACAGAAGAAAACGTGGCACTATTACAAAAAGGCATGACACCTGACCAGGTTCGTTATGCCTTGGGCTCGCCGACCCTGACCGACATATTCCGTCCTGACCGCTGGGATTATCCTTACCACTACCAACCCGGTTACGGCGAACCGGTCACACGCAACTTTACAGTCTGGTTCGTTAATGGCGTCCTTGATCGTTGGGAAGGTGACCAACAGCCCGACTTCCAGCCTTATGAGCAAAAAGCAGCTGCCCGCACGGTAGAAGCAACTGCCAGCACCGTAGAAGCGGCTGCCAGCCAGGTAGAAACGGCCCCCGTGGAATAAACCGTTTTCTGCAAACACCAATAATTATCAAAACCAAAGGTCATATACATGCGTATAGCTATTTCCGGAGCCAGCGGCCGCATGGGCCGCATGCTCATTGAAGCAGTGCTTGAACACCCTGAACTTGAACTGTCCGTTGCCCTTGATCATTCAGGCAGCGAGCATCTTGGCGCCGATGCGGGTGCATTTCTGGGCAAACCCACCGGGGTTATCATTACCGACGATTTGTCTGCCCTGCAAAACAGTGATTGCCTTATCGACTTTACCCGCCCCGAAGGTACCCTGAAACACCTGCAGGCTTGCGGTCAGTACAAAACCAAAGCCGTTATTGGCACCACCGGTTTTGATGCCGCAGGTATTCAGGCGATAGAAGCGGCCGCCAAAGAAACCGCGATTGTGTTCGCCCCCAACATGAGCATTGGCGTCAATGCCACCCTGCGTTTACTTGAGTTGGCGGCACAATTGCTTAGTACCGGTTACGATGTGGAGGTCTATGAAGCCCATCACAAGCACAAGGTGGATGCCCCTTCGGGAACTGCATTAAAAATGGGTGAAGTGATTGCCGAAACCTGGGGCAAAAAACTGGATGACATCGCTGACTGGGCCCGCCACGGTCATACCGGAGCGCGCAAAGAAGGACAAATCGGTTTTTCGGTCGTGCGTGGTGGCGATATCATTGGCGATCATACGGTAATGTTTTGCGGCACGGGTGAACGAATTGAAATCACCCATAAATCATCCAGCCGTGCCACTTATGCCCAAGGCAGCCTGAAAGCCGCCCTGTTCCTGCAAAAACACGAAGCCGGCCTGTTCGACATGCAAGACGTGATTCAGGGGTAACAAGCCTTACTCGCCCCCCACGCAGGAGTGAACTGACCCCCAAAAGTTGGACACCCATTCAACTTTTAGGGGTTTTTCAATGGAAAAATATGATGTGCAATTCAAAGTCAAATTAGTAAAGGAGTATCTGTTCGGCGATAGTGGCTATCGT
>NZ_BMYS01000031.1 GCF_014652395.1 Advenella faeciporci
GCAATGGCCGCTACCGATACGGCGGAGTTTTTGCACAAGGCAACCAGATGGGCTTTAAAGGCCGGGCTGTGCGTCCGCCGACGGGGTAACGGGGTTGGTTCCGGGCTGATTTCTTCTAGATAGTCCAGACGTGTCCATTTGCGATAGTGGACAAGTATGTTCATATTTTATTAGCGACTTGAAAAGATGACTTTACCGGACAGTTACGGCGTTCGTGTCAAAAGCACAGGATTAAAGTGTCGAACTCAGGTGATCCGTATGCCTATCTGAAGGACGTACTCAGCCGTCTGCCGACACATCCAAATAACCGGATTGATGAACTGTTGCCGCATAATTGGGCATCTGTTGTATACGAGTAAAAAAATATAATGACCGCTAGTGCGGTCATGTCAACGTGTGTTTACTGGATGCTTACTTATAACTTGCTGAGTATGATGAACTGCATTCCAAAAATTGGTCTATTCTGTTTTAAAGAAGGCGTTAGTGTGGATGGCTTCTTTTCCAAAAAGATTAAGCTTGTGTATATGGGTCTCTGCTTGTTCAGGACCCGCCGTTAAAAGGATAACTTATAAAACGTATGCTGGTTATCGGATAGTTGAACATTTCATTTACATATACGGAAAAAAATTGCTGCGTGGGCCAGGATACCCTGTTTCCATCTGATTAGCCAAATCTTCTCCAGAAATACGTCTTACAGCAGAAGCTGCCACAAACTGTGCGTCTAGAGCTAGGTCTATAACCGCTAGCCGCGTCAACTGTGTTGTTCGATAACGATCACCTACATAATCAGGAAATTTTTCCAAGGCTTTTAAGAGCAATGGATCATCTCTATGCTTACTCTTTTGCGTCATTTTTTGACTTAGTTTGATTAAGTCATGACCAAAGAGTTTCGGATTTTTTAATTCTTTCTCTGGTATACCTAGGTGTAAAAGGGTACCTTTCATCGCCAACTCTGCGGTTAGGCAAATTGGTTGCAGTACGGCACTGCTGACTGCGCCTGTCTGTGAGAGGTTCTCCGCTACTAATTTCAGTTGTTCGGCTGCAAGCCCCCAAAATGTCTCGACGTTTCCTTGTTTGGGGCTACTATTAATGCCATAGACAAGGTCATGCATATCTGCAAAAGCAAAGGCTGATCTTTCTGCAATTTTTTGGTTACCACGACACCATATAACCCATTCCTGTTGGTTTGGAAAGCCTAAGCCTTCATAGAGGGTTATATTTACCTCTCCAAAAACAATGCCAATGGTTACTTTCCTGATACGATCTATTGAGGCCACTAACCCGGTTCCCNATTCGTGTGCAAAACGTTCATCAAGTTTCAGAATGTCGTTATCCGTAAATTCGATCATATCAAACTCTTGCCTTCTTTTAGCGCTTGGCGCTTTTCCAAAAACGATGTTCTTTATCCAGATAAACCACATAAAACGTGCTACCTTTCAGGAAGCCGGCTACACGGGCTTTCTGTCCCCCAATATTGCGTATAACCCCCCATTGTTTTTCATTTGTTAAATTTGGTGGGCATTTAAAATCACTAGCATCTTGTGCAGGGAAATTTCCGTATATTTTAATTGATTGATCTTGTAAGGCCTGTGCTATTGTTAATGTACTGATATGTTGTACTTTATTCATTAACCCAAGAAGTGGTTTCTGTTCATCTTCTGACCACGTTATTAATGATTGACCAATATCATCTATATCACGCAAATATTTTAAGCTAAAAACAATGTGAGTTTCTGTTGTTATGTTAGGCTCAAGAGTTTCAACTGAGCGCTTTATTTGTGCTACTGGTTTTCTCTTGCGAACCATATGCTACATAACCTCTTCAATTTGACGGATACTTTCAAATAAAGAAATAGCGCCAAAGGCACCAGCCAGGTAATCAGATCCGTATTCTTGTTTAAGTTGTCTTGCCTTTTCTTTAAACTCAACTAATGAATAAATCTCACTACTGCCTTGCGCATTTTTATTGATAAACCAAATTTGATCTCGCCGAAAATAACGGGTATCCATGAGGCTTGTATCATGTGCTGCTGCAATAATCTGACTGCCTGTCGTATTTTTCTGGTGGTAGATTTGAAAAAGGTGACGCGTTAGTAATGTATGAAATTTTGCCTCAACCTCATCAATAATTAAAATACGTTTGTTTTTGATTGAATCATAAATAGGACCGAGTAGATGAATAAGTTTTTTTGTTCCATCAGACTCAAAATCCAGGGGAAAATCAATATTGAAGTCACCATCCTCTGAAAAGGCTTTTTTTGTGACAAGCAGTTTTTGTGCTTTTCGTTTTTTTGAAAAACGATTAAAAGAGGTTAGTAACTCTTGCAATTCAGCGTGTTCATCAGCTATTTTAAGATTAACAATAGGGGCTTCAACCTCAACAACTTCAAGATTTTCAATTTGAAAAACTTGTAAAATGTCAAGTAACCACAATTTGAAGTCAGGGTCTTTTTTCATTAATTCAATCGTAAAATTCATGTAACCATGTTCTTCAGCTCCGCTAATAATAGCAAGTCGGTTAACCCAGCGTATGACGTTTGAGGCATGCATGCCATTGTGGGTAGCCAAAACAGAAATAAACGGAACGTTATCACGAGTGTGTTGAATTTTGCCATTTTTGACGAGACTCGCTGCTTCGGAAAAACCTTCTTTGTTGAATTCAATGGTTTCTCCTTCGCGAATAAACAATTGAGTCTCTCGTGTCTTGGGTGTGTAAAATAACCATTCAGCTTGGATTTTTTCGCCTTTGATTTCCAGCCCATAGCGATAACGTATTCCAGACTCGTAAAATACCACTTCCATTATGGAAGGTTGTTGTATTGATTTTTTTGTCAACAAAAAAGGTGTCAATTGTTTGATTGGGTAAGATTCTTCTTCAAGCGCAGCTTGACTTCGCAACATAATATTACGGAACAAGCTGATTGAACGAATATAATTCGACTTGCCACTGGCATTAGCTCCGAATATAAGCGCACTTTTAAGTAATCTTTCCTTGGATCCCTCTGCTACAGCGATCCAATTAATAGAATTGATGTCATCTTTCCCATGACTGACTGCATCCATGCGTAATGTCTGAGTGTCTTTAAAGGATAAGATATTCTCGATTGAGAAGCTGACGAGCATGAAATACCTTTTTAGATATAGTTATATTTTCTATGATTAAACATGGAAATAATCCTTTATTTATAGCATAAACTTGCTGAAAATTGCATTTTTTTATAATAAGCTTCGTTTTTTTTGGTTTTATAAGATTGTTTTTCTTTGTGATGTTTATCGGTCAATGTTTGTCAAGCAAGTTGTCCGATATTTCATGCAGCCAATCTTATGTTTTCAGGTAAGGTGTCGTGCTCCCTGGACGGGTTAATCCAGACTTCCTCAACCGGTTTCCAGTTGCAGGCCCGTATGCTGTGTAGTATGGCAAGGGTTGCGGTCTAGAATGATTTCCCCCTTTGTTGATTTGTGTGGAGTTTGGATGTTAATACAAAATCCGACAACCCCGCCAATGCTGTTCCAGAACCAGCTGTTTAATCAGCTTTTTGCATAGTTCAATAACTTTGCTCATCGCTGGTGTGGGTGGCAGGCTATCGCTGGCGCACAATACAATTTCTCGCGATAGTTTGATATCGATAGAGTATGAGTTAATCGTGCCACTGACTATTTCAGAGTGTGCGGCTGAGTATGGCAAGATTGTGGCTGCTAGCCCTTCACTTACAGCTGGTATTAAAATGGCTGATGTGCTTGCTTCTGCAAAAAGGTTATAGGTCAATCTCTCAGCCAGGAAAGCATGATCTACGCGGGCTCTAAGCTTGTTGGGCAGGCTTGGAAGTATCAAAGGCAAGGACGCTATGTTTTTGATCGCGATGTGCTTCCCGGGTAATTTCAGGCTTGGATGAGTGAGTAGAAATAAATCTTCAACCAAGAGCGGTGTTAGACAAACACCCTTGATGGGCTGCTGGTCGGGCGACAGCGAAAAATCGACCCTGCCCTGGAGAACTAGGCGAGTCAGGTCGGCGCTTGGGATATCAACTATTTCCAGAACTACGCTTGGGACTTCCTGTTTAACCAGTTTCATAAGTGGCAAAGCAATCAACCGAGCCGTGCTTGAAGCCAGGCCTATGGAAACAGTACCCGAGATCTGGTCATTGGTCTTAGCCAGAAGGCTGCGCGTACTGTCAACTTGCCGGAGGATGGTTTGAGCGTGGCGGTAAAGCAGAATACCTTCGGCTGTGGGGTGTACTCCCTTGGAGCCCCTTACCAGCAGTCTTACACCCAAATCTTCTTCTAGCAAAGCGATTTGTTGGCTGAGTGCAGGTTGAGCGACATACAGGCTTTCTGCTGCTCGGGTCATGTTCTGCATTTCGAACACGCGTACAAAATAGTGAAGTTGTCGCAAGTTCATAGGACGTCTTATAGTTTGGTTTATGATGAAATAAGTTTATCTTATTGCCTCATTGATAAAAAGTATTTTTGTTAATTGGAAACAATCTCTAGAATCAAATTTACTTTAATAGAAACAGGAGACACCGGACATGAACCTTCCCTTATCTGGACTGAAAGTGCTGGATTTAACTCGCGCACTGTCTGGTCCTTTTAGCACAATGATCTTGGCGGATCTGGGGGCTGAGGTAATTAAGGTTGAGCCTACGCCGGCGGGTGAGATGGTGCGTCAATGGGGCCCTTTTGATGAAGATATAAGTGTTTATTATCTTAGTGCTAATCGAAACAAAAAAGGCATAGGTGTCGATTTTCGCAGCAAGGAAGGATTAGCCCTGATTAAACGAATGGCGATGCAATCGGACATCGTTGTGGAAAACTTCAAAGTAGGCACCATGGAAAACATGGGCTTGAGCTACAAAGAGTTATCTCAGGAAAAACCTGGGTTGATCATGGCATCCATCTCTGGATTCGGTAGCAAGGGTCCAGCCAAATATTGGGCAGGTTTCGATCAGATTGCCCAAGGTTATTCCGGTTTTATGAGTCTTACAGGAACCGACGAGTCAGGACCTACGCGAGTGGGCACTGCTATTGGTGATCTTACCGCCGGTATGTGGGTAGTAATCGGGATACTTGCCGCCGTGGTCGAGTACAAGAATAGTGGCCGTGGCCAGCATGTGGAAACCTCTCTTTTAGCCAGCCTGATGGGCTTGCTTAGCGTGCAGGGGCAACGCTATCTCAGCGTTCAGGAAGTCCCGGAGCCTTGCGGTAATGTTCATCCGGTTATTGCGCCATATGGTACTTTTGAAACCGCAGATGGCCCGTTGAACTTGGCACCAGCCACTCAGGCTATGTGGAGCAAGCTTTGTTCGATACTTGATCTGGAAATGTTGACTTCCGATCCTCGTTTCCTTACTAATGCTGATCGTATGAAGAATCGCCATGTGCTTAAAGATTTGTTGGAGAGCAGCCTGAAATGTCGTACCCGGATGGAGTGGACTCCTGTGATGATAGAAAACGGTATTCCAGCCGGTCCTATCAATAAACTGAGTGATGTGTTTAGCGATCCACAAGTAGAGGCATGCAAACTGGTTGAGTCCGTGGTGCATCCAGTGTTAGGGGAACTTAAGCAAGTGGGATTGCCAATTAGTATGTCCCACATGGAAGACGGCACATCAATACGAACTGCACCACCCTTATTCGGTCAGCACACCACCGATGTATTTGCGGACTATGGCTTTACGCCAGTAGAGATCAATCGTTTGATCGAGCAGAAAATCATTTATCAGGCAGGATGATTTTGCAGGGCACGCGAAAAGAGATGAATCACCTAAACAATGGAGGGGAAAAATGTCAGATATAAGCAGTACTTTACACATGCCTAAGAACGAAACGGGGCCCGAACTTACTGTTGACGGTGCTATTGCGACTATTCGGTTTCGTAATCCTGATTATGCAAACCGCTTGAGCCCCAACGACTTGTTGACGCTGCGGGATTATATTTCAGTGGTTAATCAGAGCAAAGAGGTGTTGGTGCTGCGGTTTGTCGGTGAAGGTAAGTATTTTTGCAGCGGATACGATATTTCCTCATTGGCGGCGACAAGTGCTCCCAGCTCTCTTTTCTTTGGGAAAATCATAGATTTGATAGAAAGTGCGCGTCCTGTAACGATTGCGGCGATCAATGGCGGTGCTTATGGGGGGGGCACAGACATTTGCTTGGCGTGCGATTTTCGTATTGGCGTGCCAGCAGCGAATATGTTTATGCCCGCAGCCAAGCTTGGGTTGCACTTTTATCCGGGAGGAATGGCCCGATATATATCCAGGCTAGGCCTGAATCAGGCTAAGCGGCTTTTCTTAACTGCCGAAAAAATAGAAGCTGAAGAAATGTTACGCATAGGCTTTTTGACGGAAATTGTCGAGGACGATCAGTTGGCTGCGCGACTTGATGAACTCAGCCAGTTGCTTGCAGGCATGGCACCTATTTCTCTGTTAGGTATAAAGAAGCATTTGAATTTAATCGCCAAGGCACAAGTTGAAGCCCAGGATATCGAGGAGGGCGTGCGTTTGTCCGAAAGTTCCAGCGACATTTTGGAGGGTGCATTGGCCTGGAAGGAAAAAAGATTGCCACAATTTAAGGGTATTTGAAGGCTAAATAATTACTAGGAGACAGTAATGATGAAAAAAATAATGAAATTGAGTTTGGCTTGTATCGCTTTAGGGATCGTAGCCACAGCCCATGGGGCTGAAAATTATCCTGACAGGCCGATTACATTAGTTATAGGATTTCCCCCCGGCGGTGGTGCAGATAATGTGGGTCGGGTGTATGCAAATAATTTGTCCAAGGTATTGAAGCAACCAGTGGTTGTCGAGAACCGCCCTGGCGCAGGGTCAACAATAGGCGCGGCACAAGTCGCAAAAGCCAAGCCTGATGGTTATACCCTTTATCTTGGCAACTCCAGTGTCATGGGTAGTGATAGCATTCTTTACAACGTTAACTATACAGCGGATGATTTTATGCCGGTTGCTCGGTTAACTATTGCTCCTATGATACTGATCGCAAGCAAGGCTTCGGGCATAAATAGTATTCAGGATCTGATTAAGCGAGCAAAGGAATCTCCCGATAAGCTCAATGTTGCTTCATCGGGTAATGGGGTGATCACTCATCTTGCTGCGGTTGAGTTCATGGGTATTAGCCATACTAAATTCATGCACATACCTTTCAAGGGAGGAGCGCCAGCGACGCAGTCGGTAGCTGCCGGTGATACGGATATTTCTTTTGCTACTGCGCCTTCCGCGCGTGCCGTGATCGATACTGGTAAAGTCATAGGCTTGGGAATCACAACCTCTGAAGCCTCCAGTCTTGTTCCGCAATACCAGCCTATTTCGGAGCTGGGCGTTCCTGGATACAATGTTTCTAATTGGTGGGGTGTTTTTGTTCCAAAGGGGACTCCACAAGGAGTTATAGACGTCTTGTTTAAGGCTACAAATGAAGTGCTTGCCGATGCTGGCGTGCAGCAAAGTCTTGCGAATAACTATGAAGAGGCCAAGCCTTCAGCTTCGGTTGAAGAATTTGCCAGGTTTGCACGGCAAGAAGGAGAGCAAGGGCTGAGGTTGGCCAAAGCTAGCCTAGAAACGGTTAACTAAAGGTGAGGCTAATTTAAAACTGATCTAGTTGGAAATATGGATGATTTCGAGGACGTTCTTATTACTTATCAATGCGTGCTGCCTTTTAATTTACTGTAATCGTATTCATAAAAGCGGTATTTGATAAAGTATTTTTTTGAACTGCGCTCCGAATGTTAGACACTAGCTGGACTAACCAAGGAGCGCAAACAAGCAAGTTTTCAAGTATTTGGCTGTTTGCAAGCGATAGGCAGAACGGATGATCTTCTGATTGGGCTGAATGACAGCCGCAGATGCAGCCACCACACTGGGTTAACCAGGATAAAGGCCAGTTGACCAATCACTTTTCAATCTTTGAATATTACCTTTTGTTGGCAGGATTCCATGGCGACACTACAAAACGACGCCTGGTAACAGCGGGGGCGATCGTCAAGGGACTTGACCTGAATTTTATAGAAAAATTCAGTCTGAAATGGATTGATTGGCCGAATAAGGCGCACGGGATGCGGATGTCCATCTTCCGGGATATTTGGTGGCGTGCAAATTAAGTGCCTTGGTTGATACCGCGGGTAATAATAAAATTAGACTACTGAATTTTATTAACAAAATGAAGCGTGACATGCAGCAACTATATGTGAAATGTGGTTTGATATATTGACATCAGGACAGACCAGTATATAGATTAACCTGGATCAAAACAAATCACTTTTCAGCCTATAAATATTACCCATTGTTTGTAGGAGGTAATGGCTTGCATATGTTTGGATTGATGCTATGGTGGCAGCCCTTGTTGATGGCCCTATCGGGGGCCTGTCAATATTAACCCCGCATATTGCCGGATTAACTGAAGAGGCCAATAAGAGGGTGTTAGACGTGATTGCACAAACAGTGATTGGATATTTTTCTTAAAATAATGATAGTAAGGATCAATGGTATGACAACAGTTTCACTTTCTGAGTTAACGAAATTGGCACAGGAAGCCCTGGCTGCTGCAGGCGCGAATGCCTCAATGGCGACATCCACGGCCAATGCCTTGGTATTTGCCGATGCGCATGGTATTGCAACGCATGGCGTATCGCGTGTTCCCTGTTATGCACAGCATTTATCTTCGGGACGTGCCGATGGAGCTGCAGAACCCCGCATTGTACGAGAAAAAGCATCTGCGGTATTGGTTGATGCGGGTACAGGACTGGCATTCCCTGCTTGTGAATTGGCCATTTCTTCTGCCATACAAAAGGCAAAACAAACCGGTATTTGCATAGCAGGAGTAACCAATAGCCACCACTTTGGAGTGGCCGCTTATCATCTTGAGCCGGTTGCGCAAGAGAATCTGATTGGACTGGCATTTAGTAACTCTCCGGCTGCAATTCCTGCATGGGGTGGTAAACGGCCGTTGTTTGGTACGAACCCCATTGCCGCTGCTTTTCCGCGTATGCAATCTGCCCCGGTCATGATAGACCTTTCTTTATCACAGGTAGCGCGCGGCAAAGTCATACTGGCCGCCCGAGACAACAAACCCATACCTGATGGTTGGGCCCTGGATAGCGAAGGGCAACCCACCAATGATGCCAAGGCCGCCCTTAAAGGTAGCATGCAGGCAGCAGGCGGTGTAAAGGGCGCCATGCTGGCCATGATGGTAGAGGTGCTTTGCGTAGCGTTAACCGGCGCAAAATTTGGCTTTGAGGCCGATCCTATTTATGATGAGGTTGGGAACAAGCCGATGTTGGGTCAAGTATTTATATTGATAGATCCGCAAGCACTGGCTGGAGAGCAAGTTTACTTTGATCGCTTTGAAAGTTTGATTCTTGCGATGTTGGAAGAGAATGGCGTACGTCTTCCTGGCGCCCGCCGTCATGACTTGGCAAATACCGCAAAAGATGAAGGGGTGGAAATTCCAGACAGTTTGTTGATGGAAATGGGCTATCAAGCTGCGGAGAGGGTTTAACTTTCTGGACACGAAGTTAAGAGAGAGTGTGGAAAGATGACAAAAAACTGGACACGAAGTCAAGATAATTACAATGGCTCCAATGTATCCAGTTTTTCCGCAACAATTTGACAGGTGTTTATTAAATCAATAACGATGCGCTCATTGATGTTTAAATCGCCTTCGTATTCGCCTAGATTGCGGATATTATGGCACTTTGCCAACACCCGCCATATTTCGGGTCCAAGGCCAAGCGTATTTGGTAAAAGTTGAAAAACAACGTATCTATTACCAGAACGGTATCCGTGCCATCGAAGTGCCGCCAAACAGAGCGCATGTGCTGCGTTATAGGCAAGATCGAAACGGCTTTCGATTGAGAGAGTGGTGTTCAGGGCATCGTGTAATCTGGCATGAGCAGAGCGCTTTAAACCTTCAAATTCTTTCTTGTCAGGGGGTTCTGCCCGTAATGGCTTGCCTGGGCCAGACAGATTCTTAAATGCCAAGGTCACTGCTTTCCCCCATGATCCAGATTTTTGGTTGTACCAGTATTCGTGTTAAGAAAGACTCTTGATTTTCAAGGCGTTTATTGAACTCTTCCTGGCTTAGAATAGTGGGGTTTACCGAACGCCCCAGTAATTGACTGGTTTCCTCCAATAAGGAAAAAAGCGTTCCATAACTGATTTCATTACTGATTTCATTACTGATTAGCATTAAGTCAATATCACTGTTGGCGGTATCGGTTTTTTTGGCAACAGAACCATACACGAATGCAGCGGTGATTTGAGATGCCAAGGGCTGAAGCGCATGACGAAGTGGATCAGCCAAGCCAATGGTTTTTTGAACGATTGAACATAGTTCTTCAAAGATGGGGGAGTCATGGTTCGCTTGGTAATGTTTTTGATTGCCAACCATTTTTACTGTAATCAGGCCACTATTTGCCAATGAGGCTAATTCTCGTTGAACGGCACCTGAACCGCTGGAAGCCAAATTGATTAATTCGTTTGAATAAAAGCTACGATTGGGTTGACCAAATAAAACCCCCAGTACCCTTTGTTTGGTACCGGAGAATAGAGCGTCGGAAAAGCTCGTATGCGATGATTGTGAATTAATTTTCAAACCCATATTGGGTTTTATCATACCCAATATGGGTTTGATTGGCAAGGAGTGATTGTACGTTACGGCTTAAAGGGTAATACTTCGCCCAGCACCGTCATTTCACCAAAGATTTTAAATGCAGCGTGGTTGAGCATTCCCCCTCTGTCACACTAATTGGAATCCGTCCTGACTCCCATTCTCCTGCGTGGGAGCCTTCCATCCCTAGCCGCCGCACCCCACACCCCCATCAAAGCCGTACATCCACCTCATCAGCCTCCAGCACATATTTCAAGTCATAAAGCACGCACTCGGGCTTACCTAAAGCACGAATTTCCTGTGCGCCCATTTCTACAAACTCTTGATGTGATACCGCCAGCACAATTGAATCATAAACGCCTTGTGACACTGTTTTAACCGGTGTAATACCATACTCGTGTTTGGCTTCTTCAGCATCTACCCAAGGGTCATACACATCGACATCCATGCTGTATTCGTCAAGTTCTTTAATAATATCCACCACGCGGGTATTGCGCAGGTCGGGGCAGTTTTCTTTGAAGGTTAAACCCATCACCAGAACTTTGGCGCCTTGTACCTGAATGCATTTCTTGGTCATGGCTTTTACCAGTTCGGCCACCACATACGTACCCATCGAATCATTCAGCCTGCGGCCGGCCAAAATAATTTCAGGGTGATAGCCAATGGACTGGGATTTGTGGGTTAAATAATAAGGGTCCACGCCAATGCAATGACCGCCCACCAGACCGGGACGGAAGGGCAGGAAATTCCATTTGGTGCCGGCGGCTTCCAGCACAGCCTGGGTATCAATGCCCATTTTATTGAAGATGATGGCCAGCTCATTGATAAGGGCGATATTCACATCGCGCTGGGTGTTTTCAATCACCTTGGCGGCTTCGGCCACCCGGATGCTGCTGGCTTTATGGGTACCGGCCACAATAATTTCACGGTATAGCTGGTCAACCACCTCGGCCACTTCAGGGGTAGAGCCGGCGGTGACTTTCTTGATGGTGGACACGCGGTGCGCCTTGTCGCCCGGGTTGATACGCTCGGGGCTGTAACCGGCAAAGAAATCCACATTAAAAGTCAGGCCAGAGACTTTTTCAAGCACCGGCACGCAGTCTTCTTCGGTGGCACCGGGGTAGACTGTGGATTCATAAATAACAATATCACCCTTTTTCAAAACTCTGCCAATGGTTTCGCTGGCCTTGACCAACGGTGTCAAGTCGGGGCGCTTATATTCATCAATGGGCGTGGGTACCGTCACAATGTAAGTATTGACCTTGGCCAATTCAGCTGGGTCGGAACTGAAGCGTAGATACTTCGCCTCGGCCAGCTCTTCGTCGCTGACTTCCAGCGTATGGTCCTGGCCACCCTGCAATTGGGTGATTCGTTTCTGGTTGATATCAAAGCCCAATACAGGACGCTTTTTGCCAAACTCTACGGCTAAAGGTAAACCCACATAGCCCAGACCAACCAAGGCCACTTTAATATCTTCAACTTGCATGAATTTCTTCCTAGGGGAAATAGATAATGAATTTTCTGGTTAACTCGTTCCCACGCTCTGCGTGACAAGGGTTGTTCTGTAAGGTTTTTTTTGGTTATTGTTTTGGATCGGTATGCATTCCCACGCGGGAGCGTGGGAACGAGGGGGATGCTCTGCGTGGAACAAGGATGCTGGTCTGGCCGGTCTGGTTCCCATGCTCCTGTGAACTGACCCCAATAAGTTGAATAGGGGTCCAACTAGGTTGACAAACACCGCCAGCGTTAAGATGTGGCTCGTGATGAATTTAATTCTTATATTTATTAATAACAAATTTAAGTACAACAGCCATAACTGGAGCACTAACAAGAGCAATACTTACCGCTGGATGGGAGCCAATTATTGCGGTATAAACTGACCCAGCAATACAGCCTAATAAAGCAACCCCGCCAATGAGCATACCAATTTTTGTATCTATGCTCTGTTGTTTCAAGCTATCTGACTCGTATTTAATTCGATGTGATTGCTCTTTTTCGGCCATTGCCATGATGCGTTCAGCGCCATTTGGAACAACGTCATTGAACTGACCCAAAACAGCAGGGGGAGGTAAAGGTCCGGCCCATTGGGTAGATACGGTTTGCACAACCGCGGTTTTGTTATTTTGATCAGACTGCTTTGCAGGATTGCCTTTTGCGGTTGAGCTATGATTGCTTCTCATTTGCTTGTTGGTAGTCAATGATAGATTTCCTAAAGTCGTTACCAATGCGAGACATATCTTGCCGCATTCTGGTTAAATCACTTCCTTGCAGTTTTTTGTATGGTTGACTATAGACTACGCTTGCGGGGGAGAGAAGACTGGCAATCAACCCGGCTAGCACTGAATTTCGCCTGGTAGACCTCATGATTTTTCCTTTTTTAGCAAAAATTAAAATTTACTATCCTTATAAATATAGCATTACTTGATGGTCAGATTTGCGTAAATGCTTTGAATAGGCAGAAGGTGGATGTGTGTATTTGAGTCAATGTGTGGCTTGAAGTTCAAAATACAACTGGATAATCAATTACTTACTGTGGATTATTGCAGCTAATGCTGTGTTAAATTAAATCTTAATCTTCTCAATTGTAGGTGAAAAGCGTTGACAGGCTTTGTTACGCCAACGGTTTGTATACATTCCCACGCGGGCGCCTCAATGTCTTTTCTTCATCCTTGTAGCTCTATGCTCTTCACGCTCAGCATGTTGAAGTGCGGCCTGGGCAATTGCAACACAATAGGCGGGTAAACGTTGTCGGGCATCAGGACGCAAGATTTGTTCGGCTAATCGACGGGCTGCTTTTGCTGTCAGTTTGTTGCCTTTTGGCTTTAAGGCTCCTTTAATGACAGCAGCCCGATCATTAACCAAAGTTTGATGATTGAGATTTAAGATTTCAATGGTATGGGTTCCATCGTGCGTGTTTCCCTTTACGTGACCAGACTCATTGAAGTGAAAATGGTGTTCCACATTCGGGGACAAGGGCGAAATGAATCCTCCCGAATCAGGGTCAAAACTTCCCTTTGCACGGGCCCCAAACTCACACGCTGTTTTGGATTGGCTGGGTGGGTAACAGGCAACCATGTTTTGGTAATCAATGTCCTCGCCGGGTATTCCGCGGCATTGTGGCAAGATATGTTCAATATGGCAAGATGCCCGGGTACTCAAACCATTAGCCTGGCATTGCTCTTTTGTCTGTAATTGCCGCATTGTATAGGCACATAAATGGAACTGTTCGACCAACAAGCTGTTACGAACAGCATCCATTGGAAAAGAGCCTTCTCCATAAGCCAGGTTTTGTGGTACTGCCGTATTTTGAGCTTTCCAGCTAATCAGTTCCTGTGGCTGTGCTCCTTTTTGGATAGATCTCACTTTTCCTCGTCCTCCAACCATTGGAGGCTTTGAATAGCGGCCTGCAGTTCAAGTACCAAGGGAATTTCGCCTACTTTTTGACGTAAACGTTCCAGTTCCTTTTTCGCATTAACAATATCGTCTTCGTCCAGTAGAGCTCTGATGGCATCAATCTCTGACGTTACCTCTACATTACGAGCCTTACCCTCCATCAGTTCTTCCAGTACTTCGCCACTGCTCAGGCCAAGTGCGCGCTCCGGGTTCCCAAGAACTTGTGAATCACGCATGAGCCAGACTTCAGAAGCGGTTAATTCGCCGATGATTTGTGGGGAGTGGCTGGCCGCAATAAATTGTATCTTGGGAAAAACTGTTTTCAGCAGGCCGGGAAGACGTCGCTGCCAGGCAGGGTGTAAGTGTATGTCCAGTTCATCAATAAGCACAATGCCAGGCGTTTCTTTTAGTACACGATCATCCAGCTGCGGATTCAGCAGGCACATACGTCGAGCAATATCTGCGACCAAGGCGACCATGCCGCGTTGTCCGTCACTGAGCGTTTCAAAAGGAGTGGGTTCAGCGTTTTCCCAATCCAGCACCAGGCGGCGATACTTCATGTCATAACGTAAGCCTTTGGCGCCTGGTACCGCTTCTACCAATGCACTATTCACTAAGTCCAGTTCATCTAATGGTTGACCGCTAAGTGTATGGCCTGTATTGGAAACGGCCTCCAATCGCTCTAGCGATTTTGCTATTATCCAGGTTTCTAAGCCCTTCATATCCAATGAAGCGTCTTCCCATGAAGTGTAGCCATCCAGCCGTGAGTCTTGCTGGCGAACAGCTGTATCAGCACCCACGCCAGTTAATTTCCATTGACGTTCAGCGCCATAAAAGACCACAATGGGTAAAGTACCCGCCCCACCTTGAGCAATGGTTGCTGCAATATCCGTTAATGCAGAGAAAACAGTGTGTTCCCATTGGTTCTGATTATTCCCTGGACCGTTATTTTCCATCCACCAGTTACGTACTTGGCCGCCGATTTCGCCTGTTACCTCCAGGCGAACCGGATAACAGTGTTCATATCGAACGCGACCGTTTAACTCTATCAAAGCAAGCCGGGTATTGGCTTCTTGCGTGTGCAGCCAAACTGATTTTTTTCCTAAACCATTGAGCGGAGTAGCCAGGCTGCCAGCAACTGCTTTCAAGAGTGATGTCTTACCGCTACCATTGACGCCGACATAAAGATTGAATCCTGGCGAAAAATCAAAAGTCGCCTGTTCAAAACAACGAAAGTTCTGCACTTTCAATTGGGTGATTTTCATAGTTTGGCCCGATTGCTGGATTTAAAGTTGTGTATTGCCTGCTTATCTGGAAGCGTCAAATAATTCCTTAGTATAGTGCAATTGATTATGGGTAGGGAGTAGCGGAAATTTCAGCTAAATATTAGGATGAAAAGTATTACTCACTCCCATACTCCTACGTGGTAACGAGTAATACGAGCAATCTCATTGCTTAATAAGTATTTGTTTGAGTGCATAAACAAGAAGGCCCAAACGTAATTCGTTAGAATCAGAGGTTTGGGCGCGGTTAGATGTATCCTGACACAGGGGGATGGGTAATAAGTAATATCCCAACACCAGACTTCACAAGGCCCATTGGCCTGGTGGGTTCGTGCCGACGCTGGGGTGTCCGGCTTTGGCCACGGTGATGCAGTTGCCCAACCTCGCTGAGCACACGATAAAAGGTGGATTCCGAGGCCATATAAATGCCTTTGTCCAGCAGGTCAGGCACGATCTGGCTGGGGGGTAGCATCCGGGGCAGTGCGCCATACATTCACCGGGCCGAGCGGCAGGAAAAATCATTGCCGACTATCCAATTAATCGCGTAGACGAGTTATTGCCCTGGCGAGGACAGTTGTAAAAAACAAGTTTTAAGCTGTCAATACGGTGTTGGCGGAGCGTTACGGTGAGTAGCAGTTGCTGGTGATTAATTGCGTCCAGATCCGTTTCGGGCAGGCTGACTGTCTTTACTCATCGCAGGGTGCCCAGCTTGGAGTCTGCATCACACAGGCGGTTGATGACCATCATGCGCAACAAGGCTTCCAGATCAATGCTTGCTGCCCTCGCACCTTAAATCTTGAAATTCGTCTATAAAAAAATCAATGCTTTCTGTCAAAATCCGGTCATAAAAGTGATTGAAATCCTGGTTGAGCTTTTCCAGATTAAACAGTACGGTACTTCTTTGAATATGACGGTAATCAAAATAACGGGGTTTGTTACCGGTTTTAAAAACAACGTAAAAATGATATTGGCAATCACGGGGCGTGAAGTTTTTCAGCATTTTCTGAAGAATCTCAGTGCCATTTGTAAATTTTCTTTGAATCTCATGATTATCAATTTGACTGCTGCGTTGATTTTTAAACTCAACGCAGTAAAGTCTTTTATTGTCGATGTGGATGGCATCTGGTGAAGCGGGCAACCTGCTTTTGTTGTAATTGGCTTTGATATATTCATCAAAATCATATACATCTGGCCTGCTTTCATCCTGGCACAGATATTGTTGGTGCGCGTCATCGTAACTGGTTTGTTTGAAGCTTGATTTATATGCTCCAAGTTCTTTTTCAAGAAAATCCTTGAGCTTGAACTTACTCACCGCGCAATACCTCGGCATCCATTTTGCGGAATACCTCAAAGGGTTCGGCTAATACCTGAAAAATCTCACCCAGCCTGTCTTCATTTTTAATACAGCGATTTTCTGCCAGGAAAAAACGGGATTTTTTTGCCAGACCGGCCTGGTCACCGTATCGTTTCAGGGCCTCTATCATGTATGGACTATGGGAAGAAAGAAGTATATAAATCCCATTTTTTGCCAGGCTTACCAGAAATTCTGCCAGCTTCAGTTGCCATTTTGGGTGCAGGTGGTTTTCTGGTTCATCAAAAACCAGCATGCTGTTTTTACTGATAAAATCATTGGCAATCAGTATTTGCAGCAAGCCAAAAACCTTAATACCGCTGGCCGTGTTTTTTATGGAAATATCTTCTTGATTGCGTCTGAATACAAAGTCACGTACATTTTTATCATAGGCAATTTCACCATTAACTATATTGTGCAGTTTGCTTAGCAATTCAGTTTTATCAATATCAAACAGGCTGTTGGGTAGTATTGGGTTACGTAATTTATCAAATAAATCTTTGGTATGTAGCGTGGTATAGGCCATACCTAAATTTCCCAATCTTCTTTTGTCTATATCCAGCAGGGTTTGGCTACGGATAAGCACGTCATGGTAGTTCAGGACAAGGGCAGAATCAATGAAAGTGGCATCTTTTAATTCGATGGGTTCAATTTCACTAAGCAAGGTTACACCATTATGCTGATCTATTTCCAGGTGAATCAGGGTGATATTGTTATCCAGCAGTTGAATATAGCCTTTGCTTGCCCCTTGCAAAAGAAGTGATGAGTCAAATTCTGAGGCGAAAATTTTGTTAAAAGCATTTTCAATCGCTTTGCGCTGGTTTTCAGGTTGGGCAACCAGTTCTTTTATCTTGTTATGCAATTGAATAACGTGTTCTTTTTGTTCGGTGTTTAATTCTGCCGTATGTATAAGTTCGTTAATGAGCTCGTCAAAGACCGGCCATTGTTCGCTTGAAATTTGTTCGCTGAATGAGTGAGAGCGCAAAAGCATCATGCGCTCGGTTACTGAGCTATTTTTTATTTTTAGGTTTGTACGCAGAAAAAAATAGATCTCATTGAGCTTTTCATTGATCCAGTAATCTTTGGATTCTCGCAAATCTTCTTTATACCTGTTGACTGCTTTAAGAATACAGAAAATGATTTTACCAATAGTGCTTTTACCGTTGTCATTTTCTCCGGCAATCACACACAAGGAATACAGGTCAATTTCTGCCTGACGGATCATGCCTATATTTTCAATGATTAGCTTCATTATTGATATCTGTATGGGTTGTCGGATTTGTTATTGATACTTGCACCAGGGGTTCTGCGTTTTACCCAAGTTTTGCACGAATGCCTGAAGTTTATTATACATGAAGGTAAATATTCGGTTATCACACCTTCTTCCTCTGGCACCTGAGTTCGACACTTTAATCCTGTGCTTTTGACACGAACGCCTTTATTCATGCGGGTTTTTAATTAATTTAATGCAATTATTTGTAATGGCACGTTTTAATAAAAAAACATTGTATTAAATATT
>NZ_BMYS01000032.1 GCF_014652395.1 Advenella faeciporci
ACTACTATAATCACAAGCGTATCAAGCTCAAATTAAATGGCCTGAGTCCAGTACAATACCGGACTCAGGTTTTAGCTGCCTAGTTTTTAACCGTCCAACATTTGGGGGTCACTTCACTCCTGCGTGGAACGTATAATTTTATTCAACGCCATAGATATTTTCAAACTATAAACTGTTGCATAATTTTTTCTATTAATATACTATTTTATATAATATTTATTTATATAACAAAACGTAGTCATCGTTATATGCAAAACCAGCCTGCCTCAGGTTCAGTCGCTGGCAGGCCCTACCCGGATCGGTACCGGTCCATCTATTAACTCACAAGGGATTCGACATGTCACTTCGTATTAATGATATTGCACCAAACTTCACGACCGACTCTACCGCTGGTGAATTAACTTTGCACGACTGGATGGGCGACAGCTACGCCATTCTGTTTTCACACCCCAAAGACTTTACCCCTGTTTGCACCACCGAATTCGGCGCAGTCGCCCGCCTGGCTGGGGATTTTGCCAAACGAAACACCAAGGTCATGGGTGTTTCGGTAGACAGCGTTGATGAGCACCACAAATGGAAGCGTGATATTGAAGCGGTTTGCGGCTCACCTGCCGACTTCCCCATCATTGACGACACGTCCCTGCAAGTAGCCAAGCTGTACAACATGCTGCCTGCCGACGCCTACCTGCCCGATGGCCGCACCCCCGCCGACAGCGCCACCGTACGTACTGTCTTTATTATTGGTCCAGACAAAAAAATCCGCCTGACCCTGGCTTACCCCATGTCTGTCGGCCGTAACTTTGCCGAGATTTTACGTGCCCTAGATGCCATTCAGGCAACCGATGGTGTGCCTGTGGCCACACCCGCCGACTGGCAACCTGGCGAAGACGTCATTGTGGCCTTAAGTCTTAACGATGAACAGGCCAAAGAAAAATTTGGCGAACTCGACATTAAACTGCCTTACCTGCGTTTTGCCAAGGCACCTGCCAAATAATTGTTTGCTGTTATTGCTTTAAACAGACTTGATCAGGCCTGTTGATGGAACATTAAAAAACCGAGCCTGCAAAACAGGTTCGGTTTTTTTTATATATAAATTTCCGTTGAAATGTTATTTCAAGGTCCCACGACTTGCTTAATGCTGAATCCCCCAGCGCCGAATCGTTACCCTTTCCAGCGTTTTGAAAATCAGCCCCTCCACCAGCAGGCCCAGAATAATCACCATCGCCAGACCGGCAAAGACCTTGTCGGTATTCAGCTCATTGCGGTTCTGGAAAATATACCAGCCCAGACCACCCTCACCCGAAGACGCCCCAAACACCAGTTCAGCCGCAATCAGGGTACGCCAGGCAAAGGCCCACCCCACTTTCAGGCCCGACAAAATGGAAGGCAAGGCAGCAGGAATCAAAATATGCACGACATAGCCAATGCCACTTAGGCCATAATTGCGGCCAGCCATGCGCAAGGTAGCCGGCACCCCCTGAAAACCCGAGAACGTATTCAGGGCCAGGGGCCATAGCACGGAATGCACCAGCACAAAAATAAGGCTGCCCTCACCCAGGCCAAACCACATCAAGGCCAGGGGTAGCAAGGCAATCGCTGGCAAAGGGTTGAGCATGGCTGTAAAGGTGGACAGAATATCGCGGCCGAGCTGGGTTGAAACGGCAATGGTCGTCAACATAAAGGCCATCACAATCCCCAGGGCATAACCCTGCAACAGCACCCCTAGCGAGACGCTAACGCGTTCAAGCAATTCCCCGTTGGCAATTCCCGCCACAAAAGCCTCAAACGTTTGTACAAACGTCGGTAACAGCAAGTCATTATCGGTAACACGGGCAGCCACTTCCCAAACCAGTGCAAGCACCAGAAGAATACCCATTTTACGGATGCCATCAATGCGCCACAGCCTTTGTGCCAAAGACAGCTTTTTCTCAAGCGCAATGTTACTGTTTGCTTCATGATTAAAGGGCTTTAGATCAATTTCATATTCGGGACGAACGGGAGGTTCACCCGGAATAACGCCACTGGCGGCATGGGATAAGGTACTCATAAAACTACGCCTGTTCGTTGAATAATAAATGATGGATGCGCTGGGCAGTTGCCTGGAACTCACGACTGCCCGCACTATCCAGGGAAAACTGATGGCTGTTGATTTCCGCTTTGACCCTGCCTGGATGCGGTGACAGCAACAGGATGCGATTACCCAATACCAGGGCTTCTTCAATTGAATGCGTCACAAACATCAGGGTAAATTTGGTGTCTTCCCACAAGGCCAGCAACTCCTCCTGCATTTTGCGACGGGTCAGGGCATCCAGTGCGGCAAAAGGCTCGTCCATCAGCAGGATTTTGGGCTCCATGGCCATCGCGCGGGCAATGGCCACACGCTGCTTCATGCCGCCCGACAAGGTATGCGGATAAGCATTGAAAAAGCGGCTTAGCCCCACTTTGTGCAAATAATGCTCAGCCCGCTCAGACGCTTCTTTTTTCCCCAGGGTACGGGAAGCCTGCAGGGCAAACATGACATTTTGCTTGACGGTCTTCCATGGTGCCAGCTGGTCAAACTCCTGAAACACCACGACCCGGTCAGGACCTGCCTTGCGAACCACCTGGCCGTCCAGTTCAATCGAGCCGGCACGGGGCGGTAAAAACCCCGCGACCGATTTCAGCAAACTGGATTTTCCACAACCTGAAGGACCCAGCAAAATAAAGCGGTCAGCGCCATACACATTGAAACTCACATCATAGGTGGCGCGCACAATGCTTTTGTCGGTTGCATATTCCAGATGAACATTCTTGACAGCCAGCAGGGGTTCCACCGTAGGCCATGATGGTAGTTTCGGGCTCACCTCAACACCGTCAGCCACTGCTGCCAATGAGCCGTTATCCACAAAATCCGTTCGTGCCTGAAAGGCCAGGGTAAGACCGTGACTCATTATGCTCAGCTCCCCGACGCGTTGTGTGCATCGTCAAAGAAATAATCCTGGGCCGAGGCGGGCTTGTTCTTGATGGCACCGACACGATGCATGAAATCAGCCAGGGTAAACGTATTTTGTGGCGTCAATTTGACCTCAATGTCAGGACTCTTGATAATTGCCAGCAACTGATCACGGTCTATATTGCTCTTATTGACTCTCAGATAGGCATCTGCCGCACCTTCAGGATTGTTTTTAATATATTGGGCGGCTTCATCCAGCGCGGCAATAAAAGCCTGATAGGTTTTGGGGTTTTCCGCACGGTACTTTTCTGTGGCATACAAAACGGTTGCAGTGGAAGGCCCACCCAGTACATCATACGCCTCCAGCACCACATGGGCATTGGGGTTACCGGCCAGCTCCTGGTCCTGGAACGGAGGTGTCGCAAAGTGTGCGTTGATTTCCGTACCCTCTTTCAGAATGGCAGCTGTTGCCTCGGGATGCGGAACAGTGACCGACAGCCTGTCCAGCTTTTTATAGTTTTCTTCGCCCCACAGCTTGGCAGAAGCCAGCTGCAAAATGCGTGACTGCACCGAGACACCGGCATTGGGCAAGGCAATACGGTCTTTTTCCGTGAAATCGGCAATCGTTTTCACATTGGGATTGGTGCTAATCAGCTTATAGGGATAATTGCCCAAAGAAGCCACACCGCGTATATTCTGCTTGCCTTTGGTTTTATCCCAAATGGTCAACAAGGGAGCAACACCGGCACCGGCAATATCAATCGAATTCGACAGCAAGGCATCATTGATGGCAGCGCCACCAGACAGCTTGACCCATTCCGGCCTGATATCCAGCCCCTGCTCTTTGCCATGCTTTTCAATCAGCTTCTGGTCTTGTGCCACATGCAACAACAAATAAATAATGCCATGCTGTTCGGCAATACGAATCTGGCCTTCGGCATGAGCCGGGGCAAAAGACGTGATGCTGAACAGCGTCAGGATTGAAGCCAACAACCGTTTTTTTGAATTTTTCAAAAACATATTCTCATCCTTAAATTTTAATATTGAATTATTATTTCTTTATTCAGGCTGCTAAGGGCCTGGTACCTTCAACCGTGGTGCGGTACAGTTTTCGTGGCAAATGGTCAGGCGTACCTGCCGCCAGGTGAATCACGGAACGGTTATCCCAGAACACCAGATCATTATCCTGCCATTGATGGATATAAACATTCTCGGGTTTGACGCTATGCGCAAACAGCTGCGCCAGCAAATCATCACTTTCATCCTGTGGCAGGCCAATAATGCGGGAGGTGAAATTTTCATTCACAAAAAGCGTATTCAAACCCGTCTCGGGATGACGGCTTACTACCGGATGCACGACCGGTTTGACTTCTTCAAGCTGTGCTTGCGTAAGATTGGGCCGCCATGGCGAGCGGGCCTGCAATTCGGCATATTTCTTGATATACGTATGTTCAGCCTGTTTGCCTTCAATGGCTTTTTTCAAATGCAGTGGCAAGGTCTGCCAGGCCAGATGCATATCCGCAAAATGCGTATCGCCCCCTTCAGCCGGCAATTGACGGGCATACAGTAATGATCCCAGGCTGGGAATTTCCTTGTATGACAAGTCTGAATGCCAGAACGCACCGGCATCACCCAGCCCAATAGGCCTTTCATTTTCTTTTATATTTGAAATAATCAGGATTTCAGGGTGATTTGCCAGCTGGAATTGCTTAAGAACATGAATTTGCAGGGGGCCAAAAAAACGGCTGAATGCAACATGCTGTTCTGGCGTGATGTCCTGGTCACGAAAAACCAATACATGATGTTCCAGAAAAGCCTGTTTGATCTGTGCAAGATTATTTGCACTCATTTCCCGGCCAAGATCAATATTAAAAATTTCGGCCCCAAGGGCAGGCAATGCATTGACGGTAAATGCTTGCTCAGCTGAAAAGCCGCCCGGTTCGTGAATGGTTTGTAAAGAAGCTGCCATGATAAAAACCCATATTTATGAAGATATGGTTACAACTATAAATAGGGTTTACCGTCAGACAAAATACAAGAAAATTATTTAGATATTTTGATATAAGCTTATTTTTTACGGTAATTGGGTAACTGTTTTTATCATAAAGCGCCCAGCTAAATTTAAGAAAAACAGGCACAGAAGACAATCTCTATCCAGGACAATTACCCGCTTTGCGAAACCCAGCTGCACGGGCCTCTTTCTCGGTTTTAAAAGACAGCACATTTTTGGGATTCATTGCGGTATAACCCGGGCAATTGGATAAATGATAAACCCTGGAATTTTTGTTACCACGCACCTCCCCACTCACAGCTTTACTACCCGATTGCGTAGCGGCCTGAGCCGTTGTCTGCCCCTTGCGCCAAAGCCATGGCGGAACCGGACTGGCATCGGCCCACAAACCCTTGCGGGCTTTTTTTGCCTGGCTTTGCACCTCATACAGGCTTTTATCCTTGGCATAACCGTCGTACACCCAGGCCATGCCACGGCGCACCTGCTCTGCAGTGGTGTCCACGCCATTACAGCTTACCCGGCCCACGACACGGCCATAACGGTCGATATCCTGCACCTGCACCACGGCATTCCTGCCGCCGCATAGCTGAATTAATGACTCTTTTGAGCGCTGTCCAAAAGCCTGTTTGCTTTCCGGTGCGTCAATTTCCCCCAGACGGATACGCTTTTGGGTTTTATCATGTTGAAGAATGGTTAAGGTATCACCATCGGCAATATTAACAACCTTGCCCTTCAGTTGCACGGCCTGCGCCTGCCCAAACAATGTATTCAATACCACCACGAATACAGTCAAACTTTTTTTCATCTTGATTACTGCTTGTTTTCCAGTCAAAGGGCTCACGGATATACCATAGCCAGTCATTAATAATTATTAATTCCCGCCAGCTTCCTCTTTTTTCCTGGCCTCCAGCAGCGCCAGCACGGCTCGCTGTTTGCGCATCTGGCACAAACGGATCACCTCACGTTTTTGCGGGTCGGAATAGGTCTGCCAGTTAAAACGCTCTTCACGGCTGCGAAAACAGCCTTTACAGTACCCCCTTGCATTGGCTTCACACACACCAATGCAAGGGCTGGGAATTTCAAAGAACTCCAGTTGTTCCATATTAATTACAAACCACCCTGTGTCAATTTCATCGGGTCAAGCAGGCGTAGCAGCTCATCCCGCGGGATATCCGTCTGCTCGGCTGCCACATCCACAATCGGACGCCCTTCTTTATAGGCCTGCTTGGCAATTTCCGCCGCTTTCAGATAGCCAATGATTGGATTAAGCGCCGTCACCAGAATCGGGTTGCGGGCCAGGGCCTCTTGCAAACGGGCTTCATTCACCCTGAAGGTTTTAATGCTCTTGTCTGCCAGCAAAACGGCAATATTGGCCAAAAGCTCAATGCTGTTAAGCAAATTATGCGCAATCATGGGCAGCATCACGTTCAATTCAAAATTGCCCGCCTGGCCGCCAACGGTAATGGCCGCATCATTACCCATCACCTGTGCGGCCACCATGGCCGCGGCCTCGGGGATAACCGGATTGACCTTGCCCGGCATAATGGAAGAGCCCGGCTGCAAGGCCTCCAGTTCGATCTCGGCCAAACCGGCCAATGGCCCGGAATTCATCCAGCGCAGGTCATTGGCGATCTTCATGATGGAGACGGCCGTTGTTTTCAACTGCCCCGACAAGGACACCGCGATATCCTGTGAGCCGATATGGGCAAAAAAGCTTTCTGCCGGTGTAAAGGACAAACCCGTTATTTCACTTAATTGACGGCTAAACTCGGCGGCAAACGCCGGATCGGCATTAATGCCCGTACCCACTGCCGTCCCGCCCTGTGCCAGACTGTGCAACAGGGGTCGGGTTGCCTGCAGCTGGCGGATATTCTGTTCAATTTGTACGGCCCAGCCGGTCAGGCTCTGGCTAAGGCGAACCGGCATGGCATCCATTAAATGAGTGCGACCGGTTTTAACATACCGGTCTACCGTTGCGGCCTTGTCACGAATCACGGCAGCCAGGTGGGCAAGCGCCGGCAGCAGTTTTTTATCCAGTTCAATCGCGGCACTGATATGGATTGTGCCGGGAATAATGTCGTTACTGCTTTGCCCGAAATTGATATGATCATTGGGGCTGACAGTACTGCCATAAATCTGCGTTGCCAGGGTTGCCAGTACTTCATTGGCATTCATATTGGTACTGGTGCCCGAACCGGTCTGGTACACATCGATTGGGAAATGCACCATGAAATCGTTGCTGGCCAACAATTCGTTCGCTGCGGTTTCAATGGCCTGGCCCATGGCTTCAGGCAGGTGTCCCAGCTTGGCATTGGCCCTGGCCGCCGCTACTTTAGCCGTTAACAGCGCGGCAATAAACGCCTTGGGCAAGCGTTGTCCGCTTACCGGGAAGTTATTAATGGCCCTCTGCGTTTGTGCCCCGTAAAGCGCCTCTGCAGGCACCTCAAGTTCACCCATGCTATCCCGTTCAATGCGTATTGTCATTTCAGATTCCTTAACGGTTTCATTTCAAAACATGCCCTTGCCCAAATCTTACGACTCACCCCTGATTCAAGTAAAAATAAATATCATTCACTTGTTTTTCAATTATACGCACTGCCGCCATGATTAAGGTACATTAACGTCAGCCAGTACCGATTACAAACTGGCCAACCCCCAATATCCCTTGTTTCAAACAGGAGGTTTCTCCATGCAGACCAAACTTCATTATATATACGACCCATTGTGCGGCTGGTGCTATGCCGCGGAAAGCCTGCTGGAATCCGCCATGGCCTCGGGCAGTGGTTTATATGAGCTTGAATTGCATGCGGGCGGCCTGTTCCAGCGCATGCACATTCCTGCTGGCAAACGCGACATGATCAGGCAGTCCGATGCCCGAATTGCCCAAATGACCGGCCAGGTTTTTGGCGAGGCCTATCTGAACGGGCTGTTGGACAATCCGCACACCATCTTTGATTCCCTGCCACCCATTGCCGCTATTCTTGCAGCGGAAAAACTGCAAAAAAACCATGCCCCGTTTATGCTCAAGGCCATCCAGCATGCGCATTATCGTGATGGCAAACCGATTGTTCACGTGGATGTGCTTACCGATGTTGCCGAAACGATCGGACTGGACCGTCATGAGTTTGCCATGGCTTACGAAGAAATACTTTCGGGCTCCATACAACACCATATTGAGGATACTTTAAGGCTGATGCATTACGCCGGGGTGAACGGGTTCCCCGCCTTTGTGCTGCAAAAAGGCGACCGCCTTGAAACACTGGAACATACCCGATACTATGGCCAACCCGAAGCGTTCAGGCATTTGCTGGCAGACAAACTTGCCATGCCAGGGGCCTGAACAGGCAGATTCTCAGGCCAGAACCAACAAATACGCGGGTATTGATCACTTTAACTTTAATTAAGTATGAGCCTGTTCTTACGTCTGTTATTCGGCGGGCGTCTTCTGCCTGCCCGACCACTTCAATTTCAGTTCACTCACCAACACGCCCAATAAAATCAGCCCGGCACCCAAAAATGCCAGGGCGGGCAAACGTTCTCCGTAAATACGGCCTATCACCCCTGCCCAAACAGGTTCTCCTGCGTAGATCAGGGTGGCCCGCGTGGCCGAGACATATTTTTGTGCCCAGTTCATGGTGACCTGGATAAATGCGCTTCCAAGACCCAAAACCAGGGTACAAACCAACAGCAGCCACGAAAATGCAGGCACCGTTTCCCCCAATCCGGCCGAAACAACAAAAGAAATGAGCGAGGTGACTGCCAGCTGCACAATTGTGACCCTGAACAGGTTTATGGCACCGGCAAAACGGCTGATCAGGATAATTTCTGCCGCAATCGCAAGCGCTCCCAGGGCCGTTAACAACTCCCCCTTGCCAATACCACCACTCACCCCCTCGGGCCCGGCCAACAAAGCCAAACCACCAAAGGCCAGAAAAATACCCAGCCAATTCATGACAGAAGGTTTTCTTTTCAGGAAAATCCATTGCAGCAGTGGCACTAACGGCACATACAGGGCCGTGATAAAGGCCGATTTGCTGCTGGGAATGGTTTGCAAGCCTACGGTTTGCAGACTGTAACCCAGAAAAATGCCAATCCCGATTAAAAACCCTGCCCATAGCTCCTGCCGGGTGAGCCCTTTAAGCAGCTTAAAACTCAGTATGCACATGGCCAGGGCGGCACAACCAAACCGCAGTCCGACAAAGAAGAACGGCTCACTCACCGTAACCGCCAGCTGAACGATCAGAAAAGTCGCTCCCCAGAACACGGTCACCAACATCAGGGCAAGTTCCGGTTTTCCGAAAGACTTTGGGGCAGGCTGGGTATTCATATTCATGATGGATGACTTACAATAAAAATTCCGCGCGAGGGACAGGAAACAAATAACCGCTCATCATAGCAGAATCCTGCCCAACCACAGCCCTTGTGATTGACGTACCCAATCCACCTTCGGGAGCCCCATGAGCTATTGCGAATATGTTGCCCGTTTACCCGCCCACCAACCCTCGGTTCACCGCGATTACCATGACACCCAATACGGTTTTCCGCTGGATGATGACAATGAACTGTTTGGCCGGCTGATTCTTGAAATCAACCAGGCCGGGCTTAGCTGGAACACGATTTTGATGAAGCAGGACAATTTCCGGCAAGCCTATGACGGTTTCAGCATAGAAAAAATCGCTGCTTACCAGGACGCAGACCGCCTGCGTCTGCTGAATGATGCGGGTATTATCCGCAATCGCCTGAAAGTAAACGCCGCCATTGAAAACGCCCGAACGGTACTTGGGCTGCAGGAAGAATTCGGCTCATTCCAGGCATGGCTGAATCACCATCACCCTTTATCAAAAGAAGCATGGACACGCCTGTTTAAAAAAACCTTCAGGTTTACCGGTGGGGAAATCGTGAATGAATTCCTGATGAGTACCGGTTACCTGCGGGGTGCCCATGATACTGACTGTCCGGTTTACCGGCAGGTGCTGGCCAGCAAACCGGCCTGGCTGTGCAGCACAGGCAATGAAATTCCCAAGTAAGCCAGTAATAGCAATCACCTTGCAACAAGCCAATCCAAATACGGGCATGGCACCTGCTACAAGCTGCGTCTTAGTCTATCCCGATATCCAGGCAAACAATCTGTCCACAGTAGGCCTTGGCCTGCGTCAGCAAGTGCGCGGGCTTGTAAGCGGCAAAGGTATAGGTAATGTCGGCCATAAAGGTGTTTTCATCAGCCTGTCCGGTATCACAATTCAGGCCCGTGGGCATATCCAGGGCAATCCGGGTACCCGACATTTGGTTCAGTGCCTTCATGCATTGCCCCACTTTTTCAGGCAAAGGCCCCGAAAATCCGGTTCCAAAAACACCATCAAGCAACACATCATAGGTTTTTTGCCGCGCAAGCTGCTGCAAGGTCATGATTTGCAAGCGACCGGATTGCGGCAAGCGCTGACGGTTCAGTTCAGCCAATTCAGATAATTGCTCCCCAAGCAGGAACACGATATCCACCTGCCAGCCCTGTTCGTGCAGGCAACGGGCAATGACCAGGCCATCGCCCCCGTTATTACCCTTGCCACACACCACAAGACAACGTCCGGGTAGCGGAAAGCGCTGCAAAATATCACTGGCTGCCGCGGTTCCGGCATTTTCCATCAATTGCTCAAAACTGCTGCCGGCATCCACCGCGGCCTGTTCCCGTTCACGCATTTGCGCAGAGGTATAGATTTTCATTTTCAAGCCGCCGCCAAACGACCCCAATAGCGGGCACGCAAGCGGTCATAAATCAGGTTATACACATAGGTATAAGGCAAATAAAACAATACCAACCCAAAATCCAGAATAAGGGCTTCAAGCCAGCCCATATCCAGCCACCAGGCAATAAAGGGAATGGCCACCACCAGCAGGCCAAACTCGAATCCGGCCGCATGCACGCAGCGCATGAACACATTTTTCACCCAGCCGAAACGCTTGAGCAAGCGATCAAAAAAGGTGTTGTAAACCATGTTCCAGAGCAAGGCCATCACGGCAATCACAACCGTAACCACCCCCATATCCACCATCGATTCACCTGAAATCCAGGCAGCCAGGGGGGCACTGATACCAATCGCCAGCACCTCAAAACAGAAGGCATGCAAAAAGCGTTCAAGCACCGATTTATCTTTTTCCAATTGCAAGGCAAAAATCTCTTATTTAACGTTACGACGTACCAGTGTACTTTGCCCAAACAGGCTTTCCACCATATCCAGCGCAATTTCCGCCGTTAAATTGCGCACATCCAGGGCCGGATTCAGTTCAACAATATCCAAAGAGGCCATCATCCCGGTATCGGCAATCATTTCCATGCATAACTGGGCTTCACGGTAATTGGGCCCCCCCCTTACCGTTGTTCCCACTCCCGGTGCGATGTCCGGATCAAGAAAGTCCACATCAAAACTGACATGCAAATGCGTATCCTGGTCCAGGCCATACAAGGCCTCTTGCATAGTCTGCCGCATGCCGGTTTCATCTATGTGACGCATATCGAAAACCTCTATGCCCGCCTCATGGATGAAATGCTTTTCACCGGCATCAACGCTGCGGATGCCAATCTGGCGGATCATGTCCGCATTAAGCGCAGGACTGGTGCCCGACATATTGACGAGCGCCTCGGGGCCATGCCCAAACAGGCAAGCCACCGGCATGCCATGAATATTGCCCGTGGGTGACAATTCTGCCGTATTGAAGTCGGTATGCGCATCCAGCCATAAAACCCGCAGCCGCTTTTGCTGTTCACGGCAATAGCGGGCCACGGCACTAATGGAACCCACACCCAGGCAATGGTCGCCCCCTAGCATGACCGGCAAACGGCCTTCCTGCAGTTGGGCGTAAATGGCATCATGAGCCAGCCGGTTCCATGCTACAACCTGCTCAAGATGGCGGTAACCATTGACGGGTGACTGCCATGGATTGGCCGGGCCTTGAATATTGCCACAATCGCGCACATCAAGCCCCAGTTTCTCAAGGGACTGGGTAATACCCGCCACCCGCAAGGCTTCCGGACCCATGCTGGAACCACGATGACCGGCACCGACATCAGTAGGTACGCCAATCAGGCTAAGCCGCTTATTTTGAATATCCACCACGTCATCTTCCTTGGGAATCTGTTGGGGTATTTTCTCATATAGAGCACGGGCTGGCAAAAACAATTGCCAGCCCGTTCTTTAAGACGAAGAACAGATCCGTCCTTTAACGGATTTCAGCAGAAATCCTATCCATCAAAACCGGAATGGCGGGCACTACCCCCAAATAAGAAAACAGGTCTTTCGGATCGGCCAATTCAGGCACCAGTGAAATGGACTGAACCAGACCCAGTTCTTTGGCCGCATCACGCATGAACAGCATGGCAGAATAATCTTCCAGCGCAAACCCGACTGAATCAAACAGCGTTACCTGATTATTGTCACTGCGCCCCGGCTTGGTCTTGCCAAACACTTCCCATAAATGCACCACCGGAAAATCTTCCGCCACATTCTGCAATTCACCTTCAATCCTGGTCTGTTCCTCAAATTCAACAAACACCGTACCCATTGAGAGGATTTCAGGATGCAACTCTGTCTTGCCAGGTGAATCCCCCCCGACTGCATTGATATGCATGCCCGGCTCTATCATATCCGGGGTAATAATATGCGCTTTGGCATATTCAGCCGTGACTGTGGTAATAATATCCACACCCTTAACAGCACTGGCCACATCGCTGGCAATCACAAACGTCATGCCGGTATGAGCCAGATTACCCGCCAGTTTCTCAGAAGCCTTGGGATCTTTATCATACAGATGGATTTCTTCAATACCCAGCAGGTAATGAAAGGCCAGGGCCTGGAATTCTGCCTGGGAGCCATTGCCAATCAAGGCCATGGTACGGCTGTTTTTGCGGGCCAGGTATTTGGCCGCCAAGGCAGATGTGGCCGCTGTCCGGAAAGCCGTTGTCAGGGTCAGCTCTGAAATGGCCATTGGCATGCCTGTGGCCACATCAACCAGCGCACCAAATGCAATCACGGTAGATAAACCCTTGGCCGGATTATGCGGATGGCAATTCACATATTTAAACGCATAATGCGTTTTATCGGCAATAGGCATCAGCTCCATCACGCCATCTTCCACATATTTGGCGATCCGTTTGGATTTATCAAATTCATCCCAGCGCAAATAATCCTTCAAAATATAATTGGCAACCCCGTCAAGACAGGCTTTCATGCCTTTTTTCCGGACAATGGCGGCAATATCCTGTGGGCGGATCAATTCAGTCATTAACTGATTCTGTAATAAGGCATTCATGCGGAGCCTCCTTTATTTATATTTATCATTCAAACTGTTAGCTATAGTCTGAGGCATGACACCATCAATTGACAGCCCGCATTTTGCATACATTTGAGCAATTTTCTATCATAATGACAGAACAGCTTATCGGAATGACAATTATGGATACGATAGATCAGGCACTTATTGCTCTTTTACGCCAAAATGCCCGCTATACGATTGCCGATCTGGCCCAGAAACTGCAGGTCTCACGCGGCACGGTGCGCAACCGCATGCTGAAACTGGAAGATGACGGCGTGATTACCGGTTATTCGGTGCAGCTGCGCCCCACTAGCCAGAACCGGCCTATTACCGCCTGGATGAGTATTGCCATTGAAGGCAACGCCACCCGGCAGGCCGTGGCCAGCTTACTGGGTGAACCCTGCGTGGTTGCCTTGCATGACACCAATGGCCGCTGGGACTTGCTGGCCGAACTGCAGGCGCAAACCCTGGATGAACTGGGGCAGGCACTGGAGCGAATTCGGCTGATAAAACACATCAGTAATTCAGAAACCAGTATCCATTTGAAGAGTTATAAATAATCACGGTACCCTGGCTTTAGTTAATGTTAACTATGGTGGATGACCAAATCAGCAATCGTATTGTTATCAATTGTCTCACCGCTTAAATACTTCATTAAAACCTCACTGCCCATTTCAGGTAATGAAAATATATAATCAACATGCAAAAGTTGTAATTTACTGCGATTACGTTCTTCATTAATCATGGTAATGGTTTTAACCTTGTCACCCGCAATTTCCTTTACCGCCAATAAAACATAAGTGTTTTCCACATCGCTCTTTTCCAATGCCATCACACAATACGCATCTTTCACAGAAGCCTTATCCAGGGTCGCAATCTCGGTCACTTCACCAGACACGACAAGGGCATCGGGAGGAAATAAATCCCGGTGCTGTTCATCACATACGATAACAGTCTGCAAACCCCGTTTTTTCAAACCGTTATACACAAAAACCGCTACTTGAGAGGCGCCAACAATAACATAATGATTTTTCATTTTTAACAACCTTTTATTGACGATTTTGCGTGTATCAGTTGCCGCAATACCTGCCAAGTACACCACTGAAGTGGTAAAAATAGTAATACCAAAAAAAACGACACTAACCGTAAAAAGACGTGATTCTATCGTTACCGGAACGATATCTCCATACCCCACTGTTGCCATGCTTACCATGGAAAAATAAAAGGCCTGAAAAACATCGGTAATGTTTGGATTGAAGTGTGAACCCAAATATAAAGAACCCAATACTGAATAAACATTAAGGATGGCAATACTGAAAACAGCCACCCCTGCTGTGTTGCTGATGCTCTGATTCGGAAATTGTTTCCAAAAATGTATTAGCAGAACCAATAAAACTGAAGAATAAGCACCATGAATCAAATAGGCACTACCCAGTGTTATATCCAGAACAAGCAATAACACCAAGGCAATAAGACTAAAAGACCAGGCTAGCCGGGCTCCTTTAAACAGGAAAAAACCAAATAACACCAGGCAAGTGCCTAATGCAAAACGGGGCAGTTCAAGTAAATGAAAAAATCCCAAGGTTTGCATCCAATGCACAAACTCAATCGTGTCTTTACCAAAGTGATTGAAGTATTTAGACAGAACAGGTAACGTCAACCATAATCCATTGCCAATTATTAGCAATGACAATAAAACCCGTATATTTAATATTGATTGGCAAAACGGGCCTATATATTTTTTTGCGTTCATAAAAGTCCATTAACTCTGCCTGTCAGCCAGATTGTGTTTTTAATCAAGGCATACGCCCTATACCGTATTGTACCAACGTAATAAATAAGACAACCTACGGCTTGAATACTTCATAATACGATAAGATCCAGCAACATATAAAATTATCCGGTAATGCCAAGCAAAGGAGACAATATGAATACAGGCACACACCCCATTCTGCAAACCACCAAAAATAATGGTGTCGTAACCCTGCGCCTTAACCGACCCGGTCAATTCAATGCACTTTCTGAAGCCATGCTGCAAGCTTTGCTTGAGCAGCTTGAACTTCTGCATCAGGATGACTCCCTGCGCTGCGTGGTTATCGAATCGACAGGCAGGGCATTTTGTGCCGGCCATGACCTGAAAGAAATGCGCAGCCAGCCCTCTCTGACCTATTACCGTTACCTCTTCGCCAAATGTGGCAAAGTCATGCAGGGTATCCAGTCCCTGCCGGTGCCGGTCATTGCCAAAGTTCAAGGTATTGCCACGGCAGCAGGTTGTCAGCTGGTAGCCGCCTGCGATCTGGCCATCTGTACCGATTCGGCCAAATTCGCGGTCTCGGGTATTAATGTCGGCCTTTTCTGCTCCACACCTGCGGTGGCATTAAGCCGGAATATATCTTCCAAACGGGCCTTTGAAATGCTGGTCACCGCCCGTTTCATAGACGCTGCCAAGGCACGGGACTGGGGACTGGTCAATGATGCCGTACCGGAAGCACAGCTTGATGAACGGGTTGACGCATTGCTGACTGATATTTTAAGCAAAAGCCCAACAGCTATTCGCTATGGAAAACAAATGTTCTATAAGCAGAAACAAATGGCGCTTGCCGATGCTTATGATTATGCGGCCGATGTCATGGCGCGCAACATGATGGAAGAAGACGCGATGGAAGGGATTGATGCGTTTCTGGAAAAACGGGTGGCAATCTGGAAAGACTGAATTAGATACCCAATTGCAATGTACCTCTGCCGAAATGTTTTTCATATCAAGGGGAGCAGCACCTTTACCGGGGCATAGTCCTCCTTTACCATGGTCCACCCGGAATAGCACGTGCAGCGCACAAAAAATGGCAGATGCCCCGAGCCTGTAAATAAAACTGTGTAAACCGTCTATCATTACACCCACACAGGGAAAAGGATAGATCACATGGACAAAAAGAAACTGGAAGCGTTTGCTCGCGAGGCAGCTAAAGGCTTGAAGACCGAAA
>NZ_BMYS01000033.1 GCF_014652395.1 Advenella faeciporci
AGGCGATAACGTCTCTATGGACGTTGAGCTGATTGCACCGATCGCGATGGAAGAAGGTCTGCGTTTTGCGATTCGTGAAGGCGGCCGTACTGTTGGCGCCGGTGTTGTTGCTAAAATCGCTGCGTAACAGTTAATATAGTAGTATGGGTAGTACAGTGTACTACCCAGATTTCTGTGGATCATTACAGAAATTGAAACATTAGGGGTATAGCTCAATTGGCAGAGCGTCGGTCTCCAAAACCGAAGGTTGTAGGTTCGATTCCTACTGCCCCTGCCACCATTATTATGGCGCCGCTAAAAGGCTGCTCAAGCAAATGTCAAACAGTAGTGTAGAAACCATCACCCAACCTGCAGATAAAGCCAAAATTTTCATGGCAATAGTCGTTGTTGCTGCGGGTATATTTGCGTATTCGTTTTTCAGTGATTTAAATGTTTATGCGCGAGTCGGTATTTTTATTGGCAGCTTGATCATTGCGGCTTTGCTGGTATGGTTCAGTGAGCCGGGTAAACGTATTGTCAGCTTTGCCACTGGTTCTTACAATGAATTAAAACGCGTAATATGGCCAACCAGAAAAGAAACCATTCAAATGACGGGTATTGTATTTGCCTTCGTCAGTGTAATGGCGCTATTCCTTTGGATTGTAGATAAGATTTTAGGTTGGCTTATCTATGGCGTTGTATTAGGCTGGAACTAAGGACAAGCAAATGAGTAAACGTTGGTACGTTGTGCATGTCTATTCTGGCATGGAAAAAAGTGTTCACAAAGCATTGCTCGAAAGAATCGAGCGTGCTGGCTTGCAAACTTCATTTGGTCGCATTCTGGTACCTTCAGAAGAAGTCATTGAAGTTAAAGGCGGTCAAAAATCCATCACGGAACGTCGTATTTTTCCGGGTTATGTCCTGGTTGAAATGGATCTTACCGATGAGACATGGCATCTTGTAAAAAATACAAACCGTGTTACCGGGTTTCTGGGTGGGTCAGGTAATAGGCCAACTCCTATTTCCGAGAAAGAAGTAGAGAAAATTCTATCTCAGATTGAAGAGGGTGGTGAAAAACCCCGTCCGAAAATATTGTTCGAAGTTGGTGAGACGCTTCGTGTTAAAGAAGGTCCATTTGCCGACTTTAACGGTAATGTTGAAGAAGTCAACTACGAGAAAAGTAAAGTCCGCGTCAGTGTCACGATTTTTGGTCGTGCAACTCCCGTGGAGCTGGATTTCAGTCAGGTCGAAAAGGTCTGATTTTATTAACCCGGGGAGCAATATTTGTATTGCGTCATTACCCGTTAGGAGCTAAAAATGGCGAAAAAAATCGTCGGCTTCATCAAGCTGCAAGTGCCAGCTGGTAAAGCTAATCCATCACCTCCGATTGGTCCTGCATTGGGTCAACGTGGTCTGAATATTATGGAATTCTGCAAAGCGTTTAATGCCAAAACACAAGGCATGGAACCTGGTCTGCCGATTCCGGTGGTGATTACTGCTTTTGCAGACAAATCATTCACTTTCATCATGAAAACCCCACCAGCTACCATTCTGATCAAGAAAGCAGCTGGTATCCAGAAAGGTTCTCCACGTCCGCATACCGATAAAGTTGGTACATTGACACGTGCACAGGCTGAAGAAATTGCCAAAACCAAAGAACCCGATCTGACTGCTGCCGATCTGGACGCAGCTGTCCGTACGATCGCTGGTAGCGCACGCAGCATGGGTATCACAGTTGAGGGTGTAAACTAATGGCCAAGTTATCTAAACGCGCTGCAGCAATTGCAGAGAAAATTGATCGCACCAAACTGTATCCTGTTACAGAAGCCCTGACTCTGGTCAAGGAAACTGCAACTGCCAAATTCGATGAATCCATCGACGTGGCTGTTCAACTGGGTATTGATCCCAAGAAATCAGACCAATTGGTTCGTGGTTCAGTTGTGTTGCCAGCAGGTACCGGTAAAACTGTACGTGTAGCCGTATTTGCACAAGGTGAAAAAGCTGAAGCGGCCAAAGAAGCGGGTGCTGACATTGTTGGCATGGAAGATCTGGCTGACCAGATCAAGGCAGGTCAATTTGACTTTGATATCGTGATCGCTTCACCCGATACAATGCGTATCGTTGGTGCATTGGGTCAGATTTTAGGTCCTCGTGGCCTGATGCCAAACCCTAAAGTGGGTACTGTAACGCCTGACGTGGCTACTGCTGTTAAAAATGCAAAAGCCGGTCAGATCCAGTATCGTACTGACAAGGCTGGTATCATTCACGCAACCATTGGTCGTGCTTCTTTTGGTACAGAACAATTGCAGGAAAACCTGGCAGCCCTGATTGATGCTTTGAATAAAGCACGTCCCGCTACCTCAAAAGGTGTTTACCTGCGTAAAGTGGCTGTGTCATCCACAATGGGTGGCGGAGCCAAGGTCGAGATTGCCTCTTTGGCAGTCTGACTGTAAAGAACTTTGGGCTGTGTCTGGTCGTGCACCAGGCACTGCTGTCAAAGACCGTTGGAGTCGGGTAAGCGGTTTTTACCTGACTTAATCCCGGGAAATTTTCGGATCCAACGTAGACGGCGTCCCATGGAAGAATTCTATTCAGAGCTCTACCAGAGGTACGCCGCATATGGTTGACGCAATTGGGAACCGTTCCCACCGCGTCTTTAGATGGAGTGTTCAAACCGTGAGTCTCAATCGTAATGAGAAAGCGGCAGTAATTGAAGAAGTATCGGCACAGGTTGCCAATGCTCAATCTATTATTGTTGCTGAGTACCGTGGTATTGACGTCGCTTCTGTCACCGTATTGCGCAAAACTGCACGTGAATCTGGTGTGTATCTGCGTGTTCTTAAAAACACGCTTGTACGTCGTTCAATTGCCGGTACACCTTTTGAAGGTTTGTCTGGTCAATTGACAGGTCCCCTGATCTATGCGGTCAGTGCTGATCCTGTAGCGGCTGCAAAAGTACTCTCTACATTCGCCAAAACAAACGACAAAATCGTTCTGAAAGCGGGTTCATTACCCAATAACCTTTTAGACGAAAATGGCGTTAAAGCATTGGCAACAATGCCTTCTCGTGACGAGTTGCTGGCGAAACTGTTGGGTACCATGCAAGCACCTGTTGCACAATTTGTGCGTACGCTTAATGAAGTTCCAACCAAGTTCGTTCGTGGCCTCGCTGCCGTGCGCGATCAAAAAGAAGCTGCATAAGGCAAGCTTCATTGGATCTTTTTTAAAGACTAAGCGATACAAAACCCTGGCATTAAATTTATTTATTTGGAGTTCTTAAAATGGCTTTAAGCAAAGCAGAAATTCTGGACGCAATCGCTAGCATGACAGTGCTGGAATTGTCCGAACTGATCAAAGAAATGGAAGAGAAATTTGGCGTTTCTGCAGCAGCAGCTGCAGTAGCTGTAGCAGCACCTGCTGCTGGTGGCGACGCTGGTGCAGCAGCAGCTGAGCAAACTGAATTCACAGTTTTCCTGGCTGAAACAGGCTCACAAAAAGTTAACGTTATTAAAGCAGTTCGCGAACTGACAGGTCTGGGCCTGAAAGAAGCGAAAGAACTGGTTGACGGTGCTCCTAAGGCTGTTAAAGAAGGCTTGTCTAAAGCTGAAGCTGAAGAAGCCCAGAAGAAGCTTGAAGAAGCTGGCGCTAAAGTCGAACTTAAGTAATCTTTACTTAATGTTACCCGGAGTGGCTTTTGCTACCTCCGGGTTTTTGCGCTTTCAGGAAAGACGTGCTTTATTGCATTAAAATTAATGCTACATTAATAAAAGCCGTTTTTCGTGGAGTCGTAAAACCCTAACGGTTATGGAGTCCCATAGTCCGTGCAACCTCTCGAGTCGGAGTGCTCATGCCTTACTCGTACACAGAAAGAAAGCGTATCCGTAAAAGCTTCGCAAAACGTGAAGACGTTCAGGATGTTCCCTACTTACTATCAACGCAATTACATTCTTACCGTACATTCTTACAATCTGACGTTCGTTCGTCGGCACGCAAAGACGAAGGTCTGCAAGCTGCGTTCAGTTCAATATTTCCTATTATCAGCCATAACGGCATGGCTCGTCTAGAGTTTGTTAGTTATGTGTTGGGTGAACCCGTATTTGATGTTAAAGAATGTCAGCTGCGTGGTTTGACCTATGCTTCACCCCTGCGTGCCAAAGTACGCTTGGTACTTCTTGACCGCGAAGTAAGCAAACCAACTATTAAAGAAGTGAAAGAACAGGAAGTCTATATGGGTGAAATTCCCCTGATGACCGAAACCGGTTCTTTCGTGATCAATGGCACCGAGCGTGTCATTGTTTCCCAATTACACCGTTCTCCAGGCGTTTTCTTTGAACATGACCGTGGTAAAACCCACAGTTCAGGAAAATTGCTGTTTTCAGCCCGTGTGATTCCTTACCGCGGTTCCTGGTTAGACTTCGAATTCGATCCAAAAGATATCCTGTTTTTCCGTATTGACCGTCGTCGGAAAATGCCGGTTTCCATTCTGCTTAAAGCCATTGGCATGCAGCCTGAAACCATCTTGGCGCATTTCTTTGATTTCGATCACTATGAGTTGAAATCAACCGGCGCAGTCATGGAGTTTGTTCCTGAGCGCTGGAAAGGCGAGATTCTCGGCTTTGATCTGAAAGACAAAGACGGCAATATTATTGTTGAAAAAGACAAACGCATCAACACCAGACATTTACGTGATCTGGCTGCTGCCAAGATTGAACGTATCTCTGTACCAGAAGATTTCCTGCTTGGTGAAGTGTTGGCAAAAAACATCATCAGTGAAGAAACCGGTGAAATCATTGCTCATGCCAATGATGAAATCACCGAGTCTTTGCTTGAGAAAATGCGTGACGCCAATATTCGTGAATTCCAGACCATCTACACGAATGAACTGGATCGCGGGTCTTATATTTCACAAACCCTGCGTACCGATGAAACCGTCGACCAGAATGCCGCGCGTATCGCTATTTACCGCATGATGCGTCCAGGTGAGCCTCCAACCGAAGAAGCTGTCGAGGCCCTGTTCCAGCGTCTGTTCTATAGCGAAGATACTTACGACCTGTCACGTGTCGGTCGCATGAAGGTAAACCGTCGCCTGGGTCGCGGAGATGAAATCACCGGTCCGATGACCCTGACCGATGAAGATATTCTTGAAACCATCAAGGTACTGGTTGCACTGCGTAACGGTCAGGGCGTGATTGACGATATCGATCACCTGGGTAACCGCCGTGTCCGTTGTGTTGGTGAATTGGCCGAGAACCAGTTCCGTGCCGGTCTGGTTCGTGTTGAGCGTGCCGTGAAAGAGCGTTTGGGTCAGGCAGAAGCCGATAACCTGATGCCACACGATCTGATCAACTCCAAGCCTATTTCTGCCGCCATCAAGGAATTCTTTGGTTCAAGCCAGCTTTCCCAGTTTATGGATCAAACCAACCCATTGTCTGAAATTACGCACAAACGTCGTGTTTCAGCGCTTGGTCCTGGTGGTCTTACCCGTGAACGTGCCGGCTTTGAGGTGCGTGACGTACACCCGACCCACTATGGTCGCGTATGTCCCATTGAGACTCCTGAAGGTCCAAACATTGGTCTGATCAACTCCATGGCGCTGTATGCGCGCCTGAACGAGTATGGATTCCTTGAGACGCCTTACCGCAAAATTATCGATGGCAAAGTCAGTGATCAGATTGATTACCTGTCCGCCATCGAGGAAAGCCGCTACGTGATTGCCCAGGCTAACGCCGAGCTTAATGAAGATGGCAGTTTTGCCGGTGATCTGATTGCTTGCCGTGAAGCAGGCGAGACCATGCTGACGGCACCAGGCAATGTGCACTACATGGACGTTGCGCCTTCCCAGATCGTGTCGGTTGCCGCTTCCCTGATTCCGTTCCTTGAACACGATGACGCGAACCGGGCCCTGATGGGTGCCAACATGCAACGTCAGGCGGTTCCTTGCCTGCGCCCTGAAAAACCGCTGGTGGGTACCGGTATTGAACGTACCGTTGCGGTTGACTCCGGTACAACCGTACAGGCCAGACGTGGCGGTATTGTTGATCACGTTGACGCCGAGCGTGTGGTTATTCGTGTTAATGACGAAGAGAACCAGGCAGGTGAAGTAGGTGTGGATATCTACAACATGATCAAATACACCCGCTCCAACCAGAACACCAACATCAACCAGCGTCCTGTTGTCAAACGTGGCGATATCGTTGCCCGTGGCGACGTTCTGGCTGACGGTGCTTCTACCGACCTGGGTGAACTGGCGCTGGGCCAGAACATGCTGATCGCTTTCATGCCATGGAACGGTTATAACTACGAGGACTCGATCCTTATTTCTGAAAAAGTGGTTGCCGACGACCGTTATACCTCAATTCACATTGAAGAGTTGACCGTTGTTGCGCGTGACACCAAACTGGGTAACGAAGAAATCACCCGGGATATCAGTAATCTGCCTGAAGCACAGTTAAACCGTCTTGACGAATCCGGTATTGTTTACATTGGTGCAGAAGTGCGTGCCGATGACGTGTTGGTTGGCAAGGTAACACCAAAAGGTGAAACCCAGCTGACACCGGAAGAAAAACTGCTACGTGCGATTTTTGGTGAAAAAGCCTCTGATGTTAAAGATACTTCCCTGCGCGTGCCGTCTGGCATGGTGGGAACCGTTATCGACGTCCAGGTATTTACCCGTGAAGGTGTACCTCGCGACAAACGCGCTGAATCCATTATCAACGATGAACTCAGCCGCTATCGCCAGGACCTGAACGACCAGCTGCGTATTGTTGAAAACGATACGTTTGACCGTATCCGCAAATTGCTGATTGGCAAAACCGTCAATGGTGGCCCTAATCGCCTGCCTAAAGGCACGGCCATTACCGCCGAATACCTTGAGGGTGTTGACCGCTGGCAGTGGTTTGATATCCGTCTTGCCGATGAAGACCATGCGGTTGCCCTGGAACAGATCAAGGAATCGGTTGAACAGAAACGTCATGAGTTTGACCTGGCCTTTGAGGAAAAACGCAAGAAACTGACACAGGGTGATGAATTGCCACCGGGTGTCCTGAAAATGATCAAGGTTTACCTGGCTGTCAAGCGTCGCCTGCAACCCGGTGACAAGATGGCCGGCCGTCACGGTAACAAGGGCGTGGTATCCCGTATTACTCCGGTTGAGGACATGCCACACATGGCCGACGGCACACCCGCCGATATCGTGTTGAACCCCTTGGGCGTTCCTTCACGGATGAACGTGGGGCAGGTGCTTGAGGTTCATCTTGGTTGGGCTGCCAAAGGTATCGGTCACCGAATTGCCGACATGCTTCGTGATGAGCGCGAAGTACAGGTTGCGCAATTGCGTGAGTTCCTGAATACCGTTTACAACACAACCGGCAGCAAGGCTCACCTTGAAGAACTGACCGATGAGCAGATCATCGAGATGGCCCATAATCTGAAGAAAGGTCTTCCTTTGGCAACACCGGTATTCGATGGTGCCACCGAAGAAGAAATTTCAACGATGCTGGAAATTGCCTATCCTGACGAGATCAAGGAGCAGTTGCAACTGACCGATTCCCGTACACAGGCTTACCTGTTCGATGGCCGTACCGGTGATCGTTTCGAGCGTCCTGTCACGATTGGTTATATGCACTATCTGAAACTGCATCACCTGGTTGATGATAAGATGCATGCCCGTTCTACGGGTCCTTACTCACTGGTTACCCAACAGCCGTTGGGCGGTAAAGCCCAGTTTGGTGGCCAGCGTTTTGGTGAGATGGAAGTTTGGGCGCTTGAGGCATATGGTGCTTCATACACGTTGCAGGAAATGCTGACGGTCAAGTCGGATGACATTACCGGCCGTACCAAAGTGTATGAAAACATCGTTAAGGGCGATCATGTAATTGATGCAGGTATGCCAGAATCGTTTAACGTGTTGGTCAAGGAAATTCGATCACTGTCACTCGATATGGATTTGGAGCGTAAAGAATGAAGGGATTATTAGGTTTATTCAAACAAATCTCGCAAGATGAGCAATTTGATGTCATCAAGATCGGGATTGCTTCTCCAGAAAAAATCCGTTCGTGGTCTTATGGTGAAGTGCGCAAACCCGAAACCATCAACTATCGTACGTTTAAACCCGAACGTGATGGTTTGTTTTGTGCCAAGATTTTTGGCCCGATCAAAGATTATGAATGTCTTTGCGGAAAATACAAACGCCTGAAACACCGTGGTGTCATTTGTGAAAAATGCGGTGTTGAAGTCACTGTTACCAAAGTTCGCCGTGAACGTATGGGCCACATCGAGCTGGCCAGTCCGGTTGCGCACATCTGGTTCCTGAAAAGCTTGCCATCCCGCTTGGGCATGGTGCTTGACATGACCCTGCGCGATATCGAGCGGGTTCTGTACTTCGAGGCATGGTGTGTTATTGAACCGGGCATGACGCCGCTAAAACGCGGCCAGATCATGTCTGATGACGACTTCCTGGCCAAAACGGAAGAGTACGGTGATGATTTCACCGCCCTGATGGGGGCTGAAGCGATTCGCGAACTGCTGCGCACGATTGATATTGATCGTGAAGCGGAAGCCTTGCGTGCCGAACTGAAAGCAACCTCTTCCGATGCCAAGATCAAGAAAATCTCCAAGCGTCTGAAAGTTATTGAGGGTTTCCAGAAATCAGGCATCAAGCCTGACTGGATGATCCTGGAAGTGCTGCCCGTGTTGCCACCCGACTTGCGTCCGTTGGTACCGCTGGATGGCGGCCGCTTCGCGACGTCAGACCTGAACGATCTGTATCGCCGTGTTATTAACCGTAATAACCGTCTGAAACGCCTGATCGAACTGAAAGCACCCGATATCATCCTGCGTAACGAAAAACGGATGCTGCAGGAAGCGGTAGACTCGTTGCTGGATAACGGCCGTCGCGGTAAAGCCATGACGGGCGCCAACAAACGTCAGCTGAAATCCCTGTCAGACATGATCAAGGGTAAAAGCGGTCGTTTCCGTCAGAACCTGCTGGGTAAACGTGTTGACTACTCTGGCCGTTCGGTGATTGTGGTGGGTCCGCAGCTGCTTCTGCATCAATGCGGTCTGCCCAAGTTAATGGCACTTGAACTGTTCAAACCGTTCATTTTCAACCGTCTTGAAACCATGGGTCTGGCTACCACCATCAAGGCGGCCAAGAAACTGGTTGAAGCCCAGGAACCCGTAGTATGGGATATTCTTGAAGAAGTCATTCGCCAGCATCCCGTAATGCTTAACCGTGCGCCAACGCTGCACCGTTTGGGTATTCAGGCTTTTGAACCGGTCCTGATCGAAGGTAAGGCGATTCAGCTGCACCCGCTGGTTTGTGCCGCTTTTAACGCTGACTTTGACGGTGACCAGATGGCGGTTCACGTGCCATTGTCACTAGAGGCACAGCTGGAAGCACGTACTTTGATGCTGGCTTCCAACAACGTGTTGTTCCCTGCCAGTGGCGAGCCTTCAATTGTTCCTTCACAGGATATCGTGCTGGGCTTGTACTACACAACCCGTGAGCGTATTAACGGCAAGGGTGAAGGCCTGTTCTTTGCTGATCTGGCCGAGGTGTATCGTGCTTACGACAATGGTGTGGTTGAACTGCAATCACGCATTACCGTACGTCTGAACGAATATGTCAAAGACGAAAATGATGAATGGCAACCCGTATTGCGCCGTTTTGAAACAACAGTCGGCCGCGCCATGTTGTCTGAAATCCTGCCTAAAGGCCTGCCGTTTTCAGTCCTGAACCGGGCGCTGAAGAAAAAAGAACTTTCACGCCTGATTAACCAGTCTTTCCGTCGTTGCGGCTTGCGTGATACGGTTATTTTTGCTGACAAGTTAATGCAGAACGGTTTCCGTCTGGCTACCCGGGCAGGTATTTCCATTGCCATGGGCGATATGGTTATTCCAACCAACAAGGAAGAAATCCTTGCCCAGGCCAGCGGCGAAGTCAAGGAAATTGACAAGCAGTATTCATCAGGTCTGGTAACGGCCCAAGAGCGCTACAACAACGTGGTTGATATCTGGGGCAAGGCTGGTGACAAAATCGGCAAGGCCATGATGGAGCAGCTGGCTACCGAACCTGTCGTGGATCGTTTTGGTGATACCGTTCGCCAGGAGTCATTCAACTCCATCTATATGATGGCTGACTCCGGTGCCCGGGGTTCTGCCGCACAGATTCGTCAGCTGGCCGGTATGCGTGGTCTGATGGCCAAGCCTGACGGTTCAATTATTGAAACCCCAATTACCGCGAACTTCCGTGAAGGCCTGAACGTTCTTCAGTACTTTATTTCAACCCACGGTGCCCGTAAAGGTCTGGCCGATACCGCGCTGAAAACGGCGAACTCGGGTTACCTGACACGCCGTCTCGTTGACGTGACCCAGGACCTGGTGATTACCGAAACCGATTGCGGTACCACCCAGGGTTATGTGATGAAAGCGTTGCTGGAAGGCGGTGAGGTTATTGAACCGTTGCGCGATCGTATTCTGGGTCGTGTAACCGCGGTGGATATCGTTAATCCCGATACCCAGGAAACCGTGATTACTGCCGGTACCATGCTTGATGAAGATATCGTTGAGCTGATCGACAAACTGGGCGTGGACGAAGTCAAGATCCGTACACCGCTGACATGTGAAACACGTCATGGATTGTGTGCCCACTGTTATGGTCGTGACCTGGGTCGTGGTTATCTGGTTAATACCGGTGAAGCCGTGGGGGTTATTGCCGCCCAGTCAATTGGTGAACCAGGTACCCAGCTGACGATGCGTACCTTCCACATTGGTGGTGCAGCCTCTCGTGCAGCCATGGCCTCTGCGGTTGAAACCAAATCAGCCGGTACGGTTGGCTTTACCAGCTCCATGCGCTATGTCACCAATGCCAAGAACGAACGCATTGCCATTTCCCGTTCAGGTGAAATTGTTATTTTTGATGATAACAATCGTGAACGTGAACGCCACAAAATTCCATATGGCGCCACCATCATGGTGGGCGATAATGAAGTGGTCAAGGCTGGCGCACGCCTGGCAACATGGGATCCGTTAACCCGTCCGATTGTTTCTGAATACACCGGAACTGTCCGCTTCGAGAATATTGAAGAGGGTGTAACCGTTGCCAAACAGGTTGACGAAATTACCGGCTTGTCCACATTGGTTGTGATTACACCGAAGACGCGTGGTGGCAAGATCATGATGCGTCCGCAAATCAAGCTTCTGAATGAAACAGGTGACGAAGTCAAGATTGCCGGTACCGACCATTCCGTGAATATTTCATTCCCGGTGGGTGCCTTGATCACGGTTCGTGATGGACAGCAGGTTGCAGTGGGTGAGGTTCTGGCGCGTATTCCGCAGGAATCACAGAAAACCCGCGATATTACCGGGGGTCTGCCACGTGTGGCCGAACTGTTTGAAGCCCGTTCACCCAAAGATGCCGGTATTCTGGCTGATGTGACCGGAACCGTTTCTTTTGGTAAGGACACCAAGGGTAAACAGCGTCTGGTATTGACCGACATTGACGGTATTGCCCATGAATTTCTGATTCCCAAAGAGAAACAGGTCATGGTTCACGACGGTCAGGTGGTTAACCAGGGCGAGCTGATTGTTGACGGCCCAGCCGATCCGCACGATATCCTGCGTCTGAAAGGGATCGAGCAACTGGCTACCTACGTGGTTAACGAGGTTCAGGACGTTTACCGTTTGCAGGGCGTGAAAATTAACGACAAGCACATTGAAGTGATTGTTCGCCAAATGCTGCGTCGTGTAAACATTGTGGATGCGGGTGATACGTCCTTCATCCCGGGTGAACAGGTTGAACGTTCAGAATTGCTGAATGAAAACGATCGCATGATTGCCGATAACAAAATTCCGGCTACTTATGAGAACGTTTTGCTGGGTATCACGAAAGCTTCGCTTTCTACCGATTCCTTCATTTCAGCGGCTTCGTTCCAGGAAACAACCCGTGTTCTTACCGAAGCAGCCATCATGGGCAAACGTGATGAACTGCGCGGCCTGAAAGAAAACGTGATTGTGGGTCGCCTGATTCCTGCCGGTACCGGTCTTGCTTACCATCATGCACGTAAAGCGAAAGAAGAAGTGGAACGCGCAGAACGTGTGGCAGCCCGTGCCCAGGAAAATCCTTTCGAAGAACCGACTTCAGCACCGGTTTCCCTGGAAAGTATTTTTGCACCGTTCAACAATACATCTTTGGATGAGCCACCAGCAGCAGAATAATAACTGTTGTTGTTTAAGCTGATAAATCGCCTGATGTCACCGTCAGGCGATTTTTTTTATGGATTTCGGGATTATCAATGGGAGAATACCCGAGTAAAATACTATACAATGGTCAGACGAATTGTTATTTTCTTATGGAAAGTGGTATGGAAAAGTTCTCATTAGACAAAAGCAAAATCAAATTCCTGTTACTGGAAGGTGTTCACCAGAACGCGATTGATGTTTTGCATGCTTCCGGCTATACACAAATTGATTATCAGAAAAAAGCACTGGATAGCGATCAATTGAAGGAAGCCATTGCGGATGCACATTTTGTGGGTATCCGTTCCCGCACCCAATTGACGGAAGACATTTTTGCGGTTGCCAAGAAACTGATTGCAGTGGGATGTTTTTGTATTGGTACCAACCAGGTAGACCTGGATGCCGCCAAGAAACGGGGTATCCCCGTGTTTAACGCGCCTTTTTCCAATACCCGCTCTGTGGCTGAATTGGTACTGGCTGAAATGATCTTGCTGATGCGCCGGATTCCTGCTGCCAATGCCGAGGTGCACCGTGGCCAGTGGCAAAAGTCGGCGGTTGGCAGCCATGAAGTTCGGGGCAAGAAACTGGGTATTATTGGTTATGGCCATATTGGTTCACAGCTAAGCGTGCTGGCCGAAGCCCTGGGCATGGAAATTTATTATTACGATATTGAAGCCAAGCTGCCACTGGGTAACGCCAAACCTGTTAAAACCCTGACCGAATTACTCAATATGAGTGATATTGTGACGCTGCACGTGCCCGAAAATGCCTCGACTAAAAATCTGATGAGTGCCGAAAGGATCGCCCAGATGAAGAAAGGGGCCCATCTGATTAATGCTTCACGGGGTACAGTGGTGGATATTGATGCCCTGGCCGAGGCACTGGAAGAAGAACGTCTTGCAGGTGCGGCGATTGACGTCTTCCCGGTAGAACCCAAGTCCAACCATGAAGAATTCATTTCGCCATTGCGTAAATTCGACAACGTGATACTGACGCCCCATATTGGTGGTTCAACCAGCGAAGCGCAGGAAAATATTGGTATTGAAGTGGCCAGCAAACTGGTCAAATATTCAGATAATGGTTCTACGCTTTCTGCCGTCAACTTCCCTGAAGTGTCTTTGCCAGAAAACCGTAATGCCCGCCGCTTCCTGCATATTCATGCCAACCGTCCAGGGGTGTTGACGGCCATTAACAAACTCTTCATGAAAGATGGGGTGAATATTGTTGGCCAGTACCTGCAGACCGACCCTGAAATTGGTTATGTGGTACTGGATGTGGAAAATGTGGATGCTGACAAGGCAATTGCCAAGCTTAAGGAAATTGAGGGAACCATCAAAACCCGGGTCCTTTATTGATTCGTGGCTATGGTTGTCTTGTTGTAATTATTGAAAACTGCCTGTTAGTTATACAGGCAGTTTTCAATATGGGGTGTGGGTATACAAATCTGCGTTTGCATGGGACAAGGCCTTGATATGGTCCTCTATGGGGAAATTTTCAGGAGCGCTCCCCTGTTTGAATCAGTCAATACATAAACATAACCGTCAGGGCCAACACGAACATCCCGAATTCGCTCATTGCGATCTTCCAGCAAATTTTCTTCTGCGGTAATTTTGTTCCCGTCTACAACTAAACGGATTAACCGCTGGCCAACCAAGGCGCCAATAAAGAGAGAGTGTTTCCATTCAGGAAACCGGTTACTGTCATAAAATGCCATGCCGCTGATGGCGGGGGAGATTTTCCAGTAATAGACGGGTTGTTTCATTCCCTGGGCATGGGTGCCTACTGCTTCAGGAATCGGTGTGCCAGAGTAGTTGATACCATGGGTAATGACCGGCCAGCCGTAGTTTTTGCCAGGTTCGGGAATGTTGATTTCATCACCGCCGCGTGGGCCATGTTCGTGAGTCCATAATTGGCGAGTCCAGGGATTAAGGGCAGCGCCTTGCTGGTTACGATGCCCGTATGACCAGATTTCAGGGCGTACACCGGGCACATTGAAAAACGGATTGTCGGTGGGAATGCGCCCATCGGGAAACAGGCGCACGATTTTGCCCTGCAATTTGTCCAGGTCCTGGGCGGTAGAGCGCTGGTTGTTTTCACCAAGGGCGATGAACAGATAACCCTTGTCGTCAAACACCAGTCTTGAACCAAAATGAATACCGGTGGAAAGCCTGGGTTCCTGACGGAAAAGCACCTTGAAATTTTCCAGGGTTTTCATGTCTTCGGAAAGTCTGCCGTAACCGACACTGGTACCTGCCCTGCCAGTATTGCCCCCTTCGGCAAAAGAAAGATAAACCTGACGGGACGTGGCAAAATCGGGCGCAAGGGCGATATCCAACAGGCCGCCCTGACCCTGGTTAAATACCTTGGGTATCCCGCTGATGGGAGCTGAAAGCCCGGATTGGGCTGTCCACAGGCGAAGTTTGCCTGGTCTTTCAGTAATAAGGATACCCTGGTTATTGGGTAAAAAAGCCATTCCCCAAGGGTATTCAAGGCGATTTTCAAGTACCTGTACCGAAACCTTGGCCAAGGAGGGTTGTTGGGCCAGAGCAGGGCTAGCCAGAACTGTTGTTGCAAGACATATGGCCAGGCCGGTTTTTTTGAGTAAACGCAACATAATGCCTCCTTTGACGATTCATAAAAATAATACATCAAATCTCTTATAGGTATGTGCTACAGTTAAGTAGACATATTTTGTATTATTTTGAAAAGGAGGCATTATGAAGAAATCAATGTATACAGTTTGTATGGCAGCTGTTTTGGCTACTGCTGGCAATTTGGTACATGCGGATGAGGTGGAAGATGCCATCAAGGAAGCACTGACTGCTTATGAGCAGAAAGATTACGTGATGGCAAAACAGTCACTGGGCATGGCAACGCAATTGATCAATCAGCTTAATGCAAAAGCGTTGGCTGCATTGCTGCCAGAACCATTGGCTGGCTGGGAGGCCCAAGCCGTTTCTGATGAATCACAGGGAGGAGCCATGTTTGGGGGCGGTATTTCGGTGTCTCGCCGTTATACCAAGTCGGATCAGGACCTCAAAATCTCAATCATGGGTGACTCTCCCATGCTGTCACAAATGATGGGGATATTCCAGAATCCGATGATTGCGGGTTCCATGGGGAAAATGACCCGCATTGGTAAACAAATGGCCATGGAAGGCAAAGATGGTCAACTGACAATGGTGGTGGCCAACCGTTTCATGGTGACCATTGACGGTTCTGCCAGCATGGACGACAAGAAAGAATATGCCAAGGCGATTGATCTGGAGAAATTGAAAGACATGTAAGTTTTCCAGGAATAGTTGAATTCGGAACGATCCGTTTTGAGTTAAATGAGTACATGGCAGATGCTTCAATTTGGGGCATCGAGGGTGTAAATAATTCTGTGTAACCGTCTGGGTTATATATAATCGCTGATGCGATCCTCAAACTCGATAATAAACCGATTCAGTGCAAGCTTCCAGTTGCGAATGGGCATGGTCCATTTTTTGGAC
>NZ_BMYS01000034.1 GCF_014652395.1 Advenella faeciporci
CGCCAGTACATGTGGTTTTAACGGTGTCGCGGATACCCACGATTTCAATCTCTTCACCCACCTTGATGATACCGCGCTCGATACGGCCGGTTACAACAGTACCACGACCGGAAATAGAGAACACGTCTTCAACGGGCATCAGGAACGTACCGTCAACCGCACGCTCAGGAGTTGGAATGTAAGAATCCAGGGCTTTGGCCAATTCCAGAATGGCTTGCTTGCCCAATGGGCCTTCGTCACCTTCCAGCGCCAGCTTGGCTGAACCCTTGATAACAGGGGTATCATCGCCTGGGAAGTCGTATTTGCTCAGCAATTCGCGAACTTCCATTTCAACCAGTTCCAGCAACTCTTCGTCATCAACCATATCGGCTTTGTTCAGGAACACGATGATGAAGGGAACACCCACCTGACGTGACAGCAGAATGTGCTCACGTGTTTGTGGCATCGGGCCGTCAGCAGCTGAACAAACCAGGATCGCGCCGTCCATCTGGGCAGCACCGGTGATCATGTTTTTAACATAGTCAGCGTGTCCTGGGCAGTCTACGTGTGCGTAGTGACGTGTTTCGGTTTCGTATTCAACGTGTGAGGTGTTGATGGTAATACCGCGTGCTTTTTCTTCAGGAGCCGCGTCAATTTGTGAGTAGTCTTTCGCTTCACCGCCGAACTCTTTTGACAGAACAGTACAAATTGCTGCTGTCAATGTTGTTTTACCGTGATCCACGTGACCGATCGTACCTACGTTTACGTGCGGTTTGGTACGTTCAAACTTACCTTTTGCCATGATCTATTATCCAATAAACTATATTTGAATGAGATTGAATTGTCCGGCCCCATATGATTGCTGAGTGCCGGACGCTTGAATTAAATTACTACTTGGAGCGTGCGCTGATAACTTCATCAGCCACGTTTTTAGGAGCTTCAGCGTACTGCTTGAATTCCATTGTATAGGTTGCGCGACCTTGTGTCTGTGAACGCAAGCTGGTTGCATAACCAAACATTTCAGCCAAAGGCACTTCTGCCTTGATGACTTTACCGCCACCGATAATATCGTCCATACCCTGAACCATACCACGACGGGATGACAAGTCACCCATTACGGTACCGGCATAATCTTCAGGTGTTTCCACTTCAACTGCCATCATGGGTTCAAGCAGCACAGGCTGTGCCTTGCGCATACCTTCCTTGAAAGCCATTGAACCGGCCATACGGAACGCATTCTCGTTAGAGTCAACGTCGTGGTATGAACCGAAGAACAGTGTCACTTTAACGTCTACGACGGGGTAACCGGCAACCACACCGGCACTCAGGGTTTCCTGAATACCTTTGTCTACGGCAGGAATGAATTCACGTGGAACCACACCACCTTTAATGGCGTCAACGAATTCATAGCCTGCACCACCGGGTTCCAGCGGCTCAAGTTTCAGAACAACGTGACCGTACTGACCACGACCGCCTGACTGTTTGACGAACTTGCCTTCAACTTCTTCGCAAACCTTGCGAATGGTTTCACGGTAAGCAACCTGTGGCTTGCCAACGTTGGCCTCAACGTTGAATTCACGCTTCATGCGGTCAACCAGAACCTCAAGGTGGAGCTCGCCCATACCTGAAATAATGGTTTGGCCTGATTCTTCATCACTGCGAACGCGGAATGAAGGATCTTCCTGGGCCAGACGGGACAGGGCAATACCCATTTTTTCCTGGTCGGCCTTGGTTTTTGGCTCAACAGCCTGGGAAATAACAGGCTCGGGGAATACCATGCGTTCAAGCACGATATGATCACCCACATCACACAGGGTTTCACCGGTCGTTACATCTTTAAGACCAACTACAGCCGCGATGTCACCAGCCAGAACCTCCTTGATTTCCTCACGGTTGTTCGCATGCATTTGCAGAATACGGCCAACACGTTCTTTTTTGCCTTTAACCGAGTTGAAAACTGTTTCACCTGCATTCAGGACACCTGAATAAACGCGAACGAAAGTCAGCTGACCAACGAACGGGTCTGTCATCAGTTTGAATGCCAGTGCAGAGAATTTCTCTTTGTCATCGGCTTTACGATGGATGATATTGCCTTCATCGTCTTCACCCTGAACTGGAGGGATATCAACGGGAGATGGCAGGAAATCAACCACAGCGTCAAGCATGCGCTGAACGCCTTTGTTTTTAAAGGCGGTACCGCACAACATTGGCTGGATTTCGCAGGCAATGGTACGGATACGGATAGCCTTGATGATCTCTTCTTCGCTCAGGTCACCTTCTTCAAGGTATTTGTTCATGAGCTCTTCAGAGGCCTCGGCAGCGGTCTCAAGCAGGTTTTCACGCCATTCATTGGCTTGATCCACCAGCTCGGCAGGGATATCGATGTAATCGAATTTGGTACCCTGGCTAGGCTCATCCCAAATGATGCCTTTCATCTTGATCAGGTCAACCACGCCCTTGAATTCATCTTCTGCACCAATCGGGATAACGACAGGTACGGGATGCGCGCGCAAACGGGTTTTTAACTGATCGTACACTTTGAAAAAGTTTGCACCGGTACGGTCCATCTTGTTCACGAATGCAAGACGGGGAACCTGATATTTGTTTGCCTGACGCCATACGGTTTCAGACTGCGGCTGCACACCACCCACAGCGCAATAAACCATGCATGCACCGTCAAGAACACGCATTGAACGCTCTACCTCGATGGTAAAGTCAACGTGTCCGGGGGTGTCAATGACGTTAATACGGTGCTCTGGATAGTTGCCGGCCATGCCACGCCAGAATGCTGTTGTAGCAGCAGACGTAATAGTAATACCGCGTTCCTGCTCCTGTTCCATCCAGTCCATAGTGGCAGTACCCTCGTGGGTTTCACCAATTTTATGGTTAACACCGGTATAAAACAGAATACGCTCTGAGGTCGTTGTTTTACCGGCGTCAATGTGAGCGGAAATACCAATATTACGGTAACGTTCGATGGGGGTTTTGCGGGCCATTGTAGTGTCCTTAAATTACCAGCGGAAATGAGAGAAGGCTTTGTTAGCCTCTGCCATTCTGTGAGTGTCTTCACGTTTTTTCATTGCAGCGCCGCGACCTTCTGCAGCGTCCATCAATTCACCGGCCAAACGCAAATCCATGGATTTTTCACCACGTTTTTTGGCGGCTTCGCGCAACCAGCGCATGGCAAGCGCCAAACGGCGAACCGGACGCACTTCAACGGGAACCTGATAGTTGGCTCCGCCCACGCGACGGCTTTTAACTTCGACAATAGGTTTAATGTTGTTAATTGCCAGGTTGAAAACCTCGATAGGCTCTTTGCCTGTTTTGGCCTGAACCTGGTCAAGCGCACCATAAATAATACGCTCTGCAACTGCTTTCTTTCCTGAAAGCATAACAACGTTCATGAATTTGGCGAGATCTACACTACCGAATTTTGGATCTGGCAGGATCTCACGTTTGGGAACTTCGCGACGACGAGGCATCTTACTTCCTTTGTGACTGTTTCAGTTGAACCACTTTCGTGGCCGTGGCTGGCTATTTAGAACTCAGCCCCTTACATACCGCAGTAAATTTTTTCTCACGCAGCTGCGGCTGCACGCTTACCACCTATTGGCAGGAAGCATTAACAAACCAGCTTAAGCTTTTTTAGGACGCTTGGCACCGTATTTGGAACGAGACTGTTTGCGATCTTTAACACCTTGCAAGTCAAGGGAACCGCGAACAATGTGATAACGCACACCAGGCAAGTCTTTTACACGACCGCCGCGCACCAGCACGACAGGTTAAGCGAACTTTAGCTACTTTACGCATAGCTGAGTTTGGTTTTTTAGGTGTTGTTGTGTAAACACGGGTACAAACACCACGGCGTTGTGGACAGTTTTCAAGCGCGGGGCTTTTACTGTTCACGCGGCTAGTTTCGCGCGCCTTGCGCACGAGTTGACTAATGGTAGGCATGACCTTGCTTGTCCTATTAATGTACAAAAACATGTACTGGATTTATATATATCGTCTGTTTAACGTACTGACTTTAATGTACGCCAGGCTTTAGAGAGATTTGACATGCGTGATTGCAGATCAAGACTATTCTAAGCTAGGATTTGTTGTTTTATCACCCGAATAGCCAACTTGCCCGCAAATTTTAACAACCTGCAGATAAGCAACCACAAAGAGCGATAAATTGACCATGGCCTTGTTAAGGTTTAAGAATTAAACCAAACAACCAACCACTTTCCAACCAGTTTACACCCAAAATAAAACGGGTTTAGACTAATTAGCCCGTCACGATACCACATTTAACAAAAAAAAGTCAAGGAGAAAATCTTATTATTATTTTCAACAAAAAACATTGGCTTTCATAAACTCATCGCATGACATGTCAAGCATAGTCAATAATATTTTATTAAATTGCATATATAATTTTTTTCCTGCTATCTTCTTATCTAGATTAGACTAGACCAGATAAAAGTAATAATTATTTACATTTCAGACGATTGAAATTTATATAAATTCATAAAAATTACTGTAAATAATTGATATTGTAAAAATAGTTTTACAGGGGATTTATATTCAATGATCATAGCCTCAATAGAAGACGACACGGTCCAGGCACAATATATAGCGCATACATTAGCTGAAGCCGGGTTCAAAAGCAAGCATTTTACAACCGGCAAAGAGTTACTGATTGCCTTGAAAAAATCCGAACACCTGGATCTGCTCTTACTGGATTGGGAATTGCCCGACATTTCAGGCAAAGACATCGTTATATGGATACGTGCCAATCTGGGAAACCAGTTGCCCGTGATTTTTCTGACTAATCGCAACCAGGATCAAGATCTGGTTCAGGGGCTGAATGCCGGTGCCGATGATTATCTTACCAAACCTTTCAAATCACCCGAACTGATTGCCCGCATCAGGGCCTTGTTGCGCCGCAAGAATGCAGAAACCACCTTGAGCACCCTCCTGCTTGGGCCATATTTGTTAAACCCGCAAATACGCGAAATTACCCTGCACGGGGAACCTGTCCAGCTGGCACCCAAAGAGTTTGACCTTGCCTATCTTTTTTTCAGCAACATCGGGCGACTTTTTTCACGGGACGCAATCAGTACCGCCATCTGGAACCGGGAAATACCAGCCACTTCGCGCACCCTCGACACGCATCTGTCAAACATTCGCCAGAAACTGCACATCAGTCCGGAAAATGGCGTCCGTATCGTTTCATCCTATGCCCTGGGCTATCGGATGGAATTAATCAAAAAAACGTTAGACAGCACCCCCGCAACCTGAATAACAGCCTATTACCTTGAAAATCAACACACTTATCAGTTTCCTGCTCTTGAATATTACCGCATTGCTTATGCATAACGCCCAGGCACAGCCTGCCGGCGCGCATGGCAACAACTTCCTGTATCAAATCAAACACGGAGAGACCCTTTCCTCTCTGTCCGAAACATTTACAACCAACCAGTCTAACTGGCAAGCCATCAAACGAAACAACTATATTGCCAATACCCGGAAAATTCCAACCGGCATGACACTCAGGATCCCCTTCACGCTTATTGATGAAGTACCTGACCAGGCAACAATTATTTATCTCACCGGAAACGTGCTGGTCAATAACCGGCTTATTGGCAAAAATCATCTTATTTCCGAAGCCGATACCATTACAACCGGCAAACAAAGCAACATCACCTTTGCGCTTTCCGATGAAAGCAAGGTGCAAATCCCCCCCGACAGTACGGTCTTTGTAGAGCGATTACGAAAATTTCGTGGCACTGGCCTGATCGATTCCATTTTCAATATTGAAAGCGGAAAGCTGGCAGCCCATGCCTCTCCCAACAAAACCGGGGTGGGCCGTTTTGAAATTCGCACCCCCGTCAGTATCACAGGGGTACGCGGTACCGTGGTTCGGGCCGAGGCCTCCCCTCAGGCTGGCTCCTCAAGCGAACTGCTGAACGGCAAAGCGGCCTTTATCCCTTCTGCATCCAGCCACCAATCCGTACATCTCAATGCCAACCAGGGTATTACGGCAAACAACAAAGGCCAAGCCGGTGACATTATTGAGTTATTGCCACCTCCAGAGATCCGGCTCAGTCAATCCAGCCCTTTCGCATTCAAGGTAACTATCCTGCCTGTTTCGGGTGCAACAGCCTATCTGGTTCGTGTTTCAAATGACATTTCCGGCTATGATGTCCTATATACGGATACGGTCCGCAAACCTGAAACCAGCGTTACCGGGCCGGGAAAAGGTACTTATTATGTTTCAGTCCGCTCTATTGACAGCAATCAGCTTGCCGGTGCTGATGCCGTCCAGCCTTTCACCATTACTGCCACAGGCATCATGACAGAGTCCGGTGTTTCAATTGGCACGCAATCCGGTCCTTTGCTGCAAAGGCAATACTAGCAGCCGGGCCATTAAAAATGAAACGAATTAAAAAGCGTTATGGTCTCGAATGGCTGGTCATCAGCCTTTTCGTCCTGGCCATCACCGCTTTTCTTTCCGTCTTTAAAAGTTTCCCACTTTTTGACGCCCGCCTTTACGATATAGCCATCCAGCTTACCCAGGATAAACCCGCTTCCCGGGAAATCGTCATTGTGGCCATTGATGATAAAAGCATTGCGGAAATCGGGGTCTGGCCCTGGCGGCGCTCGGTCCATGCCGATCTTCTTGCCCACCTGCAACACAGCAAGGCCGTCGCGTTCGACATCAGCTTCATGGGCACGCGGCATGGTTATGAGCAGGAAAATGAAATCTTTGCCAATGCCATCCATAATCATGGCCGTGTCATCCTGGCCAACTATTTCTCTGCAGCCGGCAACCTGCCCAACAACCCTGAGCCTGAATTCGTGCAGGCAGCCAAAGGTCTGGGTTTTATCAATATCAGCATTGATCCTGATGGCCTGGTGCGGCGTGTTCCCCTGCAAAAAGTGCAAAATGACGGAAGCATGGCCTATCACCTGAGTCTGGCCATGTTAAATGTGGGCGGGGAACAGGAACTGGTTAAACAAACCTTGCAAAAGACCGGTAACCGCGATGCGGCCATCCCGTTTATCGGTTCACCGGGCCATTTTCAAATACTGTCTTATGCCGATGTACTGAACCAGCGCGTTCCCGATACTTTTTTCAAGGATAAATACGTCATTATTGGTGTCTGGGGCAGCGGCCTGGGGGACCAGTTTCCCACGCCAACTTCATCAAAAAGCCTGCACATGTCGGGTGTGGAAATACTGGCCAACAGTTTGCAGGCAAGCCTTGATCAAACCTGGATCAAAGAAACCAGCCCGATACCTGATCTGCTGCTTTGCCTGTTGCCAATGCTGATTTTATGTTTTTTCCTGAAAAGTTCGTCCCCCCGAACCATTCTACTGCTTAGCGTCCTGACGGCAATCATTATTATCCTGACACATGGCCTTGTTATGTTCCAATTAGGCATATGGCATAGCCCCTTACCTGCGATGCTGGGAATCTTGCTGTTATACCCTCTCTGGAGCTGGCGCACCCAGGAAATGGCGCTTTATCAGATGCACCGTGAAATTGCCGAGCTTAACGAAAAAGAACCCCTGTTTAAAACCGAAATTAAAAACTGGCAGGTTGTCAATTATGGCAAATCCCTTAATGACCGGCTTTCGGAATTCAGGGGAATTATGGAGTAAGTCCGAAATTTGCGCCAATTCATTATGGATGGCATCAATCGCATGCCTGATGCCATTGCCGTTTTCGACCTGAACCATCAGCTGCAATTCACTACCGATACCACCAAAAATTATATGCAAAAGGTGGGGGCCCGCATCCCCGAAAAAAACCAGGACCTGGCGCAATTTCTGATGCCCGTTATATCAGACACCGAACAACGGGCTGAAATTCTTGCGGATATCAACAACATCAATACCCCCGAAGAGCGACAAACCAGCCTGCTGGAGGAACTCAGGGAAAACGGTGTTGAAATCAAGGATTGCATTGAACAGAACCTGCTGCTGAAATATGTCAACACCTATTCCGGCAGCGGTGAGCATATTGGCTATATCCTGAGCCTGAATAACATTACCCCCATCCGCCAGGCCGAACGCAAGCGGGAAGAAACACTGCGTTTTCTTTCACATGATATGCGTGCCCCACAAAGTGCCATTCAGACCCTCATTGAGCTGCAAAAAAATCCTCAGTCCGCCTTGCCCGATGAACTGTTTTTTCAACGCATCAACGATCTTTCCGGTCGAACCCTGAAACTGGTTGACGACTTCCTGCAATTGACACGCGCCGAATCCATGGAACTGAACCTGGTGCCCGTCAACCTGACTGAATTGCTGGAACACATCATCAGTGAATACTGGGGAATCAGCCAAAAACGCCATATCAATATGACCAGCGACTTTGGTCACGAGCTTGCCTTCACCCAGGGAGACCATGTCCTTTTATCGCGCTGCTTTGTCAATTTAATTGATAACGCCTTCAAATACAGTCCGGACAACACCACGATCCATTGCTCCATCCATCGCCAGGGTACGTATTGGCAAGTCCGGATCAAGGATCAGGGTATCGGGATTTCCGAAAAAAACCAGGCCACGATTTTCAATTCATTTTTTCGTGTATCTGGCCCAGACAGTCGGGTGAACGGTGTTGGACTGGGATTGTCTTTTGTGAAAACCGTCATACTGCGTCATGATGGCCAGATTCAGGTTGACAGTGAACCTGGCCATGGAACAACTTTTATTGTTAATTTACCGCGGGACGAACACGAAGAATCTGTTTAGCCTTTTCAATCACAGGCATATCCACCATCTTGCCATCAAGCTTGAAAGCGGCAAGACCGGTTTCATTGGCCATATCCAGCACGCGGGTGGCCCAGGCCTTTTCCTCTTCGGTCGGTTCAAAAACCTCATGGATAACGGCAATCTGGGATGGATGAATGCACAACACGCCGGCATAACCCATGCCCTTGGCAAAAGCCACCGACTTGGCCAGACCCTGGGTATTGGCAATATCCGGAAATACGCCATCAAGCGGAGGCAAAATACCCGCCGCACGGCTTTGGATGGAAATCTGGCAACGCACATGATCCAGCAAAGCGCGGGCACCCTCAGAGTCGTCATCCATATTCAGGTCCAGTGCCAGGTCAAGGGCGCCGAATGACACTCTTGCCACGCCGGGTGTACGGCATAATTCAGCAAGATTGGCAATCCCCGCGGCGCTTTCAACAATGGGATAAACCGGTTTACCGGCACGGGCCGCCAATTCTATCTGACGTGAGTTTTCCGCCTTGGGCAACATGACGCCGGTAATATTGTCAACGCGGCCACACATGGCAATATCCGCATCAAACCACTGGGCCCTGGCATCATTGACCCGAACCAGAAAACGGGCTTCGGGGTTAGCCCTGGCAAACGCCTCCAGATTTTCACGGGCGCTGTCCTTGGCATTAAACTCAACCGCATCTTCAAGGTCGACAATCACACAATCGGCGCCACTTTGCAGCGCCTTGGGAATGCGGTCAACCCGCGTCGCGGGTACAAACAATGCAGATCTTGACAAACTCATTACACCACTCCCTGTTCACGCCATCCCGCAATGGTTTGTGCGTCATAACCCAGTTCGCCCAGGATTTTTTCAGAATGCTCGCCCAGGCCTGGCACCGCATCAATGCGGTACTCATAGGCATTATTCACGCCAGGCGGCAACAGCGTTGGCAATTTACCCACCGGACTGTCCATTTCACGCCAGCGATTGCGTGATTTCAATTGCTCATGCTCCCAGACCCCTTTCATGTCGTTAACAGAAGCATTGGCAATCTTGGCGGTTTCCAGCAACTCAATGACCTGATCCTTGTTCATGCCGGCAAAGGTGTCAACAATTATCTGCTTCAGGGCGTCACGGTTGGCCGTGCGCAAGGTATTGTTGGCAAAGCGCTCATCAGCGGCCAGCTCGGGTTTACCCAGAACCTGCTCGCAAAACACTTTCCATTCGCGTTCATTTTGCAAGCCCAGCATGATGGTTTGACCGCCCCCGGTCGGGAAAGGACCATAAGGATAAATAACGGCATGCGCCGCTCCTGCCCGCACCGGCGGTTCCTGGCCTTCATAGGCATAGTACAGCGGGAAGTTCATCCACTCGACCATGCTTTCCAGCATGGAAACATCAATACGACTGCCCAGGCCGGTTTTTTCACGCAACAATAGCGCAGACAGAATATTGGTATAGGCATACATGCCAGCGGCAATATCGGCAATAGAGCAACCCGCCTTGGCCATCTCATCCTTACTGCCCGTTACCGATACAAAGCCGCTTTCACTTTGAATCAACAGGTCATAGGCTTTTTTCTTCTCGTAAGGACCACCCTCACCATAACCGGAAATATCGCACACAATCAGTCGGGGATATTTTTCGTGCAGGGCCTCAAACGACAAACCCAAACGGGCGGCGGCACCGGGTGCCAGGTTTTGCACCAGCACATCCACCTGAGGCAGCAGTTTTTCCAATACCTCACCAGCCGCCTCATCTTTAAGATCCAGCGTCAGACTTTCCTTGGAACGGTTGGTCCAGACAAAATGAGACGCCATGCCCTTAACGCGTTCATCATAATTACGGGCAAAGTCTCCAACACCCGGACGCTCCACCTTAATCACGCGCGCACCCAGATCCGCCAGCTGACGGGAACAGAACGGTGCCGCAATAGCGTGCTCAAGACTTAATACGGTGATACCTTCAAGCGGTCTAACACTCATTTGTTTAATTCCTTAAATAATTTTATTTATTTGAAAATCACTTCACCAAGCTGGGCAACCGAGCCATCCTGCTGGGCCCACACGGACGCCTTGCCATCTTCCTTGATGGCCCCTTCCGCCCTGAATGGTGAAGGACTGATCAAGGGACGCGCACCACGATAAGAAAAGCCGGTCACCGTTTTATCCGGATTGGCATCGGTAAACGCCCGCAGCACGCAAGTGGCAATCAGGGGACCATGCACCACCAGACCGGGATAACCCTCAACCTCGGTCACATAAGGGTAGTCATAATGAATGCGATGGCCATTGAAAGTGACCGCCGAATACCTGAACAGCATGGTGCTGGTTGGCACGATCTCGCTAGACCACTGGGCCGCTTCGGCTTCAGGCGTGCCTGACAGTTTTGGAGGACTGGGCTCGCGGTAAACAATATCCTGTTCTTCAGAAATGCACAATTCGTTGTTCTGGGTATAATCGTGCCTGACCGTGACAAACAACAACTTGCCGGTTGAACCGCTTTTTTCTTTAATAGCCGTTATGGTGGACGTACGGGTTGCATCCTGACCCACCACCAGTGGCTTGATAAATTGAACCCGGCCACCGGCCCACATACGGTTGCGATTGTCAGCAGGTGGCAAGAAGCCACCCCGTTGCGGATGCCCGTCAGCGCCCAGCTCATCCAATGGTAATGGGTCCACGAACAGCGCCCACTGCCACAAATGTGGCAAAGGCTGGCCATTTTCGGGCACCGGCGCATTCAGGCTAAGGGCAATTTTCTTGACATGGGCCGGGTTGATAAACTCGCCATAACTTTCCTGACGGCCCAGCCAGTCATTCAAATTCACACCATTCTGTTCATTACTCATTTCAGTCTCACAATTACACTTTTAAATATCAGTAACCGTCAAGCATGCCCCAGAAACATGCAAATGTGAATTCTTAAAACCGAAAAGGGGGGTTTTCAGAAAGATAAGGCCGCTGGCACTAACCAGCGACTTTGCCCGCCTTTTTCTCTTTCTGCTCAACGTCTTCCCGCATCAGCTGCACCAGATCCTGGGCAAACGGCGGGAGCTTTTCAAGGTTGCGCACGCAAACATGCAGCTGGCGAAATGCCCAGGCATCGGTCAGATGAATAATTTTTACCGGCATGGTCACCGCATAGCGAAACGCCGCGGTTTCAGGAATCACGCCAATGCCTACCTGCGCCGCCACCATCCGGCAGACTGCTTCAAAACCACCCACTTCTACCCGGAATTTCAGGGGCACACCCAGCATGTCGGCGGCATTACGCAAAAAAGCATGAATGGCGCTCCACTCCGATAAACCGACATAATCATAAGACAGGGTATCGGCAAAAGCGATTTGATCAAACCCCGCCAACGGATGATTCTGGTGCGTAACCAAAACCAGGTTATCGGAACGGTACGGCATAAAAGTCAGGCCATCGGCCACCGTGTTTTCAGAAGGCTCCACGCCGGCAACCACACCTACATCGGCCATGCCTTCGGCCACGGCCTGCACGATCCGGTAACTTAAACGTTCACGCAGTTCAATACTGACATCGGGGTGACGGGCCAGGTATTTACCCAGGATGGCCGGCATGAATTCGTTCATGGCCGTGGTATTGGCATACACCCGCACCTTGCCCTTGATGCCTTGCGCAAATTCGCTGATATCGCCTCGCAGGTGTTCCAGTTGACGCATGACAATATGCGCATGACGCACGAATGCCTCGCCCGAAGGCGTTAGCGTGACTCCCTGGCTGTTCCGGTAAAGCAAGGCGGTACCCAGACTGTTTTCCAGATTCTTGATCCGGTTACTGGCAGCCGGCAATGACAGAAAAGAACGTTCCGCCCCTTTTGTCAGGCTATTAACCTCACTGATATTAACCATCAACTGCATATCCGTCAGGTCAAAATGCATTGCCATTTTTCAGCTCCTTAATAATTTGCAAAGCCATACTTAATAAAACATCAATAGTCAAAGCCCAGGAACTCAGGCACATTTACATCATTGAATATATCCATTTACCGTTATTACCCGTTATCTAGGAAAGATCTACTATGCAACACCAAGCCGATGCTTATCAGGATATTCGCGATGCCATCCGTGACCTATGTTCACAATTCCCTGCGGAATACTTCAGGAAAGTCGATGAAGAACGCGCCTATCCTGAAGAATTCGTCAATGCCCTGACCGAGGCTGGCTGGCTGGCCGCATTGATTCCCCAGGAATATGGTGGTTCGGGCCTGAGCCTTACCGAGGCCTCCGTTATTATGGAGGAAATCAACCGCAACGGGGGCAATTCGGGTGCCTGTCACGGACAAATGTATAACATGGGTACAGTGCTGCGCCATGGCTCCCTGGCACAGAAACAGAAATACCTGCCTAAAATCGCCACCGGTGAATTGCGCCTGCAATCCATGGCGGTTACCGAGCCCACCACCGGCACCGACACCACCAAAATCAAGACAACCGCGGTCAAAAAAGACGGCCGCTATGTGGTGAATGGCCAGAAAGTATGGATTTCCCGAATCCAGCATTCTGACCTGATGATTCTGCTGGCACGCACCACGCCTATCGAACAGGTCACCAAAAAATCCGAAGGCATGTCGATTTTCATCGTTGACATTGCCGAGGCAATGAAAAACGGCATGACCGTGCGCCCCATTCCCAACATGGTCAACCATGAAACCAACGAACTGTTCTTTGACAATCTGGAAATTCCTGAAGAGAACCTGATTGGCGAAGAAGGCAAAGGCTTCAAGTATATTCTGGACGGCCTGAACGCCGAGCGCACCCTGATTGCCGCCGAATGTATTGGTGACGGTTACTGGTTCATCGACAAGGTCAGCGCTTACGTGAAAGAACGCGTCGTGTTCGGTCGCCCGATTGGCCAGAACCAGGGCGTGCAGTTCCCGATTGCCAAGGCCTTCATCAATATTGAGGCTGCCAGCCTGATGCGTTACGAAGCTGCTCGCCGCTTTGACGCTCACCAGGCTTGTGGTACCCAGGCCAACATGGCCAAATTGCTGGCCTCTGAAGCCTCATGGGAAGCCGCCAACGCCTGCCTGCAATTCCACGGTGGTTTCGGCTTTGCCAATGAGTACGACGTAGAACGTAAATTCCGTGAGACACGTTTGTATCAGGTAGCGCCTATCTCTACCAACCTGATCTACTCGTTTGTGGCCGAACACGTACTGGGCCTGCCACGCTCATTCTAATCTGGCCACTATAAAAACCGGGCGGCTTTCGGGGCGCCCGTTTCTTCACTCCATTATTGAATTTTATTGCGATCATGACTACTCAAAGTGAACAGCTGGCTACGTTTGCCGCCAACTTGCAATTCAGTGATATACCCGCCCATGTCATCGCCCGTTGCGAAGACCTGCTGCTGGACACCCTTGGTTCAATCCTGGCCGGCTCTACCGCCCGCCCGGTAAAAACCATTGACGCTTTTGCCAAGCTGCAAGGCCCCACCACCGGTAAAAGCCAGGTGCTGGGCAATGTCCGCAGCACCACTGCCCTGTTTGCCTCTCTGGTCAACGCTGCCGCTGCCCATATGGTAGAGCAGGACGACGTGCATAACGGTTCGGTATTCCATCCCGCCGCAGTGGTATTCCCACCCGCACTGGCGGTGGCCCAGGAAATTGGCGCCTCCGGCAAAGAACTGCTAACCGCCTGCGTGGCCGGTTATGAAGTGGGTATTCGCGTTGGTGAATTCCTGGGCCGTTCACACTACAGGATTTTCCATACCACCGGCACGGCTGGTACCATTGCCGCTGCCGTGACCGTGGGCCGTTTGCTGAAACTGAATCCTGAACAAATGCTGGATGCCATTGGTTCGGCCGGCACCCAGGCGGCCGGTTTGTGGGAATTCCTGCGCACTGCTGCCGACTCCAAACAGTTGCACACCGCCAAAGCGGCCGCCAATGGCCTGATTGCCGCCTACCTGGCCAAAGACGGTTTCACCGGTGCCAAACAGATTCTGGAAGGCGCTCAGGGTATGGGTGCCGGCATGTCTACCGATGCCGATCCGCGCAAGCTGGTTGACGGCCTGGGTAGCCGCTGGGCATTACCCGAAACCTCTTTCAAATACCACGCATCCTGCCGTCATACCCATCCGGCCGCAGATGCCCTGCAAGTGGTGATGAAAGAAAACAATCTGTCTGCCGGCGATATTGCCAGCGTGGTCACCCACGTGCACCAGGGTGCGATTGACGTGCTGGGTGCGGTGATCAAACCTGAAACCGTTCACCAGTCCAAATTTTCCATGGGTACCGTACTGGCCCTGATCGCCATCCAGAATTTTGCGGGCCTGGCTGAATTTGACGCAGCCCTGCACGACGAACAGGTGGGTGCTTTCCGTGAAAAAGTCACGATGGAACTGGATGAAGAAGTGGATACTGCTTACCCCAACCGCTGGATTGGCAAGGTTACGGTTACCACCAATGATGGCCGCGTGTTCAAGGGCCGTGTGGACGAACCCAAGGGCGATCCGGGCAACACCCTGAGCCGCCCTGAAATTGAAGACAAGGTCATGCGCCTGGGCCAATATGAAAACGCGGCACCTGTTGAAACCATCAAACACCTGATTGATTATGTCTGGGACTTGCAGAACAAGGACGTCATAGAAGCACTGGTTTAAGGCTTGCCAAAAATCTGAATTTGTACGATCTCTAGTGGAGTAGACTTTGTCCCTGCGTAACAGCAGGGATTTTTTTGCTTGAAATAATCTCCCCGATCAATAATATATTTATATAATATTTATTTATATAAAAATTGCATGAATATGCTGTAATGTTGTGCTGTGTACTCGTTCCCACGCTCTGAACTGACCCCCAAAAGTTGGACACCCATTCAACTTTTAGGGGTTTTTCAATGGAAAAATATGATGTGCAATTCAAAGTCAAATTAGTAAAGGAGTATCTGTTCGGCGA
>NZ_BMYS01000035.1 GCF_014652395.1 Advenella faeciporci
CTACTATAATCACAAGCGTATCAAGCTCAAATTAAATGGCCTGAGTCCAGTACAATACCGGACTCAGGTTTTAGCTGCCTAGTTTTTAACCGTCCAACATTTGGGGGTCACTTCAGAGCGTGGGAACCAGAAATGTTACCATGCGAGAGCGTGGGAGCGAGTCCTTCACTCGCGTGGCAACGGGCAATAGCTCATTAAAGGTGATTATTCACCATCAGCAGGGGTTTCTGTGGGTTGAGCTGAGCCTTCCAGACCCTCCAGACCACCCAAAGCCTTGGCTGACAGACGCAGACGACCGCGGTCATCGGCTTCGATCACTTTAACTTTAACCTTCTGGCCAACGGCAAGCACGTCGTTGATATTGGCAATGCGGTAATTGGCAATTTCAGAAATGTGCAGCAAGCCATCACGACCTGGCAGGATTTGCACAATACCGCCAAAATCCAGCAGGCGCTGAACCGTACCTTCGTACACCTGACCCACTTCAACCACAGCGGTCAGCTCAGCAATACGACGCTCGGCTTCTTTGGCTTTTTCAAGATCAGCGCTGGAAATGACCACATCACCTTCATCACTGATGTCAATCTGGCAGCCCGTTTCTTCGGTAAGGGCACGAATGGTTGCACCACCCTTGCCAATCACGTCACGGATTTTATCGGGATTGATTTTCATGGTCAGCATGCGAGGCGCAAAGCTGGACAGTTCGGTACGTGAACCGGTAAGCGCTTCGTTCATTTTGCCCAGAATATGCAAGCGGCCTTCACGGGCCTGCGCCAAGGCAACCTGCATGATTTCCTTGGTAATGCCCTGGATTTTGATATCCATTTGCAAGGCGGTAATACCTTTTTCCGTACCGGCTACTTTGAAATCCATATCACCAAGGTGATCTTCATCACCCAGGATATCGGTAAGAACGGCAAACTTGCCACCGTCCTTGATCAGACCCATGGCAACACCGGCCACGTGATCTTGTACAGGTACACCTGCATCCATCATGGCCAATGAGCCACCACAAACGGAAGCCATGGATGAAGAACCGTTGGATTCGGTAATTTCAGAAACCACGCGAATGGTGTACTGGAAATCTTCATGTTTAGGCAACGTGGCAACCAGTGCGCGTTTGGCCAGACGGCCGTGACCGATTTCACGGCGTTTGGGAGAACCGAAACGGCCGGTTTCACCGGTGGCAAACGGAGGCATATTGTAATGCAACATGAAACGGTCACGGTACTCACCCATGACGGAGTCAATAATTTGCTCGTCTTGTTTGGTACCCAGTGTAGCCACTACCAGGGCCTGTGTTTCACCACGGGTGAACAAGGCACTGCCGTGGGTACGGGGCAAAACACCCAGACGGATGCTGATTGGACGCACGGTACGGGTATCGCGGCCATCAATACGGGGTTCACCATTCAGGATTTGTCCGCGAACCAGGGCTGATTCCAGGTCAAACATGATATTTTCAACCGCAACGCTATCTGGCGCGTCTTCGTTGTTTGCCGCCGCCTGTTCAACCAGCGCCTGCTTAACGCTGGCGTACACTTCTTTCAGTTTGCCGGTACGCTCTTGCTTCTGGCGAATTTCGTAAGCGGCTTTCAGGCCCTCTGAGGCCAGCGCGGTAACCGCAGCAATAAGCGGTTCATTCTTGGGCGCAGGCTCCCAATCCCATTCAGGCTTGCCGGCTTCTTCAACCAGTTCGTGAATGGCATTGATGGCTGCTTGCATTTGCTCATGACCAAACACCACACCACCCAGCATGACTTCTTCGCTTAATTGCCGGGCTTCTGATTCAACCATTAATACGGCAGATTCGGTACCGGCAACCACCAGGTCCATCTCGGAGTGCTGGAGCTGGGAAACGGTTGGGCTTAATACGTACTGACCATTGATATAGGCTACACGGGCAGCACCAATGGGGCCATTGAAAGGAATACCTGAAACAGACAAGGCAGCCGATGCACCAATCATGGCAACAATATCGGGGTCAATTTCGGGATCTACGGACAGGACATGGATAATAACCTGAACGTCGTTGTAGAAGCCTTCAGGGAACAACGGACGCAATGGACGGTCGATCAGGCGGGATGTCAGGGTTTCTTTTTCAGAAGGCTTGCCTTCGCGTTTGAAGAAGCCGCCGGGAATACGACCGGCTGCATAAGTTTTTTCTACATAATCGACCGTTAAGGGAAAGAAGTCCTGGCCTGCTTTAGCCTGTTTGGCTGCCACAACCGTGGCCAACACTACGGTATCGCCCATGGATGCAATAACAGCACCCGAGGATTGACGGGCGATCTCGCCCGTTTCCAGAACAACAGTATGACTACCATACTGAAATGACTTGGTCACTTTATTAAACATTTGTATTCCTTACAATAATTATTTGCCCGTTCACTGCAAAAATGCACCATGATCCCATGCATTTAAATTTGGCAAACAAACAACAATAAAAAAACCGTGCACAGTACCAAAATGGCACTGTGCACGGTTTTATCCTTGGGCAAAAACCCCGGAAATCACTTACGCAGACCGAGTTTTTCGATAAGTGCGCGGTAAGAATCAGGGTTACGGCCTTTCAGGTAATCGAGCATTTTGCGGCGACGGCTAACCATGCGCAGCAAACCGCGACGTGAGTGGTGGTCTTTCATGTGTGTTTTGAAATGACCGGTCAACTCGTTGATACGGGCGGTTAACAGGGCAACCTGAACTTCAGGAGAGCCTGTATCGCCTTCCTTGCGGGCAAATTCTGAAACGATTTCTGATTTTTTGATATCTGCTACTGACATAATATGTTCCTCTGGGACATGCGGTAACACTGAGGGGCATTACCGTGAATTACCATTAAAATAAAATTAAATATAACAATGCCTGCACGATAAAGGTATCATCAATACTAGTACCATACACCTGCAATAGCTAAGTTGGCCATTATAGCTTATTCCGATAGATAATGCCCAATTTATCTTCGATAACAAAAAGGAAATGAAAATGTTTACTTTGGCACAACATAAGCGGATTAAACCGGCCCTGCTGGCCTGCACCCTGCTGGCGCTTTCAGCCTGCACCACTTATCGGGACATCCCGCCCAACAGCTCCATCAGCCAGGTTGAAAGCCAGCTGGGCTCACCCAATTACCGCTGCACCCTGGCTGATGGCCGTCAAAGACTGGTCTGGAGCCAGCAACCCCTGGGGCAATACGCCTATGGCACCAATGTAAACAAGGATGGCCATATAGACAACGTCCAGTCACTGCTTACCGACAGCCATTTCAGGCGACTTAACGAAGGTCGCTGGACACAAAACGATGTGGCCTGCGAATTTGGGCCGCCCGCTGAAATAGACCGGGTTGGCCTGGGTGAAAAAAATGAAGTGGTCTGGACTTACCGCTACAAACAAAGCAATGCCTGGAATTCGTTAATGTTTGTGTATTTCGGGCGCGATGGCGATGCGGTTACCCATTACCATTCGGGCCCCGACCTGCGCTATGAGCGCTGGTGGAACGATTAGGCAAAACCACAACTACACGGGTGGGTCATCGTGGTTGCGGCGGCTGTTGTAATGCTGGCGGATTTTACGCCAGCGAAAATACCACACCCCCCAACCCGACAGGCCATAAATAACAAACAGCCCAAACAGCACAATCGGCGGATTCACCGACACAACGGCAAAAACCAGCACCACCGCCAGCATAATGGTGGCCGGTGACAGTTTTTTCTCGAGGGCCAGTGACTTGCCGCTAAAAAATGGCGCATTCGACACCATGGTAATACCGGTATAAGTGGTAATCGCAAAGGCAATCCAGGCCTGGAACTCGTAACTGGGAATTTTATTATCGACAGACAGCCAGACAAACCCGGCCACCAGGGCAGCCGCTGACGGGCTGGGCAAGCCCTGGAAAAAACGACTGTCCACCACCGCGATATTGGTATTGAAGCGGGCCAGACGGATAGCCGCCCCCGCCACATAAATAAAGGCGGCAATCCAGCCCCAGCGGCCAATATCCTGCAGCAGGTACTCATACATCACCAAGGCGGGCGCCACCCCAAAAGACACAATATCGGACATGGAGTCATATTGCTCGCCAAAGGACGATTGCGTATTGGTCATCCTGGCTACCCGACCATCCATGGCATCCAGCACCATGGCGGCAAAAATGGCAATGGCCGCCACTTCAAATTTGCCATTCATGGCCTGTACAATGGCATAAAACCCGGCAAACAGATTGGCGGTGGTAAAAGCGTTAGGCAGCAGGTAAACACTGCGACGGCGGTGAAGATCATTCATGATGTTTTACTATTCAGCAGGTAAATCGGCCAGGGCCGTGCTGGTGGCACTGACTTTATCACCAATAACAACTCTTGGACGGGACCCCAAAGGCAGGTAAACGTCTACCCGGGAACCAAAACGGATAAAACCATAACGCTGGCCGCGCTTGAGTTCATCTCCCTGTTTTGCATAACATAAAATACGTTTGGCAACCAGGCCAGCCACCTGCACAGCGGTAACGGTGTGCTTGTTTGGTGTTTCAAGCACCATGGCGTTGCGTTCGTTTTCAAGCGATGCCTTATCAAGGGCGGCATTAAAAAACCTGCCCGAAAAATACTGGACTTTTTTAACCGTGCCATCAACCGGTGAGCGGTTGGAATGCACATTGAACACATTCATGAAAACACTGATTTTGATGGCATCGCGCTGTGCATAAATATCATACACCTCTTCAACGGCCACAATGCGCCCATCGGCCGGAGACAGTACCAAATTGTCGCCATCAGGAGCAACCCGCCGGGGATCACGGAAAAACTGCAATACAAACAGGGCAATGATCCAGAACGGAATGGAAACCGCAAAAGACCAGAGCGAAACGATAAGTGCGGCAACAATGGAGATTGCCAGGAAAGGCCAACCCTCTTTGGCAATAACAGGATGAGGGTAATGAGGTTTGTTCATTCGATTTTTCAAGCAAGGCAAATAATAATTGCCCATTGTAATAAAAATAAATGCTTCGCGTACAAACAAAAAACCCAAGCCCGCATATAACAGGATTGGGTTTCTTGATTATTGAACAATTGTATTGACAGCCCCGCCGCCCGAAAGGAAAACAGGACTGCCAGACAAGCATTAAACGCGTTCGATAATAACGGCAGCACCCTGGCCAACACCAATACACATGGTGCACAGGGCATAACGGCCACCGGTGCGATGCAGCTGGTACATGGCGGTGGTTACCAGGCGGGCACCTGACGCACCCAATGGGTGACCCAGGGCAATGGCACCGCCATTGGGGTTCACGTGTTCGGCATCATCGGCCAGGCCCAGGTCACGGGTAACGGCCAATGCCTGTGCGGCAAACGCTTCGTTCAGCTCGATCACATCCATTTGCTCAAGGGTCAAGCCTGCTTTGTCCAACACCTTGCGAATGGCGGGTGCAGGGCCAAAACCCATGATGCGTGGCGCAACACCGGCGGTTGCCATGGCAACCACACGTGCCTTGGGGGTCAGGCCGTATTTCTTGACGGCTTCATCAGAAGCCAGCAACACGGCGCAGGAACCGTCGTTAACACCCGAGGCGTTACCGGCAGTGACCGAACCACCCTGACGAACCACCCCTTTGAGTTTAGCCAGGGTTTCTGCCGTGGTTGCACGCGGGTGCTCATCGGTATCAACGATTTTAGGATCAGCTTTTTTCTGGGGGATGGAAACCGGAATGATTTCTTCCTTGAAAACACCTTCCGCAATCGCACGCGCGGCACGTTGCTGGCTGCGAAGGGCAAAAGCGTCCTGGTCTTCGCGGGAAACCTTGAAGTCATCAGCCACGTTTTCAGCGGTTTCAGGCATGGAGTCAATGCCGTACTGCTCTTTCATTTTAGGATTGACAAAACGCCAGCCAATAGTGGTGTCTTCAATTTTGGCAGTCCGAGAAAAAGCGGTTTCAGCCTTGCCCATGACGAATGGGGCACGTGACATGCTTTCAACACCACCGGCAATCATCAGATCAACTTCACCGGATTTGATCGCACGGGCAGCGGTACCAATCGCGTCAAGGCTGGACGCGCACAAACGGTTAATAGTGGCACCGGGCACCTCAACCGGCAGGCCTGCCAGCAAGCCGGCCATACGGGCCACGTTGCGGTTATCTTCACCCGCCTGGTTGGCACAACCGTAAATAATATCGTCCAGTTCGGCCCAGTTTACGGAAGGGTTACGCTCTACCAGCGCCTTAATCGGCAAGGAAGCCAGGTCGTCGGTACGAACGGTGGACAAACCACCGGCGTAACGGCCGATGGGGGTACGGACGGCATCACAAATATATGCATTAGTCATTTTGCTGATTTCCAGAAAAAGATAAAAAAATTAAAAACGATTAGAAAATGAGCTTCGCGCCTGTGCGGGCCTGCAAGTCTTCATCACTGATATCCACCAGTTTCTCGATGACTTTTACACCTTCAGGTGTAATTTCAAGGACGGCGATATCGGTATAAATGCGACTGACCACACCCAGACCGGTAACAGGCAAGGTACATTTTTCAAGAATTTTGGGAGAGCCGTCTTTGGAGTTGTGCTCCATCAGGATAAACACTTTCTTGGCACCTACGGCCAGATCCATGGCCCCACCCACTGCCGGCGGCTCACCGGGACGACCCAGCGACCAATTGGCCAGGTCACCATTGGCGGCAACCTGCATGCCACCCATGATGCATAAATCAAGGTGACCGCCACGCATGATGGCGAAAGAATCCACGTGGTGGAAAAAAGAACCGCCTGTTAACAGGGTTACCGGCTGTTTACCGGCGTTGATCAATTCAAAATCTTCCTCTCCTTTTGGCGGGGTTGGGCCCATTCCCAGAATACCGTTCTCGCTATGCAGCAACACTTCATCTTCAGGGTTAAGGTAATTGGCCACCAGTACGGGAATACCAATCCCCAGGTTAACGTAGCTGCCAGGAGGAATATCTTTTGCCAGGCGCTCAGCCATTTGCTCGCGTGTGATTTTTTCCATTTTATTGTTTTCCTTAGCTAGAGATATGAGGATTTTCAACCTGAACCACGCGGTTCACGAAAATTCCCGGTGTAATGATGTGTTCGGGATCCAGTTCACCCAGTTCCACAATTTGCTTGACCTGGACAATGGTGGTTTTGGCAGCCTGGCACATGACCGGGCCAAAGTTGCGTGCTGCCTTGCGATACACCAGGTTCCCCCAGCGATCACCCTTTTCAGCCAGGACAAATGCAAAATCACCGTGAATGGGATATTCAAACACGTAGTGCTGACCATTGATTTCGCGGGTTTCCTTGCCTTTGGCCAAATCGGTGCCATAGCTGGTACGGGTATAGAAACCACCCAGACCGGCCCCGGCTGCGTGCAGGCGCTCGGCAATGGTACCCTGCGGCACACATTCAAGCTCGATTTTACCGGCCTTGTATTTCTCATTGAAAACATTCGAATTGGATGACTTCGGAAATGAACAGATGATTTTGCGAACGCGATCTGCCTTGAGTAAAGCGGCCAGACCGGTTTCAAAGTTACCCGCATTGTTATTCACAACCGTCAGGTCACGGGCACCCTGGTCAATGAGGGCGTGAATCAGTTCGGTAGGATGACCGGCCCCGCCAAAACCGCCAATCAGGACGGTAGCGCCGTCAAATACGTCCGCGACAGCTTCTTCAACGCTGCCACAAATTTTATTTATCATATCTAAAGCCTTAAGTTTGCGACTAATGAAAATGTGATCAATCAGCACAAAGACAGCATCATTTTACGCTGTAGTGATTGATCCTGAATGGCAGCTTGCGCACCATTCAGGATATCAAGCCTGTCTTTGAGATCGTTAATTTTAACGTATCCCGCCGTACAAATTGCTTATTTCAGGGGCTCGTTGGATTCTGCATGCTTTTCAAGCAGCGGAGCAAGCTTCCAGAACCTGGCCTCTGCCTCGGAAGCGGCGGCAAACCGCTTGATGGCACGTACGACATTGAACAGGCCAACCTGTTGTGCGTAGTGCATTGGGCCGCCACGATGAGCTGGGAAACCATAGCCGTTCAGGTAAACGATATCAATATCGGAAGCACGCAGGGCAATGCCCTCTTCCAGAATCTTGGCACCTTCGTTAACCAGCGCAAAAATACAGCGGTTGACAATTTCCTGGTCACTGACCACACGCGGGGTGATGCCACGGGCTTCGCGGAACTCCTTGACAATGTTCTCAACCACCGGATCAACGATAGGCGTACGGTTGCCCGCTTCATATTTGTACCAGCCCGCACCGGTTTTCTGGCCAAAGCGGCCCGCTTCACAAATACGGTCGGCCACCACCGGCACGTAGGCATCAGGGTTGGCTTCGGCACGACGCTTGCGCACGGCCCAGCCAATATCCAGACCGGCCAGGTCGGCAACACGGTATGGACCCATGGCAAAACCGAAGTTTTCAAGGGCTTTATCAATTTGTGAAGGCGATGCACCGGCCAGCATGGCGTTGTCGGCCGCATCACGGTAAGCGTACAGCATGCGGTTGCCAATGAAACCGTCACAAACACCGGACACGACCGGCTTCTTGCCAATTTTCTTGCCCAATGCAATTGAGGTGGCCAGCACATCTTTCGCGGTTTTTTCACCACGCACGATTTCCAGCAGTTTCATGACATTGGCAGGGCTGAAAAAGTGCAGGCCAATGACGTCTTCAGGGCGGCTGGTAAAGCCGGCAATCACGTTAAGGTCAAGGGTAGACGTATTGGAAGCCAGAATGGCGCCTTTTTTCATGACACGGTCCAGCTCTGAAAACACGGCTTTCTTGACATCCATGTTTTCAAATACCGCCTCAATCGCCAGGTCGACATCGGCAAAATCATCATAGCTAAGGGTGGTTGACAGCAATGCCATTCTTTCTTCAACCTGCTCTGCCGTAATACGCCCTTTTTTCATGGTGTTTTCGTAGTTGCGGCGAATCGTGGCCACACCACGGTCCAGGGCATCCTGTTTCTGCTCTAGCAGCACCACCGGAATCCCCACGTTCAGGAAGTTCATGCTAATGCCGCCACCCATGGTACCGGCACCAATCACACCCACTTTTTCAACCTTGCGCAACAATGTATCGGCTGGCACGTCAGGAATCTTGGTGGCCGCACGTTCGGCACTGAAAATATGGCGCATGGCCGCCGATTCAGGCGAGCTCATGAGTTGCAGGAACAATTCGCGCTCGAATTTCAGGCCATCATCGAATGGCATGAAAACACTGGCTTGCACGGCATCCAGGCATTTAAGCGGGGCAATTTGGCCTTTTTTACCATTTTCAAGCTTCTCACGGGCGGCCTGCAAAATCTCATTGGCACCCTCGGGGCTGATTTCAATATCACGCACACGCTTGAGCGGCAGGTTTTGTGCAACCACTTCTTTGGCAAAGGCAATGGCGGCACCAACCACGTCAGTTTCAACCACTTTATCAAGCAAAGCGGTATCGGCCAGTGCCTTGGCCTTGATGACTTGGCCGGTGGTGATCATGTGCAAGGCTTTTTCCAGGCCGACAACACGTGGCAGGCGTTGTGTGCCGCCCGCGCCAGGCAACAGTCCCAGTTTTACTTCCGGAAGGCCGATTTGCGCATGGGCCGCAGCCACACGGTAGTGGGCACCCAGGGCCAGCTCAAGTCCACCGCCCAGGCAAACGCCATCAATGGCAGCCACAACCGGCTTGGTCACATTTTCAAGCACTTCAATGACCACACGCAGAATGGGCTGCTGCAAAACCTTGGGTGTGCCAAATTCGGTCACATCGGCACCGCCTGAAAATGCGCGTGCAGAACCGGTAATGACAATGGCATCAACCCCACTGTCCGCTTCGGCCTGATCAACGAAAACAACCAGGTTTTTCCTGAGCGCGTAGCTCATTCCATTAACGGGAGGGTTCTGAAATGTAATTAAAGCTACACGATCTTTAATTTCATAAGTTGCGTGACTCATTTAATCTGGCTCCAAAGAGTATTTAAACTATTTTGTTATTAACAATTCCGCAATGCGGAAATAACGGATTGCAGTAATAATACACCATATTATTCACCAAAGACCTTATTCTGAATCATATAATGCTTAAAACGCAATGCTTTTAATGGACGCGAATTCAAGGTATCATAATTCCATTTTAAAGATTTTCATTTTGCAATGCAGAATTACCTATTCTTCTTAAACTCTACAGAGATATAACCATGGATATCAATTTCAATGCGGAACAGCTCGCGTTCCGGGAAGAAGTCAGGACTTTCCTGAAAAATAACGTCAGTGACAGTATCAGGGCAAAAATTTTCAACTGCGAACCGCTAGGCAAACAGGAGCGGGTGGAATGGCAAAAAACATTATACCGTCAGGGCTGGGGTGCACCCGCCTGGCCGGTTGAATATGGCGGCACTGGCTGGGATGCCGTGCAACGCCATATTTTTGAAGAAGAATGCGCCACTTACGGTGCCCCCGAGCAGCTGTCTTTCGGACTGAAAATGGTAGCGCCGGTTATCCAGAAATATGCCTCACAGGAAATCAAGGACCGTTTTCTGCCCCGTATTATTTCAGGTGAAGACTGGTGGTGCCAGGGGTATTCCGAACCCGGTGCCGGCTCGGACCTGGCCTCTTTGAAAACCAGCGCCGTGCGCGATGGCGATCACTATATTGTGAACGGCCAAAAAACCTGGACCACCCTTGCCCAGCACGCCGACTGGATTTTCTGCCTGGTTCGCACCGACCCTGAAGTACGCAAGCAGGCGGGGATTTCCTTTTTGCTGATTGACATGAAAACCCCCGGCATTACCGTGCGCCCCATCATTATGCTGGACGACGGGCACGAAGTGAACGAGGTGTGGTTTGAAAACGTAAGGGTGCCCGTTTCCAATTTGGTGGGTGAAGAAAACCAGGGCTGGACTTACGCCAAGTTCCTGCTGGGTCATGAACGCACCAATATTGCGCGGGTTGGCCGCTCCAAAGCTGCGCTTGCCCGCGTTAAGGAAATGGCCCGCAAGCAGCCTGGCAATAATGGCCGGCCGCTTATTGAAGACCCGCGTTTCCGTGACCGTCTGGCCCAAATTGAACTGGACCTGATGGCGCTGGAAATCACCAACCTGAAAGTGGTGTCGGCCGATGGCAAACAACACACGCCCGGCCCCGAGGCGTCGATTCTTAAGGTAAAAGGCTCCGAGATTCAACAGGACATTGCTGAATTGGCCTCGCTGGCCCTGGGCAATTACGCACCCGCCCATATTATGGACACTTCCCATGAAGATATCAGCAGTGCATTCCCGGCTGATTTTTATCATTTAACGGGAAATTCGTTCAATGTGCGCAAAACAACCATTTATGGCGGTTCAAGTGAAGTGCAGAAATCCATTATTTGCCGGATGATTCTTGGCCTGTAAGGCATAACGGCAACATTGAACCTACTTACCTGAACTTAGTAAACGAATATCTGGAGCTTTTCCATGGATTTTAATTTCACAGAAGAACAGCTGGCGCTGGAAGATACCATTAGCCGGTTTATTAACAAAGACTATGCGTTTGAAGCAAGAAGGAAACTGGCCGCCAGTGAAGAGGCCTATGACCGCAATGCCTGGAATACCTACGCCGAACTGGGCATTCTGGCCCTGCCTTTTCATGAAGACCTGGGTGGCCTGAACGGTACACCACTGGACACGTACCTGGTCATGAAAGCCCTGGCGCCCGGCCTGATTTTAGAGCCTTACGTAAGCACCGTAGTGCTTTCTGGCGGCCTGATTAACGCGCTTGGCACAGCGGAACAAAAAGAAACACTCATTGCCGGTATTGCCGACGGTTCTGCCACGTATGCCTTTGGCCATTACGAGCCCGGCTTCCGTTATCTGGAAAAAATGGTATCCACCACCGCCACGAAATCAGCAAACGGCTGGGTACTGAACGGGCACAAAGCCATGGTGATTGATGCGCCTTCTGCCGGTCAACTGCTGATTTCCGCCCGCACCCATGGTGAAACCGGCGATGAGGACGGCATTTCCGTTTTCCTGCTAGACCCCGCCACCCCCGGCGTAACGCTGAAAACCTACAAAACCCACGACGGCCATTATGCCGCTGATATCGTGCTGGACAAGGCTGAAGTACCCGCCAGCGCCCTGCTTGGTGAAGAAGGCAAGGCCCTGCCCGCGATTATGGATGCGATTGCCCAAACCAACGTGGCCTTGTGCGCCGAACTGGTTGGATTAATTAAAGCTTTGAATGATGCCACCCTTGAGTATCTGAAAACCCGCAAGCAGTTTGGCGTGGCGATTGGCACTTTCCAGGCCTTGCAGCACCGCATGGCAGAGATGGCGATTGCCGCTGAGCAGGCCAATTCAATGGCCTTGCTGGCCGCGATCGAAATGCAAAACGGGAACCTGCAGCACCGGGTTTTCAAGGCATCGGGCGCGAAAGCTTATATTGGCAAGCTGGCTCGCAAGGTGAGCCAGGAGGCGGTGCAGATGCACGGCGGCATGGGAGTGACCGATGAGCTGAATGTGGCGCATTTTTACAAGCGTGTGAATTTGATTAACACGATGTTTGGCGATCACGATTTCCATATGCAACGCTATAGTGATATGCTTGATGTCCCTTTGAATTAATTTTTTAAATACTAATAACACCATGAGCAATCACGATATTCCCAGTGGGTTCCGTTTGTTGAACAGGAACAGTCCGTTTTCAGATTTGACGGGTCCTTATTTTGAGCAGGTTGATGAGAATGGCAAGCATACTGTTTTAGGTATCCGCCTGACTCACGAGCATTTGAATAAGATCGGGGTAGCCCATGGTGGCACGATGATGACCATTGCCGATAATGCCTTCGGTGATGCGATTTTGGCTCATTACGACCATCCGGTGGCTTTTGTGACGGTGACGCTGAATAGCGAGTTTATGTCACCGGCCAAAGCCGGCGATTGGGTGGAGGCACGGGTCAAGATTCATCGTGCCGGCAAACGGATGATTTTTGCCAGCTGTGCATTAACGGTTGAAGGCAAGAATGTGTTCAACGCCAGCGGAGTATTTTCGCTGATTGAAAAGCGTCAAGCTTAAACAGTTCACCCCCTCCCCTCGTTCCCACGCTCCGCTCACCCCCTCGTTCCCACGCTCTGCGTGGGAATGCCTATCCCAAAACAGCATCAGCTCACTCTCCCACTCGTTCCCATGCTCCTGCGTGGGAATGCATACCCAAAAATAGCACCAACCCACTCCTGCCCGGAAATGCATAAAACCAAACTACTGGCAAACAACGTGCGCCAAGTACACCCCCACTTTGCTCTGACGCCGCTTCGCGCCGAAGTCGCTGCAGTGGGGGTTGTACTTGTCACACTTGCGTTAATTCAAAAGAAAGTTCACCTCAAACTGCGCTACTCATTCTGAAATTCTGGAGGAGCTCCCACGCAGAGCATGGGAACTGGATCAGGCTTCTGCCACCGCTGAAAAAACCAACCTGTGAACCAGCCTTCTTGAAACTGACAAAGCGGGGATTCACCTTGCAGGTGCAGCGACTTCGGCGCGCAGCGGCGTCGGAGCAAACCTGCAAGGTGAATCACCGCGCTGTTTATTTAGAAACCTGGCGTTCCCACGCAGGAGCATGGGAACGAGAAAAAAAACCTGGCGTTCCCACGCAGGAGTGAAGTGACCCCCAAATGTTGGACGGTTAAAAACTAGGCAGCTAAAACCTGAGTCCGGTATTGTACTGGACTCAGGCCATTTAATTTGAGCTTGATACGCTTGTGATTA
>NZ_BMYS01000036.1 GCF_014652395.1 Advenella faeciporci
ACGCTTGCCCACTCAGCCCGCCAGCCGTATTGCTGAACTGTTGCCGCATAATTGGCAACCACAGACAGCAATGTAAAAAAACAGGTTAAAGAAAACCGCTGTCAAGATGAGATGGCCGAACGCTTACGGTAATAACACTGATCAGTATATAAAACAGCGTATTACCCACCTATATAAAACATAAGTATATTTATAAATCCGGAGACAACATGATTAAGAGTTTTGTAAAGACCGCCATTGCGGCCGGTCTGGGAATGCACTTGGGCCTTGCAAATGCAGCAGGCATCTCTGACGATATTGTCAAGATTGGTGTATTAAGTGATATGGCAGGTGTGTATGCGGATACCGCAGGTGCCGGTTCAGTGACCGCAGCCAAAATGGCAATTGAAGATTTCGGCGGTACCGTGCTGGGCAAGAAAATCGAACTGGTTTCCATGGACCACCAGAACAAGGCTGATGTTGGCGCAAATACAGCAAGACGCTGGTTCGACGTTGACAAGGTTGACACGATTGTCGATATCAATAACACGGCTGTCCATTACGCCGTCAAAAACATTGCCGAGGAAAAGAACAGGCTGCTGCTGAATACCGCTGCAGCATCCAGCGATATTACCGGAAAACATTGCAGCCCAATGACTATCCACTGGCCTTATGATACCTATGCACTGGCAAGAACAACCGCCAAAGCCATTACGGATCAGGGTTCTAAAAAATGGTACATGATCGGCGTTGACTATGCATTTGGCAAAGCCATGGTTGAAGATGTTGCCAATACGCTTAAAGAAAATAACGCCTCAATTGTCGGTTCGGTTTACCATCCGTTGAACTCGATGGATTTTTCCTCCTACGTGCTTAGCGCACAGGGCTCCGATGCCGAAGTGGTCGGACTGGCCAATGTGGCTAACGACATGATCAATACCATTAAAACCGCCAATCAGTTCCAGCTCACCGCCACGAAAAAACTCGCTGCCACGGTCCTTTTCATTACCGACGTCCATGCCCTGGGGCTTGAGGCGGCCAAAGACATGTATGCAACAACCGCTTTTTACTGGGATCAGAACGATGCTACCCGGCAATGGGCAAAACGCTTCCATGAGCGTGAGAACCGTATGCCCACCCAAATTCATGCCAGTGCCTATTCCGCCGTTACCAGTTATCTGAGAGCCATTGAAGCTGCCGGGACCGATGATACGAGCACCGTTATCAAAACCATGAAAAGCACCCCTATTCATGACTTTACAACCAAAAACGGCTATATCAGGGAAGATGGCCGGGTCATCCATGACATGTATCTTATCCAGGTTAAATCTCCCGAAGAATCGAAATATCCCTGGGACTATTACAAAATTGTAGCCACGGCTCCCGGTGATGAAGCCTTCCGGCCAATGGATCAGGGCGGCTGCAGTTTCATCGCCAAAAACTGATCGCAATTTATCCATTTCGATAAGGTAAAAAACAATGAATGCTACAGAAACCTATCTGGCCTATAAAGTAATGCAATTTGGCAAACCCATCGAAGCGGTTACAGAAACGATGGGAGCACCTGAAGGCACCGAGGTCGTACTGGCAACCATCCGCTGTGGCGTCTGCCATACCGATCTTCATCTTTTTGACGGCTATTACGATCTGGGTCAGGGTCGCCGAATGGAACTGCAGGAACGCAACATCACCCCACCACTTGCGCTGGGGCATGAAATCGTGGCACAACTTCTTGCCGCCGGCCCCGATGCCAATCTGGATGGGCTTGAAATTGGCAAAAACTATCTGGTAAGTCCGTGGATCGGCTGCGGACAATGCGGTAACTGCCGTCAGGGCAAAGAAAACCTGTGTCTGAACTCTGCCAGCCTGGGTGTTTATCAGGATGGCGGTTATGCGCACCGGTTAAAACTGCCCGATCCAAAATATCTGGTGGATATTGAAGGCCTGGATATAACAGAGGCGGCCACGCTTGCATGTTCAGGCCTGACAGCTTATTCCGCCCTTAAAAAATCAGATGCCGCCAAAGATGACTGGCTGGCCATGTTCGGGATGGGCGGCTTGGGTACTTCAGCGCTACTGATCGCCAAGGCACTGGGTTACCAGAAAATTGTTGCCGTGGACATTGATGACAGAAAACTGGCTGCCGCCCAACAGCTCGGAGCCAGCAAAACCGTGAATATCAATGCGCCTGAAGCGTCAGCAATATTGCAGGGATTGGAAGGCGGTTTATTAACGGTTATTGATTTTGTGGGCTCATCGGTTACGTCAGGCTTGGGTACCCAGGTATTAAGCAAAGGCGGCAAATACATTATTATTGGTCTGTTTGGTGGCGATCTGAATATCGCCTTGCCCCTGGTACCAATAAGGGCAATCAGCATCATCGGCTCCTATGTTGGTAATTTGATAGAGTTACGGGAATTGATTGCACTGGCAAAACAGGGTGCACTGGGTAAGATACCGGTTGAACTGATTGCCCCCGAACAGATCAACCTCGCACTTGAACGCCTGCGCTCAGGCACGGCAACTGCCCGTCAGGTAATTGCTTTTCAATAATGCCCATCGCACTGTGCCCACTCAAAACACAAGGAGTTATTCATGACTAGCCGTACCCCGCCTGTTGCCATGACCATTAATGGCAAGGCTGTTTCATCCCCACAAAGCATGGACATTATTAATCCTGCCACTGAAGAAGTGATTGCCCGGGTGCCGGTCTGCTCACCCGAGCAGCTGGATGAAGCGGTCAACGCTGCCGCTCAGGCATTTAAAACATGGAAAAAAACACCTTTTGAGGAAAGAAGAAATACCCTGTTAAAGCTGGCCGATTGCATACAGGCACATAGTGAAGAACTGGCAACCCTGCTCACCACGGAACAGGGTAAACCGTTGGCTGATGCACGTGCGGAAATAAACCGCTGCAGCCACTGGTTTACTGAATTTGCCAAAATGGAATTGCCCGTTTCACGTTATACCAACGAAAACGGACATACCTTTGAAACCATCCGCGTTCCGCTGGGTGTGGTAGGTGCGCTGGCGCCCTGGAACTTCCCCATGACACTGGCAATATGGAAGCTGGCACCCGCCTTGCTAAGTGGCAATACCATTGTGGTTAAACCCTCACCTTTCACTCCCTTAACCACCCTGCGTTTTGGCGAACTGGCCAGAGACATTCTGCCGCCTGGTGTGATGAATATCATTTCGGGCGACCATGACCTGGGACCCGCCTTGACCAGTCACCCGGGTATTGCCAAAATCGCCTTCACCGGTTCCACCGCTACCGGCAAACGGGTCATGGCAAGCGCAGCCGAAAACCTGGCCCGCGTCACGCTTGAACTTGGCGGTAACGATGCGGCAATCGTTATGGATGATGCTGATATAGAAGAAGTGACGCCTCTGCTCTTTTGGGGTGCGTTCCGCAATTGTTCGCAGTATTGTCTGGCCATCAAACGGCTTTATATTCATGAGTCTATTTATGACAAGCTTAAAGATTCTCTGGTGCAATATGCCCAGAATGTCATTGTTGGCAATGGCCTTTCACCCGATTCACAAATCGGCCCCATCCAGAACAAGCAGCAATTTTCCCGTGTCCAGGCCCTGCTGGACGGTGCCAAAAACGATGGTTTAAGCCTTTTATACGGGCGCGCGCCACAAGAATCCAAAGGCAACTTCATGCCGGTTGTTTTTGTAGATAACCCACCTGAAGATGCCGATGTGGTAACCAAAGAAGCGTTTGGCCCCATCCTTCCCCTGCTGAAGTTCAGTCATATTGAAGATGTCATTTCACGTGCCAACCAGTCGGAGTACGGGCTGGGCGGTTCAGTCTGGAGCAAGGACGAAGAAAAAGCCAAACAAATCGCCCGCCAGCTGGACACCGGTACCATCTGGATCAATCACGTCCAGGTGTTATCGCCCAACGTGGCTTTTGGGGGGCACAAACAGTCGGGCGTGGGTGTGGAAAATTCCGTTGCAGGCTTACTGGAATATACCAATACCCAAACCATGGTGGTGAAACACTAGGCTGACTGGCTTTGAATATGATCTGACAACAGGTATCAGATCATATTCAGCCAAAACGCAATATAAAGTGAGTTTACAGAAAACATGAGTGTGACTGCTCCTTGCCTTTGTTGGGCAAGGGCTTATGCAAACTATTCAAATCAGGAAGTGGAAGACAGCTTCATAAGAACTATCCCGCTTACTATCAAGATAGCAGCAATGATTCGCATCATACTGACATGCTCACCAAGTATGGTAATGCCAACAACAAAAGCGCCAACAGCACCTATGCCTGTCCAGATGGTATAAGCCGTTCCGAGGGGGAGCGTTCTCATTGCGATTGAAAGAAGCGCGAAACTGGCAACCATGAAAACCAGCGTCCATACGGTTGGTACGGTTCTGGTAAAGCCTTCAGACAGCTTCATGGAATATGCCCAGCAAATTTCGAGCAAACCCGCAATAAACAGATAAATCCAGGCCATTTTGACACCTTTAACGAGCATCGGGTCGTCCCGATATTCAAGCCCAAGGTGGGAGAGGTCGTCCTCTGGAAAGAGAATAAGTGGCTGTCACATAATGCATGACGCATCGCACACAGTTTTTAATTATATATCAATATTCATTCTTTGGCTGTCACATCGGAAGCAGAAGAATCCCCTCCAATATTGGTCCGATCACTACCCCCCTCTGGCAGGATAGTTGTCACCCACCCGATTTTTCCGAGCAGGCCATTTTACAATGCATGCCCGTCATTTTACGGTTATTATTAAGGGTATTCCATAATCCCAAGGGCAGAAAAGCAGAATGGCGGTCAATCTTCATATTCCCAGTGAAACAGATATTTTTCCTGTCGCAGGCGTAGAAATCGGTGTAACCGAAGCCGGTATCAAAAAAGAAAACCGTAAAGATCTTACCGTTTTCAAATTCAGCCCCGGTACTGCCGTGGCAGGTGTTTTTACCAAAAACCGTTTCCGTGCCGCGCCTGTTCAAATCTGCGAATCTCGTTTGCAAGCCGGTCATGACATCCGTGCATTGCTCATCAACACAGGCAATGCCAACGCAGGCACTGGCGCTGATGGTCTTGAACGTGCGTATGCCACTTGCCATGCCCTGGCCAAAGAACTCGGTGTACTGGAAGAACAAATCCTTCCTTTTTCCACTGGCGTCATTCTTGAGCCCCTGCCTTGCGAAAAAATCATTGCCGCCCTGCCCCAGGCCATCAGTGCCTTGGGTAAAAACGAGTGGATGAAAGCCGCTTACGGCATCATGACCACCGATACCCAGCCAAAAATCTGCTCCCGGCAAATCCAGATTGATGGCAGAACCGTGACCTTTACCGGTATCAGCAAAGGCGCTGGCATGATTCGCCCCAACATGGCAACCATGCTGGGCTTCCTGGCAACCGATGCCGATATCGAGCCCCAGCTGCTCAAGTCACTCACCCTGGACATTGCCAATCATTCTTTCAACCGTATCACGGTTGATGGCGACACCTCCACCAATGACTCTTTCATCGTAGCCGCCACCGGTCAAAGTGGCATTCAGGTAGACAACACCAGCAGCCCTCACTACGAAACCATCAAGAACGAACTGACTGCCATGGCTCGCGAGCTGGCACAAAAAATCGTACGCGATGCCGAAGGGGCCACCAAATTCATTACCGTTCGCATTGAAGACGCAGGCAATTCCGAAGAAGCACTTAAAGTTGCTTATGCCATTGCCCACTCACCACTGGTGAAAACCGCGTTTTATGCTTCCGATCCAAACCTGGGCCGCATTCTGGCTGCGGTGGGTTACGCGGGTATCGAAGACCTTGACGTGAACAAAACCCGCTTATGGCTGGGTGATGTGCTGGTAGCCGAAAACGGCGGTCGCTCCCCGGCTTATCAGGAAGAAGATGGCCAACGCGTCATGAACGAAGCCGAAATCCTGGTGCGCATTTCCCTGGGTCGCGGCGATGTGACCGAGACAGTTTACACCTGCGATTTTTCTCATGATTATGTCAGCATAAACGCTGATTACCGCTCATAAGCTTTCATGACTACCACAAAAAAACCGGTAACGCCTGTCGTTGACCGGTTTTTTTATGACAGGTTGCAAACATTGCCCTGCCAGGCCTGGCGTGACCTGTATTGGCTATTACATACCCAGCCCTTACTGGCTCCCGGTTTTTCACACGCTTATCCACCCGCCCGCTTTCCTGTTCATTGTCTGCAATCAATCACGCAATGGATGGTACATGAACACCAGCATCCACTGGCCCTCACCCCCCACACTCAAACCCATTTCAGACGCCTTGGCCTTTATGCCGAACACCTCCTGAAACTGGGGCTGGCACACTGTCCCGATCTTAAGCTTTTGCTGCACCATCACCCTATACACCTGGAACCGATTGCCCCCGAAAAAGGCCGCAAGACACTTGGTGAGGTTGATTACATCTGGCAGGACCGCAAGACGGGCACAATTCATCATTGGGAACTGGCCGTAAAACTTTACCTGTTCCTGCCCCGCTCCGAAGCCCCTGATCTACCCGGGCACGAGTCGACCAACAACGAATTGCACCGCTATGTGGGCACCCAGTTGCACGACACACTCTACAGAAAAACACAACGTCTGTTCGGTCATCAACTGCAACTTTCCGCTCATGAACACATTACCGCCAAACTTGGCCGACAGGTCAATCAATCCGGGGTTTACCTGAAAGGCTGGCTGTTTTACCCCTTGCTAGACCAAGACTGGAACAGCTACCTGTACCCAGGAACATCCACGCTTGAATGCCTGAATCCGGAACACAATAAAGGCTGGTGGCTACGGTTTTCTCATTTTCTGCCACGCCTGGCCGGCCAAAGCACCTCTATTCGCTGGCTTATTCTGCCCCGGCTGTACTGGTTATCTGAAGCATGGGCATCTGCCCCACAAACGCTTGACGCTGCACAACTGGCCCATCAGCTTGAGCAGCACTTCCTTGCGAACAATCCTGCAGATGCTCCCGCTGCATCTCATACCCGCCCCGAACCGCTATTGCTGGCCGCCCTTCAGGAAGACCCGACACACCCCGGGCTTTACCGGGAAATCCATCGCGGCTTTGTGACGGGCAACACCTGGGCACGTGCCTGAAAACCACAACACCCGCCCCCATCAGTGACTTTCATTTCATCAAGCAATTGATTTATTTGACTTTTCAAAACAAAACAGGATAAAATGCAAGGCTTAGCATTAATTTTGCTATGTTACTTAATAATTTTTGAGGTTAAACCATATGTACGCGGTCATAAAAACCGGTGGCAAACAGTATCGTGTTGCCGAAGGTCAAAAACTTAAGATAGAACAGATACCAGCAGACATTGGGCAAGAAATCTCGCTAGACCAGGTTTTGTCAGTAGGCGAAGGTGAATCAATCAAGGTTGGTACTCCTTTAGTTGCTGGTGCTGTGGTGAAAGCAAAGGTTCTTGCACAGGGTCGTCACGATAAAGTGAAAATTTTCAAAATGCGCCGTCGCAAGCACTACCAGCGTCACCAGGGCCATCGCCAAAATTACACACAAATCGTTATCGAAGCTATCACAGCTTAATTTCGACTTACCTTAATACAGCAGGAGCTAATCATGGCACAAAAGAAAGGCGGCGGCTCAACCCGCAACGGCCGCGACTCGGAATCCAAACGTCTGGGTGTTAAAGCGTACGGTGGTCAGGAAATCCCGGCAGGATCCATCATTGTTCGTCAGCGTGGCACCCGTTTCCACCCCGGAACAAACGTGGGTATCGGCAAAGACCACACATTATTTGCATTGGTTGATGGCAGCGTACAGTTCTCTGTAAAAGGCGCACTCAACAAGCAAACCGTTTCTGTTATTGCGGCTGAATAAGCACAGTTTCAAAAACAATCAATGCCGTTCACTCTATCAGGTGAGCGGCATTTTTATTTTTATCCCTTTCCGAAATGCAGTTAACGCAATTTGGATTTAGAATAACTATTTATAAGCAAAAAAGCGAACCATGAAATTCGTAGACGAAGCCACCATCGAAGTGATCGCAGGAAAAGGCGGCAATGGCGCTGCCAGCTTCCGGCGCGAAAAATTTATTCCCAAAGGCGGCCCCGACGGCGGAGACGGCGGTCGTGGCGGCAGCATTTATGCCATTGCCGACCGCAATATCAATACCCTTATCGATTTTCGCTATGCCCGCCTGCACCGTGCCAAAAACGGTGAAAATGGCCGTGGCTCCGACCAGTACGGCGCTGCCGCCCCCGATATTACCTTGCGGGTTCCCGTCGGCACGGTTATCTATGACCATGAAACGGGCGAACAGCTGTTCGACCTGGACCGTCACGGTGAGCAAGTCACACTGGCAGCGGGTGGCCAGGGCGGCTTGGGCAACCTGCATTTCAAATCCAGCGTCAATCGCGCTCCTCGCCAGTTTACTTATGGCACCGAGGGTGAACAGCGCAAGCTTAGAATGGAACTGAAGGTACTGGCCGATGTGGGTCTGCTGGGCATGCCCAATGCCGGCAAATCAACCCTTATCACCAAAATATCCAACGCCAAGCCCAAAATTGCCGATTATCCGTTTACCACCCTTCACCCCAACCTGGGTGTGGTGCGCACCTCGGCCGCCCGCAGTTTTGTCGTGGCCGACATTCCCGGTTTAATTGAAGGTGCCTCAGAAGGGGCCGGTCTGGGTCACCTGTTCCTGCGCCACCTTACCCGCACACGGGTTTTACTGCATCTGGTTGATGTCTCTTCCCTTGACCCCGATATTGATCCGGTTGAAAAGGCCGTGGCTGATGCAAAAGCCATTGTGGAAGAACTGCGCCTGTACGATGCGGAACTGTACAACAAGCCACGCTGGCTGGTGCTTAACAAACTGGACATGCTAGAAAACCCGGAAGAAATCAAACAGCGTTTCTGCAAGGAGTTCGAATGGGACGGCCCGGTATTTGCCATTTCAGCCCTTAATGGTGAAGGCACGCAAGAACTGGTCTGGGCCCTGCAAGAGTACCTTGACAAAGTCAAGGCGCAAGAACACCTTGAGCAGGATAAACAGCAGGAAAACTATACCCCTGAAGATCCGCGCTTTGATGACTCCCGTAACAACCTTTAATTAATCAACCATTTATTTTTTGTTTCTGTCCCGATTCACACCATGAGCACCGTGCCCCAATCTGCCGTTCATTCAGCCCAACGTATTGTCATTAAAGTGGGCTCTTCCCTTGTTACCAATAATGGCAAGGGCCTGGATAACACCGCCATCCGGCAGTGGGCGGCACAAATTGCCGCGCTCAGGAAACAAAACAAACAAGTGGTTCTGGTATCCAGCGGTTCGGTGGCCGAAGGCATGGCACGCCTTAACTGGCACACCCGTCCCAAAGCCATGAACGAACTGCAGGCCGCAGCGGCCATCGGGCAAATGGGGCTGATTCAGGCCTATGAAACCGCGTTTCATGAGCACAATATCTGCGCGGCGCAAATTTTGCTCACCCACGAAGACCTGGCCGACCGTGAGCGTTATTTAAACGCCCGCTCTACCCTGTTTACCCTGCTGGACCTGGGTGTGATTCCCATCGTTAACGAAAACGATACCGTGGTTACCGATGAAATCCGCCTGGGCGACAACGACACACTGGGCGCCCTGGTCACCAATTTAATTGAAGCGGATGTTTTAATTATTTTGACCGACCAAAGCGGCCTGTATGACAGCGACCCGCGCAAAAACCCGCAGGCCAAACTCATCTCGGTGGCCACGGCAGGCGATCCCGCACTTGAGGAAATGGCCGGGGGTGCCGGCTCCAATATTGGCACCGGCGGCATGGCCACCAAAGTGCTGGCGGCCAAAAGGGCGGCCAACAGCGGGGCGCATACGGTGATTGCCTCGGGCCGTGAAATTAACGTGCTTGAACGATTAAGCCAGGGCGAATCCATTGGCAGCGAATTGCGGGCCTCGGTGGCGGTGCGCTCGGCCCGCAAACAATGGCTGGCCGATCACCTGCGGCTGCGCGGCCAGATCACCCTTGATGAAGGTGCCCTGAAAGCCCTTACCCTGCAAGGCAAAAGCCTGCTGCCCGTGGGCGTTATTCACGTCAATGGTGAATTTGAACGGGGTGATGTAGTGGCCTGCCTGGATGAAAACAATGTTGAATATGCACGTGGCCTGATCAACTATTCTTCCTCAGACACCCGCCGCATCATGCGCCAGCCTACCCATAAAATTGAAACCATCCTGGGCTCGATGACAGCCAGTGAACTGATGCACCGGAACAATATGGTAGTGCTACGCAAGTTTGCCAAAGCCTGAGTTCATGCGCCAGCTCTGATTCCCACTTCAGAGTGAACTGACCCCAAAAAGTTGGACACCCATTCAACTTTTAGGGGTCTTTTCAATGACAAAATATGATTTGCCGTTCAAAATCAAATTAGTCCAAACGTATCTATCCGGCCAGAGTGGCTATCGCC
>NZ_BMYS01000037.1 GCF_014652395.1 Advenella faeciporci
TACAATCACGAACGTATCAAGCTCAAGTTAAACGGCCTGAGTCCGGTACAATACCGGACTCAGGTTTTAGCTGCCTAGTTTTTAACCGTCCAACATTTGGGGGTCACTTCACTCCTGCGTGGGAACCTCCAGCATGGCTTAGCCTGAATTTCGCAGGCCGGTCGCAATCCCGTTAATGGTCAGGTGAATGGTGCGCTGGCTGCGGGCACTGGCAAACTTGCTGACCTTGACCTTGCGTTTTTCATATTGGCGCTGCCGGCGAATCACTTCAACCTGCAAGTAATTCAACGGGTCGATATAGGCAAAACGCTCTTGCAGGGCGGCAACCAGTTCAGGGTTGTCGGCCAGCAGTTTGCGACCGGTTATTTGCTTGAGCATGGCCAGGGTTTTGGCGTGTTCGGTTTCAATCATGCCGAAGATTTTTTCCCGGGTTGATTTTTGCGTGACCAAAGCGCTGTATTGCCTGCCGATGGTCAGATCTGATTTTGCCAGCACCATTTCCATATTGGACAGCAGGGTACGGAAGAAGGGCCATTGCTGGTCCATTTCCTGCAATTGTTTCAGGCGGGCTTTGGCGGTTTTGGGGGAATCGGGAGTGCCTTCATTCAGGTAGGTTTCTATGGCAGTACCCACCCCATACCAGCCGGTAATCATCAGGCGGCATTGCGCCCATGAAAATCCCCAGGGAATGGCGCGCAGGTCTTCAATACGCTGCCCGCTTTTGCGTGAAGCAGGGCGTGAGCCAATATTCAGGCCGGCAATTTCATGAATAGGCGTGGCGGCAAAGAAGTACTCATTGAATCCTTTTGTGCCATAGACCAGCTGGCGGTAAGTTTCTTCGGCAATGGCAGACATGTTGTCCATCGCATGACCAAATTTTTCAATGTGGCAGTCTTGTGTATGGCTGCTTGCCAACAGGCTGGCTTCAAGGGTGGCGGAAACCAGCAGTTCAAGATGCCAGCCGCCAATCTCGGCATTCTTGTATTTGCTCTGGATGACTTCACCCTGTTCAGTCAGGCGGATTTGCCCGGCAACGGTGCCTGGTGGCTGGGCCAGGATGGCATCAAAGCTGGAGCCGCCACCGCGTCCTACCGAGCCGCCACGGCCATGAAACAGGCGCAGGCGGACACCGTGTTTCTCAAACACCTGAACCAGTTCCAGTTCTGTCCTGTACAAGGCCCAATTGGACGTTAAATAGCCGCCGTCTTTGTTGCTGTCCGAGTAGCCCAGCATGACTTCCTGAATGCCGCTCTGGGCATACTGTATGCGGTTCTTCACAATGGGCAGGCCAAGCCAGCGATCCATAATGTTGGCACCGGCCTGGAGGTCGGGAATGGTTTCAAACAGGGGCACCACAATCAGGCCGTCATCTTCTGACAAGGGCAGCAGTTCACCGTTCTCATCGCGTTCCTGGGTGATCAGGCCGGTTTCCTGCTGTAATACCAGGACTTCCAGCATGTCACTAAGCGTTTCAGTGTGGGAAACAATATATTGCTGGATGGTTTGTTGACCGTAACGCTTGCAGACAAAAGCGGCCGCACGCAGGATGTCCAATTCCTTGGTGGTTTCTTCGCTGTAACCTTGCCAGGGGGAGACCAGCGGACGGCTTTGGTTGAGTTCGTCCAGCAGCAGCGCTACTTTTTCTTCTTCGCTTAAGCGGGCGTAGTCAACCGGTTTGCCCTTGAAAGTAATGGCGGCGCGACGGTACAGTTCGGTAAGAATTCTTTCGTGAACATCCGAGCTTTGGCGCAGGTCAAGGGTGGCCAGATGAAAACCAAAAACCCGGACCGCCTGCAAAAGCCTGTCCAGGTGCAAGGCAACCACAGCACCTGCCTGATTTTGTTTCAGGGAGTCGATAATGATTTCAAGGTCGCCCGCAAACGCGGCAGGGGTGGCATAGGGTTCTGCCACATGGGTGCTGCGAATGGCAATGTTTTGGTCTGTAAGCAAGCGTGCGGTGGCGGCCAGGCGGGCATAAATATAAATCAGGGCCCGGCGATAAGGTTCATCCTGCCGGTGTCTGGACTGGTCGGGACTAAGGTCGGACAGCGCTTGCAGGGCCTCGGTGACATGTGTCAGCGAGGTGCTGAGGGACAGTTCGGAGCCCAGCAGGTGCACTTCATTAAGGTAATACTCAAAAATGGTGGTGGATTGGCGCAGAACAGCGTGTTTAAGCGTGTCGGCATCTACAAACGGGTTGCCGTCACGGTCTCCACCAATCCATGAGCCCATTTTAAGGAAGGCGGGCAGGGAAGGCGTTTCGGTTGTTCCGTCTTCTGACAGCGTTTTCAGATAATGATTCAGGCGGGTGTATAGCTTGGGGATGGCTGGCAGGAAGGTATTGTTGAAATAGGCGATGGCATTTTCAATTTCATCATCCACCATCAGCTTGTTAAAACGCAGCATACGGGTCAGCCAGAGCGTTTTGATATGGCCTGCCAGCTCGGTCTCAAGTTCTGCCTGTTCGTATTCGGTAAGCGGTTTGTCGTACAGGGCCAGGCAACGTGCAATTTCACGGTGCAGGTCTAGCGTGCTTTTACGCTGGACCTCGGTGGGGTGGGCGGTCAAGACCGGAACAATGCAGGCCTGTGTGAAGAATTCCTGGATGGCATCCTGTGAGACGCCCTGTTCTTTAAGCTTAAGCAATGTATGTTTGAAACTGCCGCGCAGTTCATCACTGTTTTCCAGCAGAATGCGGCGGTGGCGTTTGTTCTGGTCCCGGTCTTCGGCCAGGTTCGCCAGGTGCAGGAAGTAACTGAACGCCCGTGACAAGGTATTGGCTTCATCATCAGACAGTGAAGTGATTTTGTCCAGCAGGACCTCACTGTCATTGATATTGCCTTCCCTGCGAAAACTGACGGCAGAACGCCGCACGGTTTCAATAACATCAAAAATGGGTTTGCCTTCGGACTCATGAATGCTTTGGCCAAGGATTCTTCCCAGCAAACGAATGTCTTGCTGTTGCTCGCTCTTTGTCTTCTTCACACTTTGTCTCTATGTTTTCATTGATTAGGGGAAAATCAATTGTAGAGGCAAATGTCAGAAAGGGTAATTGAAAATTTTGAAAGACAGGCTTTCGTTAATTAAGGAAAAGAAAATCTAACGCTGTTCCGCCGCAATCGCCTCGGCCCTGATCTCTTCCGTCAGGCGTGCTTTCAGTTCCATGAACTCGGGCGTTGTCTTGACGGTGTAGTGACGGGGGTGGGGAAGGTTAACCTTGATTTCTGTCTTGATACGTCCGGGGCGGGCACTGAAAACGGCAATCCGGTTGGCCATGAAAATGGATTCATCAATATCATGGGTCACAAACAGGACGGTTTTTTGGGCCGATTCCCAAATGCCCAGCAACAGCTCTTGCATGAGCAGGCGAGTCTGGTTATCGAGGGCACCAAACGGTTCGTCCAGCAGCAAAATCTTTGGGTCATTGGCCAGGGCGCGGGCAATCGCGGTGCGTTGCTGCATGCCGCCAGACAGCTGTTTGGGGAAGTGCTGCTCAAAGCCTTTCAGGCCAACACGGTTAATGAAGTAAGCGCTGCGTTCCTTTTGCTCGGCGGCAGACATGCCTTTTTCACGCAGGCCAAAACAGATGTTTTGCTCTACCGTGAGCCACGGAAACAGGGTGTAGCTTTGAAACACCATGCCACGGTCTGCACCGGGGCCGGTGATGCGCTTGCCATCCAGAAGCACCTGGCCGGTGGTGGGATGGTCGAGCCCCGCAATAATGCGCAGCATGGTTGATTTGCCACAGCCCGAAGGACCCAGGATAGTGACAAAATCATTTTCATTAACATTGAAATCAATAGGGGTCAGGGCTTGGGTTTGCGTGCCTTTTTTGCCCGGAAAGACGCGGCTGATGTTTTGTATTTCCAGCTGGCTCATTACAGGTTGCTCCAGGCAAATAAACGACGGTTGACGGCCTTGAAGGCAAAGTCGGAAATCAGGCCGATAATGCCAATGGTGATAATGCCAAAAATAATCTGTCCGGTATTCAGCAGGGATTGGCTATTGGTAATCATGTGACCGATTCCTGAAGAAGCGCCAATCAGTTCTGCCACAATCACATAGGTCCAGGCCCAGCCCAGCACCAGTCGCAGGATTTCTGCAATTTCTGGCGCCGCACCGGGCAGTATCACGCGGTGAATGATACCCTTGTTGCTGGCCCCCAGCGTGTAGGCCGCTTCCACCAGATCCTTGCGGGCATTGCTCACCGTGACGGAAACCATCAGGATAATCTGGAAGACCGAACCAATAAAAATCACCAGTATTTTTTGTGCCTCATCAACGCCTGCCCATAAGATCAGCAAGGGAATAAATGCCGATGCCGGCAAGTAGCGACAGAAAGACACAAAGGGCTCCAGGAACGCTTCGATAAACTTGAAGGCACCCATGGCAATACCCAACGGCACGGCAATCAGACACGCCAGAAGGAAACCAACCAATACACGCATGACCGTCATGCCAATATCATGAATGAAATTGTATTCCGTGAAAAGCAGGTATCCTTCTTCAAGCATGGTCAGCGGGCTGGCCAGGAAGGTGGGGGAAACAAATCCACCTAAAGTAAAAATGGCCCAGCTGGCAATGAAGACAATGAAAAAGAGCAGACCCAGCACCCACTTGAAGCGTGGGTGAACGGGCTGCAACGGCCTGAATTCAAAAATTTTGTGTTGTGTCGGTTTCATTACTGCGTTATTCAAGACTTAAGACGGCATGAGTTAATTAACATAAGTCGCATCAAACAGGGCGTTCAGGTCTGCTGGCGCCTTGCGGATCACTTTGGTGTCAATCAGGATATCAGTGGCTTCTTTCATGAAGGGAATAATGTCGTTCTTGAAATAAGCGCGGCTGTCTTCCTTGGTTTTCCAGGTCAGGAATGAGGCGGATTTTTCGAATTGCTCCGCGGACTGTTTAACCTCGGCGCCCATGATGGTATAGGCTTGCTTGGGATTGTTTTTAATCATGTCCAGGGCATCAGAATAGGCCGCCACAAGTGCATGGCCGGCTTTGGGGTTCTCTTTGAGCCAGGTGGGGTTGCAGCCCACAAAGTCGATAATTGCCGGGTATTCAACGGTTGTTGCCAGGATTTTACCGCCTGTTGAGTTTTCACGAACGGTGGAAAGATAGGGCTCGTAGCTCATGGCCACATCAACCTGGCCGGCATTGAACGCCTGGGCGGCCGCCTGTGGAGACAGGGTGTTGGTTTTGATTTCGGACATTTTGATGCCGTTTTTGTGCATCATGTAAGACAGCAGGAAGTAAGGAGAGGCGCCTGCTGTTTCCACGGCAATGGTTTTACCTTTCAGTTCCTTGATGTCATTGACGTCATTGCGTACGGCGATACCATCGGCGCCATGGGAGGCGTCCAGCATGAATATCTGGGTCACAGGCACATTATTGGCATTCCATGCAATGAAGCTGTCAATGGTGGTGGCCACGCACTGCAGGGAACCGGAAGCATAGGCCAGCAGACGGTCTTTAACGGGCAGGAATTTGATATCGACATCCAAACCGTGTTTTTTGAAAAAGCCGGCTTTTTGTGCCAGGGTCAGCGGTGCAAATCCGGTCCAGCCGGACATGCCAATAGCCAGTTTTGTGGTGTCCTGGGCCGAAGCGGTTGCCGATGTGGCAGAAAAACACAGGCTCAGGCCGACAAACAATGCTTTTTTCACTAAAGACATGATCTTTCCTTCAAGGTAACAATAGGTGCGTTTTGAGGCGGTTACTTAAATAGTAGGGAAGCCAAGATTTTATGACAGATTTGCGTATATACGATTGATTTTCATAGTATTTGGCTAATTAGTTTTGAAAAACGATTATTTAGTGTTGTGAAAGAATAATCTGGACATAACACAGTCGCCTACGTATAATTTTCGCTTCAAGCAGGGGTACTAAGCATTGGCTTGGTTGAGAGAGTCCCTTTGTACCAGTACGGATAATGCCGAGGCTGGGAGTTCAACATTCGAATCTGTCGAAAGTCATTCCCTATTCGGCTCCAATTTTTTCATTTGGAGCACCCATGAGCGCTAAACCCATCTTTTCCGCAGCAACCGCACAGGTTGACAATGCGGCTGTCCAGTCATTGCCACGTTCACGCAAAATCCACGAGCAGGGCTCACGCCCCGACATCCGCGTGCCTTTTCGGGAAATCTCGCAAGACGACACCCCCACCATGTTTGGCGGTGAAAAGAACCCGCCGCTAACCGTTTATGATACCAGCGGCCCTTATACTGATCCGGCCGTACAGATTGACATTCGCAAGGGCTTGCCGGCGGTGCGCAAAGCCTGGATTGAAGAACGCAACGATACCGAAGTGCTAAATGGCCCCAGCAGTGAATACGGGCAGCAGCGCCTGCAGGATCCGCAACTGGCCGCCATGCGTTTTGAGTTGCAGCGCCCGCCACGCCGCGCCAGGGCAGGCCGGAACGTCTCGCAAATGCATTATGCGCGCAAAGGGATAGTGACCCCTGAAATGGAATTCGTGTCTATCCGCGAAAACATGCGGGTGGAGCAGTACCTGGAAAGCCTGCGCCAAAGTGGTCCTGATGGTGCAAAACTGGCCGCGCGCATCAGCCGCCAGCATCCGGGTCAGTCATTCGGGGCATCCATTCCACAGCGCATCACGCCGGAATTCGTACGTGATGAAATTGCCCGTGGCCGTGCCATTATTCCGGCCAACATCAACCACCCTGAAATTGAACCCATGGCGATTGGCCGCAATTTCCTGGTCAAGATCAACGCCAATATCGGCAATTCGGCATTGGGATCGGGCATTCATGAGGAAGTGGAAAAAATGACCTGGGCCATTCGCTGGGGCGGTGATACCGTGATGGATTTGTCTACGGGCAAGAATATTCATGAAACCCGCGAGTGGATTATCCGCAACTCGCCTGTACCGATTGGTACCGTGCCTATTTACCAGGCGCTGGAAAAAGTGGATGGCAAGGCCGAAGCGCTGACCTGGGAAATTTTCCGGGATACGTTAATTGAACAGGCAGAGCAGGGAGTTGATTACTTCACCATTCACGCTGGGGTCCGTTTGCCCTTCATTCCCATGACCGCCAATCGCATGACGGGTATTGTGTCACGGGGTGGTTCGATTATGGCCAAATGGTGTCTGGCGCATCATAAGGAAAGTTTCCTGTACGAGCATTTTGAAGATATTTGCGACATCATGAAAGCCTACGATGTGAGTTTTTCGCTGGGTGACGGTTTGCGGCCGGGCTCGGGCTACGATGCCAATGACGAAGCCCAGTTTGCCGAGCTGAAAACCCTGGGCGAACTAACCCAGGTGGCCTGGAAGCACGATGTGCAGGTCATGATTGAAGGTCCCGGTCATGTGCCCATGCACCTGATTCGTGAAAACATGGACATGCAACTGGTGCATTGCCACGAAGCGCCATTTTATACACTTGGCCCGCTTACCACCGATATTGCCCCTGGTTACGACCACATCACTTCAGGTATTGGTGCCGCCCTGATTGGCTGGTACGGCACCGCCATGTTGTGCTACGTGACGCCCAAAGAACACTTGGGCCTGCCCAACAAGAAGGACGTGAAAGACGGCATAATCACTTACAAAATTGCCGCCCATGCCGCTGACTTGGCCAAAGGGCATCCGGGCTCAGCCATTCGGGACAATGCCTTGTCCAAGGCGCGTTTCGAATTCCGTTGGGATGACCAGTTCAACCTGGGGCTGGATCCGGATACGGCCAAGGATTTTCATGACGAAACCCTGCCCAAAGACTCCATGAAAGTGGCGCACTTCTGTTCCATGTGCGGACCGCATTTTTGCAGCATGAAAATCACGCAGGACGTACGCGAATATGCCGAGCAGCAGGGTCTTAGCGACAAGGATGCACTGCAAAAAGGCATGCAGGAAAAATCCATCGAGTTCGTGAAAAAGGGCGCCGAGATTTATCATCAGGCGTAATACTGATGGTTCCCACGCCTACTCACCAAACCATTTCAAATTTGAATGAAGCCCGGCCGTTTCACCCACCACAATAAGGGCAGGGGCTTGCGCCAGTTTGGCCAGCTCAGGCAATTGTGCCAGTGTGCCTGTTTGAACCTGTTGGTTCTTGCGGGTACCATGGCTGATAATGGCAATGGGTGTATTTTCTTTGCGGCCATGGGCAATCAGCTGGTGTGAAATTTCCTTGGCCTTGATTGTACCCATGTAAATCACCAATGTCTGTTTGCCACGGGCCAGGGTTTTCCATTCCAGCTCATCGCCATCGGGGCGGCAATGGCCGGTAATGAACATGGCGGTTTGGGCATGGTCGCGGTGCGTGAGTGGGATGCCGGCATAAGCGGTTGCGCCCAGTGCCGCCGTAATGCCCGGGATCACCCGGTAAGCAATTTTTTCTTCACGCAGGGCTTCCAGCTCTTCGGCCCCCCGGCCAAATACAAAGGGGTCGCCTCCTTTCAGGCGTACCACACGCAGGCCCTGTTTGGCGTATTTGATCAAGCGCCGGTTGGTGTCTTCCTGCGCCACCGAATGCGCGCCCGCCCGTTTACCCACCGATTCCCGAATCGCGTCACGGCGCACCAGTTCCAGTATTTCGTCGCTGATCAGGGCGTCATGCAGCACGATATCGGCCTGTTGAATGGCCTGCAGCGCTTTTAAAGTAAGCAGTTCCGGGTCACCGGGCCCGGCGCCTACCAGGGTGACCTCACCGGCCTGGCTGGTATGGCCATTCAGCTGTTGTTCCAGTTCACGTTCCGCCTGTTGGGGCTGTCCGTTTTCCACCAGGGCGTTAAAACGGCTGGCAAACAGGTTCTCCCAGAAGCGCCGCCGCTCTGTGATACTGCCCAGGCGGGCTTTGACCCGGTCGCGCCATTTGCCGGCCAGGCTGGCAACTTCACCTAAATGGTGGGGAATCAGGGCTTCCAGCTTTTCCCGCAGCAGCCGGATCAGGACCGGAGAAGTGCCCTGGCTTGAAATGGCGATTTGAATGGGCGAACGGTCAATGACGGAGGGCAGGATGAATGAGCAGAGTTCCTGGGTATCTACAATATTAACCAGTTTCTGGCGCTGTTCGGCTTCACTGGCGATCTGTCGGTTCAGTTCTGCATTGTCGGTGGCACCAATAACCAGAAATATATCATTTAATTGCCCGGGCTGAAACGAGTCCGCAATATGGCTGACACGGCCTTCCTGGACCCATTGGGCCACTTCATCACAAAGCGCCTGGGCAGCGATGCGTACCAGGGCACCCGCCTTGAGCAGGGAGGCGATCTTGCGTGCGGCAACGTGGCCACCGCCTACAACCAGGACAGGGCGATTGTTAAGATCGGCGAAGATGGGGTAATAAGAAGACATCAGAAACCAGGGCAATAAGAAACAATGATGGGGTCTGATGTATGCTATATGAAGTATTTAATAAATAAAAATAACTATTTTGTTGATGTTTAGAACTGGTGGTTATATATGATTATTGGCTCCCACGCTGGAGCGTGGGAGCCAGAAGGGCCTTTTGCGACAGCCTCGGGAGCGTGGGAGCCAGAAGTTCAGAGTATGGTATTGGTGCCCATGCTCCAGCGTGGGCACCGGAAGGCATACCGGAAGGCACCGGCGCATGAACTCAGGCTTCTACTGGTTCCCACGCTCTGAAGTGACCCCCAAATGTTGGACGGTTAAAAACTAGGCAGCTAAAACCTGAGTCCGGTATTGTACCGGACTCAGGCCGTTTAACTTGAGCTTGATACGTTCGTGATTGTAGTAGTGAATGTATTGC
>NZ_BMYS01000038.1 GCF_014652395.1 Advenella faeciporci
CTGGCCGGATAGATACGCTTGGACTAATTTGATTTTGAACGGCAAATCATATTTTGTCATTGAAAAGACCCCTAAAAGTTGAATGGGTGTCCAACTTTTTGGGGTCAGTTCAGAGCATGGGAACCAGCAACCAGCAAAACCAGCAACAACACCACTGTTTCCACGAAGCAGGAAAATTCCCCTCTGCGGAGGGGTGGCAGGCAAAGCCTGACGGGGTGGTTCCCCACCCAGAAACAAACAGCCCTTGCTACCGGACACGGGCACAACGCCCCACCCATCCGGTTACCGTTAAAAAATCAACGACGCTTCAGCTGGCTGACGTCCCGCACGGCGCCACGGTCGGCCGAGGTGGCCAGGGCCGCATACGCCTGCAAGGCCTGTGACACATAGCGCTCGCGGTTTTCAGGTTGCCATGCACGATCACCCTTGGCCTCCATGGCTGCACGACGGTGCGCCAGCTCTTCATCGGAAATGGCCAGGTGAATGGTACGGTTTGGAATATCAATCTCGATACGATCACCTTGCTGGACCAGACCGATATTGCCGCCTTCAGCCGCTTCAGGGGAAGCATGGCCAATAACCAAACCCGACGAACCGCCAGAAAAGCGGCCATCTGTCAGCAAAGCGGCCTTGGCACCCAGACCTTTGGATTTCAGGTAAGAGGTTGGATACAGCATTTCCTGCATGCCCGGGCCGCCTTTGGGGCCTTCGTAGCGAATAATCACGACATCGCCTTCCTTGACTTCATCACCCAGAATACCGGCCGTCGCATCTTCCTGGCTTTCAAAAATGACGGCCTTGCCGGTAAACTTCAGAATGCTTTCATCGACACCAGCCGTTTTAACGATACAGCCATTAGTGGCCAGGTTGCCATACAGTACCGCCAGGCCCCCATCTTCTGAATAGGCATGTTCATGGCTGCGGATACAACCCTTGGCACGGTCAAGATCCAGGCTGGGATACTGACGATCCTGGCTGAAAGCCACCTGGGTTGGAATACCACCCGGTGAAGCCTTGTAGAACTCTTTCACTTCTTCAGTGGCATGACCACTGTTGACATCCCACTGCTCAATGGCTTTGCCCAGCGTACCGCTATGAACGTTTCCGGCATTGAGATCCAGTTTGCCGGCACGGGCCAGCTCACCCAGAATTGCCATCACGCCACCGGCACGGTGCACGTCTTCCATATGATACTGGCTGGTTGCCGGTGCCACTTTACACAGGCAAGGTACCTGACGGGAAATGCGGTCGATATCGGTCATGCTGAAATCAACACCCGCCTCTTGGGCCGCTGCCAGCAAGTGCAGCACGGTATTGGTAGAGCCGCCCATGGAAACGTCCAGGGCCATGGCATTTTCATAAGATGTTTTGGTGGCGATATTGCGCGGCAGGACAGAGGCGTCATCCTGCTCGTAATAGCGTTTGCAAAGATCAACAATCAGGCGGCCCGCACGCAGGAACAGGGCTTTGCGTTTGGCATGGGTGGCCAGCAGGGATCCGTTCCCCGGCAAAGACAGGCCCAGCACTTCGGTCAGGCAGTTCATGGAGTTGGCGGTAAACATGCCAGAGCATGAACCACAGGTTGGGCAGGCACTACGCTCGGTTTCTTCGGTTTCCGCATCAGATACGGTTGGATCACCCGCCTTGATCATGGCATCAACCAGGTCAAGTTTGGCAATGACTTTGCCGGTACCCGGAGCCAGGATTTTACCGGCTTCCATGGGACCACCCGATACAAACACAACAGGGATATTCAGGCGCATGGCGGCCATGAGCATGCCAGGAGTGATTTTATCGCAGTTGGAAATACACACCATGGCATCGGCACAGTGCGCATTCACCATATATTCAACTGAATCGGCAATAAGTTCACGCGAAGGCAGGGAATACAGCATACCGCCATGGCCCATGGCAATCCCGTCATCAACCGCAATGGTATTGAACTCTTTGGCAACACCTCCGGCCGCTTCGATTTCACGCGCCACCAGCTGCCCCATATCTTTCAGGTGCACATGCCCTGGCACAAACTGGGTAAACGAGTTGACCACGGCAATAATAGGTTTGCCGAAATCTCCGTCTTTCATCCCTGTGGCTCGCCACAAAGCGCGGGCACCGGCCATATTGCGGCCATGTGTAGAGGTTTTTGAACGATACTGAGGCATACTGATTCCTAAAACTAACTTGTACGTTACACAACGTGTTGTAAAAAGTCTTTCAAACGCTGACTTGGAGGATTAGATAATAATTCAGATGGCGGGCCATCATGGGCTATTTTACCCTGATCGATAAAAATTAAGCGGCTTCCCACCTTGCGGGCAAAGTCCATTTCATGTGTTACCACAATCATGGTCATGCCCTCTTCAGCAAGATCCTTCATGACCTTCAGGACTTCATGGCGCAATTCGGGGTCAAGAGCCGAGGTGGGTTCATCAAACAGCATCAGTAACGGATTAACCGCCAGCGCCCGGGCAATTGCCACGCGCTGCTGCTGCCCGCCTGACAGCTCACCGGGGTAATGATCCATACGCTCGGCCAGGCCGACTTTTTCAAGCAGGGCAATCGCTGTCTCGCGAGCCTGCCTGTTGGACATGCCGCGGGCATGGATGGGCCCGAACATGACATTTTCCAGTGCCGTCAATTGCGGAAACAGGTTGAACTGCTGGAACACCATACCCGCTTCCCGACGCAGTTCGCGTACCTCGGAAGGCTTGCCCCGCACGCTTAACTTGCCCACCCGTATATCGCCACCCTGAATGGTTTCCAGGGCGTTGATGCAACGCAGGAACGTGGACTTGCCCGACCCAGAAGGCCCTACCACAACCACCACTTCACCCTTATTGATATTCAGGCTGATATCATCAAGAATGGTGTTGTTGCCAAATTTTTTAACCACATGCTCAAAGGTGACCATACTCATAATATTCGCATCCTACGTTCCATGGTTTTCAGGATCAGTGCGATCAAACCGGTCAGGATCAGATAGATAACCGCAACCGCCCCCCAGATTTCAACGGCCCTGAAATTGCTGGCCATGATCTCCTGGCCCTGCCGGGTCAATTCGGCCACCCCGATCACGATAAACAGGGAAGAGTCTTTCAAACTGATAATACACTGGTTGCCCAGGGCGGGAATCATGCGCCTGAAGGCTATCGGCCCGATAATGCGGAACAGGATTTTGTAAAAGGGCAAGCCCATGGACTGCCCCGCTTCAAACAGTCCCTTGGGCACGGATTGCAAGGCACCACGCACGATTTCAGCGATATAGGCACCGGAATTGATAATGAGTGTCGCAATGGCCGCACTCATGCCGTCAACCCGCACATCCACCATAAGTGGCAAGGCAAAGTAAATGAACATGACCTGAACCACAATGGGGGTACCCCGGACAATCAGGATATAGCCCTGAGCAAGCATGGAAACCAGCGGCAGCAAAATACCGCTCAGCGGGCGCTGGCGTATGATATCTATTGAAAACCAGCCCGGCACATACGTACGGATGACCCCCGCCAGCGCACCCAGCAAGGCACCGCCAAACAAGCCCCAAAAAGTAATTTTGATTGTCACCAGCGTGCCTTTCCAGAGACTGGGCAAAGCATCCCAAACAACCGACAAATCAAAGTCCATAAGCCTTTCCTTATTATTTGCAATAACGGCAATGTACAAAGCAAAAACGGTGATTGCCCATACAGGACGCAATCACCGTTTCATATTGCCCTATAAACGCTTCAGGCGCCTGCTTGATTACTTGACTTCGCTACCAAACCATTTGGTATAGATTTTGTCGTACTCGCCACTGTCTTTCAGGGTTTTCAGGGCCGCATTGACTTTTTCCACCAGATCACTGCCTTTAGGGAAAGCAATACCGTAGAAATCACCACTTTGCAATGCGCCCGTGACCACCACCTTGCCCTTGCCGGCCGTGTTGGCATAGTACTGGACATTAGGCGTATCGTGCACCACTGCGTCCACCCGGCCAGTCGCCAGATCAAGGAAGGCATTGTCAATGTTCGGGAAGAGTTTCAGTTTGGCTTCGGGCACTTCTTTTTTCAGGAAATCCACGGTTGCCGTACCGGTTTTAACCGCCACGTCTTTACCGGCCAGGTCTGCCGCGGTTTTAATGTTTTCATTTTTGACGGAAGTCAGGATGGCCAGGCCGCTTTCATAGTAAGGATCGGAAAAGTCGATGACTTTCTTGCGCTCATCCTTGATGGTGATGCCGGCCAGCGCCGCATCAATGTTTTTAGTTTGCAGGCCCGGAATGATACCGTTGAAATCCATGGGCTGAAGGCGATATTTCAGGTTCAGCTCTTTGGCAATGGCATCCCATAAATCGATATCGAAACCAACGTACTTATCGTCCTGTTTAAACTCAAAAGGCACAAAAGCGGTATCAGTAGCAACAACCAGTTCCTTATCTTGTGCATAAGCCGTGGTAACAACGGGTACTGCAAATGTCATGGCAACACCCAGCAATGCTGCTTTCATTTTGTTTTTCAACATGTCTACTCCTGAATTCGTTTGATGATACTTTCTGTTCTTCCGGCACTGGGATAATGCTACTCTTAGATACCGAAGAAAACTCAATATAACCTGTTTTATAGGATAATGAACAGTTAAAAACAAGGCCTTAAGGTAAACCCGAAAGCCCATAACATTTATATCCGTTTTTTTAAATTCAGTCTTTACCGAAAAGGTGCTTTCCATGCTGTCTTACATCAATATCCAGGGCTCGTCCCATGAGGCTGGCCGTCAGCTAGGTGAATTTGGTGCCCCCGGCGTACATGCCTTCCTGCTTGAATCACCTGACTGGGCGTATATCACTTCTTTCAGACATGACCCGCAAATCATGGAGATGAAAACCCGGGTACAACAGCATTTTCCTGCCATCTGGGAAGAAATCCAGGGGTTGGCAAAAGGACTCGAACTGGATGAAACCGATGTATTCCTGTGGAATTGCCGTGGCGATATCTGGGCCATGAGCAAAGACGGCTGCACCACCGTACAATACCCGCAAACGGCACAACGCACTGAACGGCGCATTTGCCACAATGAAGACGGCTACCCGGAATTTAACGGTTATTGCGCCATGGCCCGTTACCAGGTTAATGACTCACCCGCTTTTGCTGCTTTTGTGTATCCGGCCTCGATCCCCGGCCACACCTTTGCGGTTACCCATACCGGCCTGGCCATGACCGTTAACAACCTGCGAGCCCGCCATGTGGCAAGCGGCATTCCCCGCATGGTGCTGACCCGAGCCCTGTTAAACCAAGCCAGCCTGGAACAGGCCGTGGAGCTGCTGCAAAGGTTTCCACGAGCCGGTGGTTTTCATATTAGTCTTGCCCACACTGGCAGCCCCAATCTGCTCAGTATTGAATTTTTTTCATCTGCCTGTTCCGTCAACATCATCACCGCCGACCAAGTGCATGCCAACCATGCCATCCATAGCGAAACGTTTAATTACCCGCAAATCATTACCGGTTCATCGGGCTGGCGCCAGCTTCGGGGCCAGCAAATGCTGGCTGAGGGGGTAAGCCACCCGCTTGAGATCCTGGCCGACCAAACTCATCCGCAATTTCCGGTCTATCGCAAGCAAGTTAATGACAGCGACCACGAAAACACCCTGGCAACCGCAGATATGCAAATTGGGCCGCAGGGTATTCAATGGCAGGTTTACGACGCCCCCTGGCCAGCCAAACCGCTGTATATCTTCAAGAACGCCGATCTGGTTTCCAGCAATATTTAGCGACCCGATCAGCTATTGCGGTTGGTGGAAAAATGGCAAAAACCAATCAACGCATCTTTATAGGGAGAATCCGGGAAGGGTGCCAGGGCATTTAAGGCGCGTTCGGCCTCTTCCTGCGCAATCTTGCGGGTGTACTCAAGGGCATCGGTGGCCTGAATGGCCCGGGCAACCTCGGTAAAATCGGCTTCTCCGGTTTCAATGGCTTTATACACCAGGTCGCGCTGTTCAGGTGTGCCCACCTGCATGACCCGAATGAGAGGCAAGGTTGGTTTGCCTTCGCGCAAATCGTCACCCACGTTCTTGCCCAGCGCTTCGGCATCGCCAGAGTAATCAAGCACATCATCAATCAACTGGAAAGCGGTACCCACATAACAGCCATAATCGGCTGCCGCCTTTTCCTGTTCCGGGCTGGCACCGGCAATCACCGCACCGGTCTGGGCCGCTGCCTCAAACAGTTTTGCCGTTTTATAACGAACAACCTGCAAATAACGTTCCACCGAAACATCGGGGTCGTGCACATTCAACAACTGCAGGACTTCACCCTCGGCAATAATAGTGGTGGCATTGGACACGATTTGCATCACCCGCATGGAATCGATATCCACCATCATTTCAAATGAGCGGGAATATAAATAGTCGCCCACCAGCACGCTGGCCGCGTTGCCGAACACCGCATTGGCCGTACTGCGCCCGCGCCGCATGTCGGACTCGTCAACCACGTCGTCATGCAACAGGGTTGAAGTATGAATGAACTCGATAATGGCAGCCATTAAATGATGGTCGGCCCCTTTATAACCTAGCGCATTGGCAACCATCAGAACCATGGCAGGCCGCATACGCTTGCCCCCAGCGCTGATGATATAGTCACCAATAGTACGGATCATGACGACTTCAGAGTTCAAACGCTGACGAATAACGGCATCGACCGCTTTCATGTCATTGGCAATGGGGCTAACAATCTCGGCTAAGTTCAAGGTAAATCCAACAGATTAAGAAAAAGAATCAATTTAGAAGGCTGTCAAAGTGTGTAATTATATTCGACTCACCCGAATATCGCAGTGAAAAACCCTATTTCAGTGATAATGTATCTGTTTTTAATGCTTTTTCAAACCACTTTGCAGCAATGACAAACCACGATTTGACCACACTGATCTCACGCGCCGAACGCGTGCTGGGCCAGCTTGAAGCATGGCTGCCCCCTGCCCCCCCCACCCCCGACTGGAATGCCACCGCCTTCCGGTGGCGCAAAAAAGGCAATACGGCCTGGCTTGAAGCCGTCAAACACATCTCGGCCATCACCCCGGATGACCTGAAACATATCGACCGCCAAAAAAACATCATCGAACGCAACACCCTGCATTTCCTTGCAAAAAAACCGGCCAATAACGTTCTCATGACCGGTGCCCGCGGCACTGGCAAAAGCTCCCTGGTCAAGGCCATGCTCGACAAATACGCCAGCCAGGGCCTGCGCCTGATTGAAGTGGACAAATCCGATCTGGGTGATCTGGCCGATATTGTCGACCTGGTTGCCCAGCGCCCTGAACGCTTCATCATTTTCTGCGATGACCTCTCTTTTGAAGAAGGCGAGGCCAGCTACAAGGCGCTTAAATCCATTCTTGATGGCTCCATCTCTTCGGCGGGCGACAACGTGCTGGTTTACGCCACCTCAAACCGTCGCCATTTAATGCCCGAATACATGAGCGAAAACCTTGCCGCCAAACATCAAAGCGATGGCGAAGTCCACCCTGGCGAAACCGTGGAAGAAAAAATTTCACTGTCCGAGCGCTTTGGCTTATGGCTGTCCTTTTACCCGTTCAGGCAAGACGACTACCTGGACATTGTCTACCACTGGTTGCGTGAACTGGGTTGTCCCGAAGAACACATATTGGCCAGCCGTACCGAAGCCCTGCAATGGACCCTTGAACGCGGTTCACGTTCCGGCCGCGTTGCCCGTCATTTCGCGCGCGACTGGGCCGCACGCCACATGGATCAATGAACCCGTTAATAAACAATTAAACCCGTTAAGCCAAAATACACAAACATGTCAAAACCACACATCCATGTCGCCGTTGGCGTCATCATCCGTGACAACGGCGAAATACTGCTGGGGCAACGCCCCAAAGGCAAACCCTGGGAAGACTGGTGGGAGTTTCCCGGTGGCAAAATAGAAGCCGGTGAAACCGTACACCAGGCCCTGTGCCGCGAACTGAAAGAAGAACTCGACATCACTGTCGAACAAGCCACTCCATGGGTCAACTTTGTTCACGAATATCCCAAAAACATCGTACATCTTGCCTTCTGGAAAGTCACCCGCTGGCAAGGCACACCCACCGGCCTTGAAAACCAGCAACTGGCCTGGACCCAACCGGAAAGCGCAGAACAACTGGGCCAACTGTTACCCGCCTCGTTGCCCCCGCTTAAATGGCTGGGCATCCCCAACCGTTACGCCATCAGCGCCATCGGCTCGGCCGCCAACGCTCCCGCCTGGCTGGAAAAACTGGACTCACTGCTGGACCGCGGAATCCGCCTTTTCCAACTGCGCGAACCCAACTGGGACGAAGGCCCCAAAGCCGAATCCCTGAAAGCACTCATGCTGGAAATACACCAGCGCTGCCACCAAAAAGGTGCCCGCCTGATCATCAACAGCATCCACCCCAAAGCCTGGTGGAGCCTGGCCGATGGCGTGCAACTAAGGGCCCAGGATGCCCTCCTGCTGGAAGAACGGCCCTTGCCTGAAGATAAACTGGCAGGTGTCTCGGCCCACAACCTGGCGGACCTGCTCTACGCCAACATCCTTCGGGCCGACTTCGCCGTCCTTGGCCACGTTTTGCCCACTGCCAGCCACCCCGGCCAGCCCCCGCTGGGCTGGGAAACTTTCGCCCAACTGGGCAACGAGGCCGGCCTGCCTGTTTTTGCCATTGGCGGCATGAATGAAACCCTGCTGCCCGTCGCCCAACAAAACGGCGCGCACGGAATTGCGGGGATTAGCGGGTGGTGAACCATTAAAGCGGTTTGCGTTAACTACGGTGGGCGTATCTGCTTGTTTGCTTGATCCCATGCTCCCGCGTTGCTTGATCCCATGCACCCGCGTGGGATCACTACCCCGGAGCTACGATAGGCGTATCTGCTTGTTTAGAACCACCCCGGCGCTGCGCGCCACCCCTCCACAGAGGGGAATTATCCAAACCCTTTTTATCGTTGAAAAAAGTTCAACAAATTCCCCTCTGTGGAGGGGTGGCAGGCGAAGCCTGACGGGGTGGTTCTGAATAAACCCAATACGTCCCTCGCAGCGCCGGGGTGGTTCTGAATAAACCCAATACGTCCCTCGCAGCGCCGGGGTGGTTTTGAATAAACCCGATACGTCCCTCGCAGCGACGGGATGGTATTTTCTCAAAAAGAACCCATCCGTCCAAACCAGTAAAAGGCGAAAAAAACACCACCGGTGCAGCGACTTCGGCCCGCAGGGGCGTCGGAGCAAACCGGTGGTGTTTTTTTCG
>NZ_BMYS01000039.1 GCF_014652395.1 Advenella faeciporci
CAAAAAATGGACCATGCCCATTCGCAACTGGAAGCTTGCACTGAATCGGTTTATTATCGAGTTTGAGGATCGCATCAGCGATTATATATAACCCAGACGGTTACACAGAATTATTTACACCCTCAAAATAAATCCCCCATCAAACAATCTGCAACAACTGCGGCCGTTTATACAACTGCATCCTGGTAAACGCCACCATCCGCTCAAACAAATCGGGTCTTGCCAAGCGCCTCTGCCACCACGCAAGCGCCTTGCCTGGTGAGTCATTGCGCCACGCCACATACAGCGTCTCTATCGGTTTCGGAATGCTGACCTCCATTTCAACCAGCAAACGCTGGCGCACCGCCTCTTCGACATAAGGCGCTGGCAAAAACCCAAACCCCAACCCCGCCATTTGATATTCAAACTTGCTTAGCAAATTGGGCACCGTAATACTGGACTGCCCTGACAGCACCCCTACCGTGCGGGCCGGCAGTCTTCGGGCCGAATCCGACACCACAATGGCATGATGCGCCAGTAAATCGGCTTGCGTTAAGGGGCGATTCATCTGCGCAAGTGGATGACTGGGTGACACCACAAAACTAAACGGCATCTGCCCGATCAAATGCGTATGGTACTCGCCACTCAAAGAAATATTGTCAATCGTTACCCCAATGAAAATATCGGTTCTGCCATCCTGAAGCGACTCCCAGGTACCCGACAGCACCTCTTCTGAAATCCGTATACCCGTTTGACTGGTTTCCTGGTGGAAAGCCTGCAAATCATCCTTCAGGCAAAGTGAAGAAAACATGGTATTGACACCAATCCGCAACTCGGTTTCCCAGCCGCTAGCCACCCTTTGCACCCTGTTTTCAAGCTCGGCCGCTGCCTGCATCAGCACCCTTCCCTCTTTCAGCAATTCGGCTCCGGCCCGGGTCAGACTGATTTTGGGGCCGTTGCGTACAAACAATTTAACATCCAGGTTTTCTTCCAGCTTTTGCACCGTATAAGAAACTGCCGAAGGGACGCGGAACAATTCCTTGGCAGCGCCGGCAAATGAACCGTGCCGGTCAATTGCATCCAGCAAATTCAAAGCTTCCAGACTGATCTTGAACATGAGAAATCCTTAATCCATTTCGCAAAACAGGCCACCAAACTGTTGATCGTTGATCGTTGATTGTTGATCGTTGACCATTAAGCAAACCATTATATTCAAATAATTTGATGATACACCGCAAAACATTCCGTTTTTCAAACCAGAATAAATAAATGATAATACCTACATATTGAATTTAAACAGTTTTTATAAGAAAAATAAATTTTCAAATAAACTGTTCTTATATGAAAGGAATATGACATGTTATCTATCACCAGAAGTCATGAACGGGGACACGTCCAGCACGGATGGCTGGATAGCCACCATTCATTTTCATTTGGCAGCTACTACAACCCCAAACAAATGGGTTTTGGCCCGCTTCGCGTTATTAATGAAGACAAGGTAGATCCAGGCCAGGGCTTTGGCACCCATGGCCATGAAAATATGGAAATCATCAGCTATGTGCTGTCAGGTGCGCTTGAGCACAAAGACAGCATGGGTAATGGTTCCATTTTGCGTCGCGGCCAGGTTCAGCGCATGAGTGCCGGCACCGGTGTCTTGCATAGCGAGTTCAACCCTTCCGTAACAGAAGAATCACATTTTCTGCAAATCTGGCTTTATCCCAACCAGAAAGATGTTGAACCCAGCTATGAAGAGGCTGTTTTCAGCGACGAGGACAAACAGGGTAAGTGGTGCCTGATCGCATCTGACAGTGGTGAACAAGGCTCTGTGCGTATTCACCAGGATGCAAGGCTGTATGCGGGTATTTTTAATGGCCAGCAGGCACCCGAATACACACTGGCCCATGACCGCATTGCTTACATCCATGTTGTGCAGGGTGACATCACCATTAACGGCCAGGAACTGCATACAGGTGACGCGCTTAAGCTGACCGCCGAATCACGGATCCAGATCCAGCAAGCCAGTCAAGCAGAAGTTATATTATTTGATATGATAGCCCGCTAAACGGCTGTCATGAAACGTTTAATTGCCATGTCAGGTTCCGAATGGCAACGTAAAAATGAACAGGAACTGAATAATTTTTTTCAAAAGGGTTAGACATGAGTTTTTTAGATAAATTGAAGTCCCGTCGCAGCATCTACGCATTGGGTCGCAACGTAAACACCGACAACAGCACCATCGAATCCGTGATCAAGGAAGCCATCCGCAATTCACCTTCCTCTTTCAACTCACAAAGTTCACGTGCCGTTATCCTGTTCAACGGCGAACACGACGCTTTCTGGCAAATCGTTGAAGATACCCTGCGCGCTATTGTACCGGCCGATGCTTTCGCCGCCACCGAAGCCAAAATCAACAGTTTCCGTGCCGGTCACGGTACCGTTCTGTTCTTTGAAGACCAGGACGTAGTCAAAGACCTGCAGGAAAAATTCGCCGCTTACGCAGACAACTTCCCGATCTGGTCCGAGCAGGCCTCTGGCATTGCCCAGCACGCGGTATGGCTGGCCCTGGCTGACCACAACATTGGCGCATCATTGCAACATTACAACCCCATCATCGACGAGCAAACAATGGCCCGCTGGAACCTGCCCGCCAGCTGGAAACTGCGTGCCCAAATGCCATTTGGCAGCATTGAAGCCCCTGCCGGTGAAAAAGCATTTATGGATGATGAAGAGCGTTTCCGCGTCTTTGCCTGATTTTTTGCAAGCTGGACAGCCCGTGCGAAGCGCTCCGCATGCGGTTGGCCAGACTGGCAAATAGCAGCAGCCAATTATTATTAAAAAAACCCGGGATGCCGATATTAAAGACGGCTTTCCCGGGTTTTTTTTGAAATCCAGCCAATAGGCTGGATTTTTTGATGACGTCAATGAAGCGTTAGAATTACTCGTCGCCCATTCTTTCGATCACGTCCTTTTCGTTCTCGAAGTTTTCAATGGCAAACTGGGTATAAGCCTTGTTATCCATATAGTAGGTTCTTACGCCGTAATCCTTGATAACTTTAAGAAAATCAGGGTCTTCCATGGCCGCTTTCACTGCCAGATCCAGTTTTTCAACAATTTCCTGCGGCAAGCCTTTGGGACCTGCAATACCCAGCGGAGAAGGAATAACCACTGAATAACCGGATTCGGTCAGGGTGGGAATATCAGCAAAGGCTTCAGGGCGTTTTTCTGCCGCCACACCTAATACACGCACCTTGCCAGACTCCATGAATGGAATGATGACGTTGGTGGACATGACCGCGTCCAGGTGGCCCCCCATCAAGGCACCAATGGCCTCAGAGTCTGATTTGTAAGGAACGTGAGTCACTTGAACGCCCGCTTCCTTGGCTAACTCCACAATGGCCACGTGGTTACCGGAATAACGTCCCGGAGAGCTGATGGTCAATTCACGGGGTTTTTCTTTGGCGTGTTTGAGCAGGTCATCAAGTGTTTTATAAGGAGAATTGGCATCAACACCCAGCGCGAAGTCATAACTGGCAAAAGCCGCAATGTAACTCAGGTCTTTAACAGGGTCATAACGGGTTTTCTGCAAATAAGGCTGGCGGAAAATACCAACCGGAGTCAGGGCCAATTTATAGCCGTCAGGCTTGGTATTAACCATTTCGTTGGCGCCCATGGAGCCGGCCGCACCGGGTTTGTTTTCAACCACAATGGTTTGACCAAGCTGTTTGGACAAACTTGCACCCAATGCCCGTCCAATAAGATCGGTGGTACCACCCGCCGCGTAAGGAACAACCAGTGTAATGGGTTTGCTGGGGTAACTGTCAGCGCCCTTTGCCATTGTTGCCGGGGTAAAAAAAGCAGCGCTTACGGCGGTGCTTAATACAGCCAATTTATAGAGTCTTTTCATAGATAAATATCTCCTGCTTCCGTGATCGGAATAATATCAGGCACAGCGCCCGGTAACCATATTGGTATATTCTATCATTAGACGGGTTGATTGCCTTAGCATCAGACCGGCTAATTGAATCAATATTATAAAATCATGTTTTGCATTGTGGAATGATTTAACGCAAGAAATGAATATTCAATAAAAAAATCCCCGGTACTCGCGTACAGGGGAGAGTAATTTCCAGCCTGGGATTTTCCGTAGCGGGATCAGGATTCCTGTTTCATTCTTTCTACAATACTGCGTTCTTCCTCAAACGTTTTCTGTGCAAATTCAGTGTACTGGGCAGCATCCATGTAGTCAGTGCGAATTCCATAATCTTTTAACACTTTGATTACTGCCGGGTCATCCATGGCCACTTTTACGGCTTTTTCCAATGTGGACACAATATTATCAGGTAATCCTTTAGGACCCGCCAGGCCCAATGGAGAACGAATCACCACCGGATAGCCCAGTTCCTTAAGGGTGGGATACTGGGCAAAAGCGGCAGGACGCGTTTCGGCAGCGGTTGCCAGAATCCTGACCTTGCCTGACTGAACGAAGGGAATCACGCTATTGGACACAACGGATGTTTTGATATGCCCGCCCATCAGGGCACCGACGTTTTCCGAATCTCCCTTGTAAGGGATATGGGTAAATTTCGCACTCACTGCCGTACCCAGTTCGGTCATGACCACGTGATTGCCGGTAAAACGTCCGGGTGTACCGTAATCAATCTCACCCGGGTTTTTCCGGGCATATTCCACCAGCTCTTTAACGCTTTTGATGGGAGAATCAGCCGCCACGGAAATGGTGAAATCATATTCTGCAAAAGCGGCAATATAAGTTAAGTCCTTGATGGGATCATAACGGGTTTGCTGCAAATAGGGTTGGCGGAAAATACCAACCGGAGACAAGGCCAGGCGATATCCGTCGGGCTTGGTGTTAACCATTTCATTCGCGCCCATGGAACCGGCCGCCCCCGATTTATTTTCGATGACGACGGTTTGTTTAAGCTGACGGGAAAGACTGTCCGCCATTGCCCTGGCAATGAGGTCTGTGGTCCCGCCAGGGGCATAGGGCACAATAATGGTAATGGGTTTGGACGGATAGTTATCTTGCGCAAAAGCCGGTGCACCCACTAAAAGGCCGGCCACTAGCGCGGGCAAGGTTATTGTTTTAATACTTTGCAAGCTGAAGGTCATGTCTCGTTTCCTGATGGCTTATATATTCATATGAAAGTGATGGCCCACCATTTCCATCAATAAAGTGGCAAATAGTCGGCAAAAAACATTCCGTATTTAAGTAAGGAGTTTCCACTATACGGTTAATAATAGTTGGATTTATCAAGGTAAAACATCTATCATTAACCCTAATAAATAAAATCATATTCCGCATTGCAGAATTAACACAGGAGGCTTTATATAATGAAAAAATTGGTATTGGCAACGTTGGCAGCGGTAAGTCCGCTCATGTTTTCACAAAGTGCCGTGGCTCAGGACAAGTGGCCGTCCAAGCCTATTACGGTGATTGTGCCTTACACCCCTGGTGGATCTACCGATACGGTTTCGCGGGTGGTTATGCAAAAACTGTCCGACCGTCTGGGACAAACCATCGTGATCGAAAACAAACCCGGCGCCAACAGCACGATTGGCACCGCACAGGTTGCCCGGGCAAAACCCGATGGCTATACATTCGTAACCGTCTTGGCCGCTTATTCCGCGAATCCGCATTTGTATAAGCTGAATTATTCCAATGAAGATTTCACACCGGTTTCACATATCGCCGATTTGCCGCTGTTCTTGTTTACCAGCAAGAAACTGCCGGTCAATTCGGTGCAAGAGCTGGTTGAGTATGGCAAGAAAAATCCATTGAATTATGCCTCTAGCGGAATTGGTTCAAGTGCGCATTTAACGGGTGCGCATTTTGCGAAGATTGCGGGTCTTGAGATGAATCATATTCCGTATAAAGGCAGCGCCCCTATTCTTGCTGATTTGTTAAGCGGTCAGGTTTCCATGGTGTTTGATCCCATCCTGGTACCCATGCCTTATGTGAAAGAAGGCAAATTAAATGTGTTGGGAGTCACCTCTTCAGAGAAGTATGAAGGCGAAGAATCGGTGCCCACGCTGGATGAATCAGGGTTCAAGGGCTTCAAGATGAACTCATGGGTCGCCCTGATGGCCCCGGCCGGTACGCCACAAGAGATTGTTGATCGTGTTTCAAAAGAAATTACCGAGGTGGTTAAAGACCCGGAGGTGATTGAGAAGTTCAAGAATGCGGGTTTTGTGCCGGTTGGCAGTACACCGGCTGAATTGGGCGAGTTGATTAAACGTGATTCCGAGCTGTATGGCAATATCGTGAAGGAATCAAATATAAAGGTGCAATAAAACTTAATATTTTATTACTTGTACCACCGGCTCCCACGCTGGAGCATGGGAGCAAGTTGAATGCTCTGCGTGGGAGCGAGTTGCATCTGAGGTTACTCGTTTACTCATACTCGTACTCGTTCCCATGCTCTGAACTGACCCCAAAAAGTTGGACACCCATTCAACTTTTAGGGGTCTTTTCAATGACAAAATATGATTTGCCGTTCAAAATCAAATTAGTCCAAGAGTATCTGTCCGGCCAGAGTGGCTATCGCCTC
>NZ_BMYS01000040.1 GCF_014652395.1 Advenella faeciporci
TTCGGTCTTCAAGCCTTTAGCTGCCTCGCGAGCAAACGCTTCCAGTTTCTTTTTGTCCATGTGATCTATCCTTTTCCCTGTGTGGGTGTAATGATAGACGGTTTACACAGTTTTATTTACAGGCTCTTTATTTTTCTTCGTGATGAAAGTCTTGATAATACTTAAAATCGAATAACGAAATACTTTCAACTTCATTTAATCGGATGACACATTTAAACTCTTTCATGTCTACCGGGAAGGTGGTATCTGTTTGTGGTTCGCGATTATTGTTGCTGTTTTTCTTATATACTTCAAGGTAGTTATGATCAAAATTAACGACTAAAGTATCTTTTTCCCTGTGTCCACTCAGATAGGGGATGATGACTATATTGTCTGAGTCAATGTGTTCGAACTGTTCACTAACGATAACACCAACATAGACTTTTCTGGATTTCAAGGATATTTTTACTGGTTTGATTTCAGAGGAAGCATAAATTACGATATCAAGTATTGCATCCAGATTTCTTAATTGCGATGTCCAATTGTACATTTCCGCCTGTTTTTTCTTATCTTGATTAATTTTATGCTGGCACATCACCATTGAAAAAAGTATGACACCTGCCATCCAGACATCAATCTGTGCAATTTGTTTAAACCATATTAGTTCTGTAAACCAATTAATGGGATCATAATTTTCTAGTGTAAATGCCAGTTTGGGTAGGGCAAGAGTTACAGTTAAGACATATCCAAATATCACAAAAATAAGAAAGGCAAGCAAACCTTGAAAAATAATGGTTATGCCATGATGACCTAATAATACATATGACTCCCAGCCAGCGCTTCTTTTTAATATGGCTTGTTGAACAGGAATTGCTGTGCAATACCTGTACCCTAAAACCAGAATAATCAGGACAAGAATTAAGGCCACTTAACGGCCTTTTAAATTGATTTTTTCCAGGCTTTTCAGGTGTTCCTTAATGTTTTTTTGAACTTTTTCATTTTTATAATTCAGGCGCATACTTCCGTCTTTATCCAAAATAAGGACATCATTTTTAAATGAGGAAGCTTGTTCAGTTGACATAAGCTTCTTGCCCACAAATTCACAGAATTGCTTTGCACGGTTAAATGTACGCATGGTAATCTCCTATAAATGTGGGTTAAATGTGCTAAGCAGGATAGGTATCCCGCAAGGAAAAGCACCCTGATACCTGAAAATATTTTGGCTTCCTGTTATTTGATTGTATGTTAAAAATCCATTGCCAGCAAACTGAAGACTGGATGGTATTATCCATATTTGTTGTGCTGCCTTGTTTTTAGTTACCCGAAAACGGGTACAAACATTTCTTTCTAAAACAGGCAAAAGGTGTGACAAGTGCAGTCCCCTGCAGCGACTTCGGCGCGTAGCGGCGTCAGAGCAAAGGGGGCTGCACTTTCCACACCGCTATTAAAATAGAATTCAGGAAAACATCCGCCTGGAAATTATTCAATCAACCCATTGCTTTATGACAGCATCCTGTGGCTTCGTTTGATTGCCTCATTTTTTATGCAACCACCTTGTGGCTTCGTTTGATTGCTTCATTTTTTATGCAACCACCTTGTGGCTTCGTTTGATTGCCTTATTGTTTTATGCAACCACCCCGTTGCTTCGTTTGATTGCCTTATTTTTATGCAACCACCCCGTCAGGCTTCGCCTGCCACCCCTCCACGGGAGGGGAATGGAAAACGCAGTCTGGACATTAAGTCTCAGACTGCGCATCAACATCTAATCAGCTTAGGGTATCTAAAACAGCTTGGTGCATCCGATCAGCTTGGTGCATCTAATCTTAGTGCATCCAAACTGGTTGATACCTCCAATCAGAATCAGATGGAATCATTCCGGATCAAATCCTTGGCAATAATAACTTGCTGGATCTGAGAAGTGCCTTCATACAGCCTGAACAAACGAACGTCACGATAGAAGCGTTCAATACCGTACTCTGACACATAACCCGCACCGCCAAAAATCTGCACCGCACGGTCTGCCACGCGGCAGCACATTTCGGTAGAGAAATACTTCGCACAAGAAGCAAGGGCGGATACATTTTCGCCTGCGTCACGACGACGGGCCGCATCAAGAATCATGCACTCAGCCGCATAAATTTCAGCTTTGCTGTCTGCCAGCATGCCTTGCACCAGCTGGAAATTGGCAATAGGCTGGCCAAACTGCTTGCGATCTTTGGCATAATTCAGTGCGTCACGCAACATACGTTTGGCGGCACCCGTTGCAATAGAAGAAATATGCAGGCGACCCTTATCCAGCACCTTCATCGCTGTTTTGAAACCAACGCCTTCCACGCCACCAATCAGCTGGCTGGCAGGAATACGGCAGTTTTCAAAAATAACGTCACAAGTATGAGCGCCTTTCTGGCCCATTTTCTTGTCAATTTTGCCCAATGACAAACCGGGTGTGTTGGCTTCCACGATAAAAGCGGAAATGCCACCTGCACCTTTGATCTCGCTGGAAGTGCGTGCCATGACTGTAAAAATGCCGGCATGTGGAGCGTTGGTAATATAGCGTTTGGTGCCATTCAATACATAAAAATCGCCATCACGGACCGCTGTGGTGCGCAGTGAACCGGCGTCTGAACCGGCTTCGGGCTCGGTCAGGGCAAAAGAGCCAATCAACTCACCGGCAGCCATGCGTGGCAGGTATTTTTCTTTTTGTTCGGGCGTACCGTCAATCACAATTCCAGAACCGCCAATGCCGTTGTTGGTACCAATGTATGAGCGGAAAGCAGGAGAGGTTTGGCCCAGTTCAAAGCCAATCCGCACTTCTTCTTCCATGGTCAAACCCAGGCCGCCGTACTCTTCGGGCAAGGTCAGGCCAAAAAGGCCCAGTTCTTTCATTTGTTCAATGATTTCCGCGGGGATTTGATCAGTTTCCGCGACTTGCTCCTCGGCCGGGACAAGTACTTCGTTAATAAAACGACGAAGGCTGTCCTCTAATAATGTCTGGGTTTCTTGATCTTTAATCATGATTTCAACTTCTCTGGTTTAGTAAAAAATTGCTGGAATGCAGCCTGTGCCTCGTCAGAAACTAGGCACTTGATAAAGGCTTCACGTTCGCAGTCAAGGGATTCGTTAATTAACGGGGTTAAAGTCCTTTTCAACAGGGACTTGGTGGTTTTTAATGATAACAAAGACTGTGCGGCCATGGTATTTGCAATTTTACTTGCTTTGTCCAGCGTTTCGCCCGGAGCAACCAGTTCGTTAATGAATTTGCTCTCTAAGGCTTCTTGTGCTGTAAAAGGCTGGCCAAGATACAGCCACTCGTTGGCTTTGCGGATACCTACATACTGTGCCAATAGTACACTGGAAGCGCCTTCGGGGCATAACCCCAAGGGTACAAAAGGAATCCGGAAAATCGTGTCGCTGGCGGCAATAATAAAATCGCAATGCATTAGCATGGTAACACCAATGCCAATTGCGGCGCCTTCCACCGCGGCAATCACGGGAATATCGGTGTTAACCAGGGCCCTTAAAAAACGCAGGCCGGCACTTTCGCCTTCGGGCCTGCTTTGGAAATCACGCAGGTCATTGCCAGCGGTAAAGTACTGTTGTGCGCCTTGCAGAATAATCGCGTGCAAGTCGTTGCGCCCGGTGGCCGATTCAAATGCCCGGGTAAGGGCGGCATAGGTGGCCGTATCCAGGGCATTGCGCCGCTCGGGGCGGTTAATCGTGATCGTTAGCACCTTATTGTGTTCGGAAAGCAAAACAGTTTGCGTCATGAGTTCTTCGCCAGGGGTATGAATGACGGGGGGGGTGAAGGGCAGAGGCATAAAAGTTACAGCTCGGCCATGATGCGCTGACGGGCGGCTTCGTATTCCTGTTTCATGTTTTTTACGATGTCGGCCGTGCTTTCAACCGAATCAATACTGCCCACACCTTGGCCTGCGCCCCAAATATCTTTCCAGGGTTTGACGCGGGTAGAGCCAAAGTTGGTGGCCAGTTTTTCTTCTTCGGTCAGGTTCTCGGGATTCAGGCCCGATGCAATAATGCTGGGAGTCAGATAGTTGCCGGGAATGCCGGTAAAAAACGGGGTGTATAAAATATCCTTGGCCGAAGATTCCACAATCATTTTTTTGTAGCGCTCATCGGCATTGGCCTCGTGGCTGGCAATAAAGCGTGTGCCTATATAGGCAAAGTCCGCACCCAGGGCGCGGGCGGCAAGAATGCTGCTGCCGGTGGTAATGGAACCGGAAAGCGCGATGGGTCCGTCAAAGAACTTGCGGACTTCAGGCAAAATGGCAAAAGGACTTAGCTTGCCGGCATGACCGCCTGCACCACTGGCCACCAGGATAAGGCCGTCTACCCCGGCTTCCAGGGCTTTTTCTGCGTGGCGAATGGTGGTTACGTCATGAAAAACCAAACCACCCCACTCGTGCACGTGCCTGACCACGTCGTCGGGGGCGCGCAGGCTGGTAATGATCATGGGAACCTTATGTTTGGCGCAGGTTTGCATGTCGTTATCAAGCCGGTCATTGGAAGCGTGAATGATCTGGTTGATGGCGTAAGGCGCCACTTTGCGACCGGGTTCTTTGTTGCGTACATCATCCAGGGTTTCACTGATTTGGGCCAGCCAGTCATCAAGCAGTTCCGCAGGGCGGGCATTTAATGCGGGCATAGACCCAATGACACCACTTTTACATTGTTCAATAACCAGTGCGGGACTGGAAACGATGAACATGGGAGAGCAAATAACGGGCAGTGTCATTTGCTGGTGAAGTTTTTCAACGATAGGGTTTGTCATTGGAGATGCCTCAAAATCAAGTTGTTGTTTTGCAATGCGGTATAGAATAGGGCAGAAGCAATGATAAAATCAAGTACCTGGCTTGCTTGATGTCCTATTCCGATCACTGATTTTAACGGTTTGCCTGGCCTTGCGCTAATCAGTTTTAGTGAATGCCTTAATCGGATGAGATGAAGTTCAAAATGCTTGAAGGGGTTTTAGCGTAAATCCCTTTAATTCTGCATTGCAAAATATGTTTTCATTATTGTTGCCGTGTGGTAGCATTTGGTAAAATTTCAGGGCAGTGGCGCTGGGCTAATGCTGGGCTTATGCCCATGTTTTCCCGTGTTTGCCAAGGCCAATTATTTCCTGATTATAAATAAAAGAACATGACATTATCCAAACTTTCCAACAGCTCAGTCAGCCTGACTGATTCGCTAATACAAAAATACAAAGATGACCGCCATTTTGTGACCGCCCTGGCCCGTGGCCTTGAGGTCCTGGCCTGTTTCCGTTCGGGTAATAAGGTGCTCAGCAACCAGGAAATTGCGCAGCGTTGCGGTTTGCCCAAGTCAACGGTTTCACGGCTTACTTCCACGCTGATTAAATTGGGTTATTTAACCCAGGATGAATCCAGTGGAAAATACCGTTTGGGTATGGCAACCTTGTCGTTAGGGGTGGGTATGCTGGCCAAACTGGATATTCGCCAGTTGGCACGTCCGCTGATGCAAGAGGTGGCCGATTTTTCCCAGGGTATGGTAACGCTGGGCGCCCGTGACCGGCTTTCAATGCTATATATAGAAAACTGCCGCAGCCGCTCGGCGCTTACGCTAAGTCTTGATGTGGGTGCCCGTATTCCCATCGCCACGTCCTCCATGGGAAGGGCGTATCTGGCCGAAGCCAGCCAGGCTGAGCGCAGTGAGATAATTGAACGTGTGCAAGAGCTGGATGAGCAGTCAAGTGAAGCGATTATTGCCGGCATTAACCAGGCGATGCAGGATTATGAGCGCCTGGGCTGCACGTGTTCTTTTGGCGATTGGTTAAAAGACGTGAATGCGATTGCGGTGGGTGTGAATTTGGGCCCCAATTACCCGATCATGGCGCTTAGCTGCGGCGGGCCTTCCTTTAGCTTGTCTGCCGATTTTTTACTTAATGAAGTCCGTCCGCGCTTGCAGGGTATTGTGCAGCGACTGAAAGAATCCATGGGGCAGGTGTAGGGGGCTTAAAGCCAGGGCCTCGTCCCCATGCAGGTGCGGCACTCCTCTCGTTCCCATGCTCCGCGTCACTGCCATTAAGTTAAGCATTTTTTGAGATAATAAGCGGCTTTGATTGACAGTTGAACATGGCTAAAAAAAGCAGGCAATTGAAGTTACCCAAGAGCGGCTTGAAGCGAATAGCTTCAAGCA
>NZ_BMYS01000041.1 GCF_014652395.1 Advenella faeciporci
GTCTGGAACGGCGCTACCGTCATCCGCCCCGTAAAAAGTCATCATCAAGGAGACAGTTGAACTTTCATAAACGACAGAAAAAACATTGTTTTTAAATGGATTTTCCTTAACTTAATGGCAGTGACGCTCTGCGTGGGAATGCATAAACCCTTAATTACAAGCATTTCCCAAGCATTAAACGCCGTTAGGCAAAATTAAAAGCAAAAAAAATGCATTTAAATATAGGCACTTACACTTAGTTCATAGATCTTGACAATGAATAATAGAGTGCGTATAAATTTAGCTGGAGTCGCAGTCTGTAGCACAACAAACAAAATCACTATTAAGTATCACCAGTTGTATCAGCCACACAGGAGACAAACCATGGCTCATAACAGTCCTGCAAAAAAACCATCAGCAACCCCACCACAAACCGAATCACGCCGTAAATTCCTGGGCACGGCGGCAGCCGGCACAGCCGCTGCCGTGGGCATGGGTTTTCCGGCCATTGTCAGCGCACAAACCCCCATCAGTTTCCGGTTTCAAAGCACTTGGCCCACCGTGGATATTTTCCACGAATATGCCCTTGATTTTGCTAAAAAAATCAATGACATGACTGGCGGAGAACTTAAGATCGAAGTTCTTCCGGCTGGCGCAGTTGTACCTGCCTTTGCCTTATTGGATGCCGTCTCCAAGGGAACCCTTGATGGCGGACATGGCGTACTTGGTTATAGCTATGGCAAACAGAATGCACTTGCCCTGTTTTCTTCCGGCCCCGCCTATGGCATGGATGCCAATATGTTGCTGGCCTGGTTTAAATATGGTGGCGGCAAAGAATTACTGGTCAAACTGTATGACTCCATTGGTGGCAATGTAGTTTCATTCCTGAGCGGGCCAATGCCAACACAGCCTTTAGGCTGGTTCAAAAAACCCATCGCCAAGGCAGAAGACCTGAAAGGCCTGAAATTCCGTACCAACGGCCTGGCCATTGACCTGTTCACTGCCATGGGTGCAGCCGTTAATGCCCTCCCGGGTGGTGAAATCGTACCGGCCCTTGATCGCGGACTGTTAGATGGCGCCGAATTCAACAACGCCTCTTCCGATCGTTTGCTTGGCTTCCCCGATGTTTCAAAAGTATGCATGCTGCAAAGCTTTCACCAGTCTTCAGAAACCTTTGAAATCACATTCAATAAAGATAAATACAATGCACTGCCAGACAAAATGAAGGCCATTATAGAAAACGCCGTTGAAGCCGCATCAGCCGATATGTCCTGGAAAGCCATAGACCGTTATTCACAAGACTACGTCAAACTGAAAACCGAAGACAACGTCAAATTCTACAAAACGCCAGACGCGATTCTTCAGCAACAATTAACCACCTGGGACGACATTGTTGCCAAAAAAGCGGAAAGCAATCCTCTGTTCAAGGAAATTGAGGAGTCACAGCGGGCTTTTGCGGAGCGGGCAGTCAGTTGGGACATGGACACCAACAATAACCGCCGCATGGCTTATAACCATTATTTTGCCCGGCCTGCCGCCAAGAAGTCCTAAAACAGGGACACACGCATCTCTGTAAACTTCTTGCCGTTTACGGTTCTTCATGTCACTTTCATTCTTGCCCAGGATGAAAGTGACATCCATAGATCAATACTGCCAGGCGAATTGGTATGCGAAAAATATTGCGCTTTATTGATAAAGTTAACACACTGATTGGACAACTTTTCAGTTGGTGTGCCCTCATACTCACCCTTTTTGTTACCTATGAAGTTTTTTCCCGTTACGCATTGCATCAACCCCATGCCTGGGCATTTGATGTCATGAACATGCTTTATGGCGCACTTTTCATGATGGCTGGCGCTTACACGCTAGGCAAAAACGGTCATGTTCGCGGTGACGTACTGTATGGATTTTTTTCGGTTCGCTTACAGGCCAGCCTGGATCTTCTCCTTTATTTTCTTTTTTTCTTCCCCGGCATTATTGCCCTGGTATGGGCAGGTTACAACTACGCCTCAGAATCGTGGGTGATTAATGAGCACTCTACCATTACGGCCAATGGACCACCCATTTACCCATTCAAAGCCATTATTCCCATTGCAGGTTTTGCCTTGTTTTTGCAAGGATTTGTTGAAGTCGTCAGATGCGTCATATGCCTGAAAAAGGGGCAATGGCCATCACGCGACATTGATGTTGAAGAGGTTGATGTTGATAAGCTGAAAGACATGGTTCATGTTTCAACGCAAGATATCATCCAAGCAGACACCTACATAACAGAAAAAAACGGGAACACAAGATGAAAAAAGAAGCCTGGTTTGGACTTACCATATTATTTGGCATTATTATTACCCTGGTTATTTTTATGCCCGCCCCCGCCGATATCACAAACGGGCATATGGGCTTGCTAATGCTGGCCCTGATTGTTGTGGCTATTATGCTGGGGTTCCCCACCGCTTTTACCCTAATGGGTATGGGTGTTGGCTTTACCCTATATGCTTACCAGGATATGGGCACACGGCTGGCGGTGGAACAAACGCTTGACTTGATGGTTTTGCGCACCTACGCCGTCATGACCAATGATGTACTTATTGCCGTGCCTTTGTTCATTTTCATGGGATATCTGGTTGAACGTGCCAACCTGATTGAAAAACTCTTCCAAAGCATGCATCTGGTCATGGCCCGCATACCCGGCTCTTTGGCGGTTGCCACTATTATAACCTGTGCGATATTTGCCACGGCAACCGGGATTGTTGGTGCCGTTGTCACACTCATGGGCCTGCTTGCCCTACCCGCCATGCTTAAGGCGGGTTATGACGTTAAAATTTCTGCCGGTGCCATTACCGCTGGCGGATGCCTGGGCATCATGATTCCCCCCTCGGTACTGTTGATTGTGTATGGGGCCGTTGCGGGCGTATCGGTGGTCAAGCTGTATGCTGCCGCCTTTTTTCCTGGCATCATGCTGGCCGTGCTTTATGTTGTTTACGTCATTATCCTGGCCAAATTAAAGCCCAGTCTGGCGCCCCCCTTGTCCGAGGAAGAAAGGCGCGTTTCCCTGCCCGAGTTTGCCGAAAACATTAAAAATGCCATCAGCAACAAAGCATTGCCGGGCCTGTTAACCGCCCTGAAAGGAAAGCGCAATGTTGGGATACCGGCAAAATCGCTGCTATACCAACTTTTTATCACTTTATTGCCTGCCATTGTTTTCTTTGGAGCCATGGGTATAAGCTACACAATGGTTACCGCCCCAGCGCCACAACAAAACAATGAATTGCAAGAAATGGGATTTGGCTCTTTTGATGCCCAACCTGACAGTTACAGAAGTGGCCTGGCAGAACCCCCCGGGGCAGGTGAATTGGCAGAGCCATCAGGCGCCCTGAATGAGCCTCCCGGGGCCGAGCCTATGGCACAAGCGGCCGTTGAAGAAAACGCAACCACAGAAAACATAAGCGCTGATGAAGCGGGCAAAACCAGCGCTCCCATGACTTTCTGGATTATTTTCCTTACCGGTCTGGTCTTGCTGCTTATCTTTTATGCATTTTTCACCTTTGCCCGGCTTGAAATATTCAAAATGCTTCTGGCCTCTTTCTTCCCGCTGGCCATTCTGATACTGGCCGTATTGGGCAGTATTGTGTTTGGCTTTGCCACACCCTCCGAAGCGGCTGCCATGGGGGCATTTGGCGGGCTCTTGCTGGCCTTTGCCTACCGGCGACTGAACATGGCCATGCTCAAGGAATCCATGTACCTGACTGCAAAAACCAGTGCAATGGTGTGCTGGCTGTTTGTGGGCTCCAGTATCTTCTCTGCCGCTTTTGCCCTGCTTGGTGGCCAGGAAATTATTAATGCCTGGGTGTTATCAATGGATTTAACACCCGTTGAGTTCATGATCATGGCGCAAATTGTTATTTTCCTGCTGGGCTGGCCACTTGAGTGGACGGAAATCATTGTCATTTTCATGCCTATATTCCTGCCTTTGCTGGCCCACTACAATATTGATCCACTGTTTTTTGGCATTCTGGTTGCCCTTAACCTGCAAACCGCCTTCCTTTCCCCCCCCGTTGCCATGTCCGCCTTTTATCTCAAAGGAGTGGCACCACCACACGTTACCCTGAACCAGATATTCCTGGGGATGCTGCCGTTTATGGGAATTCAGATATTTGCACTCATTCTGCTTTATGTCTTTCCACAAATTGGTTTATGGCTTCCAGAGGTTTTATACAAATAAATCATCCTGCATCCAGGCAAGCTAAATACCGCCCGCTGGCGGTATTTTTTTTTGTACATATTCATTTCAAGAATGGATTACCCAGCCCCTGGGCCAAATGAGTGCATTTGCCCCAAGGAATCCTGAAACAGGCGTATCCGTCACTCACATACTTGTATAATTGCGGCATTAACAGAAAGGATACTGATGAAGCAAAACATCACAGAAGTTGACGACATGGAAAACGCAGCATTATTTTGTCCGGTAACCACCACTACCTTTATTAAAAACATTAGTGATGACATTTATCCTTTGCTGGAGCTCGCCTCCAATGAACCGGACGCCACAGCAACCCCTTTGCTGAAATCCATTACGGTTTTACTATGCAGCCACTGGAAAACTTTTTGTTTTAACCTGGGCCAGGAAGCCCTTTACCAGCTGGTGGACACCCTCCCATCATCCGCACACCTTCCCCTGCCCATAAAAAAAACCATTGCCCGGGATCTCCTGAACAGCAATGATGAGCTAGCCATCTGGTCGCTGGCAGATGAGCAATGGCGTGATCATGTTGCCAATTACTTCAATTACGAAATGTCCAACAGACTCTTCAACAGCCATCCACCAGGCACCCGGCAGCTGGATCATTATTTCCAACAATTAACCGGGATTGAACAGATTTCCGGGTTTTGGCATTGGGAGAAGAATGAATATCCTTTTCTTCACTCTGCCTGTTCAGTTGAGCAAGCCTGTGAAATTCATGAACAACTTATGCTCTTGCCCGAAGAAATCAGCAATCAACAAGACATTACTTACCTAAACTATCATGCCGTATGTGATTATTACGCACACACCCTGGGGCTTGCCATCAAAACCCAAACGGCCATTAAAACACTGCTTGACACCCATCATACTGACAGACCGGATACCTGATCATCAACACCCGGTTTTACTTGGCGGGATTAATCATGATGCACCTGGCTGGCTTGCCTGACCCTGAGCTGGAATGGCATAAGTACCGACCGCATGCGCCACAGCCTGCTCACTGCCTTCTGAAAAAATAAAAACGTCACCAATCGCAAGCATTCTACCCAACTTGATGAGCCGGCACTCGGCAATCAGATCTTTATCTGGCGCCGGCTTTCTTAGAAAAGAAATATTCAGATTGGTGGTAACAGCCAAAGGTACAATCCCGATCTCACCCAAAATGGCAACATACAATGCCACATCGGCAGCGGTCATTAACGAGGGACCTGACACAGTGCCTCCTGGCCGCAGATCGTCATGACTGACTGGCCATTTTATCCTGGAAAATTTTTCACCAACGCTTTGCACAATGCATTTATTCTGTGGAAAATCCTTTTTCAGGAAAGTGATAATTTCTTCTTTTGAAGCCACGCTGATATCTCCTGTGTTTTTATATATTGGTCTAGACTGTACCGCAGATTTGAACAGCAGGAAACTTTCAGACAAAAAAAACCAGGGTTCATACAAACCCTGGTAAACATTTGCGCTAACAATGATACGAATCACTGAACTTTCAGTGTAGGCCGTGCCGCTTCCGGTGTAAATCACATCATTCAAAAAAACATAAGATACATCAAGATTGATGCGCAGGTTTTATATTTGAAGCAAGAGCACAAGCATGAGCGAAAAAAAATTAATGATAAGTGTTAAACATTATTAACGTTAAGACACATATAATACAAATCTGAAAATTTAATTTACATTCTTGATTATTAACATAAATCAAGATTTGAAGATTTTACAGGCCATTTCAAGGCTTCATCTCTCATTGAGAGCCTGTAAATAAAACTGTGTAAACCGTCTATCATTACACCCACACAGGGAAAAGGATAGATCACATGGACAAAAAGAAACTGGAAGCGTTTGCTCGCGAGGCAGCTAAAGGCTTGAAGACC
>NZ_BMYS01000042.1 GCF_014652395.1 Advenella faeciporci
CAATACATTCACTACTACAATCACGAACGTATCAAGCTCAAGTTAAACGGCCTGAGTCCGGTACAATACCGGACTCAGGTTTTAGCTGCCTAGTTTTTAACCGTCCAACATTTGGGGGTCACTTCACAGCGTGGGAACGCATACATTCCATAAAAATATACTACAATTGCATACAAATTCAATTGCAATCCCAAACAGGACCCATCTCACCCCATGAAAACAAAATATCAAACCCATTTGGACAGTACGGTTGTACTCATAAGTGCATTGATGTTTTTGTTTGTGGTGAGTAACCAGAACTTACCCAGTGGCGTGTTTTATGTACTGTGTGTTTTATCTTTAGTGGTATGGGGTGCCAACCGTAAAAACATTCAAAACGACCCCGCTGCCTATTCAAACCAATACAAAACCCTGTTCATCTTGTGCGCGGTCAACCTGCTGGCTGTGCTGGTATCCAAAATAGCGCACCAGCATCTTTCGGGCTCTGAAATAGAAAAAGCCGCGCGGTTTTCGGTAGGGTTGCCCCTGCTGATGCTGGGCATGAAATACATTCCGGTAGATAAACTGAAACACTGCCTGTGGGGTGTTTATGCAGCGGTGCTGTATGCGTTTGCTTATGTTGCTTATCTGTCCTGGCCAGATTTTGTCAGGCCAGATACGTCTGATGTCTACAACGCAGTGGGCTATGGGGTGATTACCTTGTTGTTAAGCAGCATTACCTTATATTCCATTGGGGTGCCCTTAACCGGCAAACCCCGTTTGGAAAAAACCGCCAAAATCATCGTAGGCTTGCTTGGCATGGCTGGCTTCATGTTAACGCAAACCCGAACCGGCCTGCTGGTTTTGCCGGTGTATTTGCTGCTGGGCATTTTGTTAGCCTGGAAAGACAAATCCCGCATAAAAATTGTGATTGGCTACTTGGCCAGTATTGCCGTCATCTTTGCCTTGTTGTTTTCCATTCCAATGGTACAAAACCGGGTGGAATTGGCTAAAAATGAATTTTTGCAATGTATTCATGTTAATCCTATTGCCGACGAGTCTATCTGTATTCGTTTGCAATTGTGGAACACAGCCATTGATATCTGGAAGCGCAACCCCTTAACCGGCACGGGCAGCAATGCGCAATTCAGTAAAGAATTGCAAAACCATAGCGTGCCAAAAGGCCTGGCCTCGCAAACCACCGCCAATGATTTTGGGGAACCGCATAACGATTACTTGCAGGCGTTAAGCAGCTTTGGCCCATTGGGCGTATTAGGCTTGCTGTTTTTATATTTTGCCCCTGCCTGGATATTTGTAAAGCGCCTGATCCAATCCAAGCAAGTGGTCATTCGCAGTTTTGCCGCCATGGGGGCCGCTGTTTGCCTGGGCTTTGCCATGTACGGCATGACCGAGCTCATGTTCCGTGGCATGCGAACGCTTTCTTTTTATACCTTCATGGTAGTGGTATTCTTGCTGCTTTCTGCCACCCATAAAGGCAATCAATTGCCAGGTAAATAAAAATCAGCCTAATAAATCAAACGCGTAAGGATTCAAGGGTTTTCAAGTATTGCCGATTGAATAGCGTTAAAATGGGCAATTCTGCCCGGTAAAATCGGGCACGCGCCAGATAAACTGCAAGGTAAGACATACATGAGTACCGATTCAGCCGTAACACCCGCTTCCAAAAACGCCAATTACGACGCTACCAAAAAACAGAAATCATTTGAAAAAACGTCGCGTATTCCCATCAAGATCATTCCTGCCGAGCGTTTGAAAAAGCCCGACTGGATTCGTGTAAAGGCCGCCGCACCCAACTCGCAATTCAACGACATCAAGCGTATTCTGCGCGAAAACAACATGTTTACCGTGTGCGAAGAGGCCTCTTGCCCGAACATTGGTGAATGTTTTGGCAAAGGCACGGCCACCTTCATGATCATGGGTGACAAATGTACCCGCCGCTGCCCCTTCTGTGATGTCGGCCATGGCCGCCCAGACCCGCTGGATGTGAATGAACCGGCCAACCTGGCCAAATCCATTGCGCAAATGCGCCTGAAATACGTGGTGATTACATCGGTAGACCGCGATGACCTGCTGGACGGCGGTGCAGGTCACTTTGTGGAATGTATTAACGAAGTGCGCGAACGTTCACCCATCACCACCATTGAAGTACTGGTACCCGACTTTCGTGGCCGCCTGGAAAAGGCCCTGGACATTTTTGCCCAAGGCGTACCTGATGTCATGAACCATAACCTTGAAACCGTACCCCGTTTATATAAGCAGTCTCGTCCGGGGGCCGATTACATGCACTCGTTAAAACTGCTGAAAGACTTCAAGGCCCGTCACCCGAATGTACCCACCAAATCTGGCTTAATGGTTGGCCTGGGTGAAACCGATGAAGAAATCCTGCAGGTCATGCGTGACATGCGTGAGCATGATATTGAAATGCTGACCATTGGCCAGTACTTGCAGCCTTCCGAGCATCACTTGCCCGTGACGCGTTATGTGCACCCTGATACCTTCAAAATGTTTGAGGAAGAGGCCTATAAAATGGGCTTTACCCATGCAGCAGTGGGGGCGATGGTAAGGTCTTCTTATCATGCGGACCAACAGGCGCATGCGGCTGGTGTGTGAACAGTTTTGGTGATTTAAAAATATAAAATGCTCTGCTAAAAAGCAGGGCATTTTTGTTGACTGGAGTACTTTCTCTAACCAATATGCTTATTTACAGAGGAAAAGTCTTGGCAACGTTACTAGGTAAAATTATTGCCCTTAAAAACCATCAGGGCTTATGGCGTTATATGGCCAATACCTCGTGGCTGTTAGCTGAACAGGTGCTACGTATTATTGCAAGCTTATTGGTTGGAATATGGGTAGCACGTTACCTTGGTCCTGAGCAGTATGGGGTATTTAATTATGTTCTCGCCTTCACGGCTATCTTTGTAGGCTTTGCCAAGCTGGGGTTGGACGATATTTTGGTGCGAGAGTTGGTAAGTAAGCCAGAGCAGCGGGATGTATTTCTTGGGACTGCTTTTTGGTTGAAAGTCATGGGGGCATTCCTGGTAATGATATTAGTGGCATGTATTGTGCCGTTTACTTCCAATGATGCCACTACCAATCTTTACATTTTCATTATTATATCCGGCCTTGTTTTTCAAAGCTTCGAGGTTGTAGGATTTTATTTCCAGTCTCAGGTTTTGGCCAAGGTGGTCTCTCTTTGCAAGGTTATTCAACTTTTATTATCTTCAATTATTAAAGTTTATCTTGTGGTGACTAAGGCTGAATTATTCCGGTTTGTGTGTGTAAGTAGCTTTGACATGTTTAGCCTGGCAGTCAGTTACTATGTTGCTTATCTAACCAGAGGCAATGCGAGTTTTTTTAAATGCTTTAATGTTGAAGTGGCAAAAAAACTGCTTAAAAACTCATGGCCACTTATTTTATCTTCACTGGTTGTGACAATTTATATGCGTATAGACCAGATTATGATTAAAGAAATGCTGGGAGAGTATGAAGTGGGTATTTATGCAGCAGCCGTAAGATTAAGTGAGGCCTTTTACTTTATACCTGTGCTTTTGACGTCTTCGCTTTTTCCGGCTATTTTAAATGCCAAGAAAGAAAGCAAAAAGTTATATCAAAAAAGAATTCAGCGTCTTTATGCTTTTTTGGTATGGATGGCAATCATTATTGCACTGATCATGACTTTGCTAAGTGACTGGCTGGTTACATTACTGTATGGCAAGGAATACTTACCTGCCGGGAAGGTGCTTGTGATTCATGTATGGGCATCGGTTTTTGTTTTTATTGGTGTGGCATTTTATAAATACCTGATGGCTGAAAATCTTATAAAAATTGATTTTCAACGTACTCTCGCAGGTGCTGTTGCCAATGTAGGCCTTAATTTGATTTTGATTCCAAAGTACGGTTTGGTAGGGGCGGCAGTGGCAACTCTGGTTGCTCAGTTCATTGCAAACTATATGTATGACTTTTTTGATAAAAGGCTTCATGCACAACTGTTTTTAAAAACGCAAGCAGTTTTTTTGCCTTTCAGGGCATTTAAATGAAGAGGCCATGATATAAAATCATGCTGTTTACTTAAGTAATATTGCTTAAAATTTGAGAGCCTGTAAATAAAACTGTGTAAACCGTCTATCATTACACCCACACAGGGAAAAGGATAGATCACATGGACAAAAAGAAACTGGAAGCGTTTGCTCGCGAGGCAGCTAAAGGCTTGAAGACC
>NZ_BMYS01000043.1 GCF_014652395.1 Advenella faeciporci
GCAATACATTCACTACTACAATCACGAACGTATCAAGCTCAAGTTAAACGGCCTGAGTCCGGTACAATACCGGACTCAGGTTTTAGCTGCCTAGTTTTTAACCGTCCAACATTTGGGGGTCACTTCATCCATCCGGCTCGCTGCCCCGTCGGCTGGATGTGGATAGCATCGTCCTGGCCCGGCTTCCCGCCGATGCGGCGGCGCTGGCCGCGCAGCGCGGTTATCTGCCAGCCCACATTCCGCTACTCAAACGTGTGGGCGCGGTCGCGTCGCAACACGTCTGCATCATTGCCGGTCAAGTGCGTATCGATGGCGTGCCGATGGCCGTCGCGCTGTCTGCCGACCGGCTGGGTCGCCCGCTGCCATCCTGGGCGCATTGCCGCCTGCTCCTTGAGGATGAATTGTTCCTGCTGAGCGCGACTAACCCCGCGTCGTTCGACAGCCGCTATTTCGGCCCGGTCAGTGCATCCGTCGTTATCGGTGTCGCGCGTCCGGTCTGGCATGGGGCGCAGCCATGATGGTCAATTCACTGCACATCCATGTGCATGGCATCGTGCTATCGGGCGTGTCCTCTTTGCGGCTGCCATCATGTCGCTGCGTCTGCCGTCTTGGTGCCAATACTGTGCATTGGGCACTACACGCCACGCAGCATCCGGCGCAGCCGCCCCACGTGCAGACATCTTGCCTCAAACGCGCCTGGCCTGCGGCCCTCATCCTGGCGGTTCGCGCGTTCGCCGGTGGCCTAGCTGCCGGCAGCGCAGCGCCACCGGGCCGCCGAGGTCGGGAGCAAAANCAAAAGCGACAGGCAAAGGCGGAAGGCAAGATAAAAGGTCGCGGCACGTTGTTGCGCGACAAAGCAGTCTGCACGTGGGGGTGGCGCGGCACGCGCCGGCTGCGCCTCTGTGCCGCATGGATCGCCAACACCTTGTCGACATTGAGTAAAGTGCGTGCTTCGCACGCTGGGCTGCGACAGCCTTGGATGGAGGGACTGCATGAGCAGCAACGATGATGACCGCTTCCGTATCCGTCCAGGAGCGCCCAAGCGGCGCGGCGACGCCTTCATCAGCCAGGTGCTGCGCCAGGCGAGTAAGGCCGGCGCCAAGGCCGCCAAAGGGAGTCATCGACCCGGTACTCGACTGGGGCGCGGTCACACGACAGCGCGCTTTACTGGTGCTTCGCTGATGGCCGGTTCCCGGCGTGTGACCATCAAGACTCGGCTGATCAATCTCGCCAAGGCCGGGCCCCGTTCAACGGAGACGCACCTGCGCTATATCGAGCGCGAAGGTGTGGGGCGCGATGGCGAACCGGGTAACGCCTACGGCTCGATGGAGGATGACACCGATTTGGCTGCCTTTGAGGAACGAGGCCGCGAGGACAGGCACCAATTCCGTCTCATCGTCTCGCCCGAGGACGCGGAACAGCTTGATGATCTGCGCACCTTCACCCGTCACCTGATGGCCCGCGTGGAGGCTGATCTGGGCACGCGGCTGGAGTGGGTAGCGGTCGATCACTGGAATACCGACAACCCGCATACGCATGTCGTCCTGCGTGGCAAGGGTGACACTGGAAAAGACCTCATCATTTCTCGCGACTACATCAGCCAGGGGATGCGCGAGCGGGCCTCGGAGCTGGCGACTGAATGGCTGGGGCCGCGCACCGAACTGGAGATTCGGCGCGGCATGGCCCGTGAAGTGGATCAGGAACGATGGACTGGGCTGGACCGCACTTTGCAGCGCGAGGCAATGGATGGCGTGGTGCACACCGAACGGCTGGAAGCGCAACCCCGGCTGCAACGCCAGCGCCTGCTGCTAATCGGCCGCCTGCAACGCTTGCAGCGCATGGGGTTGGCGAGTGAAATGCAGACCGGCGTCTGGGCCGTCCGTGCCGATGCGGAATCCACCTTACGAGCGATGGGCGAACGCGGCGACATCATCCGCACCATGCAGCGCGCCATGAGCGGCAAGCAACGCGATCTGGCCGTGTTCCAGCCCGGGGAGGATGGCCGCACTGTTGTCGGCCGCGTGGCCGGCAAAGGCTTGGCTGACGAGCTGTATGACAAGGGCTATTTGATCGTCGATGGTACCGATGGCAAGGCGCACTATGTGGTGCTGCCAGTCAGGTTGGAACTGGAGCAGTACCCAATGGGAGCTGTTGTGGAAATCAAAGGCTCAACAGTCGTTCGTACGGCGGACAAGACCATCGCCGCGTTAGCCGTCGATGGCCTGTACCGCACCGCTCATCACCTGGCGATTGAGCATGGCCGGGCCAAGCCTGGCCGCGACCCGCAGGAGGTGGTCGATGCCCATGCCCGCCGCCTGGAAGCTCTGCGCCGAGCGGGTCTGGTGGAGCGACAAACCGAAGGCATCTGGAAAGTACCGCAAGACTTGCCAGAACGGGGACGCAAGTATGACGCACAGCGACTGGGCGGCGGCGTATCGGTGGAACTGAAATCGCACCTGCCTATTGAGCGGCAGGCCCGCGTGATCGGTGCTACCTGGCTGGATCAACAACTGATTGGCGGCGGCAAGAGGTTGGGGGGTATGGGCTTTGGCAGTGAGGTCAAAGATGCACTACAGAAGCGAGGCGATTTCTTGGTGGAACAGGGGCTGGCGGAGAAGCGCGGGCAGCGGGTGCTTCTTGCGCGCAACCTATTGGCAACGCTGCGTAACCGGGAACTGGCGCAGGTCGCGCAGAACATTGCCACGGAAACCGGCCTGGAACATCGACAGGTAGCCGATGGGCAGCGCGTCGCTGGCATCTATCGGCGCTCCATCATGCTCGCTAGTGGACACTACGCCATGCTCGATGATGGCATGGGCTTCAGCCTTGTACCGTGGAAACCGGTGATCGAACAGCGGGTGGGTCAGCAACTTGCCGCCACGGTGCGCGGCGGAGGAGTGTCTTGGGAGATTGGGCGACAGCGCGGGCTTACCACATAAGACCATATATCAATATAATTAGCTGCGATACTATATGGCGGCTATAAAACTGAAACTTAATAAAAATACCAAGCACTCATTCGTTATGTATGCACATCTTCAACCTTCCCGTGCCTTATATAGCGCAACGCTGTAATTCAGATGGTCTATTCTGCGTTGCTAACGCATAAATCTGTAAAACGCGCCTTCTTTCCCGATTGGTAACATCATGCTTCACCTGGGATGGGATTTGAATGTTTTGATTACGTCTAGGTGCGGAGAACGCAATCTCAATCATGGATTTTTCGTTTGAACGCGTTTTAAATATTTCATTTATCGCTTCACCTTCCTGTGCTGCAACCAAACTAAACAGAGCTTTCTCCGCCTGAAATTCGTAATTCATTCTATTGACCGCATACGCGATCGCACTTAGCAGCTTGCATCTTGTATTGCAGTAGAGGGAACCACCAGAACGTCGCATCTTGCATTGGTGAGAACCTTTCGAGCGACACTGCCAAGCAGGTGTTGAGCTATTGCGTTCAAGCCTTGCGTGCCGAGGGCCACAAGGTCTGTTGCTTTTCGACGCGAGGCACGGGTCAGCGTGAGGGAGGCATCGCCCTGGATGATTCTGACATGCGTCGCCTTTGGCAACCGGCCATTTTCAGCGAACGCCTTCATGACCTGCTGACGTGCAGTGTTGGCCCGTGCATCGTAAGCGTTCGGCCATCTCATCTTGACAGCGGTTTTCTTTAACCTGTTTTTTTACATCGCTGTCTGCGGTTGCCAATTATGCGGCAACAGTTCAGCAATACGGCTGGCGGGCTGAGTGGGCAAGCG
>NZ_BMYS01000044.1 GCF_014652395.1 Advenella faeciporci
AGGCACCTTACGATGGCTCAAGACCGTCAGCCTGCCTGATACGAGCCTGGAGTCCGTCAATCACCAACAACTGTTGCGCACCATGGACGCACTGCTTGAACACCAGGACGTCATTGACAAGATCTTGGCCGATGCCGTACGGCCACTCGTCAGTGAAGATCTCTCCGTTGTCTTCTACGATATGACCACTATACGGGCCGAGGGCCTGTCTGAAGCAGACGAAGAGATCCGCCAGTTTGGTAAGTCCAAGGAAGGTGGCCTGGCCCGTCAATTCATGCTGGGGCTGGTGCAAACCGCTGAAGGCATTCCCCTTTATCACGAGGTCTTCCCGGGCAATACGGCCGAAGTGGGTACCTTGAAATCTTCTTTACTCAAGGTACTGGAACGCTTCCCGATCAAACGGGTCATTGCCGTTGCCGACCGGGGCTTGCTGTCGTTAGATAACCTGGAAACGTTGCAAAAAATCGTGCTGCCATCGGGCGCACCGCTGGAATTTATTCTGGCGGTACCAGGCCGCCGTTACAACGAATTTGCCGATCTGCTGGCACCATTTAATCAGCGTGCGCAAACCGCTGACGAATCCGAGATCGTGGGTGAGGAACAGTGGAACAACCTGCGGTTGGTCGTCGCGCACGACCGGCACCGAGCCGCTGAGCAAACCGCGCAACGTGATGCCACCATCGCCCAATTGGAAGCCCAAGCGGCACAGTGGGTAGGAAAACTTGACTCGCAGGACGAAGGCCAACGAAGCCGGGGTCGTGGGTTATCGGACGGTGGCGTTCGCGCCCGGTTTTACCACGAAGTATGTGAGCAACGGCTACGGCGCATTATCCGGGTGGATCTGAAAAGTGAACTGTTCACCTATGATATTGACGAAAAGGCATTAGCGCTGGCCCGTGCCATGGATGGCAAACTACTACTGGTCACCAATACGCAGGATCTGAAGGCGAGCGAAGTCATCGCCCGTTATAAATCCCTGGCCGATATCGAACGCGGATTCAAGATGCTCAAGTCAGATATCGAAATCGGACCAGTCTATCATCGCTTGCCCGATCGTATCCGGGCGCATGCGTATATCTGTTTTATCGCGTTGGTACTCGCGCGTGTCATGCGCGAACGGCTGTACCAGAATCCGGTGCCCGACATCTGCTCACCGGAACGAGCCTTGTCAATATTACGCCGGATTCAGACGCATAAAGTCACCTTCGATGGTCAGGCACCCGTTACCGGCATCTCCGCCATTGATGCGGAACAAGCGGCTGTGTTAGCCAGCCTGAAGGTTAAAAAACCGACCACTGATGTTGAATATGTGAATTTGTAATGGAGCGTTTATAACATAATCC
>NZ_BMYS01000045.1 GCF_014652395.1 Advenella faeciporci
CTCCAGCAGCTGGTCGGTTTTGAGTCCACCCGTCAGCAACAAATCCAGGGCCAGGTTTTTGATCGCGTTGAACGATACCGACCGGTTCACCGTTTGCGGATACTGCGTGGCCTTGGTGTCCAGCATGGTCTGCGCCGTGTCGGTCAGGAGCGATTCCAGGCCGGACAGATACACGGTGGCATGGAAGTCTTGCCGGACGGCTTCAGCACTGAGGCCGGTGAAGTTTTCCAGCGCCAGGCGAGTCTTGAGCAAACCATAAAAGGTTTCGATTTCCCACCGTAATTGGTACAGCTCCAAAAATCCTTCAGTGGGATACCGGGAATCGTCCAGCAATGACGTCACCAATACTTCGTACTCGCCCGTGCTCAGTAAAACCCTGACCAAGCGGACGGTGAGCGACAAAGGCAAGCCCCTCTCACGGATGGACGGCCTTTGACCGGCGCACGGCGTGAGCGTGACCACTTGACTGGCGGGACCTTCTCCTTTGAGCATCTGCCGCGCCTGGGCAAACGAAGCCGCCGAACAGCGGATGGCAAAGTCACGCCCGTGCCGGCTGAGTTCGGCCAACATCCGATAGGAGGGGTAATTCCTGTCCATGAGGAGCAAATCGCCCGCCCGGGTATGCGATAAATGCGCGATCGCCAAGTCAATTTCGTAGGCCTTGGCCTGACCCAGCGTGGCATCCAGGGCGATCCGGTTCAGTACGTCGTACAACACCGAGGCCTGGGCATAAGGCCGTTCGCCCTGGATATCCGCTGTCTTGCCGTTCGTCCAGGCAATGGTGCCGAATTCTTCACGCATGGCTGGATTGTCCGGCAGGGTGATCCTGGAACCATCGACCGCCAGTACCCGCAAACCCCAGAAGCGCAGGTAATCACCATCACCGTACTGCGTTTGCACGACGGCAGCCTCGTTAAGTTCGATAAAGGCGGTGTGTTTCAGTTTATACCGCGCCTGCGAATAAGCGCTGGCGGTCACGGGTGGCTGCTCCAACCCCGTCATCGCCTCATTGACGACGTTTTGTAACGATTTCACGCTATTCCTCATGATCAACACCACAACCAACGCGAAGGACAGGCGGCGCTCGCGTGTGAACGCTTTATCGCTCTGACGGTGATGGTGCTTGAAGCTATTCGCTTCAAGCCGCTCTTGGGTAACTTCAATTGCCTGCTTTTTTTAGCCATGTTCAACTGTCAATCAAAGCCGCTTATTATCTCAAAAAATGCTTAACTTAATGGCAGTGA
>NZ_BMYS01000046.1 GCF_014652395.1 Advenella faeciporci
AACCCTGATCCAGCCATCCCGCGTGTGCGATGAAGGCCTTCGGGTTGTAAAGCACTTTTGTCAGGGAAGAAAAGGTTCTGGCTAATATCCGGAACTGATGACGGTACCTGAAGAATAAGCACCGGCTAACTACGTGCCAGCAGCCGCGGTAATACGTAGGGTGCAAGCGTTAATCGGAATTACTGGGCGTAAAGCGTGCGCAGGCGGTTCGGAAAGAAGGATGTGAAATCCCAGGGCTCAACCTTGGAACTGCATTCTTAACTACCGGACTAGAGTATGTCAGAGGGGGGTAGAATTCCGCGTGTAGCAGTGAAATGCGTAGATATGCGGAGGAATACCGATGGCGAAGGCAGCCCCCTGGGATAATACTGACGCTCATGCACGAAAGCGTGGGTAGCAAACAGGATTAGATACCCTGGTAGTCCACGCCCTAAACGATGTCAACTAGCTGTTGGGCCCTTCGGGGCTTAGTAGCGTAGCTAACGCGTGAAGTTGACCGCCTGGGGAGTACGGTCGCAAGATTAAAACTCAAAGGAATTGACGGGGACCCGCACAAGCGGTGGATGATGTGGATTAATTCGATGCAACGCGAAAAACCTTACCTACCCTTGACATGTCCGGAATCCTTTAGAGATAGAGGAGTGCTCGCAAGAGAACCGGAACACAGGTGCTGCATGGCTGTCGTCAGCTCGTGTCGTGAGATGTTGGGTTAAGTCCCGCAACGAGCGCAACCCTTGTCATTAGTTGCCAGCATTCAGTTGGGCACTCTAATGAGACTGCCGGTGACAAACCGGAGGAAGGTGGGGATGACGTCAAGTCCTCATGGCCCTTATGGGTAGGGCTTCACACGTCATACAATGGTCGGGACAGAGGGTTGCCAAACCGCAAGGTGGAGCCAATCTCAGAAACCCGATCGTAGTCCGGATTGCAGGCTGCAACTCGCCTGCATGAAGTCGGAATCGCTAGTAATCGCGGATCAGCATGTCGCGGTGAATACGTTCCCGGGTCTTGTACACACCGCCCGTCACACCATGGGAGTGGGTTTTACCAGAAGTAGTTAGCCTAACCGCAAGGAGGGCGATTACCACGGTAGGATTCATGACTGGGGTGAAGTCGTAACAAGGTAGCCGTATCGGAAGGTGCGGCTGGATCACCTCCTTTAAGAGCAGGTTCTCCT
>NZ_BMYS01000047.1 GCF_014652395.1 Advenella faeciporci
TGAAGTGACCCCCAAATGTTGGACGGTTAAAAACTAGGCAGCTAAAACCTGAGTCCGGTATTGTACTGGACTCAGGCCATTTAATTTGAGCTTGATACGCTTGTGATTATAGTAGTGAATGTACTCCTCAATCCCAGCCTCCAGCTGTTCGATATTATCGAAGCGGTTTAAATGGAAGAACTCGGACTTCAGGATGCCGAAGAAGCTTTCCATGGCCGCATTGTCCAGGCAGTTTCCTTTCCTTGACATGCTTTGCACGATACCCTGCTCTTCCAGCATTTTACGATAACGGGCATGTTGATAGTGCCAGCCTTGATCAGAATGCAGGATCGGCTTTTCGGACGGTTTAAGCCGAGCCAAGGCTTTTTCCAACATGTCGGTCACCAACGGTAAGACCGGACGTTGTGTCATCTGCCAAGCCACGATTTCACGATTGGACAAGTCCATGATGGTCGAGAGGTACAGCTTTTGGCTGTTTTTGATTTTGAATTCGGTCACATCGGTCACCCATTTTTGATTCGGTTGATCGGCATCGAACTGGCGCTGGAGCACATTCGGTGCCATCTCTCCAGTGGTTCCTTTATAAGATTGATATTTCTTGATGCGTACCAACGACGTCAAACCGAGCTCCTGCATCAGGCGCTGCACGGTTTTATGGTTGATAAGCACCTGCTTCCTGGCATTGCGTAACGCTTGCGTGATACGCCGATAGCCATAGCGGCCTTTGTGCCACCTGTAAAGACAACGAATCTTCCTTTTGGTGACCGCGTGTTTGTCCCGTACCGTCTGCGCCTTGAGATGGTAATAGAGCAGACTGCGCGACAGGCCTGTGACCTGTAACAGCAGGCGTAGCGAATGATCGGGCCTTAATCCCTGGACGACTTGCGCTTTTTCTGCAGCGCTGCAGTCTGTTTCGCTTCGATTAAGGCCCTTAATTTTTTTAAGTAGGCATTCTCCGCACGCAAGTAAGCATTCTCCGCCTGCAAGTCGGACAGCTCTGCCTGCACTTCTTTCTGCGTAGGCGTTTGGTCAGGCGCAGGCGC
>NZ_BMYS01000048.1 GCF_014652395.1 Advenella faeciporci
CCTTGAAATACCACCCTGGTTTGTTTGCGGTTCTAACCTAGGCCCGTTATCCGGGTTGGGGACAGTGTATGGTGGGCAGTTTGACTGGGGCGGTCTCCTCCTAAAGTGTAACGGAGGAGTTCGAAGGTACGCTAGGTACGGTCGGAAATCGTGCTGATAGTGCAATGGCATAAGCGTGCTTGACTGTGAGACTGACACGTCGAACAGGTGCGAAAGCAGGACATAGTGATCCGGTGGTTCTGAATGGAAGGGCCATCGCTCAACGGATAAAAGGTACTCTGGGGATAACAGGCTGATACCACCCAAGAGTTCATATCGACGGTGGTGTTTGGCACCTCGATGTCGGCTCATCTCATCCTGGGGCTGTAGCCGGTCCCAAGGGTATGGCTGTTCGCCATTTAAAGAGGTACGTGAGCTGGGTTTAAAACGTCGTGAGACAGTTTGGTCCCTATCTGCCGTGGGCGTTGGATACTTGACGGAGCCTGCTCCTAGTACGAGAGGACCGGAGTGGACGTACCGCTGGTGTATCGGTTGTCATGCCAATGGCATTGCCGAGTAGCTACGTACGGAAGAGATAACCGCTGAAGGCATCTAAGCGGGAAACTCGTCTGAAGATTAGGTATCCCGGGGGCTAGACCCCCCTGAAGGGTCGTTCGAGACCAGGACGTTGATAGGTCAGGTGTGTAAGTGCAGTAATGCACTCAGCTAACTGATACTAATTGCCCGTGCGGCTTGATCCTATAACTCTGCAGGTTATACAGACTGCTGACAATAGCGTTTCAAGTGTCGTTCAAAAATCAAATCGTGTCCCATGACAACATCATGGCCACGTCAATCCCAACACCACAAACTCATCGCAA
>NZ_BMYS01000049.1 GCF_014652395.1 Advenella faeciporci
CCGGTACATAGTCCAGTTTCTCGGCCACGTCTTCGCCAATGCGCTGTAACTGGCAGCCACACTGGCAGACCGTACTATCCGGTTCATGGATAATGGTGACTCTTGGAAGGTGTTCTGGCAAACGGGTCCGTACCGGTTTGTTAGCAGACTTGGGCTCATGCAAGGGAACACCATGCAACAGTTCCAGCTCTGCCTCTATGGCCGACAGATCGGTCTGAACGGTTTCTTCCAATAAACTGCCTTGCACGCCAGAGAGCTGTTCTCCGCTTTTGCCGAAGCGAACCCGTCGCAGCATGGCAATCTCATGGCTTAGCTTGGTTATCTTGGCATCTTTGTAAAGGTTGTCTTGACGATAGTCTGCCAGCAGTTGTTCCTGGCGCAGCTTGATCGTCTGCATCTGGGCCAGGATTTGGTCTCTTGCGCTGAGCTCCTGCAACAGGTCTGCCACCATCGCGTGTAGCGCTGGTGCATCCATATTCGGGTCAGGTAGGCAAACGGGTGAAGCAGACATGGGGCGTATTATCCCATGATCCTTGAGGGACGGCTATGGGAAGATACGCCAATTGTGCCTTACAGAATATCGATGATGCCGTTGGCACCCAGGCGTTGCCAGGGC
>NZ_BMYS01000050.1 GCF_014652395.1 Advenella faeciporci
GAGCCTGTAAATAAAACTGTGTAAACCGTCTATCATTACACCCACACAGGGAAAAGGATAGATCACATGGACAAAAAGAAACTGGAAGCGTTTGCTCGCGAGGCAGCTAAAGGCTTGAAGACCGAAAAGGACCTGAATGAATTCAGCCAGATGCTCACCAAAATTACGGTAGAGGCTGCCCTGAATGCCGAACTTGATGAACATCTTGGCTACGAACGGCATCAGTCTTCAGATAACACCAACAGCCGCAATGGTTACACCGCCAAGACGGTCAAGACAGAAGATGGTCAATTCGAGCTGAACACGCCCCGGGATCGTGATGGCAGTTTTGAACCCAGGCTGGTTAAAAAGGGCCAGACACGTTTTACCTCAATGGATGACAAGATCCTGAGCCTTTACGCCAAAGGCATGACGACCCGTGAAATCGTGGCGACCTTCAAGGAAATGTACGGGGCCGACATTTCACCCACCCTGATCTCCAAAGTCACCGAAGCGGTGATCGACAAGGTTGATGAGTGGCAATCGCGCCCGCTGGAATCGGTTTACCCGATCGTCTATCTGGACTGCATTGTGGTCAAGATCCGACAGGACAAGCAAGTCATCAAC
>NZ_BMYS01000051.1 GCF_014652395.1 Advenella faeciporci
TTACGCAGCGATTTTAGCAACAACACCGGCGCCAACAGTACGGCCGCCTTCACGAATCGCAAAACGCAGACCTTCTTCCATCGCGATCGGTGCAATCAGCTCAACGTCCATAGAGACGTTATCGCCTGGCAGAACCATTTCTTTGTCAGCAGGCAACGTGATGGTACCGGTCACGTCAGTCGTACGGAAGTAGAACTGGGGACGGTAGCCCTGGAAGAATGGGGTATGACGACCACCTTCTTCTTTGGACAGAATATAGACCTCTGCCGCAAATTTGGTGTGTGGCTTGATTGAACCGGGTTTGGCCAATACCTGACCACGCTCTACGTCTTCACGCTTGGTACCGCGCAGCAACAGACCGACGTTATCGCCTGCCTGGCCTTCGTCCAGCAATTTGCGGAACATTTCAACGCCAGTACATGTGGTTTTAACGGTGTCGCGGATACCCACGATTTCAATCTCTTCACCCACCTTGATGATACCGCGCTCGATACGGCCGGTTACAACAGTACCACGACCGGAAATAGAGAACACGTC
>NZ_BMYS01000052.1 GCF_014652395.1 Advenella faeciporci
GATCGTCTATCTGGACTGCATTGTGGTCAAGATCCGACAGGACAAGCAAGTCATCAACAAAGCCCTCTATCTGGCGCTGGGGGTCAATTTAGAAGGCCATAAGGAGTTGTTGGGCATGTGGCTGTCGGAGAACGAGGGTGCCAAGTTCTGGTTAGGCGTGCTCACGGAGTTGCAAAACCGTGGCGTCAAAGACATCCTCATTGCCTGCGTGGATGGGCTCAAAGGCTTCCCGGATGCGATCAGTGCCGCGTATCCGCAGACCCAAATCCAGCTGTGCATTGTTCATATGGTACGCAACGCGATGAAGTACGTGCCCTACAAGGACTACAAGGCAGTTGCTGCCGGGCTCAAGCGTATTTACCAGTCTGCCACTGAGCAGGAAGCCTTGCGAGAACTGGAGCTGTTTGCGCAGCAATGGGATGACAAATACCCACAGATCAGCCGTAGCTGGCGTGCCCACTGGCCGAACCTGAACACCCTGTTTCGCTATCCGGAGGACATTCGAAAAGCCATTTACACCACCAATGC
>NZ_BMYS01000053.1 GCF_014652395.1 Advenella faeciporci
AAACGCTCGGGGGTTTTGGAGATTTTCTTCTCCAGGGTGTAAGAAGCAAACGACGACAGGACTGCACCGCCACCGGGCAGGATACCCAGGGCCGAACCCAGCATGGTACCGCGCAACACGGCTGGTGCAGCCTCTTTAAATTCCTGTTTGTTGGGGTACAGGCTACCAATTTTATCGGTGATATCAACCCGGTTTTCTTTTTGTGCCAGGTTGTTCATGATTTCGGCCAGACCGAAAACACCCATTGCGACCACGGCAAAGTCGATTCCGTCCTGCAGTTCAGGGATACCGAAGTCAAAGCGGGCCACACCCGAGTTGACGTCGGTACCCACCATGCCCAGCAACAGGCCCAGAATGATCATGCAGATCGCCTTGGGCAGGGAACCGGAGGCCAGGACCACCGCACCGATCAGGCCCAGACACATGAGCGAGAAGTATTCGGCGGGACCGAACTTGAAGGCGACTTCCGCCAGTGGCGGCGCAAAGGCGGCCAGCAAAATGGTGGCAAAACAACCGGCAAAGAA
>NZ_BMYS01000054.1 GCF_014652395.1 Advenella faeciporci
ATACACCCGCAGCTTCGGTAACTGGCTTAGCCCCGTTACATCTTCCGCGCAGGACGACTCGATCAGTGAGCTATTACGCTTTCTTTAAAGGATGGCTGCTTCTAAGCCAACCTCCTGACTGTCTATGCCTTCCCACTTCGTTTCCCACTTAGCCAATTTTGGGGACCTTAGCTGGCGGTCTGGGTTGTTTCCCTCTTGAGTCTGGACGTTAGCACCCAGTGCTCTGTCTCCCGTGCTGTACTTGCCGGTATTCGGAGTTTGCCATAGGTTGGTAAGTCGCCATGACCCCCTAGCTATAACAGTGCTCTACCCCCGGCAGTAATACACGAGGCACTACCTAAATAGTTTTCGGAGAGAACCAGCTATTTCCAGGCTTGTTTAGCCTTTCACCCCTATCCACAGTTCATCCCCTAATTTTTCAACATTAGTGGGTTCGGTCCTCCAGCACGTGTTACCGTGCCTTCAACCTGACCATGGATAGATCGCCTGGTTTCGGGTCTACACCCAGCGACT